>JAYZQJ010000133.1:0-112392 GCA_036149055.1 Myxococcota bacterium | reverse complement strand
CCCCCCCCGGGGGCCCACCCCCCCCGGGGGCCCCCCCCCCCCCCCCCCCGGCCGCGGCCGGCGCCCCCCCCCCCCCGCGACCCCAGCGACGGGGCGCGGGGGGCCCTGCGGCTCGCGCTCGCGCTGCGCGCGAGCTGGCCGCCCGCTGCCGCGGGATCGAACCCGGGGGGATGGCGCGTGCGGCGACCTCGCTGCGCTCGTCGCGGCTGTCGTCTCGGGTCCGTCGTCGCGGCAGCGGGCGCGGACTGCCCCGGCGCCATTGTTGCCCCCTCTCGAGCGCTCGGCGTCTGGTATGCTCCGCGCGCGGGCGCGCCGCGGGCCCCCCCGCGCCCCGCGCGGGGGGCGGGGCCGAGCGGAGCGAGGTCCCGGAGTGGGTGGGGGGGCCCCGCGGAGCGGGTGCAGCGATGTTTGCGGAGGCGTAGCCGGAGCGAACATCGTTGTGCCGGCGCAGCGGGGGGGCGGGGGCGGACCCGCCCCTGCCCAGCAAGTTCAATGCCCGAGGCGATCGCAGGCGGCCTGGGCTCCGTCGAAGCAGGCCTGCTCGAGCAGCGCCCGGGCGCGATCCGGATCGGCCGGGGCGCCTTCGCCCGCCTCCACCATGTCGGCGAGCGCGACGCAGCTCGGCGAGTGGGACCGGTCGCAGGCCTCCTCGAGCAGGCGGACCGCCTCGGCCGGCTGTCCCTCTCGCAGCTGCAGCGCCCGCTGATGATGGGCGGCGAGCACCGCGCCGGTGAGCTCCACCGACGGGCGCGGCTCCACCGGCTCGTTCTCGTCGGGAGAGCGCTCCACCGCCTCGGGCGCGGGGCGCTCGACCGGGGCGGCCTCGTCGGCGGCTTCGCCGGGCTCCGCGCACCCGACGACGAGGAGGAGGAACCAGAGAGCGCGCCTCATGGCCGCGAGCATAGCAGCCCGGGCGGAATCCATCCGCCGGGCGGACGCGTTGCGAGGCGGTGGAGGCGGCGCGTGATAGGTTGAACCGACCCATGTTCGGGTCCCTTCGGCTGCGGCCGGGCGCCGTCTTCGCCCGCGACTACGAGGTCCTGCGGCCGATCGCCTCCGGCGGCATGGGCGCCGTCTACGCGGTCCGGGATCGGCGCACCGGCGAGGAGCAGGCGCTGAAGGTGCTCCTGCCCGACCTCGTGGCCGAGGAGCGACCGCGGCGCCGCTTCCTGCAGGAGGCGCAGATCGCGATGCAGCTCGCCCACGACGGGATCCCGCGCGTCTACCACACGGGGATCGACGACGAGGCGGGCATCCCGTTCATCGTGATGGAGCTGCTGCGGGGCGAGGACCTCCGCGCCCGAATCAAGGCCCGCGGGCCGATGACGCTCGAGGAGGCGGCTCCCCTCTTCGAGGCCCTGGCCGGGGTGCTCGCGGCGGCCCACCGGGAGGGCCTGGTGCACCGGGACGTGAAGCCGGAGAACGTCTTCCTGCACGGGCCCGACGAGCGGGTGAAGCTGCTCGACTTCGGGGTCGCCAAGCTGATCGACGCGCACCGCACCTGGGGCACCGGCACCGGGGCGGTCGGCTCGCCGATGTGGATGGCGCCCGAGCAGACCTCGGCCGGCGGCCGCATCGCGACCTGCACCGACGTCTGGGCGTTCGGGCTGCTCACCTTCTACGTGCTCACCGGGCGCATCTACTGGAAGGCGGCGGCCGACTCGTCCGGCATCGGGGGGCTGCTCCGCGAGCTGCACGTCGACCCGGTCGAGCCGCCCTCGACCCGGGCCGCGTCGATGGGCCTCTCGACGCCGCTGTCGGCCGAATACGATCGCTGGTTCCTCCGCGCGGTCGAGCGGGACCATCAGATCCGTTTCCGCGACGCGCAGGAGATGTGGGACGCCTTCGCGCCCGTGCTCGGCGCGCGCCCGGCCGGAGATCGGTCGGCGGTCGCCTTCGCCGAGACGGTCGAGGTGGATCGGTCCGAGGTCCGCGCGGCGATCTCGTCGAGCTCGCAGGACGGCGCGACGCCCGCGTCCCAGCCCATTCCCGAGCGCACCCCGCCTCCGTCGCCCGCCCCGCCGTCGTACGCCCCTCCGTCGTACGCGCCGCCGCCCGAGGCCTGGCAGACCGGCTCCGATCCGGGCGAGATCCCGCCCACCGATCCGCCGCCCCCCGCCGCGAGCGGGGCGTCGATGCCGGGCGTGGTCTGGGTGCTGCTCGTGCTCCTGGTCGGCCTGTTCGTGGCGATCCTGAGCGGCATGATCGTCTGGGTCATCCTCACGATCACCGAGCCGTCGGCGCCGCGCCCGCCGCCGGAGCGTCCGAGCCAGCCCGCGCACCCGCAGCCCGTGTCTCCCGAGCCCGTCTCGCCCGACTCCGTGCCGGAGACGATCGACACTTGATTCGCCCCGCGGCAACGCGCGGGATAACCTGCGGGCCTCCGTGACCCAGGGGGAGACCAAGAGCATCCTCGGCGTCGCCGTCCGCGACGTGACCCGCCTGCGCAAGGTGGCGGTCGTCGTCGCGCGCCATGGCTTCGGCGAGATCCTCCTGCGCATGCCCTTCGCGGCGCAGGTCCTCGGCCGCGACGTCGCCCGGGAGGGCAAGGAGGCGCAGGGCACGCCGGCGGAGCGCTTCACCAAGCTCCTCGGCGCGCTCGGGCCCACCTACATCAAGCTCGGCCAGGTCCTCTCGATGCGCGCCGACCTGCTGCCGGCCGACTACATCCAGGCCCTGAGCACCCTCCAGGACCAGGCGCCGGTGATCCCCTACGCCGACGTGGAGAAGGTGATCGAGCAGGGGCTCGGCCGCCCGGTCGCGGAGCTGTTCACCGAGCTGGACGAGACGCCGCTCGCGACCGCCTCGATCGGCCAGATCCACCGCGCCAGGACCCAGGACGGGCGCGCGGTGGTGGTGAAGGTGCAGCGCCCGGGGATCGGCGACGTGATGCGCGGCGACCTCGATCTCCTCTACCTCGCGGCCCGCGGCCTCGAGGCGAGCATCGACGAGCTCAAGCTCATCCAGCCGGCCAAGGTCGTCGCCGAGTTCGAGAAGAACCTCCTGCGCGAGCTCAACTTCAGCGCGGAGCTCGCCAACCTGGTGCGGGCGCGCCAGCTCCTCGATCCGGAGCGCCCGGTCACCGCGCCCGAGCCGATCCCCGAGCTCAGCTGCCGGACCGTGCTCACGATGACGCACTTCGAGGGCCGGCCGATCCGGGACCTCGAGCCGGGGAGCGACGAGGCGGCCCACGCGGTGGAGGAGGTCCTCCACGCGATGTGCAAGGGCGTCTTCATCGACGGCTTCTTCCACGCCGACCCGCACGCCGGGAACATCCTCGTCG
Source organism: Myxococcota bacterium (assembly GCA_036149055.1). Taxonomy (GTDB): domain Bacteria; phylum Myxococcota_A; class Polyangia; order Polyangiales; family Sandaracinaceae; genus JAVJQK01. Next base: position 109,109 of record JAYZQJ010000133.1, on the reverse strand, counting down.
ACGACGAGGGCACGATCTGCTTCCTCGACATGGGCCTGGTCGGCACGCTCTCGCCCGAGCAGCGCGACGACCTCGTGACCCTGGTGCTCGGCACCATCCTCGACGACGCCAGCACGGTGGCGCGGGTGCTCCTGAAGATGGGCACCCCCACCCAGCGGGTCGACATCGGCGATCTCAAGCGCGAGATCGTGCGCGTCCGCGCCCAGTACGTGATGGTCCAGAGCGTCGGCGAGATCGACACCGAGGGCTTCATCGAGGAGTTCGCGAACGCGGTTCGCAAGTACCGGGTCAAGCTCGCCATCGAGTACTCGCTGCTGGTGAAGGCGGCGGGCACGGTCGAGGGGCTCGTGCGCTCGCTGCACCCGGACGTCGACGCGCTCGAGATCACCAAGCCCTACGTCGAGCGGATCTTCAGCGAGCGCTGGAGCCCCCAGCAGATGGTGCAGCAGGCGCTCGGCGGCGGGGTGGGGGTCGCCTCGCTCCTGCGCACGATGCCGACCCACCTCGACCAGATCCTCCACGACTTCGAGACCGGCAACGTGCACGTGAAGCCGGTCACCCCGAAGCTCGACAAGCTCCCGGACACCGTCTACCAGAGCGCGACCCGGGTCGCGGTGGCGCTCTTCGCCGCGTCCATGACCATCTCCGCCGCCGTCTCCATGCCCGCCGGCTACGAGAGCTACATGGACTGGGCGCGCATCTTCTTCTTCTTCCTCTTCACCGCGCTCGCCATCGGCGGCTGGACGGTGACCTGGTGGTGGCACTGGCTCGGGCGCGCCCGGACCCTGCGCCTGGCCCCGCTCATCGACTTCTTCCGTCGCCGGTGAAGGGCGGTATCACCGACTGGTGACGCCTCGATCCGACAGGAGAAATCGCTCGGCCGGGGCTGGCTGTGCTCGGTCGGTGGGCGTACGATTCCAGCCGTGACAGATGGTCGGAGGCAGCGTGCGACTCCGGTGCCCGGCGGGCACCACGCGCTGCTGCTTCGTGAGGCCATCGGTCGGCTCGCGAGCACGGAGGTGCTCGACGCGCTCCTCGACGAGGCGCTGCGGCGCCACGGCGTGGAGGCGGTGCCGGAAGACGCGGCGTCCTTCGGCTCGTTCGCGTGCGGCGCGCTCCGGGAGGCCGTCACCGATCGGCTCGGCGAGGAGGCCGCGGAGGCGGTCCTCGCCGACCTCGCCCCCGCCTTCCTCTCCGACCCGCCCGACAGCGGGGTGCGCCGACGCAAGCGGCACTCCCTCGCCGCCCCGGTCCGCGACGCCCCGGTGGTGCTGGTCGCGTCGGGTCGCCCCGCGCACGTGGACGCGCTCATCCCCCGGCTCCGCGATCGCGCCAAGGTGGTGGCCGCCTACGACATCTTCGCGCTGCTCCAGGCCGCGCAGAGCTACCCGACCGCCGACCTCGTGGTCGTCATCGACGACGCGATGGAGGCGGTGCGGCCCTCGACGCTCGCGACCCTCGGCCGCCTGCTGCCCGAGGGGGCGAAGGTGATCCTGTTCGGGCCGAACGACACCCAGCCCGAGCTCCGCGGAGATCCCTACCGGGTGGAGTGGCTGCGCCTCGGCGACGTGCGCGACATCGACGCGGTCGGGGACATGTGCGTCGCCGCGCTGCCCGACGACGAGCCGGCGCCCGCCCCCCGCGCGGAGCGAGCGCCGAGGCTCGTCCTCGCCCACGGAGACCCCACCTGGCGCGCGCGGGTGAGCCGCACGCTCGAGGAGGCGGGGTACGCGCCGTCCTCGGCCCCCGACGGCTTCATGGCGCTCGAGCGCTGCATCGACGAGGAGCCGGCCGCGGTCATCGCCGCCCTGGACATGCCGACCCTCGACGGCGCGCAGCTGGTGGCGCTCCTCCGCAGCCGCTTCGGCGCCGACGCGCCCCCGGTGATCCTGGTGGCCGAAGGCGAGCTCCCCGAGCCGCCCCCCGGGGTGGTGGCCCTGGTGGCGCAGGACGCCCCGGTCGACGACCTGGTGTTCGAGGTCGCCGCCTGCGTCGGGGTCGGGGCCACGCTCACCGGCTTCGAACGCTGATCAGCGACAGTTGTGAAAAAAACGTACAGCCCACTGGTCCGGTGGGCAGTCCGGCCGTATCTTTCCTCTCGTGCAGAACGCGAACGGCAGCGCCAGGCGGCGTGGCGACGAGTTCGCCCGGCTGGCCCTCGAGCACCTGGGGCGGGTCTGCACGCCCGACGAGTCGAGCGCGGTCCTGAGCCGGGCGCTCGACCTCTCCGGGGTCTCCGCCGTCCCCGAGGAGCCGGTGGGCTTCGGGCTCTTCGCGCGCGGTCCGCTGCGATCGGCGCTGGAGGAGGTCATCGATCCGGAGATCGCCAAGGCGACGTCCGAGGCGCTGACCCGGGTCGTGCGCCAGCTCGTGCAGTCGGGGGTGCGTCGACGCCCGGAGCAGCTCCGGGAGCGCGCCGAGCGCGTCGTGCTGCTCGTGCTCCAGGACGAGCAGCGGGCCGAGCGGGTGGGCGCCCACCTCCGCGGCTACGCCGCGGTGCACCGCGCGCGCGACGTGTTCGGGCTGCTCCAGATGGCCGAGCGCTACGCCGAGCGGGAGCTCTACCTGGTGATCGACGGAGGCTTCCCCGGGCTGCGGGGGCCGATGCTGGCGACCCTGGCGCGCGTGCTCCCGGAGTCCGCCCACGCGATCTTCTGGGGCGGCCCGCCGCCCGGACGGGGCTTCGAGCGGTCGCGGCACCTTCCGTCGGCGAGCACTCCGTCGGAGGTCGCCGCCTTCTGCCGCGGGGAGGCGGAGCTGCCGCCCGAGGTGGAGGCCACCCGCAAGCCGGTGCTCGTCCTCGCCGACGACGACCCGGTCTGGCGCGCCACCCTGCGCCGACGGCTCGAGCACGAGGGCTACGAGGTGGTCAGCTGCCCGGACGGCTTCACCGCGCTCGAGGCCTGCATCGATCATCAGCCGGACGTGGTCGTCTCGGACCACGACATGCCGACGCTCGACGGCTCCCAGCTCGCGGCGCTGCTCGTCTCGCGCTTCCAGGACGAGGCGCCGCCGTTCTTCATCGTCAGCTCGCGCGAGGTGACGGCCAGCGCGGGGGTGACCGGGGTGCTGCGCAAGCAGGACGGCTTGCCCGAGATCCTCGGCGCCGTGCGCCGCCACGCGCCCCCGCCCCGTCAGAGCTGATCGTCGGCGCCGCGGCTGGCGACCAGCCGGGTCTCCCACTCCGCGCGCTGCTTCCAGCCGCGGGTCTCGGGCTTCGTCTCGTGGGCGCTGCAGATCTCGTTGAGGGGGCAGCGACCGCAGCGCGGCTTCTTCGCCTGACAGACGTAGCGGCCGTGCAGCACGAGGCGGTGGCTGAGCTTCACCCAGCTGCGCTTCGGGAACAGCCCGCACAGCTCCGCCTCGATCTTCTCGGGGTCGGTCTCCACCGTCAGCTCGAGCCGCTTCGAGACCCGCTTCACGTGGGTGTCGACCACCATCCCGGTGGCGATCCCGTACGCGCTGCCGAGCACGACGTTGCCGGTCTTGCGGGCCACGCCCGGCAGCTTGGTGATCTCCTTCATCGTGCGCGGCACCTCGCCGCCGAACTCCTCGACCACCTTCTTCGCGGCGCCCTGCACCGACTTCGCCTTGTTCCGGTAGAACCCGGTGGGCTTGAGGATCGTCTCGAGCTCCTCGCGGTCCGCCTCGGCGAGATCCTTCGGCGTCGGGTAGCGCGCGAAGAGCACGGGGGTGACCTCGTTGATCTTCTTGTCGGTGCTCTGGGCGCTCAGGATGGTCGCGACCACGAGCTGCCACGCGTCTTCGTGATCCAGCTCGACCTGCGGCTCGGGGATCGCGGCCTTCAGCCGCCTCCGCACGTCGTCGGCCTGTCGCTGCACTTCGGGGTTCGCCGTCATCTCGGTCACGCGCCGAAGCTAGCGCGGCCTCAAGTCTCGCGCCGGTGCGTCGTTGCCCAGAGGCGATGCGGGCGTCGACGATCTTCCTTCTCCTGCTCTCGACCGGCTGCGCGGGCGTCGCGCCCCAGCCCCTCGTCGCGCCCACACCGCGCGCGGAGGCCGAGGCGAGCCCGGCCGCGCTCGAGGCGGCGCTGGCGGAGGCCTTCCATCTCTACGCGGCCGAGGTCGAGGCGGCGGCGGCGGTCGTCTGCCGCTCCGAGGCCGAGGCCGAGGCGCTGCGCGCGTCGGTCGGCCCGGTGCGCTTCGATCTCCACCTGGAGCTCGCCCTCGCGCGTCGGGGCCTGACGCTCGCGGATCTCGCCGGGCGGGCGGAGGCGGACCCGCGCTTCGCCTTCACCCAGCAGGCGCTGCACCACGGGCGCCTCGAGGGGCTGCTCACCCGGGTCGCCGCGATCGCGCCCGGCGCCGCGACCGACGACGGGCTCCGCCTCACGCGCCGCTGAGCTGCGCGCCTTCGAAGACGAGGGTCGGCACCTCGCGGCTCGACCAGGGCCAGGGATCGTTGCCGACCTCGACCAGCCCGGCGAAGAGCGAGATCAGATCGCCGGTGACGTTCATCTCCTGGACGGGGCCGCCGATCCGGCCGCCTTCGATGGTGTGCCCGCGCAGACCGAGCGAGAAGTCGCCGGTCGTCCCGTCGCTGTTGCCGCCGAGCCACCCGGTGACCAGGCAACCCTCGGGCACGTCCCGCACGATCGCCTCCAGGTCGCGCTCGCCGGGGGCCACCACCAGGTTGCTCGCGCCCCCGGTGGTCGGCGCGAGCTCCGCCTTGCGGCCGTAGTAGGTGTCGACGAAGAGGTGGGTGAGCGCGCCGGCCTCGACGATGGGGAGCGTGCGCGCGGCGATGCCCTCGCCGTCGTAGTAGCGGGAGCCGAGCCCGCGGACCCGGAGCGGCTCGTCCACGATCGTCAGCCGCTCGGCCAGGACCCGCTCGCCGACCCGGCCCTGCCAGAAGGAGCGCCGCTGCGAGAAGGCGCGCGCGGTCGCCGGGCCGAGCAGCAGCCCGATGAGCCGGCCGGCCACCCGGGGATCGACCACCATCGTCGTGCGGCGCGTCGGCCCCTGGGTCGCGCCGAGCCTGCGCACCGCCTCCGCCAGCGCGCGCCGCCCGATCTCCCTCGCGTCCGGCACGTCGGCGAGGTGGCGGGCGCCCGCGTAGAAGCTGCCGGCCGGCCGCGCGTCGCCCTCGTCGCGCATCGTCACGCTGCCGCCGCGCCAGTGGCTCGTGCGCTCGTGGTGACCGGAGAAGCCGTTGCTGCTCGCCGAGGCCACCAGCGAGTGGCCGCCGCTGACGCTGACCGTCGCGCTGACCACCCGGTCGTGCCGCGCGCACTCCTCCGCCATCTCCATGCACCAGCCGAGGCGCTGATCCGGCGTCAGCTGGAGCACCGCCGGATCGTGCAGCTCGAGGTCCACGTCGCTGCGGCCCTCGTAGAGCGCGGGGTCGGGGATCTCGCGGAAGGGATCCGGCTCGAGCGCCCGCGTCATCGCGACCGCGTCGCGCACGAAGGCGCGGAGCGGCTCGGGCCGCAGGTCGCTGGTCCGGTAGGTCGCGTAGCGCCCGTCCACGTAGACCCGGATCGACAGCCCGCGCGAGGTGCTCTCTTGGAGCTTCTCCACCTCGCCGTCGCGCACCTCGACCTCGACCCCGTTGCTGCGGCTCGCGGAGGCCCACGCGTCGTCGGCCCCCGCGGCGCGCGCCATCTCGATCGCGTCGCCGGCTCGCGCCTCGAGCTCACGCAGCACGGTCTTCGCCTCCCACCGTCAGCTCGCTCACCAGCACCGTCGGGATGCCGAGGCTCACCGGCACGCTCTGCCCGCGCTTGCCGCAGGTCCAGCCCCCGGTGTCGAGCTCGGCGTCGTCGGCGACCATCGAGATCCGCCGGAGCGTCTCGGGGCCGGTGCCGACGATGTTCACGTCCTTGATGGGCGCGGTGAGCCGGCCGCCTTCGATGAGCCAGCCGTTCTTGATGTAGAAGGTGTAGTCGCCGGCGCCGATCTGGACCTGCCCGTTGGTGAAGGTCTCGGCCAGGATGCCGCGATCGACCGAGGCGATGATCTCGTCGCGCGTGTGCGGGCCGCCCTCCATGTAGGTGCAGCGCATGCGGGGCAGCGGAGCGTGGCGGAAGCTCTGGCGGCGCCCGGAGCCGGTGGGCGTGACGCCGTAGTGCCGCGCGCTGATGCCGTCGTGCATGTAGCTGACGAGGCGCCCGTTCTCGACGAGCACGGTGCGGCCGGCCGGTCGGCCCTCGTCGTCCACGTTGAGCGCGCCGCGCTCGTTCTCGAGGCTGCCGTCGTCGACGATGGTGACGAAGGGCTCGGCCACCTGTCGGTTGAGCATCTCGGCGTAGATGCTGATGCCCTTGCGGTTGAAGTCGGCCTCCATGCCGTGGCCGATGGCCTCGTGCAGCAGGATCCCGCTCGCGCCGCTGGCGAGGACCACCGGCATCTCTCCGGCCGGGGGGCGGCGCGCCTCGAAGAGGATCATCGTCCGGTCGACCGCCTGCCGCGCGACCCGGTCGAGGTTCTCCTCGGTGTAGAAGTCGAGGCCGCGGCGGGCCGCCAGGTTGGCGCGGTTGGTCTGCCGCTCGCCGTCGCGCTCGGCGGTCACGGTCACGCTCAGCCGGGTCATCGGCCGCTCGTCGAAGACCACGCGGCCCTCCATGTCGGCGATCAGCACCCGGCTCTCGGCGTCCGCCCAGGAGACGTCGACCTTCACGATCGAGGGCTCGAGCGCGCGCACCTTCTCGGCGCAGCGCTGGATGATCGGGAGCTTCCGATCGATGCCCACGTCCCGCCAGGGGACCTCGATCGCGTAGCGGTCGTGCGGCAGCGCCTGGTGCCGGATCTCCTGGGGCGGAGCCACCGCCGCGCCCTGCGCGATCGCCGCCGCCGTGCGCGCCGCCGCGCGCAGGCTCTCTCGCGTCAGCTCCTCGGTGTAGGCGTAGCCGGTCTGCTCCCCCACCACGCAGCGCAGCCCGACGCCGAGGTCCACGCTCGCGTGCGCCTGGCTGATGATGCCGTCCTGGTAGAGGATCGAGGTCGAGCGGGAGGACTGGAAGTACAGCTCCGCCCGGTCGGCGCCGCGCGAGGTCAGCTCCCCGAGGGCGCCTCGGGCGAGCTCCGCGTCGACGCCGAAGACGGCGAAGAGATCGGGCGCCACCGGCGCGGCGGCGGGCACGGACTGCCTCGCGGCGTCGCGCACGGTGGGGCCGCAGGCGCCCAGCACCGCGGGCATGGAGAGCGCCGCGGTCCCCGCCGCGCCCTGCTTCAACATGTCTCGTCGGCTCATTCGTCGGCTCACCGTCTCTCTCCCCGAGCGCAAAACGTCGCGCGCGCAGGGGGTCGGCGCAACCGCAGCCGGCCGTTCAGAATACGCCGACGGCGCCGACGGTGGCCCCGCGGCCGTCCTCGGTGGGCGCGATCGTCGGGGCGAACGCGGTGGTCGGGCCGTCGGAGGAGGTCTGCTCGTCGGGGCCGCTCGCGGTGACGTGATAGCCGATGACCGCGCCGAGGTTCGCGAGGACCGAGCCCACGACGGGCCCGATGAACATCGCGGCGAGGGCGAGGCCGAAGTCGCGCGACTCGAACATCGCGGCCGTGAGCCCCACGCCCACGCCGCCGCCGAGATAGGCGCCCGCGAGCGAGGCGAAGAAGTTGCCGCCCGCGCCGCGCGACTCGCCCCACGCCCAGACGCTGATCGCGGCGCCGAGCGGGGCGGTCGTCGCGCCTCCGACCGCCGCGCCGATCGCCCACTGGCTGCCGCAGGAGAAGTCGTCGCTGCAGCCGAGCTCGGTCGCGAGCGCGCCCACCGCCGCGCCGACCCCCGCCCCCAGGCCGAAGCCCATCCAGGCGTGGCCGAAGCTCTGCCCGAAGCGCACGCCACGGGGGCGATCTCGCAGCGCCGCCACCGGGGCGCGCTCCGGATCCAGCGAGAGGTAGCTCGGGGGCTGCGCCGGGGAGGCTTCGGGCAGGCCCGGGTAGTGATAGCCCTCGGGCGTGACCACCGGGGCGGCGCCGGTCGGATCCCCGAGCGCGCCCGCGGCCTGGGCGGACGCGGCGGCGGGCAGGGAGAGGAGGGCGAAGATCATCAGCGTGCGCATGCCGTGGCTGATGGCACCGACTGTGCCATGTCCAGGGTGCGGCCCATTCGCCGAGATCAGGCGAGAAGCGGGCTCACACCGCGATGTCGCGTGCTCACACTGAGCCGGACAGTGCCACTGTGTGTCTGCTGGTTTTTCGGGACCGGATCGTCATTTTTCGGCTCGCGCGGGCCGCGCTCGTCGCCCAACGTGAGTCCGGTGAGGGCGTCGAAGGGGAGGCTCGCGGTCTGCGCATCGTTCCTGGCCGCGGCGTGGCTGGTGGGCTGCGGCGGCGGGTACGGGGGCATGGTCTCCGAGCCGGGCGCGCTGCGGCTGTCGGACGCGTGCCTCGACCTCGAGGTGACGCCCCGGCCGTTCGACGCGGGGCTGCCGCGCCCGATGCCGGTGCTCGGCCTGCGGATCGGCAACCGCTGCGCGCACCCGGTGGCGGTGGATCTGCGGGCGCTCGAGGTGACCGCCGACGTGGGCGGGAGGCTCGCGCCGCTCCGTCCGTACGATCCGCGCGGGGAGCTGGGCGCCGGCCTGCTCGACGGCCGCGCGACGATGGAGGAGCGGATCGCGTGGGAGCCCCCGGTGACGGCGGAGCACGTCTCGCGGGTCTGCGTGCGTTTCGGGGGCGCGCCGGCGTGCCTGGATCTGGAGGGGTGATGGGGAAGGTCTGGCTGGCGGTGCTGCTCGCGGCGCTCGGGCTCGCGCCGGGGCGCGCCCTCGCGCAGGGCTGCGGCGACGACGACTCCGGCTCGAGCGACAGCTGCCCGGTGACGTGGAGCTACGACGACGACGACGACTCCAGCGGCTCGAGCGAGGAGGAGGTGTGCGTCGAGACGAGCGACGTGGTCGGCCTCCAGCGCTGCCGGCGCTTCGGCCGCGGCTGGGACGTGACCGGGGTGCCGGCGCTGCGACTCTCCCTCGCCGGCAACGCGCGCCGCGCGCGGGTGGGGCACCTCTCGTTCCGCGGGCAGGCCGAGCATCACAACGAGACCCACGCGCTCGGCGACGCCGGCCGGGATCTCCACGACGCGGACCTGCTCACCGGCGGCCTCACCGCCCGGCTCGACCTCACGATCTTCGACTACCTGTCGGTCGGCGGCGAGGTCTCCTTCGCCGGCGCGTCGGTCTCCGGGGCCCCACGCACGGACGGCGCGCTCGTGCACACGCCGACCTCGGTGAGCTTCCTCGGGGGCGGGCTCGTGCTCGGCGCCGGGATCCCGGTCGACGTCTTCACCATCCGCCCCGAGCTCTTCCTCGGCGGCCGGGCGGTGCTCCTCTCGAGCGAGACCCGCGTCGGCGACTGCGTCGAGAGCACGCTGTCGGACACCGCCGAGTGGGTGGTCGAGCCGCGGATCGCGGTCGAGTGGTTCGTGGGTCCCTGGACCGGCCTGTCGGTGTTCGTGGGCACCAACGTGCTCGTCCCGGGCGAGGTCAACGCCGGCGTCCAGCTCAGCCTCCACGCGCGCAGCTACGACGCGGCCCCGTCACGGTAGAGGCTACGTTAAGCTCTCCGGACCATGGCGTACTCGGCTTGGTTCAGGAGCGTGGCGGGGGGCGAGGCGCGCTACCCGCTCAACGAGGTGATCTACCGGTGCCCGGAGTCGGGCGCGCTGCTCGAGGTCCAGCACGATCTCGACGCGCTGAAGAAGCGCAGCGCGGCCGCGTGGATGCGCCTCTTCGACGAGCGCTACGGGCGCACGAGCTGGCCCTACGGCAGCGGCGTCTGGTCGAAGCACGAGTGGGTGCAGCCCCACGTGCACCCGGACAACGTGGTCTCGCTCTACGAGGGCAACACGAACCTCTTCTGGGCCGAGCGCTACGGCGCCCAGATCGGGGTCCCGGACCTCTGGGTGAAGCAGTGCGGTACCAGCCACACCGGCAGCTTCAAGGACCTCGGCATGACCGTCCTCGTCAGCTCGGTGAAGCAGATGATCAGCGAGGGGCGCCCGATCCGCGCCGTCGCCTGCGCGTCGACCGGGGACACCTCCGCCGCCCTCGCGGCCTACGGCGCCGCCGCCGGCATCCCCGTCATCGTGCTCCTGCCCAAGGGCAAGATCAGCGCCGCGCAGCTCGTCCAGCCGATGGCCAACGGCGCGATCGTGTGCAGCCTCGACACCGACTTCGACGGCTGCATGCGGGTGGTCCAGCACCTGACCGAGGACCCGTCGATCTATCTCGCCAACTCGATGAACAGCCTGCGGGTCGAGGGGCAGAAGACGATCAGCGTCGAGATCGTGCAGCAGTTCGACTGGGAGGTGCCCGACTGGGTGCTCGTCCCGGGCGGCAACCTCGGCAACGTCAGCGCCATCGCCAAGGGCTTCCGGCAGATGCGCGCGCTCGGGCTGATCGACCGGCTGCCCCGGCTCGTCTGCTGTCAGGCGGCGCGCGCCAACCCGCTCTACCTCGCCTACGCGAAGGCGCGCGCCGAGGACCGAGACCTGACGGTGGCCGACTTCGCGCCCATCGAGGCCGGCGACACCCTGGCGAGCGCGATCCGGATCGGGCACCCGGTCTCGCTGCCCAAGGCGGTCGAGGCGCTGGTCGCTACCCGCGGCGTCGTCGAGCAGGCCACCGAGCAGGAGCTCGCCGACGCGGTCGCGCGGGCCGATCGCACCGGCATGTTCAACTGCCCTCACACCGGCGTGGCCCTCGCCTGCTTCGAGAAGCTGGTGGCGCGGGGAGAGATCCGGAAGGACGAGCGGGTCGTCGTGATCTCGACCGCGCACGGCCTCAAGTTCACCGAGTTCAAGGCGCGCTACCACGAGGGCGCGCTCGAGGGCATCGACAGCCCGCTCGCGAACCGGCCGGTCGAGATGGGCAGCGAGCCCGAGGCGGTCGCCGCCGCCATCCACCGGGTCCTCGACGCGCGAGGGTGAGGCGCGCTCACCGTCGGCGGCGGGCGCGTCGGGCGCGCGCGCGACGTCGGACGCGGGCGCGGCGGGAGGCGCGGGCCCGGCTGCGTCGGGCGCGGGCGCGCCGTCGCACCGCCGCGCGCCGTCGAGCCGCGGCGCGTCGGGCGCGGGCGCGGGGGCGCGTCGTGGCCTCGGGCGCGTCGCCGGAGAGCCGGGCGCGGAGCGCGCGCAGGGCGTCGCGTCGCTCGTCCGCGAGATCCTCGTCTTCGACGAGCTCGTCGATCAGCAGGAGCGCGTCCTCTCCGTAGACCCGCTCGAGCGTCGCGGTGGCCGCGCGCTGCGCGTCGCCTTCGGTGGAGAGCCGCACGAGATCGAAGAGCATGCGGGGGTCGCCGCGCGAGGTCTCGTCGACCCGATGCGCGAGGTCGTAGCGCTGCACCGCCGACGTGTGCTGCGCCTCGGCCACGAAGCTCTGCGCGATGACGAGGTGCGGGCGCGGGTCGCCGCGGTCGGCCCGGACCAGCTCGCGGAGGGCGCGGATCTGGTCCCGGGTCAGGGGCCGGCCCTCGAGCACGATGCGCCGGGCGCGCACGAGGCGCGGGACCACCGGTCGCACCCGCCACGGGTTCGGCCCGAGCGGCTCCTCCACCTCCTCGACCGCTTCGTCCGAGTCCGCGTCGTCCCCGTCGGCGACCTCGGGCTCGGCGGCCACCGCCGTCTCGTCGGTCGGCGCCTCGTCGGGCGGGGCGGCCTCCGCCAGCGCCTCCGGCGCGTCGACCGGGGCCGGCTCGTCCGTCTCCCCCTCCGCTCGCTCGGGGGCGGCTTCGTCTTCGATCGCCTCGAGCTCCGCCTCGGCCGGCTCGGCTTCGCCCGGGTCCGGGGCGGAGGGCGCCTCCGCGCCGAGCGCGTCGATCGCCTCCGCCGGATCGAGGGCGCCGTCGTCTTCCGTCTCCGCCCACGCCTCGAGCGGCTCGTCGTCGTCCTCCGGCTCGGTCCACCACTCGCCCGAGATCTCGTCGAGCAGGCTCGCGAGCTGCGCCTCGCCCTCCTCCGCCTCGGGGAGCGGGGCGTCCTCGTCCTCCGGCTCGGGCTCCGGCGGAGGCGGCGCGGGCTCGGTCTCGGGCAGGGCGCCGGAGAGCGCGCTGGTGCCGAGCTGGGCGACCTCGGCCGGCCGGATCCCGAAGTACCAGATCGCGGCGCCGCTCAGGCCGGCGATGAGCAGCAGCCCGAAGCCGAGGCCGAGCGTCGAGGAGCGGCGGGCCGGCGGCTCGCCCACGGTGGACGCGCGCGGAGGGGCCGCGACCGGCGCCGGATCCTGGCGCGGGGCGGAGCTCTCCGACTTCGCCGCGGGCGTCGCCGCCACCGTCGCCGCCGAGCCGACGTCGTCCTTCGCCGGCACGGCGAGCAGCGTCTCGTTCTCGCCGATGCCGGGCACCGTCCAGGGCGTCGGCAACGCGCGCAGCGCGCTCCGCATCGCCGCCGCGTCCGGGAAGCGGTCGCCCTTCTCCTTGGCGAGCGATCGCGCGAGCACGTCGCGCAGCCCGGGCGAGGCGTCGATCGCGCGGCCGCCGACCGACAGCCGCGGCAGCGGCGCCGTCAGGTGCTGCCGCACGATCTCCGGGAGCGAGCCGACGAAGGGGCGCCGGCCAGCGAGCATCTCGAAGAGCACGACGCCGAACGCGTAGAGATCCGCGCGAGCGTCGACCACGTCCCCGGTCGCCTGCTCGGGCGACATGTACGACGGAGTCCCGAAGGCGATGCCGGACTGGGTCAGCACGGACTGCGGCGCCTCGCCCTCGTCCGCGACGAGCTTCACGAAGCCGAAGTCGAGCAGCTTCACGTGGTGCGGATCGGTCGGGAGCTTGCAGAGGAAGATGTTCGCGGGCTTCAGGTCGCGGTGCACGAAGCCGCGCTCGTGCGCGTAGACGAGCGCGTCGAGCGCCTGCATCGCGATGTGCCGCGCCACCGACTCCTCGAGCGGCCCCTCCGCGAGCAGCGCGTCGAGCCCGCGCCCCTCGAGCAGCTCCATGACCAGGTAGGGCCGGCCCTCCGAGACGCTGAAGTCGGTGAGGGTGACGATGTGCGGGTGGCTCAGCGAGGCGAGCGCCTTCGCCTCGCGCTCGAACCGCGGGCGCATCTGCTCGTGGTGCGCGTACTGCGGCTGCAGCGTCTTGATCGCGACCGGCGTCTTCAGCTTCACGTGCTCGGCGCGGTAGACCCAGCCGATCCCGCCTTCGCCGAGCTCGCCGAGGATGCGGTAGCGCTCCTCGAGGATCGTCCCCGGCGCCAGGCGCTCGGGCTCCTCCGCCGGTTGGGGCTCTGCCACCGCGCCAAGGGTAGCAAGGCGACGCCGCCCGCGTCGGTAGGGCTTTCACCCATTTCACGCGCGATCACGCGCGACCGCATCAGCCTCGCTACGTCTTTCGGCCGATCGCGGAATCCTGAACGATGGCAATGTGGGATCACCGCCGCCCGATGTGTGACGTGGGCGCACCGAAACGGGGAATCCGGGCGCGCGCGCCGCGTTCTGAAGAGCATGTACAGGCGGTCGGCGGGGATGAGCGAGGAGCGGCACGGAGAGCTCTTGGCGGGGGCGCTCGCGCGGCAGCTCGACGCGCAGGCGTGGGGGCTCCGGGTCGGCGCGGGGCTCGGCGCGCTGGGCGCCGTGCTCGCGATGTGGCTCTACGACTCCGGGCGCGTCTACGTCATGGGTCCGCGGGGCGCGCTCCTGCTGCTCGCGATCTGGGGCGTGGTGGGCTTCGCGGCGGCCGGCGTGCTCGGAGCCGCGATCGCCACGCCGATCTTCCGCGCGCTCGCGCGTCGCTAGCAGCGCGCGGCGAAAATGACTGCGCGCGCTGCGAGGAAACATCGGCGCGCCCTCGCGCGTATCCTCCGGCGATGCAGGACTACCTCTTCGGACCCGCCCAGGACGAGGCCGAGCGCCGCTCGCGCCGCTTGATCGAGCGCTGCGGCTACGCCACCGCCGCCCTGACCCTGCTGCCGATCCCCGGCAGCGAGCTCATCGGCGTGATGCCGGTCCACGTCGGCATGGTGATCGGGATCGGCGAGCACTACGGCAAGCAGCTCTCCCGCGAGTCGGCGTTGGAGCTGCTGACCAAGATCGGCGCGACCGTCGGGCTCTCGCTGGTCGGCAGCAAGCTCGCGAGCACGGCGGGCAAGATCCTGCTCCCCGGGTTCGGCGGGCTGATCGCGGCGCCCTTCATCTTCGCGGCCACCGTCGCGCTCGGCACCGTCGCGCGCCTCTACTTCGCGAGCGACGGCCAGATGAGCGACGCCGAGATGCGCGAGGTGTTCGCCGACGTGAAGGCGCGCGCCAAGGACGCCTTCGATCCGAAGCGGGCGCGCAGCCGCGAGGCCCGGGAGGCGGCCGAGCAGGCGGCGGCCGAAGAGCAGGCGCCCGCCGCGCCTCGTGCCCGGGCCAGCGTCGACGACCTCGCGACTCGCCTCGCGACGCTCGAGGAGCTGCACGAGAAGGGCAGCATCACGAGCGCGGAGTACGAGCGCCGCCGCGAGCAGATCCTCGACGAGGTGTGAGCCGCGCCTTCACGGGGCGACCTGGCGGGCGAGGGCGACGAGGGCGTCTTCGATCTCCGCCGCCGCGGTGGGCGGCAACAGCGAGCGCTCCACCTCGTAGCCGCCGAGCGGCTCGGCCTCCGGGGTGACGATGTAGTCGGCGTAGCCGTTCGCGTAGCCGATCACGATCACCTCGCCGGCGAGGCCCTCGGCCAGGACGCGGCGCTCGACCGTAAGGCCGATGTCGACGAAGGGCTCGCCCGGGATGGTGACGAGCGTGACGTCGCCGACGCGGTGGGCCGAGAGCTCGACCGACATCGGGCGGTCGTCGCGGCGCGTCAGATCGAGGCGCGTGGTGGCGCTGTCGATCGCGTCCCCGTGGACCGGCGCGGGAGCGGCCGGCGCCGCCTCGGTCGCCTCCGCGAGCGTGCGCCCCACGTCGCGCACCTCGGCGTCGGTGGCGAGCCGGAACTCTCCCTCCGCGTCGACGGTCAGCGGCCTCACGTCGCCGGCCGCGCCGGGCAGGAAGAGCCACGGATCGTCGAGCCGGGCGCGCGCCTCGCCGGGGAAGTCGGCGCTGATGGCGGTGCTCTCGGCGCCGAGGAGCAGGTTGGGGTGGCAGACGGCGTGCGTGACGGTCGCGATCGGGGCGCCCTCCGGGGTGGCGAGCCGGAGCACCCGGATCCGCGGGTCGACCGGGCCCTCGGGGTTGGGCGCCGCCCGGACCACGCCGTCCACCGCGAGCCGACGGTTCACGCAGAAGCCGACCTCGGCGCGCCCGACCCCCAGCCACGCCGGCGCGAGCGTCTCCCGGGCCCGCCGCGCCGCGTCGGCCAGGGCGTCCATCGTGCGGCGGCTCCAGGCGTCGTCTCCCAGCATCGGCGCCGAGTGGGTGTGGCTCGCGGCGACCACGACCTGCTCGACCCCGACGCCCACCGCGGCCGCGACCTGTCCACGGATCAGCTGCGCGTGCCACTCGAAGATGCCCGGCACGTCCAGGGTCACGATCGCTACGACCCCCGACGGCGACGCGACCACCAAGACCGCGCCGAAGAGCGGATCCCGGACCGCGGTGGAGGTGCGGCGGCCGAAGCCGACGATCTCGACGCCCGGCTCCGGGGTGACGTCGACGGTGACCGCGGCCGCGCGGAGCTCGGTCTGCCTCGGCGGCGGCGTGTGGCCCGCGTCGGGGGCCGCGTCCGGCGTCGCGCCGCAGCCGAGGATCGTGAGCGCGAGGAGCCAGCGCACCTCGCCAGCATCACACGGGCCCGGATCGTGCGCACGCGCCGCTCGGACCTAGGTCCGGGACGTCGTGGACACCCTGATCCATCTCTCGATGCTCGTGGTCGGCACCGCCCTGGCCTGGAAGGGCAGCGGCGCGCTCGAGACCGCGGGCGACCGGCTCGCTCGCCGCTACCACCTCCCGGCCATCGTGCAGGGCACCCTCGTGGTCGCCGTCGGATCGAGCTTCCCCGAGGTCACCGCCACCATCGCCTCCGCGCTCATTCACGACGAGATGGAGCTCGGCGTCGCCTCGGTGGTCGGCTCGGCCGTGTTCAACATCCTGGTCATCCCCGGGGTGAGCGCGCTCTCCGGCGAGGGGCTCCGCTACGACCTCAAGCTCGTCTATCGAGACGCGCAGTTCTACCTGACGAGCGTCGCCGTGCTCCTGCTCGCGTTCAGCTTCGCGCTCATCTACCAGCCCACCGGCGAGCACCTCACCGGCACGCTCGACCGCTGGATCGTGCTCGTGCCCCTCGCCCTCTACGGGCTCTACCTCTTCCTCCAGCATCAAGAGACGCGCGGGGAGGGCGCCGAGCGAGGCGAGCGCGAGGCGGTCGACGGCCCGGCGTGGCGGGACTGGTGGACGCTCTTCCTCGGTCTGCTCCTGGTGGTCGCCGGCGTGGAGATGTTGTTGCGCACCGCGCTGTGGCTCGGCGACACCCTCGGCACCCCGAGCTTCATCTGGGGCGCGACCGTGGTCGCCGCGGCCACCAGCCTGCCGGACGCGGTCATCAGCGTTCGCGGCGCGCGCCGCGGCGACGGCGACCTGAGCATGGGCAACGTGCTGGGGAGCAACATCTTCGACCTGCTCGTCGCGATCCCCGCCGGCGTGCTCGTGGCCGGCGAGGCGCCGGTCGACTTCGGGGTGGCGGCGCCCCTGATGGGCTTCTTGACCCTGGCGACGATCGCGCTCTTCGCCTTCATGCGGACCCGCCTCCGGCTGACCCGCACCGAAGGCGTCTTGCTCCTCGTGCTCTACGCGGCGTTCGTCGGCTGGCTGATCCTGGAAACCGTCGGCGTGACGCGATGGGCCCGTTGAGAATTTCGACCGGTTGCCGTTGA
Source organism: Myxococcota bacterium (assembly GCA_036149055.1). Lineage (GTDB taxonomy): Bacteria > Myxococcota_A > Polyangia > Polyangiales > Sandaracinaceae > JAVJQK01. The sequence continues at coordinate 92,363 of JAYZQJ010000133.1, read as the reverse complement.
GTGTCGGGGCAACCCCGGGCCTCGGGGCTCCGCCAACGCTGTGGGGGGGGAGGCGAGCTCCGAGAGCTCGGGGTCGCGTTGACGCGTCCGGCCTGTCAGGCTGCGCGCCATGAGCGACGCACGAAACGTCCTGGGCGGGCCGCTCTCTACCTGCAGCGAGCGCCCCAAGACCGGCTGGTTCCGCACCGGCTGCTGCGAGACGGACGCCGGCGACCTCGGCCGGCACGTGGTCTGCGCGTTGATGACCGAGGACTTCCTCGCCTTCAGCCGCGCCCGCGGCAACGACCTGAGCAGCCCCGGCCCGGGCTTCCCGGGCCTGAAGCCAGGTGACCGCTGGTGCCTCTGCGCGGCCCGCTGGCTCGAGGCGTTCGAGGCCGACGCCGCGCCTCCGGTCGTGCTCGAGGCGACCGAGGAGAGCGCGCTGGAGCTCATCGCGCTCGAGGCCCTCGAGCACCACGCCGTCCCCGCCGCCGCCCCCGCCGACGCGTGACCCCCGCCCGATCGGCGAGTTGTGGGCGGGCTCGAGGCGCCCCATAGGTCGGGGGTGGAGGACGAGGACGAGGCCCGCTTCGGGCTCGGGGTGCTGCGCTACACCGGGCGGGCGTTCGCGCTCGTCTGGCGCACGCACCGCGGGCTGAGCGTCGCCCTCGCCGCGCTCAGCGTGATCGCGGGCGTCGCCCCGGCTGGCGTCGCCTACGTCGGCAAGCTGATCGTCGACGGCGTGGTGCGGGCCGCCCGGACCGGCGCCGAGGCCGACCGGGAGATGGTGCTCTGGTACATCGGGGCCGAGCTCGCCCTGGTCGCCGTGCTCGCGGCCGCCCAGCGCGGCATCGACGTCACCCAGAACCTGCTCCGCGCGCTCCTCGGGCACCGGGTCAACGAGATGATCCTGGAGAAGGCGCTGACGCTCTCGCTCCGGGACTTCGAGGACAGCGAGTTCTACGACCGGCTGACCCGGGCGCGGCGCGAGGCCTCGAGCCGGCCGCTCTCGCTGGTGAAGCGCGCCTTCGGCGTGGTGCAGAACGCGATCAGCCTCGTCTCCTACGCCGCGATCATCTTCGGCTTCTCTCCCTGGGCGCTGCTCGTGCTCGGCCTCGCGGCGGTGCCCGCGTTCGTCGCCGAGACCCGCTTCAGCAAGGACGCCTTCCGCCTCTTCCGCTGGCGCGCGCCCGAGGCCCGCGAGCAGATGTACCTGGAGACGGTGCTCGCCCGCGAGGACCACGCGAAGGAGGTGAAGCTCTTCGACCTCGGGCCGCTGCTGCTGCGCCGCTACCGAGCCATCTTCGACAAGGTCTTCGCCGAGGATCGCGCCCTGACGTTCCGCCGCGGCGTGTGGGGCTTCCTGCTCGGGCTCGTCAGCACCCTCGCGCTCTACGGCGGCTACGCGTGGATCGGCCTCACCGCGGCGGCCGGCGCGATCACCCTCGGCGACATGACGATGTACTTCCTGCTCTTCAAGCAGGGGCAGAGCGCGCTCAGCGCCATCCTGACCGCGATCGGCGGCATGTACGAGGACAACCTCTACCTCTCGAACCTCTACGAGTTCCTCGAGCACCCCGTGGACGACGACGCGGGCGACGTGGAGGAGGGGGCGCGCCCCGGCGACGGCCTGCGCTTCGAGCACGTGAGCTTCGCCTACCCCGGGGCGCCGCGCCCGGCGATCGAGGACGTGAGCCTGCACCTGAGGCCGGGCGAGAAGATCGCGCTCGTCGGCGAGAACGGCGCCGGCAAGACGACGCTCATCAAGCTCCTCGGGGGCCTCTACACGCCGACCTCCGGCCGCATCCTGCTCGACGGCACCGATCTGCGCGCCTGGCGCCCCGCCGCGCTCCGACGTCGCATCGGCGTGATCTTCCAGGACTTCGTGCGCTACCAGCTCCTCTTCGGCGAGAACATCGGGGCCGGCGACGTGGAGGGCTTCGACGACGTCGCCCGGTGGGAGCGCGCGGCCGCGCAGGGCATGGCCGACGCGGTCGCCGACGAGCTCGCCGAGGGCTATCGGACGCAGCTCGGTCGCTGGTTCAAGGGCGGCACCGAGCTCAGCGGCGGGCAGTGGCAGAAGGTCGCGCTGGCCCGGGCGTTCATGCGCGAGGGGGCCGACATCCTGGTGCTCGACGAGCCCACCAGCGCGATGGACGCCGAGGCGGAGGCCCTCATCTTCCAGCGCTTCAAGGAGCTGACCCGCGACAAGATGGCGATCCTCATCTCGCACCGCTTCTCCACCGTGCGCATGGCCGACCGCATCATCGTGCTCGACCGAGGCCGCGTCCTCGAGTCGGGCTCCCACGAGTCCCTCGTCGCCGACCAGGGCCGCTACGCCCGCCTCTTCGCCCTGCAGGCCGAGGGCTATCGATGAGCGCCCGGCTTCACGCGTCCGGGTCGGGGGTCTCGGGGGGCTCGTCGCCCGGGTAGTCGAAGGCGCCGCGGTAGAGGTCGTCGACCAGGAACGAGCCGCCGGTCAGCTCCACTCGCTCCCCTTCGCCGAGCGCGCGGTAGCGCCAGCCTCCGTCGGTGCGCTGGTAGTGCTCCACGCGGGCCTCGGCCTGCGAGACGAGCAGGTAGTCGCGCAGGGAGCCGAGGCGCTGGTACGCGCGCCACTTCTCGCCGCGGTCGTAGCGCTCGGTGCTCGGCGAGAGCACCTCCACCACGACGCTCGGGTTGTGCTTCTCGGGCTGCTCGCGCTCCCAGGCGAGATACTCGGCCGCGGTCATGCGGAGCGGGGACGCCGGCCCGGACATGCTCCCAGTCTAGCAGCGCGGTAGCCCAGTCTTAGCCGGCCCCCTCCCCGAGGCTCCCGGTCAGCGTACGATTCGTGGGTTGTCGGCGCGCGGCGGGCGCGGTCACGCTGACGCGATGTCTCGCCTCGTGCTCGCCGCGCTCGCCAGCTGTCTGCTCCTCGCCTGCGACGCGGGCGACGACCCGGACGCGGGCGCGCGCGACGGTGCGACGTCGACCGACGCCGAGGCGCTGGACGGGGGGCGCGGCGACGCCTCCCCGCGGGTCGACGCGACGGTCGGCGAGGACGGCGGGCCTCCGCCGATCGTGCTGCGTGACCTCAAGGCGTTCCCCACCGCCGAGGGCTACGGCGCGGAGGCGACGGGCGGCCGCGGCGGCCGTGTGCTCTTCGTCACGACCACCGAGGACACCGGCGAGGAGGGCTCGCTCCGCTGGGCGCTCCAGCAGGACTACCCGCGCATCGTCTACTTCCTCGTCGGCGGCGCGTTCGTGCTCGACTCGCTCCTCTACGTCGACAGCGGCGACCTCACGATCGCCGGCGAGACCGCGAACGACCTCGGCGGCGTGCACATCCGCGGGGCCGATGCCACGCGCGACTGCCGTCTCTACTTCTCCGAAGTGGAGAACGTGATCATCCGCTTCATCTCGGTGGAGTACGGCTGGCGGCAGTGGGAGAACGACGGGACCCGGCACAACCCGATGACCCTCGAGGGGGTCTACGACATCATCATCGACCACTACACCGGCGGCTTCGGCAGCTACGTCGGCGGATCTCCCTCCAAGGCGAACCGCCGCACGCGCCGGGGAGGCCGGGCGACCACCCAGCGCAGCCTCCTCCACGAGGGCGTGGCCGGTCACAACACCGGCGGGGTCGGGGGCATCCAGATGGACTGGGTGCGCTCGCAGTTCCCCGAGAGCGAGCGCGCCGAGATGTGGGCCGCGTGGGAGGGCTTCTCCAACCACCACAACGCGTTCATCGGCCTGACGCACCGCTTCTACAACACCTCGGGCAACGGCGAGATCGCCGACCACGTGGTCAACAACTACGTCTACGGCTGGTACTCGCGCATGAGCCGCCACACCAACGGCAACCAGCCGATCGACCTCTATCGCAACGTGTACGAGGCCGCGCCCTACAACCAGGCGCTGGACTTCACGCGCATGCACAAGTTCGACTTCAACGACTTCTACAACCTGTCGCCCCCGGTGCCCGTCGCGGCCAACTTCTTCATCGCCGAGAACCTGATCCTCGATCGCGACGGGTCGGTCTTCCTCGACCCGTCCGACGACGCCTGGCCGATGCTCACGCACTTCCGCGACTCCTCGTACGGTCGCGCCGACGCGCCGGTCTCGGACGAGGCCCGGCGCTCGGAGCGCGCCCCGGAGGCGACCTTCCCGATCACGCTGACGCCGGTCGAGGAGGTGAAAGACGACGTGCTCGGCGACTGCGGCTCGGCGGTGCGCTTCGCGGCGGACGGAACGCGCTCCGTCGCCGACCCCATCGACGCGCGGTACCTGGGCTGGGCCCGCGAGGGCGGCGGCCCGAGCTTCATCTCCGAGCGCCCCGGCGACGGCGGCCTCGGCGACAGCGCCACCTTCGTCTTCCCGGACTATTCGTCGGAGCGCCGCGACCCGGCCACGCTCGACGCCGACGGCGTGCCGCTCGACTGGGAGCCGCCCGCCGACGTGGTGAACGAGGCCGGCTACGGGCGCCTGGAGCTCTACCTGGCCGACGTCGCCGGCGACTTCCACCGCCTCCGCGCCCGCCGCTGAGCGAGGCCCAGGAGGAGCAGCCCGCCGAGCCACGAGGTCGACGGCGCGGATCCGGGGATGGCGCAGCCGCAGCCGCTCTCCGTCCGCGTCTCGCCGTCGCCCGCGTCCACCACGGCGTGCGAGCCCGCGTCCGGGCCTCCGTCCGCACTGGGCGCGCCCGCGTCGGTCCACGGTGTCCCGGCGTCGGGGTCGGCCACGCCCGCGTCGGGCTCCGGGAGCGGCGTGCCCGGCAGGCGCAGGGCGTAGACGTCCTCGCCGGTGTCGCTCACCACCACGAAGACGCCGTAGCGCGGCGAGCGCTGGAAGCGCCCGTACGTGCCGTTGTTGGCCGCGTCGCCCGGCGGCTCGCCGCCCATCGTCTCGCGGCTCCAGGTCATCGTGTCGAGGTCGAGCAGGAAGACGTCGGCGCCGCCGTCCCAGGCGACCATGCGATCCGAGACCGGGTCGTAGGCGAGCCCGGGGGCCCTGGCGTCGAGGATCGAGGCGTCCCCCGAGGGCGTCACCGCGTGCTCGCTCAGCTCCGTCTCGTCCGGCGCGAAGCTCTCGAGGGGCAGCACCCACATGCGGCCCGAGCCGATCGCGACGAAGAGCCCGCGGCTCGGGTCGATGGCCGCGGTCAGGTTCCGCGGGCTGGAGCCGGGGACGTTGTCGTAGTGGCCGTAGGTCCACGTGAGCGTGTCCGGGTCGAGCCGCCCGAGGAGCCCCGAGCCCGACCCGCCCTGCAGCCACCACTCGCCGGTCTCGGGGTGCACCGCGCCGGTCGAGCCGGTCCCCGAGGCGCGCCCCTCCGCGAGGCCGAGCGTCCAGGCGTTCGTCGTCAGATCGAAGCAGTCGAGCTGCCGCAGCGCCGGGCAGTAGACGTAGCCGATCGACCCGCCGGTGTCGCAGAGCGCGTGCCGGCTCGGCAGGTAGGCCAGCCGCCCGTAGGTGTGCTGGGAGCGGCGATGGTCGCCGTCGGTGAGGTTGTCCTCGTTGGCGCAGTCGGGGTCGAGCGCGTCGTAGGCGTCGGGGTCCGACAGCCGCGCCCAGGGGTTGTCGCCCGGGCGCTCCTCGGCGACGTCGAGGTCCATCGCGTAGACCTCCGAGCCGCCGTAGTCACCGTGCCCGCCGCCGTGCACCAGGAGGCGCTCCTCGCGCGTGTCGTAGGCGCCCCCGCCCCAGGCCTGCATGATGCCCCGCGTGCGCCCGGGGGTGCGGGGAGACCACTCGAAGGCGACGGCGTCCATGCGGCTGTTCGGGATCCGGTACCACTCGCCGGGTGGCAGCTCCGCGATCGGCCCGGCGTGCGCGACGGCGGGGAAGGAGAGCAGGAGCAGGAGGAACGACGTCCTGAGCATGGCGGCAGCCTGCCGAACGAGGCGCTCCGCGACAATTTCATCGGCTGCGCGGTCAACCTCCCTGTCGTGAGACGTCCGAACCGTGCTTTCGGCGTGCACGCGGAGGGGCTACCCTCGAACGGGCGCGATGCGGTCCCTCGAAGACGCCTCCTCCCCGGCGGAGCTGCTCGAGCTCTCCCGACACTACGACGCGCCGCTGCGTCTCCCCATGCCGGCCGCGCACGCGGACGAGGCGACGCTGCCCGGGGCGATCGAGGCCTGGCAGCGAGGGCTCGAGGAGGGGCGGCGGCACGTGCTCGACGTGCTGTGGTCGCCCGGCATCCGGGGCGCGCACGCCGGCGCCCGGGTGCAGCACGTGCTCGACCGGATGGCGGTCCGCGCCGCGTCCCGACGGGCCGGCGAGGAGGCGCGAGAGCTCCAGCGTCTCTTCCGCGCCTCGCCTCGCCTCGGCCGGCGCCTCGAGCTGCTCGCCCGCGCCGAGGTCGCCGCCCGCTTCGCCGGCCACCTCGCCGCGATCGGCGCCCCCCCGCGCTGAGCCACGCAACCTGGGCGCCGGAGGCGCGATGGGGCGCCTCGAGAGGAGAGCTCATGCGCACCACGTCCCGTCTCGTCGTCTTCCTCGCCGTCCTCGGCGTCCTCGGCTGTACCCTTCCGTTCGGCGGCGACGATCCGCCCGGCCCGACTCCGCCCACCAACGCTGCGCCCACCGAAGTGGACCGACTCGGACAGCAGACCGAGAAGACCAACGTCTACATCGGAGACTGCTACAACCGGGTGCGGGACTCGATCGAGCGTTCCACGACGAGGTACCGCGAGTTCATCCAGCGCACCGGCCCGGACGTCCAGGACGTGCCGCGCAATGGGCCGCCGCGGCTCGATCCCCGCGTGGACACCTCGCTCTGCCGGCGCGCTCACACCCGCGCGGCGGCGATGGCCCCTTCGATGCCCGAGCTCGAGCGGACGGGGGAGGCCTATGCGACCCAGGTCGAGCGGCTGGTGCCCATCCTTCGTGAGCTGGACCCGTACTATCAGCGCGGGAGCTTCCGCGACGATGGTCTCGCCCGCGGGCGCGAGATCCACGCCCGCCTCATGCCCGCGATCCGGTCCTACGAAGAGGCGGAGCGGGCGTTCAGCGCGGAGCTCGACGTGGTGGAGCGGAGGCGCATGGAGCTGCGACTCGCGGAGCTCGAGACGGACCCACTTCGGAGAGGCGCGTTCCTCGTCGAGCGCACGATGTTCCGGGGGCGACAGCTCCTCGACCAGGGGCAGGCGCTGATCCTGACCTTCGACCGGACCGGCGCGATCCCGGCCTCCGACCGGGAGGCCTACGTGTCCGCGGTGACGGTCTTCGAGCAGGAGATCGAGAGGATCCAGGGGTACCGACCGGCGCAGGGCGAGCACCTACCCGAGGGCTTCGCCACCTACGTGCGAGAGACCGAGGACATGCTGCGCGGGCAGCTTCGTTTCATGCGCTACGTCCGAGACAACCCGCACCCGGTCCTCCGGCTGCTGCAGCGCGCCTTCCAGTCCACGGTCGACGGCTTCAATCACGCCGTCGTCGCCTACAACCGCGTCCGCTTCAGGGGCTGATGATCGCGCGGGCGACGGGGACGACGCCGTTGATCACGAACTGCACGCCGATGACGAGCACCACCAGGCCCATGATCTTGGTGGTGAGCGCGACGCCCTGCGGGCCGAGGCGGGCGAAGAGGGAGGGCGCCATCGCGAGCACCGCCCAGGTCAGGCCGAGCACGACCAGGACCGCGCCGGCGAGCATGCCGACGTGGGCGGGCGTCTCCGCCTGACCGGTCAGCACCATCACCGTCGTCATCGCGCCCGGGCCGCCGATGAGCGGCACGCCGAGGGGGACGACGCTGGGATCCTCCGCGGGCTCCGCCTCGTCGGCGGCGGGGCGGGCGGTCGAGCCGTTCAGCATCGTCAGCCCGAGCAGCGCGAAGAGGATGCCGCCGGCGATCTGGAACGCCTCGATGGTCACGCCGAAGAGGCGGAGCAGCGCCGAGCCGCTCATCGCGAAGAGCGCGAGCACGCACAGCGCGGTCAGCACCGCCTTCAGCGCGGTCCGTCGCCGCGCGGATGCGTCCGCCTTGGCCGTCATCGACGCGAAGATGGGCGCCACGCCCAGCGGGTCGATCACGGTGAAGAGGGACGAGACACAGAGCGCACCGAACGCCGCGACGCTCACGATCCACCTCCGCGCTTCTTGCGCTTCTTCCTGGGTCGTTCCGGCTCGAGGTCCCCGGTGAGCGGCACGGGCGCGCGGTGCTTCGGCGAGTCGAGCACGAAGCTCGTCTTCACCCTGCCGATGCTCGAGATCGACCCGAGCTTCTCCAGCAGGAAGGTGCGCACCGAGCCCATGTCCTCGAAGAGGACCTCGAGGATGAAGTCTTCCTCCCCCGCGATGTGATGCACGCTGACCACCGACGGCAGCTCCGCCACCTCGCGCACGAAGCGCTCGTGGTGGTCGAGCCCCTGGTCCTTCATCGTGACGTGCACGAACGCCCGCACCGGCCGGCCCACCAGGGTCGGGTCGACGTCGGCGTGGTAGCCGCGGATCGCCCCGTCGGCCTCCAGCCGGTCGAGCCGCGCGCGGAGCGGCGTGGCGGTCAGCCCCACCGCCTCCGCGAGCGCCGCGAGGCTCGTCCGCGCGTCCCGCTGCAGGATCGCCAGGATCTGCCGATCGGTGTCGTCTAGCCGAATCATCTGCCCGGGAGGCATACGGCAGACGATTCTGTCGTCAAGTGACGAGAATATGGCGGATCAGGGCGACCATTCGGCCCAGGTCTCGACCGGGTGCAGCGCCTCGTAGATCCGGGCGTTCACGACGGAGACCCGGTCGTCCGCGAGGCGCTGCTCGGCGAGCTCGTAGAGCCAGCGGGCCAGGGTCTCCGAGGTGGGGGCGAACGGGAACACGGCGATCTTGATGTCGCCGGGCAGCTCGTTGCGCGCGCCCGCGAGCTCGCCCTCGAGGTGGGGCTGGAGCTCGCCGCGGCTGCCCATGGTGTGCTGCCGCGAGTCGACGAGGAGGTTGCCGAGCGCGGCGAGCTCGCCCTTCGTCTCGCCCCAGGTCGCCTCTCCGATCGCGAGGCTGTGGTCGAGGAGGAGGTGCGCCGGCTGGAGCACCTCGCGCTTCATCACCGCGAAGTCGACGACGAAGCTCTCGTCGTCGAGCTCCGCCGCGGCCACGGTGACCTCGAGCTTCCAGGTGTGCCCGTGGAGCGAGATGCAGGCGCCACGGTGACCTCGCACGTGATGCGCGAAGTGCACGTGGATCCCTTTGGTGATCCGATACATGCGCGAACCGTAGCCCAGGCGTGCGGTCGAGACCCGCGCCCGGGGTATCCTCGGCCCATGCGCGTGACCTGCCTCCTCCTCGCCGTCTGGCTCTGCCCCGCCCTCGCGAGCGCGGAGGACTTCTACGTCGACCCCGCCTCCGGCAGCCCCGACGGCGACGGAAGCGCGGCGCGCCCCTGGCGAACGCTGCAGGAGGTCGTCGAGGCGGACCTGATCGAGAGCCGCAACTGGGCGTCGCTGCCGTACGCGGACGGCGCGGCGCTGGAGCCGGTGAATCCGGGCGCGCCCATCGGCCCCGGCGACCGCATCCTGCTGGGCTCCGGGCACCACGGCGAGCTGGTCGTCGAGTCGATGCACAACGCGGCCCCGATCACGATCGCGCCCATGGACGGCGCGACGCCCACGCTGCGGCGCGCGCTCTTCCGCGCCTCGAGCGGCTGGGTGCTGCGCGGGGTCTCCTTGAGCCCTTCGTACGCCGAGCCCTTCGAGCGGGTGACGATCGTCGAGGTCGAGGACCACGGCTTCCGGGGCCCGAGCTTCGACGTGGTGATCGAAGACAACGAGGTGTTCACGGTGCGAGACGTGTCCGGCTGGAGCGCGGACGACTGGGTCGCGCGGGCGTGCAGCGGCATCTCGACCGACTCGCGAGACGTGATCGTGCGCGGCAACACGCTGACCAACGTGCGCTTCGGCATCTCGGCGAGCGGCGACCGGACGCTGGTGTCCCGGAACTCCATCCGCAACTTCTCCGGCGACGGTCTGCGCGGGCTCGGGGACGACTCGACCTTCGAGCACAACTACGTGGCGAACTGCTACGACGTCGACGACAACCACGACGACGGCTTCCAGAGCTGGTCGGTGGGGGAGGGCGGCGTCGGCACCGGGGAGGTGCGGGGCATGACCCTCCGCGGCAACGTGATCGTCAACTACGAGGACGCGGACCAGCCGCTCCGTGGGCCGCTGCAGGGGATCGGCTGCTTCGACGGCTTCTTCGTGGACTGGGTGGTCGAGAACAACGTGATCGTCACCGATCACTGGCACGGCATCACGCTGCTCGGGGCGCGCAACGCGCGGGTGGTCAACAACACCGTGGTCGACCCGAACGGTGAGCGGCCCGGGCCGCCGTGGATCCAGATCGCGCCCCACAAGGACGGCCGGGAGAGCGACGGGGTGGTGCGGAACAACCTCGTCACCGCGCTCGCGAACGAGGGAGACGGCGTGGTCGAGGACCACAACCTGCTCATCGAGGATCCGGCGGCGCTCTTCGTCGGGCCGGCCGCGCCGTGGGATCTGCACCTCCTCCCGGGATCGCCGGCCATCGACGTCGGGACCGAGGACGGCGCCCCGGCGACGGACCTCGACGGCATCGCGCGGCCGCAGGGGGCCGGCGTCGACGTCGGGGCCTACGAGTGGCACGAGCCGGGCGTCGAGCCCGAAGGCGACGCCGGGATCAGGCCGCCGGTCGACGCGTCCACACCTCCGCGAGACGCGGGGAGCGGCGTGGACGGCGGGGGCGCGGCGAGCGAGGAGGGCGGCGGCTGCGGCTGCCGGGCCACCGGATCGCGGCGCGCGGCGCCGTGGGCGCTCCTGGCGCTCCTCGGCTTGCTCGCGCGCCGCCGGTGATCACTCCTCGTCGTGGCCCATCTGCTCGGCGAGGTAGCGCTCCTTGCCGATCTCGCTGATGACGTGGAGCTGGGACTCGAGCCAGTCGATCCCCTCCTCCTCGTTCTCGAGGATCTTCTCGAGCAGGTCCGCGGTCCCGTTGTCGCTCTTGGAGCGGGCGAGCGCGATGCCCTTGTTCAGCCGCTCGCGCGCCTCGACCTCGACCGCGAGGTCCAGCTCGTGCTGCTCGACGGCGTTCTCGCCGACCCGCACCGGGAAGAGGCGCTGCATGTTCGGCACGCCGTCGAGGAACAGGATGCGCTCGATGACCCAGTCGGCGTGGTGCATCTCCTCGATGGACTCGTGCCGCTTCTTCTTCGCGAGGCGGTGATACCCCCAGTTCTCACACATCTTCGCGTGGATGAAGTACTGGTTGATCGCCGTCAGCTCGGCCGTGAGGACCTCGTTGAGCAGCTCGATGACGTCGGGATCGCCCTTCATGCCCGCACGCTAACGCGGAACATCGAGGGCGTCACGTCAAAGCGGAACACCTCAGAATGACTACGATTGTCGGTGTCGTCAGACGCCGGGCTCGGGGGCGCGGATGACGGGGAGCGAGGCGCCGCCTTCGGCCGCGCGCACGCTCGTCAACACGCCCTCGATGGCCGGACGGCAGCCGCCGCAGCCGGTGCCGGCTCCGCACGCGGCGCCGACATCGTCGCAGCTCCGCGCGCCCGCCTCGGCGGCTTCGCGAATGACCCGGTCGTTGACCCGATGGCAGTGACAGACCAGCACGACGAGGTTCGATCTAACCCTTCCGGACTGAAAGTCAATCTCATTATCAAGCGCCCCAGGATGGGGATATGGGCGAGGCGGCGCAACGCCCGGGAACCACGGCGAATTCTCCGCGCGCGTGCTACGGAGGCCCGGTGGGCCGAGCCGCTCGGACGTACTTGGTGCTCCTCGCCGGGCTCGCTCTCGTGTCGATCGGGGCGCTGTTCGTCGGGCCCGGCGACCTGGGCGACGCCGGGCTGCGGGAGATCTTCCTCGAGCTCCGGGGCGCGCGGGTGCTCGCGGCGCTGCTCGCGGGGGGCGGGCTCGCGGTGGGCGGCGTGGTGGTCCAGGGGCTCTTCCGCAACCCGCTCGCCTCGCCGTCCATCCTCGGCACCACCGCCGGCGCCTCGTTCGGCGGGCAGTGCGTGCTGCTCGCCCACGGGGCCCTATCCATCTCCTGGCTGGCGCCGGAGATGCTGCTGCCGATCGGGTGTCTCCTGGGCGCGCTGCTGAGCCTGCTCGTGCTGCTCGCCTTCGTCCGGCGCGGGGCCGACCTGCTGTCGCTGCTCCTCATCGGCTTCGCGCTCACCTCGCTCTTCCTCGCGGTGGGCTCCTTCCTCACGACCCTCGCGCAGGAGCACCACGAGCTCGGCCGGGCGGTGGTGTCCTTCACCCTCGGCGGCCTCGGCGGGGTCGGCTGGTCGCACGTGCGCCTCGCGATGCCGCTGGTCGGCGCCGGCGTGCTCGCGGCGTATCTGTGGGGCCGCCCGCTCGACCTGCTCCTGAGCGGCGACGACGAGGCCTCGACGCTCGGCGTCGACGTGACCCGGGCGCGCCGCTGGTCGGTGGTCTGGGTCGCCGTGCTCACCGCGGCCGCGGTCGCGCTCGGGGGGAACATCGCGTTCGTGGGGCTCGTGGTGCCGCACGCGCTGCGCCCCTTCGTCGGCGCGGAGCACCGCAAGCTCGTGCCGGCCGCGCTCCTCGGCGGCGGCGTCTTCCTGGGGGCGTGCGATCTGCTCGCCCGGGTGGTGCCGACCCAGACCGAGGTCCCGCTCGGCGTGGTGACCGGCATCGTGGGCGCGCCGCTCTTCCTCGCGCTGCTGCTCCGGACGGCGAAGGAGGAGGCGTGATCGAGGTGCGTGGGCTCCGCGTCCGGCGCGGTCGTCGGGTCGTGCTGGACGGCGTCGACTTCGAGGCGCCGCGGGGCGCGATCAGCTGCGTGCTCGGCCCGAACGGCGCCGGCAAGAGCACCCTGCTCAAGGCGATCGTCGGCCTGCTGCCCCACGACGGCGCCATCACGCTCGACGGCGAGCCCCTGAAGGAGCTCCCGGCGCGCCACCGCGCGACCCGCCTCGCCTACGTGCCGCAGCGCACCCAGCTCACGTCGGCGCTCCACGTCGAGACCGTCGTCGGGCACGGCCGCTACGCGCACACCGGCGGGCTCGGTCGGCCGGGGGAGGGGGATCGGCGCGCCATTCACGACGCGATGGAGCGCTGCGACGTGGTCGGGCTGGCCCGTCGCCGCTTCGACCACCTCTCCGCCGGAGAGGCGCGCCGGGTGCTGCTCGCGCGGGCCCTGGCGACCGAGGCGCGGGTGATCCTGCTCGACGAGCCGACCGAGGCGCTCGACGTGCGGCACGCGCTCGAGCTCCACGCCCTGCTGCGCGAGCTGGCCGACGAGGGCTACGCGCTGGTGGTGGTCCTGCACGGGCTCGACGCCGCGCGCCGGCGCACCGATCGGGCGCTGCTCTTGAAGGACGGAGCGGTGGTGGCCTCGGGCCCGAGCGCCGAGGTCGTCTCGCCCGAGCACGTGCGCGCGGTCTACGGGGTCGAGCTGCTCGAGGACGCCGCGCTCGGCTTCCGGCTCGGGGGGCCGGCGTGAGCCGCACGTCGCTCCTCAACCTGACGGCGGCGCTGCTCGCGGTCGCGGCGTCGGTCGGCCTCGCCGGGCGCTGGTCTCGAGGGGGTGGAGCGGCGGCGGCGGGCGAAGGCGAGCGCGTCACCTCGCTCGTGGACGCCACCGGCGTCGAGGTCCGCCTCCGCGAATTCCGGCGCATCGTCTCGGCCAGCACCGTCGCGGACCGCCTGCTCCTCGAGCTCTGCCCGCGGGACCGCGTCGTCGCCGTCACCACCCGCAGCCTGGAGGGGCCCGACGGCTATCGCTACGCGGGCACCGACACGATCGGCACGCTCGACGACACCGAGGCCATCCTCGCGCTGCGGCCGGACCTCGTGATCACCCACAACGTCGCGGCGCGGCGGCGGGTCGAGCGCCTCCGGGAGGCAGGGCTCACCGTCTTCGACCTGGGCGCGCTCGAGGGCCGGCGCACCCTCACCGAGGACATCCGCCAGCTCGGCGCCTTGTGTGGCGCGCCGGATCGCGGCGAGCGCTTCGCCGCGTCCTTCGACCGCCGCATGGACGCCCTGTCGGGGGGAGCCCCGTCGGGGCGCGCGCTCTACCTGAGCGTCTACGCGGATCGCTTCTACGGAGGCGCGCGCGGCACCAGCTACCACGACGTGCTCGTCGCCGCCGGGCTCGAGGACGCGGCCGCACACCTCGACGGCTGGCCGCAGTACGCCGCCGAGCAGCTGCTCACCCTCGACCCCGACCTCCTGGTCACCCGCGAGGGCATGCGCGGCCCCATCTGCGAGCACCCCGCGCTGACCCACCTTCGCGCCTGCCCGGACGACGTCATCGAGCTCGACGGCGACCTCCTCGACGACCCCGGAGTCGGCATGCTCGACGCCGCCGAGCAGCTCCGCGCCGCGCTCCAACGTCGCTGATCTCAGACTCCGGGACGGAGTTTCCTTGTTTCCGAATGCCACCTCGCGGCCGTGTGAGGCCCGCGCAGGTCGCTCTCTCCGGGCTGATCTCTCCCGCATCCGGCCTCTCGCGGCGCTGATCGGAGGGCGTTCGGACGTCGGGAGCCCCGCTGGGCAACAAGGAAACTCCGTCCCCGGTCCCTCGAACGGGGACTGAGGCTCCGGAGACAGGGACCCGGGGACGGAGTGAACTTGTTAACTTACGTAGGCATTCGGACTACCTAAGTTGACAAGTTCACTCCGTCCCCCCCCCCCGGGGTCAGCGGCCGGGAGGCATCGGGCCGGGGTCGGGGGAGCCGGGGCCGGGAGGCGTGGGGCCTTCGGGCACGGGGGGCATGGGCGGGCGCGGGCCGGCGAGGTCGTCTCGCGGGATCACGTCGGTGCGCATGCGGGCGAAGACGGGGAAGGCGCGGTCGTCCTCCGACGGGCAGCAGTCCAGGCAGGTGTCCGGGTAGCACTGGCCGTCGGCCCAGCAGCAGGAGTCGCCGGGGCGACAGCGCACCGCCGCGCACTCTTCGTAGGCGTTCGGGTCGGAGCCGTTCGTGGCCTCGGAGCGGCTCGGCACGGTGAACACCTCCTGGCCGGCGTCGAAGAAGGGCGCCCCGGGCACGGTGCGGTCGAGGCTCCCGGTCGTCGTCTCCACGTCGGCCGCGCACCCGACCAGGGCGAGCGCGGCGAGGCCCGAGATCCAGGTTTGGCGAAGCATCTTCCGTCTCCTCTCCCCGCGCACGTACGCGCCCGCCGGGCCCGCTCCACGGCCCGCGGCCCCACGCAAGCCTTGCGACGCGCAGGGCCTGCCGGTCGCGGCGCATCCGCGGCGTCGGCGTCCCTCCGATCGTGAGCCGCGCGCAGTCGATGCGCGTTTCGGGCTCGTGAGCCGCCGCCCCGGGGTCACGTCTCTCGAAGAAAAGGAGCTGCGAAATCTCTGCGATCGATCATCCTGCGGCCGCCCTCGTGAGCCCGACGAACCGCGCCCGCTTCTGGATCGGCGTCCGCGTGGCCCTGGCGCTGCTGGGGCTCGGCGCGGTCGTGCTCGTCGTGCTCGAGGTCGGCGTCGACGAGCTCTCGGCGGTGCTCGTCCCCGCGCTCCCGTGGCTGCCGCTCGCGACCGCGCTCGAGCTCCTGCGCGTGGCGATGGACGGGGTCTCCACCCGCGCCACCCTCGGGTCGCGCGGCAAGGGGGTCCCGCTGTGGCCGCTCTTCGCCTCGCACCTCGTGGCCTACGCGGTGATGGCGGTGGCGCCGGCCGGGCGCGCGACGGCGGAGGCGGTGAAGGCCAGCCTGCTCTCGCGCTGGACCGGCGGCGCGACCGCGGCCGCGATGGGCACCGCCAACCAGGCGAACGTGCTCCTCTCTTCGGGCACCTTCACGCTCCTCAGCGCGGGCGCGGCCTACCTCGCGACCGGCTGGTCCGTGCTGACCTGGGCGCTGATCGCGCACTTCCTCTCGATGAACGTCTTCGGCCTCGCGCTCCGCGCGGCCGCCCGCTACGAGCGCCTCGGCGTCTGGCTCGGCCGGCGCTTCCCTCGCGTCGCGCGCCACGCGGCCGCGTTCCACAGCGCGTCGCGGGAGACGGCGCTCTATCCGGTGAAGCCGGTCGGCGCGATGATCCTCGGGCGCCTCTTCCAGGCGGCGCACTTCGGCGTCGTCGCGACCGCGGTCGGGATCAGCCCCAGCGTGATCGGCGCGCTCGCGGTGCACGGCGTCTACCTCGTGATCGCCGCCGTCGCGGTGATGATCCCGGGTCAGCTCGGCGCCAGCGAGCTCGGGTTCCAGATGTCGGCCGACATCCTCCAGACCACCGAGACCCGCGCGATCGCCATCGCCCTGCTCAGCCACGCCGTCCAGATCGCCCTCACCGCCGCCGGCTTCGTCCTGCTGCTCCTCTGGCGTGGCCCCGACGCGGCCCGCGAGGCCCTCGACCCCCGCCAGATCGACGAGCGCGCCAGCGCGCCGCCTCCGGAGTGAACGAGCGTGCGTCTATGTGACATGCGATGGTTCGTGTTGGCCCTGGCGTTGCTCGGGGCTGCCCCCGCGCGGGCTCAGGAGGTCGTCGCCACGATCCCAGGGCGGGCCACGACGCCGGCGCTGCTGGGCGCGTCCGGCACCGCCCAGGAGCTCTGCGATCGCGCGGCGTCCACCCCGTGGGCCGTGGAGGCGCGCGGCTTCGGAGCTGCGATGCGCTGCGCCGTGCGCCCGGCGCCGCAGGGGGCGGCCGCGCTCGAGATCGACTTCTCGCTGGGCGTGCGCCTGTACCTGCTGTCCTCCAAGCGGCCGCGTGATCGCGCGGCTCCAGCAGATCGACGCCTGGCCGACCGAGGCGGGCGACGTGGAGCTGCTGCGGCTCCGCGCCTTCCGGTCGGGCGGGCGGTCCTTCTGGGCGGTGGAGAGCGCGGGTGACTTCATCGACTTCGAGGGCGAAGAGGCGCTCGGCTACGCGCGCCGCTCGCTCACGGTCTGCGCGCTCGGCGCGCCCGGACCCACCTGCACGGATCCGCTCCCGCTCGCCTTCGAGAGCTGGCGCGGCGAGGCGCCGGACGGTGGCTTCACCCCGGTCGATGGCTACCGGGTCGTCGACCGGGCGTCGGCCGCCGCGAGTTGGGGCGCGAGGGCGGGCCGGATCCGGCTGCGCTTGCGCACCGGGAGCTGGGCCCTGCTCTTCGGTGGCGACCGGTTCCTCCCGGACGACGTCCCCTCCGGTCGGTCCCACACCTGGCCCCTGCCCTCACTCGATCCGGAATGACCGCGTCACCCCCGGGTCCTCGGCGTGATGGGCGACGCGGGCGGTGTATCCGGTGCGCTCGACCTCCCAGGCGCCGGCGGCCTCGTCCCAGAAGGCGAGGTCGCGGGCGTCGACGCGGAGGGTGACGGTCTCGCGCGCGCCGGGCGCGAGCTCCACCGAGGCGAACGCGCGCAGGTCGAACGGGGCGCGCGCGACGCGGCTGTCCTCCACCGCGACGTAGAGCTGGATCACGTCGCGCCCGGCCGAGGCGCCGGTGTTGACGACGTCGGCGGTGATCTCGAGCGCGCCGTCGGGGCCGATCGCGCTCTCGGCGAGCGTCGCGTCCTCGATCGCGAAGGTCGTGTAGCTCAGCCCGAAGCCGAACGGGTAGGCGGCCGGCGTGCCCTCGCTCGCGAGGTGGCGGTAGCCGTGCAGGTAGCCGTAGGTGACCGTGTCGGAGACGTTGTCGAACGGCGGCAGATCGGCCTCCCGTGCGGGCATCGAGAAGGGCAGCCGCCCCGACGGAGGCGCGTCGCCGAAGAGCACGTCGGCGATCGCGTGGCCACCCTGCTGACCCGGGTAGAACGCCATCAGGAGGGCGCGCGCGTCGTCGGCCCAGGGCTCGACGGTGAAGGCCGCGCCGCCCTCGAGCACCACCACGAGGTTCGGGTTCAGGGCGGCCAGCGCGCCGATCAGCGCGACCTCGTCGGAGGGCAGCGCGAGGCTCTCCCGGTCGCCGCCCCCGATGTCGGCCTCGCCTTCGTCCTCGGCGACCATGCCGGTGAAGACGATCACCGCGTCGGCAGCCCGCGCCGCGTCCTCGTCGGCCGGGGCGAGGGTCGCGCCCTCGACATGCGTGAGCGCGACGCCGCGCGCCGCCAGGCCCTCGAGCGCCGTGACCACGTCGGACGGGGTGACCCGGCTCGAGCCCTCGTCTCCGATGTTCTCCACGTCGGCCACCCGCCCGGCGACGAAGAGGGTGGCGTCGGGAGCCAGGGGGAGCGCGCCCTCGTTCTTCAGGAGCACCAGGCTGCGGGCGGCGGCCCGGCGGGCGAGCGCCAGGTGCGCGTCGGTCTCCCGCTCCTCGGGGCGGTCCACCCCGCGGCCCGTGTCGTCGAGGCCGTAGCAGAGCTGGGCCCGGAGGATCCGGCGGACGCTGTCGTCGAGCTCGCGCTCGTCGAGGTCCCCGCGCTCGACCGCCCCGCGCAGCCGGCGGAAGTGCGCGTCGTTGGGCATCTCGATGTCCAGCCCGGCGCGGACCGACGCGACGTCGCCGTGCGTGCCCCGGAACCAGTCCGACTCGATGAAGCCCGCGAAGCCCCAGTCGTCCTTGAGGATGTCGCGGAGCAGGTGCCCCTGGAGATCGCAGTAGAGCCCGTTCACCTGGTTGTAGGCGCTCATCACCGAGGCGACGCGCGCGTCCTGCACCGCGCGGCGGAAGTGCGGGAGGTACACCTCGCGGAGCGTGCGCGGATCGAGCTCCACGTTCACCGTGTGCCGCGTGTCCTCGATGCTGTTGGCCGCGAAGTGCTTGGCGCTCGCCAGCACCCCCTCCGACTGCACGCCCTCGATGAACGCGACGCCCATCTCGCCCACGTGGCAGGTGTCCTCGCCGTAGGTCTCCTGCGCCCGCCCCCAGCGCGGGTGCCGGAGCAGGTTGATCGTCGGGGCGAGCAGCACGTTGGCGGACACCGACCGATGCTCGCGCGCCATGGCGGCGCCGACCTCGCGCTCCAGCGCCGGATCCCAGGTCGCGCCGCGGGCCATCGCCACCGGGAACGCGGTGCCGCGCAGGCCGGTGAAGTGGCTGAGCCCACGCGGGCCGTCGAGCATCGCGAGCCCCGGCAGGTCGAGGCGCGGCACCCCGTGGGTGCGCCAGGCGTGGTCCTGCAGCGAGAGCCCGGCGCCGGTCATCAGGTCGACCTTCTCCTGCACCGTGAGCGCGCCGAGCAGCGCGGTGATCCGGGCCTCGATCGCGTCGTCGTCGCCCGGGCAGTAGGCGCGCGTGGCGTCGGTCGGCGTGAACGGGGCCGGGGTGTGGCGCGGCCCGCCGTCGACGGCCGCGTCCGGGAGCGGGTCGGGAGGCCCGCAGGCCGTGAGGAGCGCCGCGACCAGAGCCAGCCTTCGCATCGCGCCAGCGTATCCGCCGGAGGGGCCTCGCGACCACCATCGGCGGGGCTAGGTCCCGGACGGCCAATCCCATGTCACGACCCGATGCCACCTACGCCTCGACCGGCGTCCCCGGTCTCGATGAAGTCCTCCAGGGAGGCTGGCCCACCGCGCGGCTCCACCTGGTGCTCGGCCAGCCCGGCGCGGGCAAGACCACGCTGGGGCTCCAGTTCCTGCTCGAGGGGGTCGCCCGGGGCGAGCGGGCGCTCTACGTCTCGCTCTCCGAGACCCGCGAGGAGGTCGAGCAGGTGGCCGCCTCGCACGGCTGGAGCCTCGAGGGGATGGAGCTGTTCGAGCTCGACGCGGCGGGCCAGGCGGCCGGCGGCGAGGCGCGCTCCATGTTCGACCCCGCGGAGGTCGAGCTCAGGCAGACCAGCCAGTCCATCGTCGACACGGTCGAGCGCCTTCGACCCTCGCGCGTCGTCTTCGACTCGCTCGCGGAGCTCCAGCTCATGTCGGGCTCCTCGCTGGTCTTCCGGCGCGAGCTGCTCGCCCTGAAGCGGCTGCTGATGAAGCTCGGAGCGACCGGGCTGTTGATGAGCGACTCGTCGGCGGCCCGCGCGGAGCTCGACATCCAGAGCCTCGTGCACGGCGTGCTCCGGCTCGAGAACCGAACCCCCGAGTACGGCTCGGACCGGCGCCGCCTGCGCGTCCAGAAGCTCCGCGGCACGCGCTATCGCGGCGGCTATCACGACTTCCGCATCGTCACCGGCGGGGTGCGCGTGTACCCGCGCCTCGTCGCCAGCGACCACCGGCAGGTGAGCGGCGGCGCGCCCCTCGGGTCCGGCGTGGCCGAGCTCGACACCCTGCTCGGAGACGGGCTCGCCCGCGGGTCGAGCACCCTGCTGATGGGCCCGGCCGGCACCGGGAAGTCGAGCCTCCTCGCCCAGCTGGTGAGCGCCGCCGTCGCCCAGGGCGAGAAGGCGTCGATCTACCTGTTCGAGGAGAGCGAGCAGACCTTCCTGGAGCGGGCGGCGGCGCTCGGCATGCCCGGGCTGCGGGACGCGCACGGGTCGGGGGCCCTGCGCCTCCACCACGTGAACCCGGCGGAGCTCTCCCCGGGGGAGTTCTCCCATCGGGTGCGCGAGCAGGTCGAGGAGGAGGGCGTCGGCTTCGTCGGGATCGACAGCGTGAACGGCTACGTCTACGCGATGCCCGAGGAGCGCTTCCTGACCCTGCACGTGCACGAGCTGCTCGACTATCTCCGGCAGCGCGGCGTGGTGACGGTCCTCGTGATGGCCCAGCACGGGCTCCTCGGGGACGTGACCGCGCCGGCCGACGTGACCTACGTGGCGGACGCGCTGCTGCTCGTCCGCTTCTTCGAGGCGCTCGGCCGCGTCCGGCGCGGCGTCTCCATGCTCAAGAACCGTTTCGGGGCTCACGAGACCGCCATTCGAGAGCTCTCGGTCGGAGCCGGAGGCATCCGGATCGGTGCGCCACTCACCGATTTCCAGGGCGTCCTGTCCGGTGTCCCCAGTTTCGTCGGCGCGTCGCGAGGGCTGATGGGCGGCGCCGATGACGACGGCTGACCGCGGCTCGGAGCTCGTCCTCTTCTGGTCGGCCAGCGCGACGGACGCGGAGGTGGCGTGCCGCACCCTCTCCGAGCACGACGTCGAGGCCCGAGGCTGCGCGAGCCTGGACGCCGTGTGCGGCGCGCTCGCGGAGGAGGTCGGCGCCCTCGTCCTGAGCGAGGAGCTGCTGACCGCGCCGGCGATCGAGCGGCTCGGCGCCCTCCTGTCGGCGCAGGCCCCCTGGTCGGATCTGCCGGTGCTCGTCGCGAGCGGGCGGCACGTCCGGCGCGTCTCGAGCGCGGCGCTCCACCCGCTCGGCAACGTGACCCTGCTCGACACCCCGCTCCGGCTCCGCACGCTGGTGCAGGCGACGAAGGCGGCGCTCCGGGCGCGCCGTCGGCAGTACGCGGCGCGGGGCGCGATCCGGCGCCGCGATCAGTTCCTGGCCATGCTCGGCCACGAGCTGCGGAACCCGCTGTCGTCGATCGCGCTCGCGGGCGAGCAGCTCGAGGGCGAGCGGGGCGCGGCGGATCCGACGGTCGCGGTCCTGCGCCGTCAGACCCGGCAGCTCACCCGGCTGGTCGACGACCTGCTCGACGTGGCCCGGGTGACGACCGGCAAGCTCCAGCTGAAGCTCGCGCCGCTCGACCTGTCGCGCGCGCTCGGCCAGTGGATCGAGGCGTGGCGTCCGCGCTTCGAGGGGGCCGGGGTCACGCTGGAGCTCGAGCGCGAGGCGGCGCTGCGGGTCCGGGCCGACGCCGCGCGGCTCGAGCAGGCGATCGGAAACCTGCTGACGAACTGCGTGAAGTACACGCCGCGGGGCGGGAACGTGCGGGTGACCGCCTCGGCGGAGGGTGGCTGGGTCACGGTCCGGGTCGCCGACGACGGGGTGGGCATGGACAGCTCGGTGCTCTCGAGCGTGTTCGACGAGTTCATGCAGGTGGAGGGGAGCCTCGACCGGGCGCAGGGCGGCATGGGCGTCGGGCTGACCCTCGTCCGCAGCCTCATCGAGCGCCACGGCGGCACGGTCGAGGCGCGGAGCGAAGGCCTCGGTCGGGGCTCCGAGCTCATCGTGCGCCTCCCCGCGCTCGAGCCCGAGGCGCAGGGCGAGGACGCGGACGCCGAGGAGGCGCCCTCGCCGACGCCGACGCGGCGCATCGCGCTCGTCGAGGACAACGACGACACCCGCGAGATGATGGAGCTCGCGCTCACCCGGCGCGGTCACCGCGTCGTGTCGGCCCCCGACGGCCCGAGCGGGCTCGCGCTGGTGCTCGAGGAGCGGCCCGACGCGGCCGTGATCGACATCGGCCTCCCGGGGCTGAGCGGCTACGAGGTGGCGAGCGCGGTGCGCCGCGAGCTCGGCGCGTCGATCGCGCTGGTGGCGGCGAGCGGCTACGGCCAGGAGGCGGACCGGCGGCGCGCACGCGAGGCGGGCTTCGATCGGCACCTGACCAAGCCGGTGAGACCGGACGAGATCTTGCGCGAGATCGAGCGCCTCCTCGCGAGCCGCTGACCGATCAGGTGCGGATCCGGCGGCGCACGATCGGGAGCTGGGCGGGCGCGTCTTCCCCGGCGCGCTGGATCGTGAGCACGACGGTGCTGCCCTCGCTGCCGCGGATCCGCTCGAGCGCGGGGCGGAAGCCGAGGCCCTCGACCGGCGCACCGTCGACGGCGAGGATCCGGTCGCCGCGCTGGAGGCCGGCCGCCTCGGCGCTCCCGCCCTCGACCACCCGGCCGACGATCAGGGCGTCCCCGCGGGGCCAGACGTTGACGCCGATGCCCACCAGCTCGGTGCGCTCCTCTTCGCCCTCGGCGACCGGGGTCAGCGTCACCTCGAGGCGGCGCGTCTGCCCGGGGGAGACGGTGAAGCCGGAGACGAGGCGCCCGTGGAAGCCGTCCGCGCCGACCCGGATCGAGCGGGGCTCGCGGCCCACCCCGTCGAGCGCGAAGGCGCCGCTCTGGTCGCTGACGGTGGGCGCGATCGGTCTGCCGGCCGCGCTCCCGCGCCCGACGCCGCTCTCGATCGTGACCCGCGCGCCCGCGATCGGGGCGCCGTCCTCGCTCCGGACCACGCCCTCGATTCGCCCGCCCCGCTCGAGGGTCAGCGTGACGTCGGCGTCTCCCGCGCGAGCCAGGACCGGCTCCGACGGAGGGTAGCCGCGCGAGGCGGCGACGAGCTCGATCTCGCCCTCCGAGAGCCCGCTGACCTCGAACCGGCCGTCGGCGTCGTAGCTGACCACCCCGCCGACCGTGCGGCGGGTCAGTCGGGAGGCGCCGCGGCGGACGCTCACCTGCGCGGCGGGGACCGGCCGCCCCGTCTCGTCGACCACCCGGCCCCGCACGGTCAGCCCGCCCTCGAGCGTGATGCGCGCGTCCTCGGTGCCGGACTCGACCGGCGCGAGCCGCGCGTCGGGGTGCGCGGGGTGTCGCGCGAGCAGGACGTGGGCGCCCCGGTCGAGGCCCTCGAGCGCGAAGGCGCCGCCCTGGTCGGTGGCGGACTGCGCCGACGGGTGAATGCCCCGCGCCCGCCGGAACGCGGTCACCAGCGCGCCCTCGACCGGCTCCCCGGAGGCGTTCACGACCACGCCCGCGATCCGCTCGGACGCGGTCTCGTCGCCCGTGAGGGCGCGCAGCGTGATCTGCACCGGGCCGTCGCCGCGCCCCACACGCTCGCGCCCGACGCCGCGCTCCGGGTGCCGCGCCTCGAGCGCCGCCCAGCGCCACACCACCACCGTCGCGCGGCCCTCGGCGTCGGTCGTGTACTGCTCCTGCACCGGCGCCATCGCGCGCTCGCCGCTCCCCGCGCCCATGACGCGCACCGTGGCCCCCGCCACCGGCGCGGTCTCCCGGTCGACCACGACCACCTCCACCCGCCGCTCGGGGCGGAGCTGCACGACGACTCCCTCGATGCGCTGGCGCGGGCGGGCCTCGAACGCGATCGCGCTGTGGCCCCACTCGGGCGCGTAGGGGAGGAAGCCCTCCGCGGTCGCGATCGAGAGCTCGTAGCGCCCGGGTCGGCTCACCGCGGCGGAGAACGCGCCGTCGGCGTCGGTGCGCGCGGTGATCGACGCGCCCTCGTGGGTGAAGACGAGCTCCGCGCCGGCGACCGGGGCGCCGTCACGGCTCGAGAGCACCCGGCCGTGCAGGCTGCCGTGCGGGCTCGCCGGGTCGTCCGAGACGGTCGCGGTCGGGGTCCAGTCGAGCGCGCCGGCGCCGGCGTCGCCGAGCACCCGCATGCGCGCCGCGCGCTCGGCCTCGCTCCCGCCGCCCGCGCCGCCGAGCACGTCGGGATCCTCGAAGCCCGCCGTCGCGCCCTCCGCCCCGGTCTCCAGGAGGCGCGCGGTGGCCGGCCAGAGCCACCACGCCGCCGCCCCCAGCAGGGCGACGACCGCGGCGATCAGCATCCAGCGTCGGCGCGACTCCATCCTGCCAGCTATAGAGCGGCTCGCCGGCCCGGACATCCCCCGGTCGGGCAGGTGCCCGCTCACGCGTCGACGGAGCGGTCCTCGGACGGGGAGTCGACGGTCGGCCGATGGGCGGCGGCCGCGGTGAGCGCGGTCGCGCCGACCGCGAGCAGCACGAGGAAAGCGGCCCAGGCGCGGGCGCGGCGCCGCAGGGTGAGCCGGAGCCCGGCGACGTCGGGGGCCACCGCGACCAGCGCGCTGGCGCGGGCCCGCCGCTCGGTGCGGAACGGGCAGCCGTCGCCGACCTCGGGCACGACCCGCGCGAGCGTGGCCAGGGGCGCGCCGATGGAGACGTCGACCGTCTGCTGGGCGCCGAGCTCGGGATCGCGCCGATCGAGGCTGAGGGCGCCGCCTTCGCTCTCCAGGATGACGCGCTCCTCCTCGTCGCGGCGGACGCGGCCGTGGACCAGGCGGAGGCCGAAGAGCGCCGGGGCGCGGGTCAGCAGCGCGGCGCCGGTCGACACGACCGCGAGGGCGCCGAGCGGGATCGCCGCCGCCCACAGCGCGCTGCCCGAGAGCACGAACGTCTCCACCGACGCCGCGAAGGTGAGCGCGAGCAGGGCGGCGCTCCAGAAGCGGGTGCGACCGCTCGGCCGCCAGAGGCGCGCCCAGTCGAGCCACGCGCCGGCGATCGCGGGCAGCGGCGCGAGCGCGAACAGCCCGAGCGGATGACGCGCGTCCTCGAGGGGGCCGAAGGAGAGGGCGGCGGCGATCAGGGCGAACAGGGCGCCGGCGGCGCAGCCGCTCAGGGTCGCCAGGGGCAGGGTCGCGAGGGCGCGCTTCATGGCTCGACGGACCGGGCGAACGCCGGCGAGCTTGGGCGCCCAAGGTCGGCCCCGCGCCCCGGGTTCCACCGGCCGATGCAGCGCCACGTACACCTCGAAGTCCTCGACATCGCCGAGCCCTGCGCCGAGGACTGGGACGCCATGACGGGCGAGGGGCACCGTCGCCACTGCGGCACCTGCGACCGCGACGTCTTCGACCTGTCGCGCCTCACCGCCGACGAGGCGGAGGCGCTGCTGGCCAGCGGGGCGTGCGTCCGCTTCTACCGGCGCGCCGACGGCACGGTCACGACCAAGGACTGCACCCCGGATCGGCTGGCCGCGGCCCGCGCCGCCGCCCGGCGCAGCCTGAAGATCGCGGCCGCCGCGATCGCGGGCGTGCTGACGCTGGCCGGAGGCCTCGGGGCTGCCTCGCTGGTCGGGGCGAGCGAGTGGGTCGCCGAGAAGCTCTCGCCGGAGCCGGTGATGATCATGGGCGCGCCCCCGATGGAGCATGTGCCGGTCGGCGAAGCGGAGGAGGGCCAGTGACGAAGTTGAAGCTCGACGTGCTCACGGTGAAGGACCCCTGCCCCGAGGACTGGGCGGGGATGCGCGGCGACGGCGAGGTCCGCTTCTGCGGCCTCTGCGAGAAGAACGTCTACGACCTCTCGGCGATGACCCGCGAGCGGGCGCAGGCGCTGATCGAGGAGCGCGAGGGCAAGCTCTGCGTGCGCTTCTACCGCCGGGCCGACGGCACGGTGAGCACCGTCGACTGCGCCCCGATCCGGTTCGCCGCCGTCCGCCGGGCGGCGCGTCGCACCCTCGCCGGCGCCGCCGCCCTCTTCGTCGCGCTCGTCTCGATGGTCGCCGCCCTCGGTCTCTTCCGGGTCAGCGGCGTCGACCTCGCCGGCTGGCTCGATCGCACCGTGGTCGGCGAGCTCGCGAAGGGCCTCGAAGGCGAGATCGAGGTCGGCCGGATGGTGGAGCCCGAGCCGCTGATGGGCGAGCCGATGCCGATCGACTGGGAGGAGCCGCCTCACGAGGATTGAGGCTCGGGTCCGGTCCAGGCCCGGGCGGCGAGCTGGGCGTCGTCGCAGCGGGGGAGGGGCGGGCCGCTCTCGTGCGGCGCGTCGGCGGCGAGCGCGGGCGCGAGGGCGTCGAGCGTCTCGGCGAAGGCGTCGTAGGTGCGCGGGCCGAAGAGCGTGTAGGCGCCCTCGTAGCGCTGCGCGGCGTACTCCTCGGGCGTGGTGAGGTAGCCGGCGTAGGCGTTGGCGTAGCCCTGCACGTGCACGCGGCGCACGCCCAGCGGCGCGAGGATCCGCTCCAGGCGCGCGCGGAGGCGGCGGCCGACCATGACCGTCGGCTCGTTGGGGAGGGCGGCGACGCAGAAGGCGCCGACCCGCCAGAGCTGCACCGGGAGCACGGTCGGGATCCAGGGCTGCCCGTCCAGCCCGCCAGCGGCGGCGACCCGGCGCGCGTGCTCGAAGGCCGGGTGATCCAGGGCGACGCGGGTCGGATCGATCAGGCCGAAGAGGCGGCGGCGGCGGCCCGGGCCGATCTCGAGCAGCGGCGCCTTGCGCGGGGCGAGCCGCACGAGCGGGGCGAGCGCGGCCAGCGGGCCCGGCCCCTCCGCGGTGCCGCCCGCCATCGCCAGGCCGAGGCGCCCGATCGTCGTGCGCCCGCGCGCGGTCGGGGTTCGCTCGAGGTCCACGCGCCGGAGCGCGCCCCCGACCGGGCCGTCCAGCGCCACGCCGTCGCGCTCGGTGATCGCGGCCGCGGCCCGCGCCTGCACCCGCCCGACGTAGGCGGCGCTGTCGAGGTCGTCGTCGTAGCGGCCGACGGTCACCCCGCGCGCGCTCGACGCGCGGAAGTTCGGGCTCACGTCGCCGGCCGCGCCCTGGGCGAAGATCGCCGGCACGCCGCGCGCCGCCTCGTAGGCCTCGCACGCGAGGCCCTTGTGATCGGGGTGGATGCGCGTCCCGTCGCCGTGCACCGACGTCGCGTGGAGGGCGAAGAAGCTCAGCACCCCGCGCCCGGTGTCGAGCACGAGCATCTCCCGGTCGACGTCCTCGCCCGCCGCGTCCGGGTTGCGCCGGTGAGCGCCCGGGGAGCGGTTGAAGGCGATCGGCTCGGCGCCCGGCACGAAGCCCGAGCGGAGCGTCAGCCGCGCGGGCGCGAGGGCGTCGAGCGCGTCGGTGGCCGCGCGCACGATCCCGTCGCGGAGCCCCTCGAAGACCCGGCGCGAGAACCCGGGGCCGCTCAGGTCGTAGAAGAACGCGTGGCTGTAGCCCGCCGGCCCGCTGTGGGTGTGGGTAGCGGTGAGCAGCAGATCGGCGGGGTGCACCCGACCGGCGAGGGCCTCCTCTACCGCGACCCGCAGCCCGGCCGCGATGAAGCAGAGATCCGCGCAGACGTAGACGGCCGCGCGCCCTCCGCTCCGGACGGCGAGCGCCCGCGCGTAGAGCGGCGCCTCCACGCCGAGGGCGACGTTGTGCGGGCTCCCCCAGCCGAGCATCGGCATGCCCCGCTCGAAGAACGTGATGTCCGCGCGCCCGAAGCCAACCTCCATGGTCGCCCTCACGCGCGGTCGAGCCAGCCGAGCAGGCGGGTCACCCAGGACGCCTCCTCGGGGGCGTCGGGCGCGGCGCGCCAGGCGGCCATCTCCTCGCGGAGGGCCGGGGTGAGGAAGACCGCGAGGCAGCCCTCGCAGCGGGGGATCACCGGACCCTCGTCGAGGTAGGGCCGGAGCACCATCGTCTCCTCGCAGTCCGGGCAGACCGCGTCGCCGGTCGGTCGACCCGAGGCGGGCGGGGCCGCGCCCTCGAGGCCGCGGGAGAGGGCGGCGGGCTCCCCGTCGAAGAACTCGAGGAAGACGCCCCCGCAGGCCGGGCACCGGTCGATCTCGGCGTGAGCGCCGGCGCCGGCGTCGACGGGCACCTCGTCCATCGGGCTGCGGCATCCCGGGCACGCGCGTCGCCGACCTCGGTACATGCCCCGGAGTATGCAGTTAAGTGGGTGCTTCGGAGGGGAACGCTACAATGTTTCACCAAGGGGCATCTCTTTGGCTCGAACGGACGATCCTCAGCTCGCGGCGTTTCATCGCCTCATCAGTGACGCGCACCACGGCGGTCAGGCCAAGGTCGACGCGCTGGTCGCGCTGTCGCAGCGCCTCGTTCACCTCGTGCCCTGGCCGCAGGGCATCGAGGGGTTCCGCACCCTGGTGAACAGCGAGGGGGTGGCCGCGCTCCCCGTCTTCACGCACCGCGCCGCGCTCGAGGAGGCGGCGCGGCGCTACGGTTGGCTCGACGCGCACGGCAACGCCCCCGCGCAGGAACTCGGCGCGCGGGCCGCGCTCAACTACGCGGTGCGCGAGAACCTCAGCTACGTCGTGATCGACATCGCCGACGATCACGCCCTCGAGATCGCGCGCGAGGAGTTCGAGCCGCTGCTCAGCCCCGCGGCGCGCCGCGACTCGTCCGGGCCCTTCGCCGGCGCCGGCAAGATCTCCTCGTCGCTCATCCGCGCGGTGCGCCCGACCCCGCCGCCGAGCGCCGGGCCGATGACCGCCACCCCCGCGCCCGGATCGCTCGCCGCGCCGCGCGTCCCGGCGGAGATCAAGCCGCCCACGTCCACACCGGGGCTCGAGCCGGCGCCGACGCAGGACGAGGACGACGGCTTCTCGGTGAGCAAGGACTTCGATCCCTCGGCCGCGGCGTTCGGCGGCGGCACGAGCGTGAGCCTGCAGCCGCTCGCCTCGATGCCGAGCGACGCCCTCTTCGACGCGCTCACCGTGGTGCTGCGCAACTACCCCGAGGTGGAGTGGGCGGCGATGGTCCAGGCGGCCCGCGGCCCCGCCGCGCCTTCGCCCACCGTCGGGCTCCGGGTCGACGCGGGCTTCCGCCAGCGGGTGAACGACATCGTCAGCGAGGTG
Source organism: Myxococcota bacterium (assembly GCA_036149055.1). Lineage (GTDB taxonomy): Bacteria > Myxococcota_A > Polyangia > Polyangiales > Sandaracinaceae > JAVJQK01. The sequence continues at coordinate 63,448 of JAYZQJ010000133.1, read as the reverse complement.
CGCCGCGCGGGCGACGCCGAGGGGGCGCAGCTCGACGTGCTCCTCCTCGACGACCCCGAGCTCATGCGCAACGCGCGCGCGACCGGCGTCGTCTTCTATCCCTGGCGCAAGAAGTAGCGCCTACGTCTCCGTCCAGGCGCGCTGCAGCTCCGCCCAGCTCGGGTAGGTGAGCCCGGGGATCCGCGGCGTCTCCACCCGCCAGCCCATGTGGCGCGCGTAGGCCTCCCAGACCTCGATCCGATCCGCCAGCGCCTCGGGGGCGCCGGCGTCCGACGCCCGGTGACGCCTCCGCTCGGCCTCGCTCCGGAGCAGCGGCCAGCCGCGCATCGCCAGCTCCAGCGCGAGGTGGGTGTGCGCGTCACCCCGGCGGTGGCCCTCGCCGTCTTCGAGGCTCAGCCAGGCGCCGTCGTGCGCGGCGACGACGGTGGTCTCCGGGCCCAGGGTCAGCGAGGCGCGCGCGCCCTCGACCTCGAGCGCCGGCGTCACGGCGTCGAGGTCCCAGCAGAACGAGAGGCTCCGCTTCCACATCCAGCAGCGCATGCCGAGCCGCAGGTAGAAGCGCACCGCGTCCTGCCAGAGCCAGCTCGTGTCGAGGCGCAGCCCCATGCGTCGCGCCGCGAGCGCGTCCCGGATGGCCCGCATCGCGCGGGCGCCGAGGCCCCGGCCGCGACGGTCGGGGAAGACGTAGAGGCTCGCGAGGTAGGCGCGCGACGAGCCCCAGCTCGAGTCGAGCAGGCTGACGGTCCCGAGCCGCTCGCCCTCGTCCATCAGCCAGAAGCAGCGCTCGTAGGCGCGCTCGCTCGGGAGCCGCTGGGTCTCGTCGGTCGCCTCGTCGAGGAAGCGCGCGCGGGTGGCGGGGTCGATCCCTCGCGGATCGACGGACTCCGCGAGCCGGTTCTCGGCCAGCGAGGCGAGGTCGCAGTCGGCGAAGAGGCGCTCCTCCGAGGAGTGCAGCGCGACCGGCCGCAGGACCTCGCTCGCCACGAGCCCGTCCACCGCGCCCGCGATCCGCGCCTCGGCGTCACCCACGGGCCTCTCCACGACAGACGCTCAGGTGCACGAACAGCAGCGCCACGATGCCGCCGACGATGGCCGGGGCGAGCGAGGCGGGTCCCCGGTAGAGCGCGTTCCCCAGGGCGCTGTCGGACGTGCGCACGTCGAGGAGAAGGTACACGAGGTGGACGGCGAGCAAGCCGCGCGGGACCCAGCGCTTGGCCGTGGGGGTGACCGCCAGGGTCCCGAGGGTCGCGATCAGCAGGCCGAGCACGAGCATGTGCACGTAGACCCAGGTGATCGCGTCGGCGTAGTGCGCGCTGGCGATCACCTCCGCCGGCACCGCGTAGTCGCCCATCGCGTCGGCGCCCCGCACGAGGATCGCGCCGGCGATGAGCACGTAGACCGCGCCGACGAGGAGGCAGGTGAGGCGGAGGTCGGGCAGGCGGTGGTGGCAGAGCACGATCGAAGGCTGGGGGCGGACGGGAGATCAGGGAAGGTTAGTGGAGGCGCGCCCGCCGGGCCGGCAGGGTGGACGGCATGCGCATCATGCCTCGGACCCTCTGGATCGTGCTCGCGCTCGGCTGCGGCACCGCCCCCGGCGCGGGAGACGCCGCCGCGCCCGACGACGCCGGCCTCGTCGACGTGCCCTCCGACGCCGGGGCCAGCGACGACGCGGGCGCGACCGACGACGCCGGCTTCGAGCCGGACGCGGGCGTCCTCCCGGAGCCGACGCTCCTGATCGACGCCGACTTCGAGGACCGCGAGGTCGGCGAGGGCTGCTGGGGTGAGGACGGCTTCGACGAGTCGTTCTCGCTCAGCGTGCGCGACGACACCCACGTCTTCGAGGGCGCGACCGCGTGCCGGCTCGGGGTCCCCGAGGGGCGCCAGGGCTTCGGCGCGTTCGGCGGCATCCTGAACCGCCGCCTCGGTCAGCTCGTGAAGGGCGACGAGATCTGGATCCGGATCGCGCTCTACGTGCCCTCGGACTGGCAGTTCAACGAGGGCCGCTCGAAGTTCCTCCGGCTGCGCACCTTCGCCGCCGACGGAGGGGAGTCGCGGGGCTACCTCGACTGGTACCTCGCCAGCCGCGACGACTCCCGGCCGCATCACTGGATCTACGAGGGCACGCACCGCTGGAGCCGCTGGGGCACCCCCGAGACACAGGTCCAGCGCGACACCTGGGAGACCTACGAGGTCTACTACTACCTCGACGAGCTCCCGGTGGACGAGGGCGGCATGGGCCGCGTCCGCGTCTGGAAGAACGGCGCCCTCGTCGGCGAGGCCACCGGTCAGCGCACGCTCGTGGAGGCGACCGACGTCGCCCGAGGCCTCAACATCTTCACCTGGTTCGGCAACGAGGGCGCGCCCCGCGACCAGGTCCTCTGGATCGACTCCCTCCAGGTCGCGGTCGAGGAGCCTCCGGCGCGCGACGCCGCAGGGAACCCGTTCCTCGGGGGGTGAGCGCCCCCCGCCTTCGTCGGTCGCTCGCGGTTCGGAAGCCTCCGACTCCCCGGAAGGGAGGAAGGTCGGAAGCGAGGAGGCGCCGAGGTGGGGGTGGCGAGCGCCGCGGTCGGGAGGCTATGGCTCCGGGCATGCGCTTCGCGGGTCACGTGCTTCGGGCGATCGATCCGGCGGCCGCCGCCGGGTTCTATCGCAGGGTGTTCGAAGGGGAGCGGCTCGGTGGCGAGATCGCGGTCGAGCCGCTGCCGGGGCCGGCGCGGGCCCGGGGGGCGCCGTCGCACTGGCTGGGGCGGCTGGCGGTGGCCGACGTGACCGCGGCGGTCGAGCGCGTGCGGGCGGCCGGCGGCCTGACCCTCGGGCCGGTGTCGGAGGCGCGGGCCGTCTGCCGAGATCCGGGCGGCGCGGTGTTCGGGCTCGACGCGGCGCCGGTCGCGCGCGGGCCCTTCGACTGGGCCGCGCTGCACACCGACGACGCGCGCCGCGCGACCGCGTTCTACGGAGCCCTGACGCCCGCCGACGTGGGAGACCCGGTGGCGCTGCCGGGCGTGGGTCCGGTCTGGCCGCTGCGCTCCGCCGGGGCCGTGCTCGAGACGGCCGTGCTCGAGACAGTCGGCCGACTCCCCGGGGTGCATCCGCACTGGCTGTTCCACGCCCCGGTGGACGACCTCGACGCCGCCCTCGCGCGCGTCGAGGCGGAGGGCGGGCGGGTGATCGGCGCGCCCACGACCGCGCTCGACGGGCTGCGCGTCGCGGCCTGCGAGGACCCGGAGGGGGCCGCCTTCGGGCTCGGACGGCGCGACGCTGCTACGTAGAGCCTCATGGAGCTCGGCCAGCGCCTCCCGGAGATCCGGGGCCCGATCCCCGGCGCCGACTCCGCCCGCTGGGTGGAGGTCCTCGCGCGCACGGAGTGCCCCTCGTTGACCGAGCGCCGCGCGCGGCGGGCCGAGCGGGCGGGCGCGCCGAACGATCCGATCGTCTGGGCGGAGGCGAAGGGCGCGAACGTGGTCGACGTCGACGGGAACGTCTTCGTGGATCTCATCGCCGGCTTCAGCGTCGCCGCCGTCGGTCACGGCCACCCGGAGGTGGTCGAGGCGGTGCGGGCGCAGGCGGGCAAGCTCCTCCACGCGCTCGGCGACGTGCACCCGTCGGAGCCGAAGATCCGCCTGCTCGAGCGGCTCGCCGCGCTCGCCCCGATGGACGACGCGCGCGTGATCCTCGGTCAGAACGGCGCCGACGCCCTCGCCGCCGCGATGAAGACCGCCGTGCTCCACACCGGCAAGCCCGGCGTGCTGGCGTTCGAGGGCGGCTACCACGGGCTCATGTACGGCCCGCTCGCGCTCTGCGGCTTCGCGCCGCCCTTCCGCGAGCCCTTCGCGGCCCAGCTCAACCCCCACGTCCGCTTCGCCCCGTGGGGCGCGCTCGACGTGGAGCGCCACTTCACCGACGACGTCGGCGCGGTGGTGGTCGAGCCCGCCCTCGGCCGCGGCGGGCTGCGCTTCCCGCCCGAGGGCTTCCTCCGCGCGCTGCGCGAGGCCTGCGATCGGCGGGACGCGCTGCTCGTCTTCGACGAGATCTTCACCGGGCTCGGGCGCACCGGGCGGCGCTGGGCGCACGAGGCCGACGGCGTCGTCCCCGATCTGCTCTGCGCGGGCAAGGCGATGGGCGGGACCCTGCCGGTCAGCGCGTGCATCGGCGGCATCGAGGTGATGCGCGCGTGGGGCGATCCCCGCGGCGCCGCCATCCACACCGCCACCTTCAGCGGCCACCCGCTCGCCTGCGCCGCGTCGCTCGCCAGCCTCGAGATCCTGGAGCGGGACGGCCTCGCCGCCCGGGCGGCCGAGGTCGGCGCGCGCTGGACCGGCGCGCTGCGGGAGGCGCTCGGCGGCCTCGACGCGGTGAAGGAGGTGCGCGGGCGCGGGCTGATGGTCGGGGTGGAGCTGCACGACGGCGCCCGGGTGCTCCGGCTCGTCGCCGAGCTGCTCGCCGAGGGCTGGATCACCCTGCCCGCCGGCCCGCGCGCCGAGGTCCTCCAGCTCACCCCGCCCCTGAACGTCGACGAGGCGCTGCTCGACGCCTTCACCCGGACCCTCGCCCGGAGGCTGTCGTCGTGAGCCGCGCCGCGCTCGCCGCGAAGATCGCGGCCCTGATCGATCGCCTGGCCGACGGCGCGCGGGACGACGCGGCCCGCGACGCGCTCCTGAGCGAGGCGGCGGCCTGGCAGCGGACGCGGGTGAAGCCGCTCGCCAAGCTCGCCGAGCGCCGCGAGGACCCGCTCGGCTTCCCCGCCGTCCCGACCGACGTCTTCCGCTACGTGCGGGTCGCCGCGCACCCGCCCGAGGAGGACGCGCGCGTCTTCCGCACCTCGGGCACGACCAGCGGGGCGCGGGGCGCCTCGTGCGTGCGCGAGCTCGACCTCTACGACCGGGCCGCGAAGGCGGAGGCCACGCGCGCGCTCTTCTCCGCCGGGCCGATGCGTCTGGTCTTCCTCGCGCCGCACCCCGAGGAGGCGCCGGACTCCTCCCTCAGCTACATGCTCGGGCGCTTCGTCGACTGGTTCGGGACCGAGGCCCGCTGGGTCTTCTCGGAGGGCCGGCTCGACTGCGTCGCCCTCGAGGCGGCGCTCGAGACCGACGCGCCCACCGCGGTGCTGGGGACCTCGTTCGCCTTCGTGTTCGCCGAGGACGCGCTGAAGCGCGCCTTCTCGCTGCCGGCGGGCAGCCTCGTGATGCAGACCGGCGGCTTCAAGGGCCGCTCGCGGGAGGTCGCGCCCGACGCGCTGCGGGCCGCGATCTCGGCGCGCTACGGCGTGCCCGAGGCCCGGGTGGTCGGCGAGTACGGCATGACCGAGCTGAGCTCGCAGATGTACGAGACCACCCTGCGCGCGCCCGAGGCGCCGCGGCGCTACGGCGTCCCGGGCTGGGTGCGCTGCGTGGCCGTCGATCCCGAGACGCTCGCCCCGCGCCCCGACGGAGAGCCGGGGCTGCTCCGCATCGACGACCTCGCCAACCTGGACACCGCGGTCGGGATCCAGACCAGCGACCTCGCCACCGTCCGCCGCGATGGCGCGCGCGGCGACACGCTCGAGCTGCACGGTCGGGCCAGCGGCGCCACCCCGCGCGGCTGCTCGCTCGCGATCGAGGAGGCCCTCGGTGATCGGTGAGGCGGAGCTCCGCGACCGGGTCGAGGCCGCGATCTCCGCGGGGGCGCAGCTCCGGGCCCGGCCCCGCGAGGAGGTCGCGTCGCTCGTGGCGGCGGCGTGGGGCCTGATCGCCGATCCGGAGCGCGCGCCCGGTCGCGCCGCGCGTGAGCGCCTCCCCGAGACCACCGGGCTCAGCCTGCCGATGATCGCCTGGGCGCTGCGCGCCACCTTCGAGCAGGCGGACGAGGCGGCGCACCTCGAGGCCGCGCGCCGCATGACGCCCGCCGAAGGCGCCGCGCTCTCCCCGGCCAGGCTCTCGGCGCTCATCCTCGCCGGCAACGTCTTCACCGCCTGCGTGCAGCCGTGCTCGATGGCCCTGCTCGCCGGCTCGCCGCTGATCGTGAAGGCCTCCAGCAAGGACGACGTCTTGCCGCAGCTCTTCGTGGCCGCGCTCGCCGAGATCGACCTCGAGCTCGCCGAGGCCTGCGAGGTCGTCACCTTCCCGGGCGGCACCCCGAGCCTGGAGAGCGCGCTCATGTCGCGCGCCGACGTGGTCTCGGTCTACGGCAGCGACGCCACCCTCACCGCGGTGCGGCAGCGCCTCTCTCCGACCGCGACCCTGGTGCCGCACGGCCACGGGCTGGGCGTGGGGCTGGTGCCGCGCGGCGCGCTCGGCGACGAGGCGGAGGCCGCCGCCGCCGCCACCGCCTTCGCGCTCGACGTCGCGGCCTACGACCAGCGCGGCTGCATGTCGCCCCACGTGATCTGGGTGGAGCGCGGAGGCGCGATCGACGCGAGGCGCTGGGCGTCGATGCTCGCGACCCAGCTCGGGCGCCTGGCCGAGGATCTGCCGCGAGGCGCGCTGCCGGCCGACGTCGGCGCCGCCCAGATCCAGTGGCGCGGGGTCGCGGCGGCGCGGGGCGAGCTCCACGAGGGTGACGGCTGGGCGGTGAGCTACGAGGGGCGCGCGGCGCTCCGGATCAGCCCGGGCTGGCGCAACGTGATGGTCCTCGACCTCGAGGACGCGCGCCAAGTCGGCGCCGCGCTGGGCTCGCTGGGCGTGCACCTGAAGACGCTCGGCGTCGCCGGGGACGCGGCCCTGCGCCGCTCGGTCGCAGCTTCGCTGCCGCCCGGGGTGGCGCCGCGGGTCGCGCCGGCGGGGCGGATGCAGCGCCCGTCGCTCCTGTCGCTCGCGGACGGGAGGCCTCCGTGGGAGGGGCTGTTCAGGCTGACGGCGCTCGAGTAGCGCCGCTCACACGCCGATGAACAGGCGGTGACCGAAGTTTCGCTCGAGCTCGCCCTCGAAGATCTTCATCGCGGCGGCTTCGATGTCGTACTCGACCCGCTTGAACTCGAACTCACGCGTCTCCGTGTCGAAGATCGTGTAGCTCGCGCGGTTGTCGTAGTCGCGGGGCTGACCCACCGAGCCCACGCTCACGATGTACTTGTAGCCATCCTTGAGCTGGAACTTGCGGGCCGGCAGCTCCTCGACCTCGCCCGGTCCGCCGGCGCCCGGGGCGCGCAGCGCGAACACCTTGCAGAGGTGCGAGTGGCCGATGAACGTGATGTCGCCGAGGTCGTCGAGGATCGGGAGGCACTCCCGCGCCTGCTCGGGCGCGAAGATGTACTCGAACTCCTCGAGCCGGACCGGCGAGCCGTGGCAGAGGGTGACGCCGTGGTCCTCGAGGTCGTGCCGGTAGGGCAGCGTCTCGAGCCACTTCATGTTCTCGGGCTTCAGCCGGCGCGCGTGCAGGTCGAGCGCGTGGCGGGCGGCCTCGTAGTAGTACGAGTAGTCCATCCGGCCCGCGACGGCGGCGTCGTGGTTGCCGAGGATGGTGACCTTGGCCTGGTTGCGGATGATGTCCGCGCACTCGTTGGGGCTGGCGCCGTAGCCGACGACGTCACCGAGACAATAGAACTCGTCGATGCTCTCGGAGCGGTATGCCTCCATGACCGCCGAGAGCGCCTCGATGTTCGCGTGTACGTCGCTGAAGATGCCTAGCCGCATGGCCATTCAGAGGGCGCGCCTCGCCCCGAACCCAGTGGAGGGGTATAGAGCCTCACCGCGCCACTGTCCATCACTATCGTTTCCGCCAGCTTACCCCAGATCAGTGTGCGGCGAACGTGACGAAGCGTCAGAAAAATCGCCGAACCGAGTGAGCTGACTCAATCCGTCTCCTCGAGGTCCGCCTCCGGCGCCTTGCCCTCGAGGACCTCGTAGAAGCGGCGGGAGAACGCGATCACCGCGTCCTTGCCGCTCGGATCGGCCTGCCCGAGCACCTCGGCCTCGGTCTTCTTGGCTTTCTCCCGCAACGTCAGGGCCTCGTTGGCCATCATCGCGACCTTCGGGCGGTCGTCCGAGGCGAGCTTCTGCACCTGCTTCTCGCAGCCGTGGTTGGCGAGGTGGGCGAGGGTGAGGATGTAGCGCTCCTGCTTGCCCTTCGGGTCCTTGAGCTGCCGCTGCACGTTCCGGAGGCTCGCGGTGCCGAAGGCGCCGACCACCCGGGCGACCTCCTTCCAGACGTCGCTCTCCTCGGAGGCCAGCAGGTGCACGAGCGGCACCACCGCGCGGCGCAGCTTCAGGTGGGCCAGCGAGAGGGCGAAGGCCTGGCGCACGAAGGTCTTGCGCGCGTTGAGCCCGTCGATGAGCGCGTCGCCGGCCCCGTCGCCGATCTCGACGATCTTCGGGACCACCCGCACCACCTCGGCGCGGGGCATCTTGCGCACCGCCTTGCAGAGCGTCTCGGCGTGCGCGGCGTCCTTGCGAGAGGCGAGCTCGATCGCCGCGTCGCGGCGGTACTTCGGGTGCTCGAGCAGCATCAGCAGCTCGGGCGCGCCCATCTCGGGCAGCTTCGCCGGGTCGACGTCCACCGAGCCGTCGTCGCCGCGGACCTTGCGGATCGCGCGCCACGCCAGCTCGTGGGTCTCGGTGTCGATCGCGACCTCGTTCTCGGCCGCCCGCTCGAGCAGCTGCTCCCACGCCTCGGCCACCTGCTCCGGGGTCAGCTGCCCCTGGGCGAGCGAGCCGCTGGTCTCGGCGAACGCCGTGATCTGCTTGGTGATCAGCGCGGCGCCGTCGGCGGCGACCCCGAGCGAGATGGCCCGCTCGGTCAGCCGGCCGGGGAGCGGCAGGCCGTAGCCCACCGCGTGCTCGATGACCTTGCGCAGGGTGCCGTCGACCACGTCCTTCGGGATCGAGAGCACGAGCAGCGCGTGATCCATCTGGTCGTGGGTGCTCCAGGTGGCGAGCTTGGCGAGCGCCTCGCGGGCGGCCGCGGCGTGCTTCGGCGCCTCGATCTCCTCCGCCGGCCGGAACGGATGGTCCTTCGCCTTCACCGGCGGCGGGGCGCTGAGCACCCGCTCGATCGCGGTCTGCGGATCCAGCGCCGAGGCGGTCCGCATCTTCGAGACGCGCTCGAGGATGCGCGCCGCGTTCACCTCGCGCGGCGCCGCCACCTCGACGGTGCGCACGTAGCCGCCGTCCGCGTCGAAGAGCGAGACGCGGGCGCCGAAGGTGCGGCGGAGGTCCTCGATGACCCGCCGCTCGTCGTTGCGCCGCGGGTCGAGGGCCGCGCGCAGCACCACCGGCCGCTTGCCGTCGTCCTCCACCAGGCTCAGCAGCACGACCGGGCACTCGTCGAGCACCACCAGCTGCGCGAGCAGGTCGACCTTCTCGCCGTCCTGGAAGCACTCCTGCTTGCCCTGCGGCAGGCGCGCGAAGATCCGCACGGTGCCCTTCTCGTCGATCGCCTCGGCGTCGGGCCCGTGCTTGCGCGTGAGGAAGCCGGCGGGCGGCGCGACCGAGGGCGGGGGCGGCGCGGCGCTCACCGCGGGCTCGGACGGCGGGGGCGGCGGCTCGCTCCGGGCGGGCAGCCCGTCGGAGATGGTCGTCTTGGACTCGGTGAGCCGGAGGTCGTTCTCGTCGGTGCCGATCTCGTGGGCGTGGAGGCCGGTGATCTCCTCGATCGCCTCGACCTCCTCGATCGCCTCGACCTCATCGAGCTCCTCGACGTCGTCGACGATCTCCTCGACGTCCTCGATCGCGTCGAGCGGCATCTCCTCGATCGGCGCCGCCTCGACCGACGCGTCGGCCATCATCTCGACCTCGTCCGCGAGGTCGCTCTCCGCCTCGCCGGGGTGGGTCTCGAGGGGCTCGAGCTCCTCGACGTCGTCGACGTCCTCGACCACCTCCTCGATGGCCTCCATCGGCTCGACCTCGTCGTCGACGAGCTGCACCACCTCCTCGGCGATGTCCGCCTCGATGGCGGCCGGCGAGGTCACGCCGGTCTTCTCGCCGGGGAGCGCGGCCGGGCTCCCCGCCTCGCGGCCCTCGAGCGCGGTCTCTCGCTGCCGCAGCGACTCGAAGCGGCTCTCGAGCTCCTGCTCACGCATCGCCAGGTCCGCCTGCGCCGCCTCGAGCTCCTCGCCGTAGGCGCGCAGCTCGTCCTCGCGGCGCGTGACCTGCTCGGCCCGCTGGTGGAGCCGCGCCTCGCGCTGGGTGAGCGCCTCGCTCTGGATCTCCACGTCCTGGGCGCGCGTCTCGAGCTGCGCCTCGCGGGTGGTGATCTCGCGCTGCAGCTCGACGATCTCGCCGAGCGCGGCGGTGGTGTTCGGCCGCTCGAGGTAGCCGCGCAGCTCGGCGGTGCCGATGACGCAGGTGGCCTCGCGGGCGTAGCTCGGCAGCGGCTGATCGGCGTGCTCGGCGAGCTCCAGCAGGAGCTTGGCCCGGAGCTCGAGCTCCTGATGCCGCAGCACCTCCGGCACCACGAGCGCGAGCTTGCGGGCGCCCGGGTCGTGGTAGACGAACGGCACCGCGAGGACCTCGCCGGTCTCGAAGCGGTGGAGCGCTCCGGCGAGCGCCGGCTCGCGCAGGTTCGGATCGGTGGCGACATTGACCACGTCGTACACCTGGACGGTGCGCACGAAGCCGCTGGGCAGCGGGACGTGAATGGACCGGAGGCGGGTTCGCCCCGGCGCGCCCTCGTAGGAGGGTTCCTGCTCTTCCGCGCGCTGGGCGCGCGCCCCACTCGGCTCACCTACCGCCATCATCGCTCCTGCCCGGCTCGAAACATCCGGTTCGTGTATCACAGATCCCCGGACGGTCCGACCTACGCGGAGACTTACAGGATCCTGCCCTTCATGCGCGGCGGCCGGCTTCTGCTACGTTGCGGCCGCGATGTCCGACACCCCCGCCGTCGTCGAGGACCTGGCGCTCGGCGCCTTCCGGCTGGTCAAGGAGAAGCTCGGCTTCGACCTCGACTTCACCGCGGAGACGCTCCCGATCCTCGACCACTACCTGATCTCCCTGCGCGAGGAGGACGGCGGCGTGCCGGACGAGAAGGTCGTCGCCCTCGTCGCTCCCTGCGCCGGCGCCTACTTCGGCGAGGTCCTCCGCCGCACCCTGCCCGGGTTCCGGTGGCACACGCCGAAGGAGGACTACCAGGGCTGGCGGCTCGAGGGGGAGCGCGTGTTCCTCAGCCTCAACCCCATCGGGGTGGTGCTCGAGGCGCTCCACGGGCAGGCCCTCGCCGACTGGGCGGCGCACCTCGCGCTGATGCCCGAGGACCGCGAGGCGGTCACCCGCTCCCTCGAGGCGACCGGCCCGGTGCGCGAGGAGGACTACCACCGCCTCGCGGTGCGCCACGAGGTCGTCGAGCAGACCCTCTCGGTGCTCGGCGCGCTCGCGGCCTCGAAGGGCGAGGGCCCGGTCGAGCTCAGCCACGAGGTCTACGCGTCGGTCCTCGACGGCAAGAGCCCCGCGGTCGACGCCTGATCACGCCGCGCGCGGCGTGATCCCCGTGCCCGTGCCCGTGCCCGCGGACACTCGGCCCACATCGATCACCGCCGGGCAGCGTCGAGAATGTCCGCCGCCGCCTGGTAGACCGTCTGCTCGGCCCAGCGGGCGAAGCAGCGCTCCCAGAGCGGCAGCTCCTGGAGCTCGGCCCCGAGGTAGGCCGCGAGGTCACCGTGGTGATGGCCGAGCACCACGCCTTCGAGCAGCGGGATCAGGATCGCCGGGATCTCGATGTGCTCGAGCCAGAGGTCGAGGGCCTGGAGGCGCTCCTCTTCGCCCAGCACGAGATCGGGCTGGGTGATGGCTTCGTCCTCTCGCGTCACCGGCGCAGCACACCGCAGCGGCGGCGGAAACGCAAGGCCGTCACTCGGGCGTCTCCTCCGGGGGAGGGCGGCGGCTGCAGCGTCCGTCGCAGACCCGGTGCACGCCCGGCACCCGCACCGGCCGGCTCCGCTGCACCACCGCGCCCAGGGGGCGGAGCGCGCCGACCTCGTGCTCGCCCGGGGCGAGGCCCACGAACCAGCCCTCGGACCCGGCGTCGACGAACCCCGCGAGCACGCCGCCCACCGCGACCAGGACCCGGGTGGCCGAGTCGTTGCGGACCCGCAGCCCCTCGGCCGGCGCGCCCTCCGCCGGCTCGTCGGTCGCGGCGCGCGCGGGCAGCCGGGACAGCGCCTCGGGCTCGAGGAAGGCGCGGCTGGAGGCCTCGGCGATCGGGCGCGGCGGCTCGCGCTCGTCGGCCCGCATCGCGCTCCGCGGCAGCTCGAGGGGCACGCCCGCGGTCTGCTCGGCCCGCCAGAAGCCCATGCGCCAGAGATGCGGCGCGCCTCGCTCGCAGCGCCGCATGACGTTCTCCCGCGGCTCGCCGGCCAGCTCGGCGAGGAGCGCGCACATCAGCTCGCCCGGGGCCTCCTCGTCGTCCGGCTCGGGCTGCCGCCGCGAGAAGCCCCAGTGCGGGAACACGCGGAGCGGCGGGCCGCGGCGGCTCACCCGTCCGCCCTCGAACCAGCTCGCGAGCCCGCCCGGCTCGAGCGGGCGCCCGCCGCGTCCGTCGAAGACGTAGACCCCCGGGCGGTCGCGACGGAGCCGGACCTCCGAGCCGGCGGGCACCGGCCAGCCGCGCCCGGCGAAGCGCGCCCTCAGGCGCTCGTGGGCCACGTCGACGAAGAGCTCGGCGGCGGGCGGGATCATCGTCACGTCGCTCTCGCCGACCCCGGCCGGCACGACCATGCGGACGCGGTAGACGTAGCGGCGCGCGATCACCGGCTCCTCGCCGTCGAACTCCGCGTCCCCGTGCGCCGCCGGGGTGATCGGCGGCGGCGTCCGGTCGCGGGCGTCGCGGGAGCGCGCCTCGAAGTCGGCGGGGCCGAGCGCGGGCGGCGGCTCGGTCGGGGCGTCCTCCTCCGACTCCTCGATCACCTCGGCCTCGAGCTCGTCGTCCTCGAAGTGCTCGACGCGCGGCGGCGGCGGGTTCTCGCACCCCATCAGCGCGAGCACCACCAGGGTCAGCGAGGCTCCCCCTCGCGCGATCACGGCAGGGTGCCGGAGGCGCGGAGGAACCCCGGGGGGATGTTCTCCTGCCCCGCGAAGTGCACGCCGATGGCGATGCCGGCGATGATGGCCACCAGGCCGCCGCCCGCCGCCGTCCAGAACCACCACTGCTCCCAGATCTCGGGCTGGGGCCCGGCGATCTCGGTGTCGTCCTCGGGCGCCGCGATGCCGCCGCCGAGGTCGACGCCGTCGTAGAGCTCGGCCGTCAGCTGGCGCATGCGCTCCATGCCCGCCTCGTCGACGCTGACGGTCGCCTCGAGCTGACCTTGAAGCAGCCGGGTGTGCACGTGGTAGAGGTAGAGCTGCACGTGGACTTGCTCGCCCGCCGCGGGCCGCAGCACGCCGACGATCACCTGCGCGGTGCCGAGGGTGTTGCCGAGGCTGCGGATCGCGGGGCCGGCGCGGGTCTCGCCCAGCTGGCCGCGGATGCGCTCCTGCGCCTCCTCGCTCACGATGAGGCGCGCGCGCGGGTTGGGCGTCAGCTCGTAGGTCTCGACGTTCTCGCGGCCGGCGCGCACCTCCGCGCGGACCACGCGCTCGAGGTGGCCGATCTCCTTGATCGTCACGTAGTGGCCGCCGGCGAGCAGGCCGTCGACCCGCGCGGGTGAGGGGCCGTAGCTCCGTCCGTCGACGTAGATCTCGGCGCCCGGCGGGTCGGTCTCGACGACCAGCGTGCCGCGCCCGCCGGAGAGCGCGCGGACCTTCACGCGCTCGAAGATCTCCTGGGTCTCGGGCCCGTAGCGGTCGGGGTCGTAGACGAGGCCCTCGCGGAAGGCGATCACGTCCCGCAGCCGCGCCTCGCAGTCCCGGCGCTGCCCGGCCTGACAGCGCCCGATGGCGGCGAGCAGGTAGGCGTCGACGAGCTGGGTGCGGCGCACGCGCTCGAGGTTCTGCTCGAAGAGCTCGGCGATCTCGTCCGCCCGCCGGTAGGCGTACCGGGCGTCGCCGGTGCGCACCATGTCGGCGATGGGCTCGAGCTCGTCGATCGCGTCCTGCACGTCCGGCGAGAACTCCGGGGTGCTGAGCACGTCGACCGGGTGCACGAAGCGGACGCCCTCCACGTCGCGCAGCCCGCGCCGGAGGCCGGTGGAGACCACCGCGTCCTGGCCGGGCGTCGCGCCGGCCTCACGCAGCATGACGGCGCTCGCCGTGACCTCCTGGGCGGAGGCCACGCGAGCGGAGACGACGAGGCCGAGGGCGACCGCGAGGGTGATGGAGAGGCGCATCGGATCAGAACGTGAAGACGACCTGTCCGCCCGGGTCCTGCCCGAGCGGAGGACCCTGAGCGGCGACCCCGCCGGCGATGCCCGCCGCGATGCCGCCGGCGACCACCACGCCGATGATCGTCCAGAACCACCACTGCTCGATGAGCGGCTCGGGGGGCCCGCTCGGCTCCTCCTGCTGGTCGAAGGGCGTCTCCTCGTCGGTGAACGCGGGGATCTCCTCCTCGTCGGTCGCCTGCGACGGGCGGAGGGCCGCCTCGAAGGCGCCGCTGACCGCGCGCTGCACGCTGGACTCGAGCTCCCCGACCGCGGTGGGCGCGCTGCCCTGCCCGCGGACCAGCCGGCGGCCGGTCTCGGTGTCGAAGAGGAGCAGCTCCATCGAGACCTGACCGTCGCCGCCGCTCGAGACGCGGATGACGCCGATCTTGTCGACCTGCAGCATCTCGGCGACGCGGGCGATCGGGTTCACCTCGTCGAGGGTCTCGATGTCCGCCTCGGGGATGTCGTCGATCGCGTCGGCGAGGCCCTCGAGGCCGGGGGTGTCGACGAGGTACGCGTTCGAGGTCGACGCGCGACGGCGGCGCACCCCGAGGCTCTCGACGAAGGGCGTCGCGCCCGGTCGGGTCACGCGGATGACGTGGTCGCCGCCGATGAGGTCGTCGACGTTGATCGGGGTCCGGCCGCGGGCGAGGAAGTCCACGTAGGCGATCGCGCCCTGCGGGTTCGAGTCGATCGAGACGATGCCCTGCGGGTTGCTCGCGTCGCGCGGCCGGGCGCGCTCGTAGAGCTGCACCACGTCCGGCGGGAAGGTGTCGGGGTCGGGCTGGATGAACGGCATCTGCGTGTGCAGGCGCCGGAAGACGTTGATCGCGTCGCGGGTCTGGCCGTTGAACGCGTGGCTGGCGCCGAGGAAGAGGAGCGCCTGACCGAGGTCGTTCGGATCCTCGAGCGCCACCGCGGCGGCGTCGAAGTTCTCGACCGCGCCCCGGAGCTGCTCGATGGCGCCGTCGAGCTCGAGCTGCAGGTACGCCTGGCGCCCCGCGTCGAGCTGCTCGCGCGCCCGGTCGAGGATGCCCAGCGCCGCGTCGTCGTAGCCGAGGAAGCGCTGATCGGGGCTGCGCCAGTCGACGCCTTCGATGCCCCGGAGCGCGGCCCGGGCGGCGGCCCCGGCGCGGGTGGCCTCCGCGTCGAGGCCCGCCTCCATGGGCACCGAGACGATGTAGACGCGGGGCGTCTCTTGCGCCGACGCGCCCGCGGCGAGCGCGAGCGCGAGGGCGAGGGTGATGAAGCTAAGGCTTCGCCGAAGAAGCACGCTCGAGATCCTTCCGCAGGGCGACCAGGGTCGGATCTTCCGTGAGCGCGTCCCGGAGCTGCGCCTCGAGGGCGTCGCGCTGGGACGGGGACAGCCCGGAGGCGCCGGCCAGGGCCCGCTGCACGAGACGCTCGATCGCCTGATCGGCGTCGATGCGCCCGGCCTCGACGTCGGCGCGGACGGCGTCGAGCGGCGACGCCGCCTCGCTGCCGGCCGAGCCCTCGGCCCGATCGGCGCCGGCGCGCTCGACCATGCCTCGGAGCTCGCCGCCTTCGACCTGGCTGCCTTCGGGGGTGTCAGCCGGCTCGGGGATCCCGTCGGGGGAGCCACCGGGGGGCTTGATGGGGGTGCTCATGGAAGACCTCCGCGGAGAATACGCAACGTGACTCCGGGGCCGCAAGGACGACCCCGTTGGGGGTTTGACCGCCTCATCGTCGGAGGCCCCTGGCGGTTTCCTCCTGCCGGCCACAAAGTTCCGTCGAGGTTGATTTCCTCACGGACGTCCTCCTCGCCCCAGTTGACACTGCGCCGGTCAGATACCTATATCGATCGAGGGCTTCGCCCCGAAATCGAGCGAAAACAAAGCAGAAAACACGTATGGCCGCCGAGAGCACACACCCCGACCCGAGCGCCGCCGACCCCGCGTCGGACGAGCCCGAGGTCCCGTGCGACCGGCTGAGGCCCCTCACGACGGGGGACCTGGCCCGGGCCTGCGACACCACGGTGCGCACGGTCCGCTTCTACGAAGAGGCCGGCGTCCTCTGTCCGGAGACCCGCACCGAGGGAGGCCACCGCCTCTTCGGCAAGGACAACCTCGCCAAGCTGCAGCTCATCATGGATCTGCGCGAGGCCGGCCTCTCGCTCAACGACATCCGGGCCCTCTTCGAGCTGAAGAAGGAGCACCCGTCGCCGGAGGGCGCGAGCCAGGCGATGCAGGAGGTCCTCGAGGGCCAGATCGAGGAGATGCAGCGCAAGATCGCGTGCCTCCGCCGCCTCCGCGAGGAGCTGGCGCAGACCGTCGCGATCATCCAGGAGTGCCAGGGCTGCGAGTCCAAGAGCTTCCCCGAGAGCTGCTTCGACTGCGACGTCATGGAGCGCAGCGATCTGCCCCGGGCGATGCGGTTGCTCTGGGGCCGGGACTGCAAGTAGACCGGGCGTCATGCCGGATCCCGACCTCGACGGCGCCGCGCGCGCGATCGAAGCCTTTCTGCGCGCCGTGGGCGCTCCGGTCGGACGAGACCCCGAGCTCGAGGGCACCGGCCGGCGCGTCGCCGAGGCCTGGGCCGAGGACCTCCTCTCCGGCTACGCGGACGATCCGGCCGAGATCCTCGCCGACGCGACCGCGTCGAACGCGCCGGGGCTGGTGGTGGTCACCGATCTCGCGACGGCCACGATGTGCCCGCACCACCTGATGCCCGCCGCCGGCGTGGTGCACGTGGGTTACTTTCCCGGCGAGCGGGTGGTCGGCTTCGGCGCCCTCGGCCGGCTCGTCGACTGCTTCGCGCGTCGCCTCCGCTTGCAGGAGGATCTCGGGCGCGACATCGCCGAGGCGCTCGTCACCCACCTCGGCGCGCGTGGCGCTGGCGCGGTCGTGGACCTAGCTCCCACGTGCATGACGGCGCGGGGGGACCGGCGTCACGCTTCCCGGGCCACGACGCTTGCGTTCGCGGGCTCCATGAGTGAAGACCCGTCGCTCCAACAACAGCTGCTCAGCGCCATTCAAATCACCGGCCGAGGCGAACCATGATCGAGCTCCCCGAAGAGACGGAGCCCCTGACCGACGAAGAGCTCTCCAACCTGCCGGTGTTCCCGCTGCCGCGCGTGGTGTTCTTCCCCGGGTCCACGTTGCCGCTCCACCTCTTCGAGGAGCGCTACCGCGACATGATGGAGGACTGCGTCTCCAAGGGCCCGATGGCGATGGCGGTGACGCTGCTGCGCGGCGACTGGGAGGCCGACTACGAGGGCCGCCCCGAGATCCACGAGATCGCGGGCGCCGGCCGCATCCTCGACTGGCGACGCCGCGAGGACGGCCGCTTCGATCTCCTGCTCCACGGGCTCTCCCGCGTGAAGCTCGAGGAGCTGCCCGAGGGCGGCCTCTCCTACCGCCGCGCCAAGGCGACGCGCCTCGACGATCGCGAGACGCACCCCGAGGCGATCCACAAGGTGACCACGCCGGTGCTGGCCACGGCGGCCTCGGTGGTCGCGCTGGTCCGGGAGCGCTACCCGGACTTCCACCTCGGGGTGGACGCGCAGACGCCGCCGGGCGTGCTCGCCGACCGCATCGCCGACCGTCTGGTCTCGGAGCCCGAGGCGCGCCAGCAGCTCCTCGAGGCGGTGGACGTGAAGGTGCGGCTCGCCCGGGTGCACGACGCGCTCGTCGATCTGCTCGCGCAGCTGCGAAGCTCCGGGCACGGCGGCGAGCTGCATTGATCCGGCTCCCGTCCGACGCGCTGGTCGACGGCGCGCCGGTGCGCTGCCCGAGGCCGCCCTACGACGTGCTCGCGGTGCGGGTCGACGGCCGGGTCTACGCGATCGAGGACGCCTGCCCGCACAGCGGTCAGAGCCTCTGCGAGGGGCGCATGGAGGGCCACGTGGTGGTCTGCGCGGGGCACGGCTGGCGCCTCGACGTGCGCACCGGAGAGGTGCTGACGGAGGTCGGCCGCGGCGAGTCGAACCCCGTGTTCCGGGTCCGCGAGGCGGGCGGCGTGGTGATCATCGAGTAGCCGCCGCCACATCTTCGCCGCCGCCATAACTTCGCCACAATTGGTCCTCCTTCTCTCCTCGCCGCCGACGGAGCGTCGCGCCACCCCGAGCGTATCCATGGGTCGGGAGGCAAAGAGAGATGAAGAGACTGTTCGGCATCGCCACCGTCTGGATCGGCTGCAGCTTCGCGTGGGTGATCCTCGGCTCGACCCTGCTCGTCCGCTCGGACGACTCGGGCATCAGCGGGCAGGGGGACGTGCATCAGCTCTGGGGGCCGCCGGCGGAGCAGGGGCAGCCGCGGGCCTTCTTCCGCGAGCCCGAGCCGTCCACGCCGGGCACCGTGACCTACGACCCGAGCGGCAACCCGCAGCCGCCGACGACGACCACGCGCGAGGTCGCGATCGAGCTGACCCGCACCGACGTCGAGGTGGACCTCGACCTCGAGCACCGGCGGCGCGGGCTCTCCTGGTACCCGACCTACACCGTCTCGCTCGACGGCCGGTACACCTTCCGCAACGACACCGACGTCGCGCGGGAGATCCAGCTGGTGTTCCCGCTCTCCGCCCGCGCGGCCGAGCAGGGCTGGGACTCGAGCCGCAGCTACGCGCCGGTCGGCGCCCCCAACGCGACCTACGACGCCTTCGACGTCGAGGACGAGGAGGGGCGCAGCGTCGACTTCGCCATCGAAGGGGAGCACGCCGCCTGGACCACGGAGATGGCGCCCGGCGAGGCGCGCACCTTCCGGGTGACCTACCGGAGCCGCGGCACCGAGACCTGGCGCTACCGCATGGCCGCCGGCACCTCGCGGGTCCGCAACTTCCGGCTCGCGATCACCACCGACTTCGGCGAGGTCGACTTCCCCGAGGACACGCTCAGCCCGACCGAGCACGGCCAGCGCGGCGACGGCTGGCGCGGCGTCTGGGACTTCGAGAGCCTGATCGCCAACCGCCCGATCGGGGTCGAGATGCCGGTGCGGGTGAACCCCGGCCCGCTCGCGGCGCGCATCACCTTCTTCGCGCCGGTGGGCCTGCTGTTCTTCTTCTTCGTGGTCGGCATCCTCGCGATGGACCGCAAGAAGGACCTGCACCCGATGCACTACTTCTTCCTCGGCACGAGCTTCTTCGCGTTCCACCTGCTCTTCGCCTACCTGGTGGATCACCTCGAGATCGGCGCCTCGTTCGCGATCAGCGCCGGCGTCTCGGTCCTGCTCGTCACGACCTACGCGCGGCTGTTCACCGGCTGGCGCTTCGCGCTGCAGCACATCGGCATCAGCCAGCTCCTCTACCTGGTGCTCTTCTCCTACACCTTCATGTGGGAGGGCTTCACCGGCCTCGCCATCACCATCGGCGCCATCCTCACGCTCTTCGTGATGATGCAGATCACCGGCCGCACGAAGTGGGGGCAGAAGAAGGCGGCGGTCAGCCCGGCCGACACCGAGCTCCCGAGCGCCGCCGACGCCGAGCTCGACGCGGCCCCGAAGGCCTTCTGAGCGGTCAGTAGGCCTTGCCGGGGTTGAGGATGCCGAGGGGATCGAAGACCTGCTTGATGCCGTGCATCAGGGTCCGCTCCCGCTTCCCGACCATGCGCTCGACGTAATCTCGCTTGAGGGTGCCGACGCCGTGCTCACCGGTGACGGTGCCCCCGAGCTCGAGCGCGCCGCGGAGGATGTCGTCGAAGGCCTCGAGCGCGGCCTGGCTCTCCGCCGGGTCGCGCGCGTCGTAGACGAGGGTGGGGTGGAGGTTGCCGTCGCCCGCGTGGCCGAAGGTCCCCACCGTCACCCCGCGACGCTCCGCCGCCTCCGCGCAGAGGGCGAGCAGCGCGGGGACGCGAGGCACGGGGACCGCGACGTCGTCGAGCAGGCAGTGGCCCTTCTTCTCGAGGGCGGGCAGCGCCGCGCTCCGGGCCGCCATGAGCATCTTGCCCTCCGCCTCGTCGAGCGTGGTCATCGCGAGGGTGGCGCCGCGCTCGACGCAGAGGCGCTCGGCCTGCTCCATGAGCGCGGCCGCGTCCGCGGTGTCGGCCTGGGCGAGGATCATCGCCGCCGCGTCGGTGTCGAGCTCCATGCGGGTCAGGTCCTCGACCGCGCGCACCGTCGTCCGGTCCATGACCTCGAGCTTGGAGAGCGCGCGCGGCCGCTCGAGCGCGACGATCGCCTCGCCCGCCGCCTGCAGCGAGGGGAAGAAGGCCACCAGGGTCCCGCAGGCCGGGCGCGCCGGGAGGAGCCGGGCGGTGATCTCGACCACCACCGCCAGCGTGCCCTCCGAGCCGATCAGCAGCCGCTGCAGATCGAGCCCGGCCACGTTCTTCACCGTCGCGCTGCCGGTCTGGATCTCGGTGCCGTCGGCGAGCACCGCGCGCAGCCGGGCGATGTGATCTCCGGTGACGCCGTACTTCAGGCAGCACGCGCCGCCGGCGTTGGTGGCCACGTTGCCGCCCACCGTCGAGATCTCGCGGCTCGCCGGGTCGGGCGCGTACATCAGGCCGTGCTCGCGGGCGCGCGCGTCGAGGGTGGCGTTCAGCACCCCGGGCTCGACGGTGGCCAGGCGGGTCGCGGGGTCGATCGAGAGCACCCGGTCGAGGGCGTGCAGGCTCAGCACGACGCAGCCGTCGATCGCGTTGGCGCCCCCGCTCAGCCCGGTGCCCGCGCCCCGGGGCACGACCGGCGTGCGGGTCTCGCTCGCGAGCCGGAGGGTCAGGGCGACGTGCTCGACCGAGCGCGGGATCACCACCGCGGCCGGGGCGCCGGCGGGGCAGGGGCCGGCCTGATCGCGGGCGTACTGCGCCATCACGTCCGCGTCGGTGACGAGCGCCTCCGGCGGCAGGTCGCGCGCGAGCCGGTCGAGCAGGCTCATGATCCGTAGAACCCGTCGAGGTGGCCGCGCAGGGTCGCCGCCGCCGCGTGACCGTCGCCGGCGCGCACCGCCTCGAGGATGTCCTCGTGCTCCGCGACCAGGCGCGCGACGGTGCCGCCCGGGTCGGGCTCGGCGTCGAGCGCGTCGCGGAGGTGGGCGGCGATGCTCTCGCGCAGCACCCGGTAGACGAGGGAGTAGGCGCCGTTGTCGGCGCCGTCGATCAGCGCGGCGTGGAACGCGACGTCGGCCCGGTGGGCGCGCTCGACGTCGGCGCCGGCCGCGCGCATCTCCTCGAGGGCCGCCTCGGCCGCCTCGAGCGCGTCCTCCCGCCGGGCCTCCGCGGCCGCCCGCAGCGCCGCGCTCTCGATCAGGGTGCGGAGCCCGACGAGGTCGGCGAGGGGGACCTGACCGAGGGCCACCACCGCCTCGAGCGCGGAGGCGGCGATCGGCAGGGCGCCGTCCCGGGTGACCACCGGGCCCTTGGTGGAGACGGAGCTGCCGCCGCTGATCAGGCCCTGCGCCTGCAAGATGCGGAGGGCCTCCCGGACGGTGGAGCGGCCGACCCCGAGCCGGGCCGACAGCTCCTTCTCGCTGGGCAGCGCGGTGCCGTCCGAGAGGGCGCCCGAGAGGATCGAGGCCCGGATCTGGCTGGCCACGGTCATGCACAGGGGCTCTCGGCCCACCTCGGCGAGCGCGCGATCGAAGACGTCCTCCATGACCCGGAAGATACCTGCTGGAAACTTGTCAGACAAGCTGGTAACCTGCTCGAAACACGAGGAGGCGCCCATGGATCCCGAGACGACCGCGATCGTGCTCATCGAGTACCAGAACGACTTCACGAGCCCCGGCGGGGTCCTGCACGACGCCGTGAAGGGCGTGATGGAGAGCACCGAGATGCTCTCGAAGACCCAGGCGGTGGTGGAGGCGGCGCGCGCCGAGGGGGTGACGGTGATGCACGCCCCGATCACCTTCGCGCCGGGCTACGGCGAGCTGACCAAGCACCCCTACGGCGTGCTCAAGGGCGTCGTCGACGGCGAGGCGTTCGTGAAGGGCGCGTGGGGCGCGGAGATCGTCGACGCGCTCGCCCCGCAGGACGGCGACATCGTGGTCGAGGGCAAGCGCGGCCTCGACACCTTCGCGAGCACCAACCTCGACTTCATCCTCCGCTCGAAGGGCATCAAGACGGTGGTGCTCGGCGGCTTCCTGACGAACTGCTGCGTCGAGTCGACGATGCGCAGCGCCTACGAGAACGGCTACGAGGTCATCACCCTCACCGACTGCGCCGCCGCGACCTCGCAGGAAGAGCACGACAACGCGATCCGCTTCGACTTCCCGATGTTCTCGAAGCCGATGAGCGCGAAGGACTGGCTCGCCACGCTGTGAGGAGCGCGAGGACGAGCAGGAGCCCCGCGCCGGACCTGCGCGTCGGTGCGATGGCGCAGCCGGCGGGGGCCGGGTCGGGGACGCAGAAGAAGTCGACGCCGCCGAGGTGAGCGCAGCTCGCGCCGCTCGGGCAGTCGCCGCGTCCGGTCACGCAGCGCACGCTGCAGAACGACGGGTCGTCGACGCACTCGCCGCGCGCGCACTCGGCGTCCGACGCGCACGGGCCCCCGAAGGCGCCCGGCGTCGGCGTCGGGTAGGCGCAGCGGCCGGAGGCGCAGGTCATCGCCGCCGGGCAGTCGGCGTCGGCCGCGCAGGGGGCGTCGCAGTAGCGGATCGCCGGCTCGTCCGGCGCCTCGACGCAGGCGCCGCCCTCGCAGTGGTCGGCGTGCAGGCACCACTCTCCCGCGCCGCGCGCTCCGTCCGCCCAGTCGGCGAGGGTGGCCTCCAGGAACGGCAGGACCGCGTCGACGCGGGCGGCGCGGGTGCGGGTCTCGCACGCGGCGTCTCCCCGGCTGATGACCGCCGCCACCGCGCCGTCGATCAGCGCCGGGCCCCCGGAGTCGCCGCGGCAGGCGAGCGCGGGGTCGGCGCCGAGGACCACGTGGCCCGGCGTGACCTCGGTGGTGACCGCGTCGCCGGCGCGCCGTCGGTCGTCGTCGTCGGCCCCGGCGGCGGTGAGCCCGTAGCCCACCAGCCGGACCGAGACCGGCGGCGGCGCGGCGGCGGCGCCCGGAGCGAGCGGCAGCGGCGCGGCGCTCGCGGGCTCGGCGAGGAGCAGGAGCGCGACGTCGGCGTCGGCCTCGCCGCGCCAGTCCGGGTGCGCGCGCGCCTCGAGGATCGCGACGCCCTCCTCGTCGGTGCGGGGACCGAAGACCACGGCCACGTCGGGCTCCGCCCGGGCCGAGTCGGCCGCGCAGTGGGCCGCGGTCAGCACCACGCGCTCTCCGATGAGCGCGCCCGAGCACCGCAGGTCGCCTCGAGCATCGACGAGCGCGACCACGCTCGCCTCGACGCTCGCCTCGCCTGGCGCCTCGACGCCGTTCGCGATCGGCGCCCTCGCCGCGCCCACGTCGGCGCATCCGGCCAGGGCGACGGCGAACGCGAGGGCTCTCACGCCTCCACTCTATCAACGCCGTGGCTTCATCGTCCGGAACGCCGTGCCGAGCGCGATCAAGAAGCCGATCCGGATGAAGAGGCCGAACACGCTCGGCCTCCCGCCTTCGGCCACGCTCATGGCCAGCGTGGCGATCCCGTCGACCGCGTACAGCCCCATCGCGATGGCGAGCGCGACGCGCGAGCCCCGCATGGTGAACAGGCCGAGGACGCCGTAGAGGACGCCCGCGCACATCTGCCCGACGCCGATCCCGGCCGCCGCGAAAGCGTCGGCGCCGGTCACGATCGCGAAGACGCCGCAGAGCGCGTTCAGCCCGGCGATGAAGTAGAGCAGGTAGCCTGCCTGCCTGCTCGCCTCTCGCGGGTCCTCGCCGGAGCCGGGCACCGGGGAGCCGTCCGGGAAACGGAGCGTGAGCCGCTTCACCTTGCTGCCGGGCCAGAGGCCGCCGCCTCGGACGGCCATGGCCTCGACGGTGAAGCCCTCGGGCAGGGACAGGGTCACGCCCTCCGTCATCTCGAACCCGTCGTGCTCGCTCAGCGTCGCGCCGTCCCAGCGGAAGGTCGTGGTGTCGAACTGCCCGCTCCACTCCACCTCGAGGCGCTTCGGCGCGCCCTCCTCGACGGCGAACTTCTTTTTCGGCATCCGGCGATGCTACGCGCTCGTGGCGGACAGAAAAAGCAGGGCGACGATCAGCGCGGCCACCTCGGCGAGGCCGAGCCAGAGCGCGAGCCGCGCGAACGGCCTCCCCGCCGGGGGCGCGGCGCCGCGCTGGATGGCCCGCAGCGCCAGGCCGCCGAGGATCGCGCCGAGCGCGCCGGGGAGCAGACAGCCGAGGCCGAGGGTCGAGCAGAGGGCCGCCGCCATCGCCAGCGTCCCCGGCCCGTCACCGACCCGCGCCTGGCAGGCGGCGCAGTGCAGCCGCTCGTCGACCCAGCGCCGGCACGCGCGACAGACGAAGCTGCCGCAGCGCACGCAGGCACCGTGCAAGCCGTGCTCCGCGCACTCCATCTCGGGGCGAGGATGCCCCGTCGCCTACTCGGCGTCGAGGAGGAGCTCGCCGAGGTTGCCGAGCATGTGGCCCATGCGGGCGCGCTTGGTCAGCAGGTAGTCGCGGCTGTGCTCGTTCGGCTCGATGTGCACCGGGAGGCGGCCGCTGACCTGGACACCGTCGTTGCGCAGGGCGTCGACCTTGGCCGGGTTGTTCGTCAGCAGCACCACCGACTCGACCCCGAGGTCGGAGAGCATGTCGGTCGCGATGTGGTAGCGGCGGAGGTCGTCCTCGAAGCCCAGCATCCGGTTGGCGTCGACCGTGTCGATGCCCTTCTGCTGGAGCGCGTACGCCTTGATCTTGTTGCCGAGGCCGATGCCGCGGCCCTCCTGGCGGAGGTAGAGCACCGCGCCGTGGTCCTCGTCGCTGATGTGACGGAGGCCGAAGTCGAGCTGCTCGCGGCAGTCGCACTTCATCGAGTGCAGCACCTCGCCGGTGAGGCACTCGGAGTGCACGCGGATGTGCACGCCGTGCTTGCCGGAGACGTCGCCTTTGACCACCGCGACGTGCTCGACGAGGTCCTTGGTGCCTCGCTCGCGGTACACGATCAGCTTGAAGAGGCCGTACTCGGTCGGCACGTCCGCTTCCGCGTAACGTTCGACGGTCGTCTCTCGGGTCGGGTCGGTCATGAGTGCGAAGTTCATCGGGTCAGCCACCTTTTGGTTGGCAAAACCCTGGGTTCGAGCGTGGAGCGCGTCCACGAGGATCCTAACCACGTTCGGGAGACGTTGCCCCTCTCCCGGGACGGGGCCGGGTGACCATAGGGCGCCCGGAATCTCAGTCAAGACGGCGGTTGCCCGGGGCATCGCGCCGCGGCAGGCTCGCCTCCCATGCGATATCGCCGCGACGAGCTTCGTTTCAATGGCTGGGGGCTGAAGGCGCAGAGCTTCGACCTCCACGGCCGGGACGCCGAGGTGTGGCGCTTCGTGAAGGACGCCCTGGGCGTCGACACCCTGCCGGACACGCCGGCCAAGCCCCTCGACGCGCTGACGCTGCCGTCGGTCGAGCTGCGGGAGGAGGTGCTGGACCAGCTCCGCGCCATCACCGCCGACGACCGGGTGCGCACCGACGCCTACGAGCGCGCGTTCCACGCGGTGGGCAAGAGCTACTACGACCTGGTCCGCATCCGGTCCGGCGAGATCGCCGAGGCGCCGGACGCGGTCGTCTATCCGGAGAGCCACGACGAGGTGGTGCAGATCCTCGCGTACTGCACCGAGCAGCGCGTCGCGGTGGTGCCCTTCGGGGGCGGCTCCTCGGTGGTCGGCGGCGTCGAGGC
This sequence comes from Myxococcota bacterium, assembly GCA_036149055.1. Classification (GTDB taxonomy): domain Bacteria; phylum Myxococcota_A; class Polyangia; order Polyangiales; family Sandaracinaceae; genus JAVJQK01. The sequence continues at coordinate 37,596 of JAYZQJ010000133.1, read as the reverse complement.
CCGGAAGGACGGCGGCCAGGCGGGCGTGGTCACCCTGGACACGACGCGCATGAGCCGGCTGCTCGATCTCGACGAGACGAGCCTCACCGCGACGTTCGAGGCGGGCATCTACGGGCCCGAGCTCGAGGAGGTGCTCGCCGAGCGCGGCTACACGCTCGGGCACTTCCCGCAGTCGTTCGAGTTCTCCACCCTCGGCGGCTGGATCGCGGCCCGGGGCGCCGGCCAGCAGTCCAACCGCTACGGCGGCGCGGCCAAGCAGCTCGTCGCCGCCCGGGTCGCCACCCCGAAGGGCGAGTGGCGCACCCAGCCGTTCCCCGCGTCGGCCGCCGGCCCGGACCTCAACCAGGTCATCGCCGGCTCGGAGGGCGCGCTCGGCGTGATCACCGAGGCCACCGTGAAGATCCACGAGACGGCCGAGGCGCGGGACTTCGTCTCCTTCCTCTTCCGCGACTGGGAGAGCGGGGTGGAGGCGGTGCGCGCGATCACCCAGGCCGAGCTGCCGGTCTCGACCCTGCGGCTCAGCGACGTGGCCGAGACGCACTTCTACGGCGAGTTCAAGGCGGTGCTCAAGCCGTCCAAGGCGCAGGAGATCGCGCTCGGCGCGCTCGGCAAGGTCGGCTTCGACGCGCCCTGCGTGCTGATGGTCGGCTTCGAGGGCCCGGCGGCCATCGTGCGCATGAGCTGGCGGCACGCGTTCGCGATCGCGACCCGCAAGGGCGGCCTCTTCGTCGGGCGCGGGCCCGGCAACAGCTGGTACGAGAACCGCTTCTCGATGCCCTACTTCCGCGACCCGCTGCTCGACCGCGGCGTGGGCCTCGACACCCTCGAGACCTCGACCACCTGGGCCAACGTGCCGCGGCTCTACGGCGCGGTGCGCGGGGCCATCCTCGGCGCGATCGCGGCCGGCGGCCACCGGGGGCAGGTGCTCGCCCACATCAGCCACACCTACCTGTCGGGCACGAGCCTGTACTTCACCTTCCTCTTCGGGCGCGACCTGGACGACGAGGTCGGCCAGTGGCGGCGCATCAAGGAGGCGGCGAGCCGCGCGATCAGCGAGAACGGCGGCACGATCAGCCACCACCACGGGGTCGGCGTCGACCACGCCGACTGGCTCCCGGCGGAGAAGGGCGCGCTCGGCATGAGCGTGCTCGAGGCCACCAAGGCGGCCCTCGACCCGGAGGGCATCATGAACCCGGGCAAGCTGATCGCTTAGATCACTTGGAGCGGGCGCGGGCGCGCTCGACCGCCTCCATCAAGCTCGACTCGCCGACGCCGCCGGTGAACGCGGCGGCGATGCGGCGATCGGGGCCGATGACGTAGATGGTCGGGAGGAGCTCGACCTGGAAGCGATCGGTGTCGGCGCGGCTCGCGAGCGCGATCGGGTAGTCCATGCCGTAGGCGCGGGCGCGGTCGTGCACGCGCTCGAGGGGCAGCTCGTCCACCGACACGCCGATGACCTCGTCGCCGCGCTCGCGGAGCCGCTCGTGCACCCGGGAGAGGACGGGGCCCTCGGCGCGGCAGGCCCCGCACCAGGTCGCCCAGAAGGCGAGCACCGTGACCTTGCCCTCGCGGGCGCCGAGGTCGAGCTCGCCGCCCCCGGTCCAGGGCACCACGAGCGCCGGCGCGGGCGCGCCCTCCTCGATCGCCGGGCCGCCGCGGCCGAACGTCCAGAGCCCGATCGCCCCGGCCATCAGCAGCCAGGGCCACGCCGCGCGCAGGCTCCGCCGCCATCGAGAGGGTTCACTCATCACTCTTGATGTAGCGCTTAGGCGCGAGACCGGGAGTCGTTACGTCGCGTACCCTCGGGGGCATGCGGCTCTCGAGCGTCCTCGCGCTGCTCGCGCTCCTCCTGGCGACCCCGGCGGGGCTCGCGGCGCAGCAGACCGGCGGGAGCTACGGCGGCGACCGGTTCGGCGCGCCGGAGGCCACGTCCGGGGGCGGCTCGAGCGGGGGCTCGTCCTCGGCGCCGGGCGGCTGGAGCGGATCCGGAGACATGGACGGCTTCGGCCTCGTCGCGCTGATCGCGTTCGTGGCCGTGGGCCTGGTGGTCGTCTGGGCGCGAGACCTGCTGAGCTCGCTCTGGGTGCTGGCGCGCGGGCGCGACAAGACGTGCACGTCGTGCGACTTCATCGGGCGCGCGCGCTGGGGGCGCTGTCCGAAGTGCCGAGGCGACATGGTCGACCCGTTCTGATCGGATGGTCAGCCGGGGGCTCGGCCGCTATGGTGGCGCGCCGTGACGAGCCAGAGCAGCACCCAGCCCCTGTCCACCGAGGCCGCCGAGCGCGTGCCCGCGGACCACTTCGGCGGACCGATCGGGGCGCTCGCGCTCACGATCGTGATGCCGGTCGTGTCCTTCTATCTCTGGGCCAGCGTCAGCCTGCACGACGGCTCGCTCTGGGTGCCCACGTCGCTCGCGGAGCTGACGGCGATGGTCCCCGCGCCGACCTGGCGGGCGACCGCGATGCTCGGCGGCTGGCTCGCGCTCCACGTGGTGCTGCAGCTCGTCTGCCCCGGCAAGGTGGTCGAGGGCGCGCTCCTGCCGAACGGCGAGCGGCTGAAGTACAAGCTCAACGGGCTGAGCGCGTTCGTGGTGTCCATCGGCGTGCTGCTCGCGCTCCTCGCCACCGGCACCCTGTCGGCGTCGTCGGTGCTCGCGGAGCTCGGCCCGCTGCTGACCCTCGCCACGCTGGTCGCGGTGGCGCTCGCGGTCTGGTTCTACGCCTGGGGCCGGCAGCGCGGCCCGCTCGAGCGCTCGAGCGGCAACGTCGCCTACGACTTCTACATGGGCACGGTGCTCAACCCGCGCTTCGGCCTGTTCGACCTGAAGTTCTTCTTCGAGTCGCACGTGGGCATGGGCTCGTGGGGCGCGCTCGCGGTGCTCCTGCCGGCCGCCGAGCTCGAGCGCACCGGCAGCATCTCGAGCGCGATGTGGGTCGTGACGATCTGCCAGCTCTTCTACATCACCGACTTCTTCGTCTTCGAGTCGAACCTGCTCTCGATGCTCGACATCATCTACGAGAACTACGGGTTCATGCTCACCCACGCGTTCCTCGTGTGGATCCCCTTCAACTTCACCCTGCAGCAGCAGTACCTGCTCGCCGAGCCGACCGACCTGCCGATCTGGGCCATCGTCGGCCTGCTCGTCCTCAACTTCACGGGCTACGTCGTCTTCCGCGACTCCAACCTGCAGAAGCAGCGCTTCCGTCGGGACCCGAGCGCGAAGGTCTGGGGCAAGCCGCCCAAGGTGCTGAAGACCAAGCGCGGCACCTCGCTTCTCTTGAGCGGCTGGTGGGGCCTCGCCCGGCACACCAACTACATGGGCGACCTCATGATGGCGCTCGCCTGGTGCCTCGCCTGCGGCTTCGCCTCGGTCGTCCCCTACTTCTACTTCATCTACTTCGCGCCCCTCCTCATCAACCGCGAGCGCCGCGACCACGCGCTCTGCAAAGAGAAGTACGGCGACGACTGGGACGAGTACTGCCGCCGCGTCCCGCACCGGATCGTGCCCTTCGTTTATTGACGCCGTCGCTGCCCGCCCCCTCGATGCGATAGAGTCGGGGCGAGGGGAGAGACGCGAATGCGATGGGTGATGGTGGCCTGCGCGGTGCTGCTCTCGGCGGCGACCGCGCGGGCGCAGACGGATGACGGAGGCGCGATCGAGCGCGCGCGGCAGCACATGGAGCGCGGTCAGGCGCTCTACCTGCAGGCGCGGTTCGAGGAGGCGGCGGCGGAGTTCGAGGCGGCCTACGAGGCGCAGCCGTTCAGCGCCTTCCTCTACAACGCGGGCGTGGCGCTCGAGCGCGCCGGGCAGCCGGGGCGCGCGGCCGACTACTTCGAGCGCTACCTCTCGACCGATCCGGGCAGCGCCGACGCGGCGTCGGTGCGCGAGCGGATCGCGAGCCTGCGCGCGGCCGCCGCGCCGCCGCCGGTGGAGAGCCCGCCCGAGGGGACGGAGCCGCCCGAGCCGGCCGAGACGCCGGCGCCCGAGGAGGCGCCCGAGCCGGTGGAGTCGCTCGAGAACCTCATGTCGCTCCTGTCGGTGCGCACCAACCCCGCCGGCGCGACCATCCGGGTGATGGACGGAGACCGCGAGGTCTCGAGCGGGCCGACGCCCTTCGCCCACACCCTCGCGGAGGGGCGCTATCACGTGGTCGTCGAGCACCCCGACTTCCAGACGGTGGAGCAAGGCGTCTCGATCGATCCGGGCAAGGTCTACGTGGTCATCGTGGAGATGAGCCAGGGCGAGTTCCTCGGCTACCTCCGGGTGCAGAGCGACGTCGCCGGGGCGCAGGTCTACATCGACGACCGCGCGCAGGGCCCGCGCGGGCAGACGCCGTTCGAGGCGCCGATCCCCGTGGGCGCGCACCAGATCTGGGTCGAGCGGCCCGGTTATCAGCTCGCCCAGCGCGAGGTCGAGGTCGGCGTCGGCGAGGACGTCACGGTGCAGCTCGAGCTGAGCCGGGTCGAGTACGGCCGCCTGCGGGTGGTCGCCAACGTCGAGGGCGCGCGGGTGCTCGTCGACGACGTGCAGGTCGGCGAGGTGCCCTACGAGGGGCAGGTCTCGGCGGGCCCGCACCGGGTGCGGGTGGAGTCGGAGGGCATGAAGGCCTTCGAGGCCCAGGTGACCATCGAGAACGGGCAGCTCACCCCGATGCGCGTGCGCCTCCGCCCCGGCGTCGACCGGGGGAGCGCCTGGGTGACCAGCGTCTTCACCGCGCTCTTCATCGGCGGCGGGGTGACCCTCGCGCTGCTCGGCAACGACTGGATGAGCGGCCTCCGCGCCGAGCAGGAGGCGGGGCGGCTCACCAGCGACGACCCGCGCTTCGACCAGGGCCTCTACCTCTACATCGCCGCCGACGCCGCCTTCGGGCTGAGCGTGATCCTCGGCGGGCTCGCGCTCTACTACTTCCTCTACGACCCGCTGCCGCCGAGCGAGGGCTCGGTCCGCGAGGCGCGCGACTGGGCGTTCGCGCCGATGATCGACCCGGTGAACGGCGCGGCCAGCCTCGGCTTCACGGGGAGGTTCTGATGCGCCCCGTGTTCGCCGTGAGCGCGCTCCTGATCGTCGGCTGCGTGCCGACCGAGTTCGAGGATCTGCGCGGCGAGTCGCAGGTGGTCGCGCTCGCGCCGCCGGACGACTACCCCAAGGCCGGCTTCGGCGAGCAGATCGTCGCCTTCGGGGACGCGTCCGGCTCGCGCATCGGCGCCGGCGCGGGCGTCGACTCTCCGTTCACCGTCTACCCGCTCCACATCGACGGCGAGCTCCGCCTCGACGGCCCCATCCTCGACGGCTGCGACGTCGACGCGCCGTGCGCGACCGGCGCCGGGGCCACCTTGGTCGGGCTGCCGCGCTACGGCGGCCGCGAGCGCTGCGTCGGCGCGGTCGCGCCCGAGTCGGGCACCGTCGAGCTGCGCTGCGAGGACGACGCCACCCTCACCAGCACCGTCACCGGGCCCGGCGGGCAGCGCTTCGGCTTCTCGGCCGCGTCGCTCCGGGCGCCGCACCCGTTCGGGGTCGCGCTCTTCGGCGCCCCCGGGGCGGGCGGCGGCGCGGGCGCGGTCTATCGCCTCCCCGAGACCGGCGGCCCGATCGCGGTCGATCTCTCGGGCGGCGCGGGCGCGGGCGCCGAGCTCGGGCGCCGGGTCGCGATCGCCGCGATCGACGCCGACTCCGTGCTGCTCGCCGCCGCCGCCTCGGCCGGCGGGACCAAGCGGCTCGTCGTCGCCACCGCCGACGCGGGCTCCGTGTCGGTGCGCGACTGCCTGGACGACGCGGCCGAGGGCTGGGGCGAGGCGCTGGCCGTCGGCGACCTGAACGGCGACGGCGCGCCCGACCTCGCGGTCTCGAGCGGGCCCGGCGGCGGGGCGCGGCTGAGCGTGGTGCGCGTCTACGACGGCGCCGCGCTCCCGGTCGAGGGCACCTGCGACGGCTCCTGGCCGGTCGCGGCCGAGCTCGCCTGCCCGAGCGCGCAGAACGGCGCGGCCTGCGACGACGCGTCGGCCTTCGGGTCGGCCCTCGCGATCGGCGACCTCGACGGCGACGGACGCGGCGAGCTGATCGTCGGCGCGCGCACCGCGGACGTGGACGACGTGGGCGGCGCGGGCGCGGTCTGGGTGTTCCGGGGCGCGGCGGCGCTGTCCGATCTGTCGGCGGAGGTCGTGGCGCTGCGGCACCCGAGCCCGGGCACGGGCGACATGCTGGGCTGGGCGGTGGCCGCGGCGCCGGGGCTCGACGGCCGCGACGAGCTCGTCGCGTCGGCGCCGGGGCGCGACCGGGTCTACGTCTTCCTCTGCTCCGGGCTCGACGGCGACGATCCTGCTACGACGTCCGGCATGCGCTGCCAGCCACGCTGAGCGCGGGAGACACCTTGAGCGACGACAAGAAGCAGATCCTGGTCGCCGACGACGAGCTGAACCTGAGGCGGGTGCTCGAGGCGCAGCTGAAGCGCGACGGCTACGACGTGATCGCGGTCGAGGACGGCCAGCAGGCCCTCGACGCGCTCGAAGAGCACCACGTGGACGTGATCATCAGCGACCTCCGCATGCCGAAGGTCGACGGGATGACGCTGCTGAAGCAGGCGGTGGCCGACTTCCCGGACGTCCCGGTCATCATCATCACCGCGCACGGCACGGTCGACACCGCGGTCGAGGCGCTGAAGCTCGGCGCGTTCGACTACATCACCAAGCCGTTCGAGCAGAGCGAGCTGCGCAACGTGGTCGGCAAGGCGGCCAAGACCCGCGAGCTGACCCAGCGCGAGGTCGCGCCCGAGCCGAGCGAGCCGGGGCGCTACCGGCTGATCGGGCAGTCGCCGCCGATGGTCGAGGTCTACAACGTCATCGAGAAGGTGGCGGACACGCCGAGCACCGTGCTGCTGACCGGCGAGAGCGGCACCGGCAAGGAGCTGATCGCGCGGGCGCTGCACGAGAACAGCAGCCGCAAGGACCGGCCGTTCATCCGGGTGAACTGCGCGGCGATCCCGCGGGACCTCATCGAGAGCGAGCTGTTCGGCTACGAGAAGGGCGCCTTCACTGGCGCGGTCACCAGCAAGCCCGGCCGCTTCGAGCTCGCGCACGGCGGCACCCTCTTCCTCGACGAGATCGGCGAGATCCCGGTCAACATGCAGGTCAAGCTCCTGCGCGCCATCCAGGAGCAGGAGTTCGAGCGGGTCGGCGGCATCAAGACCATCGAGGTCGACGTGCGCCTCGTCGCCGCGACCAACCGCGACCTCGCGCAGGAGATCAAGCAGGGCCGCTTCCGCGAGGATCTCTACTACCGCCTCAACGTCGTGCAGGTGCGGCTGCCCCCGCTGCGCGAGCGCACCAGCGACATCCCGCTGCTCATCGAGCACTTCGTCAAGCGCTTCCGCGAGAAGCTCAAGAAGGACGTCGTCGGCGCGACCGACGGCGCGATGCAGCGCCTGCTCGCGCACCCCTGGCCCGGCAACATCCGCGAGCTCGAGAACGTCATCGAGCGCTGCATCCTCTTCTCCGAGGGCGACCGCATCGACGTCGGGGACCTGCCGCCCGAGGTGCGCGTCGACGCCCCCTCGAGCGCCGCGAGCGCGCCCCCGCCCAAGGCGGCCGAGCCGGCGAGCGACCAGCCCACCCCCGGCCTCAAGGAGGCGGTGCGCGAGGCGGCGAGCAAGGTCGAGCGCGAGCTCATCGTGCGCGCCCTCAGCCAGACCGGCGGCAACGTCACCCACACCGCCCGCCTGCTGAAGATCTCCCGCAAGAGCCTCCAGACCAAGATGAAGGAGCTCGGCCTCCGCGAGGAGGGCTGACGGGCGCGGCGACGAGCCGCGTCAGTCCAGGAGGTGCCTCAGGTACCGGCTCGGCTCGTTCAGGAAGTCGCGCGTGATCTGCACGTGCTCGGTGTCCTCGTACCGCACCGGGCGCATCCCCGCCTCGTCGAGCAGCAGGATCTTCGCGCCCGGGTAGGCCATGAGGATCGGTGAGTGGGTGGCGACGACGAGCTGCGAGCCCCCGCGCACCAGCTCCTGCATGCGCGTCAGCATCGCGAGCTGCCGCTTGGGCGAGAGCGCAGCCTCGGGCTCGTCGAGCAGGTAGAGGCCGCCCGGCACGAACCGGTCGCGAAGCAGCCAGAGGAACGCCTCTCCGTGCGAGCGATCGTGAAGCGCCTTCCACCCGTACTCGTCGAGCTCGAGCCGCTCGACCTCGGTGGCCACGTTGAAGAGGCTCTCGGCCCGGAGGAAGAAGCGTCGCCGCGGTCGCCGGTGCGACCGGATCGGCGTCAGGTAGCGATGCAGCTCCGACTCGCTCGGCCGCTCGGCGACCCTGAAGTTCTGGCTCCCGCCCTCCGCGTTGAGCCCGAGCACGATGGCGAGCGCCTCGATCAGCGTCGACTTTCCGCTCCCGTTCTCGCCGATGAGGAACGTCACCCCCGGGTCGAGCTCGAGCGTCTCGAGGTCGCGCACCGCCGGGATGGCGAACGGGTAGCGCCCGAAGTCGGGCACCCTCTCGCGCTCGAAGCGAACGCCGCGCACGAAGCCGTGTTGCACCCTCCCTGCGTATCACGAGGAGCCCGTGTTGCGTCGGCGCCGAGAGCCTGCTCTCGTTCGCGGATGAGTGACGGGGACATCGTCGCGGCGATCGCGGTGCTCGTCTCGTCGGGGCTGGTGATCGGGGGCGCGCTGCTCTTCCGGGGCGGGGACGCGGAGACCCGGGCTCGGCGCGCGACGTGGCTGCGGGCCCGGGTGAGGCCGCTCGCCTTGCTCGTGAGCGGCGGGGTGATGGCCCTCGTGGGCGTCGGCATGGTCGCGCACGCGGCGCGGGTCGAGGTGGAGCCGGTGGACCTCGCGGCGCTCGAGCGCGGCGAGGGCGAGGCCGGCGACTACGTGGAGCTCCGCGGCTTCGCGCGCCCGGCGCATCGCCTCTGCCGTCGGGACCGCCGGGGAGGGGAGTCCTGCTACACGCCCGTCACCTCCTCCTCCGACGGCGTGGTGGTCGCCGCCCTGCTCGCCGCCGACGCGCCCGCCGGGCCGGGGCGCTGGGAGGGCTTCACCACCGAGTCCGACCGGCTCGACTTCCGCCGCCGCCTCGAGGGCCGTGGGCTAACCTTCGCCGACGCGGGCTTCCGCTTGATCCCGGAGTCGAAGGCGGCGCGCGGCCGCGCCGGCAGCTGGGTGTCGCTCGCCGGCCTCGGGCTGCTCCTGCTCGGCTGGGTCTGGCTGCGGCGGACCGCGCGTCCGGTCGGCTGATCGCTGGGCTGCCGTCGGACGCCGCGCGAGCGGGCCTGGCGCCGCAAGCCAGCGATCTGGCGCGCATGGACAGTGTGTCGGAGCGGGTCCTCCCCCAAGCTGGGAGGGCGAGGGGAGGCCTCCGCGCGGCGGTGGAGGTCCTCCATCCTGGCTAGGCTGCGAGCAGGAGGTTCCATGGCGGGCGAGCGGACCTATGCGATCGGAGAGGGGTGGAAGGGCATCCTCGCCGAGGCGGGGGTCGACCACGTCGAGGTGCTCCGGCGCGCCAAGCTTCCGGATGATCTGCTGAACCACGACGACGTCCGGCTCAGCACCGACTCGTTCCTCCGCTTCTTCGAGGCCCTCGACGCCGGCGTGGATCCGCAATTCTGGGTCCGCCTGACCGAGGCGATGAAGCCCGAGTACTTCACGCCGGCGGTGTTCGCGCCGCTGTGCAGCCCGGACCTCGCGACGGCGGCCGAGCGGCTGGCGCGCTTCAAGCCGCTCATGGGGCCGGTCGCGCTCGACGTCCGTGACGCCGACGAGGGCCTCGTGCTCACCTATCGGTGGAAGGTCGCCCACGTCCCCGCGGCGATGCACGGGAGCGAGGCGCTCTTCGTCACCCGGCTCGCGCGGCTGGGCACGAGGCAGCTGGTCCGGCCGACGTCGGTGACGGTGCCCGCGCTGCCCCGCGACCCGCGGCCGTTCGAGGACTACCTCGGCGTCCGCATGAGCCGCGGCGACGTCACCCGCGTGACCTTCGACGCGGCGGACGCCCGTGAGCCGTTCCGCACCGCCAACCAGGCGATGTGGAGCGTCTTCGAGCCGGAGCTGCGGCGGCGACTCGCCGACCTCGAGCAGGACGCGACGTTCGCCGATCGCACGCGCGCGGTGCTCATGGAGGCGCTGCCGAGCGGTCAGGGCGGCGTGGACACCGTCGCGCGCCGGCTCGCGGTGAGCTCGCGGACGCTCCAGCGTCGCCTGCGCAGCGAGGGCACGAGCTTCAAGGCGGTGGTGGACGAGACGCGCGAGAGCCTGGCCCGTCAGTACCTCCGCCGCACCCACCTGACCGCCACCGAGATCGCCTACCTGCTCGGCTTCGACGAGGCGACCTCCTTCTTCCGCGCGTTCCAGCGGTGGACGGGGACGACGCCCGAGACGCTGCGGCAAGAGCTGGCGACGGCCTGACGCGATGGCGCCCGAAGGCAGCGAAATGGCGCGCAGGGACAGCTCGGTGTCGCGAGCCCTGCCTAGGTTGGAGAGAGCAAGAAGGAGCTCGAACCATGGCAGACACGACATTCGGACCGAAGGGCTGGACCCCGGAGCGACTCGGCTCGCTCGCAGGCAAGACCTATCTGATCACCGGCGCCAACTCGGGCACCGGGTTCGAGGCGACGCGCCTGCTCCTCTCCAGGGGCGCGCGCGTGGTGATGCTGAACCGGAACCCGGAGAAGTCGGCCGCCGCCATCGCGAAGCTGAAGGAGGAGCTGGGCGCCGACGCCGACGTGTCCTTCGTGCGCATGGACCTGGCGGTGCTGGCGAGCGTGCGTGAGGCGGCGGCGGAGGTCCTGGAGACGGTGCCCCGGATCGACGCGCTCATCTGCAACGCGGCCATCGCGCAGGTGCCCACCCAGAAGCTCACCGTGGACGGCTTCGAGAGCCAGCTCGGCACCAACCACTACGGTCACTTCCTGCTCTGCGGGCTGCTCTTCGAGCGCATCGAGGAGTCGAAGGGCCGCGTCGTGGTGGTCGCGAGCCTCGGCTACAAGATGGGCCTGCGCACCATCAAGCTCGACGACCTGAACTGGGACGAGGGCTACCAGCAGAACAGCGCCTACTCCCAGAGCAAGCTCGCGCAGATGATGTTCGCCTACGAGCTGCAGGACCGCCTGCAGTCCGCAGGCAAAGATGTCGGCGTCTTCGTCTGCCACCCCGGCTCGTCGAAGACCTCCCTCATCGAGACCAGCGGCAACCTGATGACCCGCATGGCGTTCGGGCTCATGTCCCTCTCGCCGATGGTGCAGTCGGCCGAGAGGGGCGCCTACCCGGAGGTGATGTGCGCCACCGAGCCCGGCCTCGAGGCGAGGGCGCTCTACGGCCCCACCGGCGCGATGGAGTGGGTCGGTCCCGTCGGGAGAGGCACCCTGGAGCCCTACGCCCACGACAAGTCGGTGATGGAGCGCCTGTGGGATCGGTCGGAGCGAGCGACCGGCTTCGAGTGGCCGCTCTGAGCGCCCGATGACGCGGAGGAGCCTCGCATGACTGGATTTCGCACCTTCGGGATCGTCCTGGCCATCGTCGGCGTCGCCGCCGCCGCGTTCCCCGGCTGGTTCGGCCCCCTCACCGGCGCGGCCCCCGCCGACCTCTTCGAGGCGGTCGAGCGCCGGGTCCGCGGGGGCATGCTGCTCGGGGTGGGGCTGTCCTTCATCGCCATCCCCGCGCTGCGCCCCTGGTCGACGAGCGTCCCCTCCGTGATCTTCTACTTCATGGCCGGCGCGCTCGCGGCGCGGCTCCTCGGCATGGTGGTCGACGGGATCGTCGCGAAGCAGTGGCTCCTGGTCGCGGTGGAGACCGGCGCCATGACCCTGGCCGCGCTCTGGCTCTGGCGCGCCGCCCAGCCCGCGACCTGATCGGCGTCCCGGGATGGGGCCTACTCGGGGGAGCGGGGCGCGTGGTACTCGCACGACATGAGCAAGCCCGTGTGTGTCGTCTGTGGGATCGGACCGAAGAACGGGGCGGCGTTCGCCCGGAGGTTCAGCCGCGAGGGGTACGCGGTCGGGCTGCTGTCGCGCTCGACCGCGCTGTCCGCCGAGCTCGCCGAGGAGCTGGGGGACGCGAAGGCCTACGCGTGCGACGTGTCGGACGAGGCGTCGGTGAAGGAGGCGTTCGCCGCGGTGCGCGCGGATCTCGGGCCGGTCGAGGTGCTGGTGTTCAACGCGGGCTCGGGCTCGTGGGGCAACATCGAGGAGCTCGGGGCGGCCGACTTCGAGCGGGGCTGGCGCGTCAACGCGCTGGGCGGGTTCCTCGCCAGCAAGCAGGCGCTCGTGGACATGCTGCCGAAGGGCACGGGCAACATCGTGTTCGTCGGCGCGACCGCGTCGCTCCGCGGCAAGCCGTTCACCACCGGCTTCGCGCCCGCCAAGGCGGCCCAGCGCAGCCTCGCCCAGGCGATGGCCCGCCACCTCGGCCCCCGCGGCGTGCACGTCTCGCTCCTCATCATCGACGGCCAGATCGGCGAGGCGGGCGGAGACGACGAGACCAAGCTCGACCCCGACGCCATCGCCGACGCGGCCCACTACCTGACGACCCAGCCCCGCTCGGCCTGGACGTTCGAGCTCGATCTCCGGCCACACGTCGAGAGCTGGTGAGCGCCGTTCAGGGGCTCCGGCTTCCCAGGAGCGCGTCCATCCGCTATCCCTGCCCACTTGTCTTGGAGGGAGATGATGATGGATCGCTTCGGATGGACTCTCGGGCTCGCGCTGGCGCTCGCCGCGGCGGGCTGTGATGGCGGCGAGGTCGACGTGGACGCGTCGACCGGCACCACCGACTCGGGCGTGAGCACGGGCGACGCCCAGACGCCGGAGCCCGACGCGGGCACGACCGACCCGGACGGCGGCACGACCGACCCCGACTCGGGCACGACCGACCCGGACTCGGGCACGACCGACCCCGACGCCGGGCCCCCGGTGCTGAGCTGCTCGATGGGCACCATCCGCATCGCGGAGATGTGCCCGGCCTTCACGGCCTGCGGCGGCGACGAGGTCGGGAGCTGGTGCTACGCCGACGTCTGCATGACCAAGGAGGAGCTGCTCGGTCCGGTGCTGATGCAGATGGGCGTGCCCCGTGACTGCACGCTGGACGAGATCGAGGTGCGAAGCTCCTCGGGCATGATCGACGGCAACGCCACGCTGACCGGCACCATGCTCACCCGCATGGTGATGAGCGAGGCGACGGGCACCTTCTACCTCGGGCCGGGCTGCAAGATCTTCACGTGTCGCGCCACGGAGGCGGCGATCAACAGCGCGCTCGGGTCCAACGGGATGGCCACCTGCCGCGACGAGGCGCCGGGGTGCGAGTGCGACATCACCTTCAACTCGACGGTGAACGAGTCCGACACCTACACCCTCGACGGCAACACGATCGTGACCGGATCGGACCGCCGCTACGACTACTGCGTCGGCGCCGACGGCAACTTCCGCTTCAAGGAGGACGCGTCGATGCGCTCCGGCAGCGGCGAGCCGGGCACCCAGACCCTGCTCCCGCTCAGCCCCTGACCTGAAGGTGGGGGTGGCGCCTGCGGTGGCCATTGACCGCGGTCCGGGAAGCGTTATCTGGACCGATCGTGCATGCCATCGCGGGCGCGCAGCCCGCTCCCCCCGAGCCCTGGTTCGCCCCGGGCGACCGGGTCCTCACGCGGGCGCTCTACCTCGGACGCCGGCTGGACCTCCGCACCGGAGGCCGGCGGCGGCCCGTCACCCAGCCGAACACGCGGCGGGTCGGAGACGGGCTGGCGATCCTCTTCCCGTTCGGCGCGGTGGTCACCGTCGGGCTGACCGAAGCGGAGGAGCGGGAGCTGCTCGACGAGCTGAAGGAGAAGGTCGTCGACGCGGTGGAGCCGGTCGTCGACCAGGTGCTGGTGCGGGCGCTGCCCGGTCGGCACACCGAGGGCCTCGACGAGGACGGCGACTGCATCCTCGACTCGCTCGGCGAGCTGCGCCTCCGGGTGGTGGCCGACGTGCTCGCCAAGAGCGTGGTGCTCGACCACCACGAGCAGACCATCGGCAAGGTCTTCGAGGAGATGCAGCCGCTGGTCGAGCGCATGCGGACCAAGGGCAAGACCGCGCGCCGCGCCAAGGACCTCGTCGCCCGCATCGGTCACGCGCTGGCGGTGCGGCAGGAGATGGTCTGGCGGGTCGAGGTCGACGAGAAGCCCGACATCGTCTGGGACCGCCCCGACCTCGAGCGCCTCTGGCTGCGGCTCAGCGACGAATACGACCTCGGCGAGCGGCACCGCGCGCTCGGTCGCAAGATCGAGCTGCTCGACGAGAGCGCCTCGAGCCTCCTCGCGGTGCTCCAGTCCAACCGCGCCCACCACGCGGAGCAGGCGATCATCTGGCTCATCGTCTTCGAGATCGGGCTGACGCTCTTCGAGATGTGGCACTGAGTTTGCCGGGAGGGGCTTTCCGCCCCTCCCCCCCGCTGCGCCGTCAGACCCGCCACCGCTCCGGGTGCATCCGCACCCTCCGCAGTGACGGGTCAGCCGGCTCCGCGGGGCCCCCCCACCCAATTGCGCGGATTCTCGCTTCGCTCGACTCCGCGGGTCCCGCGCTCCTCACCCTCGAACAGGGCGCGTGAGCCACGCGGCTCGCGCTCGCGCTTCGCGCGAGCTGGCCGCCCGCTGCCGCGGGATCGAACCGGGCAGGGTGGCTCGTGCGGCGACCTCGCTTCGCTCGTCGCCTCCCGTGTTCGTGCGTCGGGCGACCTCGCTTCGCTCGTCGCCCGCGCTGGCGCTTCCCGGCGACTTCGCTTCACTCGTCGCCTCTCGGCTTCGTGCGGCGACTTCGCTTCGCTCGTCGCCTGCCGTTGGCGGTGGGCGACCTCGCTTCGCTCGTCGCCTCACGTCATCTCCCGTCGGTGTTTGGGCTGCGACGGAGCTCGGCGTTCGGGTTCGGTGTCGGGTTTGGTGTCGGCGTCGGGCTCGGTGTCGGACTCGGGCTCGGGCTCGGGCTCGGTGTCGGCGTCGGGCTCGGTGTCGGCGTCGGACTCGGTGTCGGACTCGGTGTCGGACTCGGTGTCGGACTCGGTGTCGGGTTCGGACTCGGTGTCGGTTTCGGTGTCGGACTCGGTGTCGGACTCGGTGTCGGACTCGGGCTCGGGCTCGGTTTCGGTTTCGGTTTCGGACTCGGTGTCGGTTTCGGGCCCGGTTTCGGCGTCGGGCTTGGCTTCGGATTCGGTTTCGGCGTCGGGCTCGGTGTCGGGCTCGGCTTCGCGCCTCATCCTTCGGAGGGGGCGCTCTGCGCTCTGGGTGGCTCCATGGTGATCGCGGTGGCTCGAATCGTCCTGGCTCTGCACGGGAACGACTCCCTGAAGGGGAAACGCAAGGTGGTGCGCCGGGTGATCGATCGGGTGCGGCACCGGTTCAACGTGGCCATCGCGGAGGTGGCCGACATGGACGTGCATCGCCGGGCGGTGCTCGGGATGGCGGTGGTGAGCAACTCGGCGAGCCACGCGTCTTCGATGATCGACGCGGTGATCGGGCAGGTGCAGGGCTCGACGGACGCGCCGCTGGTGGAGCGATCGCTCGAGATCGTTCACCTCGGGGACGGGGAGCACATGAGCGCGGTCGGCGGCCCGTCCCTGGGGGGCATGGCGGCGGACTGGGACCTCGACGCGGAAGAGGCTTGGCTGGAAGCTGGTGAGGACGATGGCGAAGACTGACGGCGGACGACCCGGGCGGGTCGGCGAGCGGATCCGGGCAGAGCTGATGGAGCTGCTGCTCACCGGCGCGGTGAAGGACCCCGGGGTGTCCGGGGCGGTGGTGCACGAGGTGATCGTCTCGAAGGATCTCCGGCACGCGAAGATCTACGTCCGGCTCGGCGAGCTCGAGCCGGGGGCGTCGCGGGTGAAGCGGCTGATGCGCGGGCTGGAGCGGGCCTCGGGGTTCCTCCGGCGCGAGCTCGGCCAGCGGCTGCAGATCCGGTACACACCGGAGCTGAAGTTCTTCTGGGACGAGACGACCGAGCGCGCGCAGCGGGTCGAGGAGCTGCTCGAGGAGATCCGGCAGGAGGACGACGCGTGAGCCGCGAGGACGCGCTGCGGGTGGTGCGGGAGGGGCGGCGCTTCGCGGTGACGTGTCATCGCCGGCCCGACGCGGACGCGCTCGGCTCCGCGCTCGGGTGGGCGGCGGCGCTGCGCTCCATCGGCAAGGAGGCCGTGGTCTACAGCGTGGATCCGCCGCCGCGCATGCTGCGGTTCCTGGCGATCGCGGAGGTCGAGCGCGTTCCGCCGACCGGGACCTTCGACGCCTGCTTCGTGATGGACGCGGCCGCGCGCGCGCTCGTGCCGGCGATGCCCGACGGCCTCGAGGGGCCGGTCGTGATGTTCGACCACCACGCGGCGCACGACGACTTCGGCGACGTGATCCTCCGCGAGCCCGACGCGGCGGCGACCGGGGTGGTCGTCGTCCGGGTGATGCGGGAGCTCGGCATCGAGGGCTTCCCGCCCGGCGTGGCCGCGCCGCTCTACGCCGCGATCGTCGCCGACACCGGGGGCTTTCGCTACCCGGCCACCAGCCCCGAGACGCTCCGGCTCGCGGCCGAGCTGGTGGAGGCGGGGGCGGTGCCGTGGGACACCGCCTATCACCTCTTCGAGGGCTGGGAGCCGGCGCGGATGAAGCTGCTCGGCGCCATCCTGGACGACATGGAGGTCCTCCTCGACGGGCGCCTCGCGCTCCAGCGGGTCACCCGCGAGATGCTCGCCCGGCTCGAGGCCGACGACGAGATGGTCGAGGGGATGGTCAACTACGGTCGCATGCTCGAGGGCGTCGAGATCGCCGCGCTCCTCTGGGAGATGGAGAAGGACGGCAAGCGCGAGACGAAGGTGAGCCTGCGCTCGAGCGGCGACGCCGACGTCTCCCGGATCGCCGCGGCGCTCGACGGCGGCGGGCATCGCTCGGCGGCGGGCGCGAACGTGCCCGACGACCTGAAGGCCACCGAGGTGAAGGTCGTCGACCTCGCCGCGCGGCTCCTCGACGGCGACTGATGGCGCGCAAGAAGAAGGGCGACGTCCACGGCGTGCTCGTGGTCGACAAGCCGAAGGGGCCGACCTCGCACGACGTCGTGGCCTGGGCGCGGCGCGCGCTGGGGACCCGCGCGGTCGGGCACGCGGGCACGCTGGATCCGATGGCCACCGGCGTCCTGGTCCTCGCGGTCGGGGAGGGCACCAAGCTCGTCCGCTGGCTCACCGACGACGACAAGATCTACCGGGCGACCGTGTCGCTCGGCGCGGAGACCGACAGCCTCGACGCCGAAGGCGAGGTCGTCGAGCGCGCCGAGGTCCCGCCCTTCACGCTCGAGGACGCGCGCCGGGCGGCCGAGGCCTTCGTCGGCACGATCACCCAGCGCCCGCCGATCTTCAGCGCAATCAAGGTGGACGGCGAGCCGCTCCACGCGCGCGCCCGGCGCGGCGAGGCGGTCGAAGCGCCCGAGCGCCAGGTGACGGTGCGTCGGCTCGAGATCCTCGCGGTCCGGCCCGACGCGATCGACCTCGAGGTCGAGGCGTCCAAGGGCTTCTACGTGCGCTCGCTCGGCGGCGATCTCGCTCGCGCGATGGGCACCCGCGGTCACCTGGTGGCGCTGCGTCGCGTCCAGAGCGGTCCCTTCGGGCTGGACGAGGCGTTCGACGGAGAGGCGCTCGCGCGCGCCGCGGACCGGGAAGCGCCCGACGAGGCCGCGAGGGCCGAGGCGCGGGCCCGGCTGCTGGAGCTCGCCGCCGCCTGCCGCGGCATGCCGCGGGTGACCCTCGACGAGCGCGGGGAGACCGACGCCGCGCACGGTCGGGCCATCGCGCTGCGTCACGCGAGCGGCGCCGAGGCGGTCCCCGACGGCTGCGAGCCGGTCGCGCTGCTGGCCCCGTCCGGGCAGCTATGCGCGGTCGGCAAGCGCGCCGGCGGAGCGCTCCGCGTCGTCCGCGGCGTCCGGCTCTGACGACGAACGTGAGCAAAGCGCCGGGTCGCCCCGTCAACCGGCGTCCGGCGCGCCTGCGTCGGGGGCGCCCGCGTCCGGGGCCCCGGCGTCGGGCGTCGCGCCGCACGTCCCCGCGAGGCACTCCCGGCGCGAGCAGCAGGCGCCATCGCAGCACACCTCTCCGAGCGCGCAGCCCCCGCAGGAGGCGCCCCCGCGCGTGCAGGTCCCGTCCTCGCAGCGCTCGCCCCCCTGGCAGAGGTTGTTGCACTCCCCGCAGTGGAAACGATCGGACGTGGTGTCCACGCAGCCGATGTCGGGCTCGTCCACGCAGCACGTCGACTCCGGCGTCCCCTCGCAGGGCTCCCGGGCCAGCCCGCACACGCAGCGCCCCCCGTCGCAGCGGTCCGACCGCCGCAGATCACACGCCGAGTCGCACCCCCCGCAGTCGGTCGCCGACAGCGCGAGGTTGGCGCAGTAGGCCTGCCCCCCGTCCTCGCGCGGCGGGCAGCAGAAGTCCTCGAGGGTCCCGCGGCACCCCAACGAGTCGTCGCCGCAGGTGCACTGACTCGACCGGCACCCGTCGCCGCGGTTCGAGGCGACGCAGTTCGTCCCGCACGTCCCGCAGTGCTCCGGATCGGTGCGGAGCGCGTAGCAAGCGTTCTCCCCGCCCCCGGGGTCCGCGCAGCAAGTCTCCGCGTCCTCACAGCCCGGCTCACACATCGGCGGCGGCGCATCCGGAGCCTCCGCGTCCCGGATCCCCGCATCGATCCCCGAGTCCGCCCCCGCGTCCTCGCCCCCCTCGCCATCACAGCCCAAGCCGAAGGAGAAGGCGAGAACGACCACCAAAGCCAAGCGCATGCTCTGTAGTTAGCAGCCAAGAGCCGAGCGTGCCCTTCGGGCAGGCCGAGCCGGCGACCCACCCGAGTCCGACCCCGAACCCGAGTCCGCCCCCGAACCCGAGTCCGACCCCGAACCCGAGTCCGACACCGAACCCGAGTCCGACACCGAGCCCGAGTCCGACACCGAGCCCGAGTCCGACCCCGAACCCGAGTCCGACCCCGAACCCGAGTCCGCCCCCGAACCCGAGTCCGACCCCGAACCCGAGTCCGACACCGAACCCGAGTCCGCCGTCCGAACCCGAGTCCGCCGTCCGACACCGAGCCCCGGAGCCCGGCGGAGGCGCAGCACCGACGGGGATGGCGTAAGGCGGCGCACGAGGCGACGAGTGGAGCGAGGTCGCCCTCCGCCAACGGCAGGCGACGAGCGCAGCGAAGTCGCCGCACGACCCCGGCAGGCGACGAGCGGAGCGAGGTCGCCCTCCGCCAACGGCAGGTGACGAGCGCAGCGAAGTCGCCGCACGACCCCGGAAGGCGACGAGCGGAGCGAGGTCGCCGCACGAACCACTTCGCCCGGTTCGATCCCGCGGCAACGGGCGGCCAGCTCGCGCGCCGCGCGAGCGCGAGCCGCAGGGCCCCCCGCGCCCCGCGCTGGGGTCGCGCCCGAGCGAAGCGAGGGGCGCGGAATTGGGTGGGGGGGCCCCGTGAAGCCGACTGACCCGTCACTGCGGAGGGTGCGGAGCACCCGGAGCGGTGACAGGTCTGACGGCGCAGCGGGGGGGAGGGGCTGAAAGCCCCTCCCAGCAAGGAACAGGCGCCGACCGGATTCGAACCGGTGAATGGAGGTTTTGCAAACCTCTGCCTTACCACTTGGCTACGGCGCCACTCCCCTGAGGGAGGCTGGGAGCTATACCAGACTCGGCGGGGCTGTCCAGCCCGATCGAAGCTACGACGTCTTCTTGCGACGCGTCTTCTTGGCGGTCTTCTTCTTGGCGCCGCGACCCGCGCTCCCGAGGCTCACCCCGAGCATCTTCCACGCGTCCTCGCGGAAGCCGTACTCCTTCTGGGTCGCCTCGACGATCTCCATGTCCTCGGCGTTCAGCTCCGCCTTCACCGGCTTGGCGCCGGTCTTCTTGATCGAGGTGATCGTCTCACCGAGCTCCAGCAGCTCGTGGGTGTGAGTGAGGACCTCGATGGCCTTCAGGGGCTTGCCCTTCTTGCCTTCTTTCAGCTCCTTGAGGAGCCGCTGGCGGCGCTTCTCGGTGCGGCCGTCGAGGCCACGTCCGCGGTTGCCACCCTCGCTGAAGAGCTGATTGAGCTGCCGCGCCGCGCGTCGCTTGGCGATCGCCTCTTTGCTGCCGCGTCCGCCGCTCTTGGTCTTGCTCGTCTTTCGACTTCTCGCCACGCGCGTCCTCCCACTGAAAGTACGTTTGAATCCGGCTCCGAAACGTCGAAGACCGCTCTACCACGAAGCCGACGCCCGCGAAAGCAACCGCCGATCGCTGTCCTCGGATGGGGACGTCCGGGGCGTTTTTGGGGTGGAAGGCGCGGGGCGATCGGTACATGCTGCCCGCCCATGACGTCCACGCAGAGCGAGATCGACGAGTCCTACAGCGTCTCCAACGACTTCTTCCGGCTGTGGCTCGACGAGGGCATGCACTACACCTCGGCGAGCTACTTCACTGGGGAGGAGACCCTGGAGGAGGCGCAGCTCAACAAGTGCCGCATCCTCTACGACTACGCCGAGATGAACGAGGACAAGCTGATCCTCGACATCGGCTGTGGCTGGGGATCGAACCTGGAGTACCTGGCTTCACGCGGGGTGAAGCGGTCCCACGGCATCACGCTCTCGACCGCGCAGGCGGAGTGGATCAACGACCGGAAGCTCCCCGGCGTGACCGCGAAGCTGATGGACTTCCACGACTACGAGCCGGAGGAGAAGTACGACGCGCTCGTGTCGATCGAGATGATCGACCACATCTGCTCTCCCGAGCAGGCCCGTCAGGGCAAGGCGGTCGATCTCTACCGGGAGTACTTCAAGCGTTGTCACTCCTTCGTGAAGCCCGGCGCCTGGTTCGCTTGCCAGGCGATCCTCCGCGATCGCGTGCCGCGCACCCGCAAGGACCTCGAGGACCTGGCGTTCACCGCCGACGTGATCTTCCCCGGCGGCCTCAACCCGCGGCTGGAAGAGCTCATCATGGCGATCCGTCCCTACTGGGAGGTCGTCGAGATGCGCACCCAGCGTGAGAGCTACGGCAAGACCACCGGCGAGTGGCTGCGTCGCCTCCAGGCGAACGAGGCCAAGATCCGCGAGCAGTGGGGCGACAAGGTCTACGACGACTACGAGCGCTACCTCGACACCTGCGTGCGCGCGTTCGACGCCCACTGGTCCAGCGACGTCCAGCTGAAGCTCCGCTGGTGCGAGGTCTGAGGGCTCGGTCAGCCCGTTGAGGGACGCCGCTCGGGGACCCCCGGGCGGCGTTTTTCGTGGTGGTCGATCCGGCCCCTGGCTCGTGGTACATCGCCGACGCCATGACGAGCCAAGACAGCTTCGGGTCCCGCGCCACCCTCGAGATCGGGGGGCGCTCCATCGACATCTACCGTCTCGACGCCCTGCAGAAGGCGGGCATCGGGGACGTCTCCACGCTGCCGTTCTCGATCCGGGTTCTCCTCGAGAACCTCCTGCGCAACGAGGACGGCAAGACGGTCACCAAGAGCGACATCGAGGCCGTCGCCAAGTGGGATCCGGCCGCCGAGCCGTCCACCGAGATCGCCTACCGGCCGGCGCGCGTGCTCCTGCAGGACTTCACCGGCGTCCCCGCGGTGGTCGACCTGGCGGCGATGCGCGAGGCGTTCGCCGACATGGGCGGCGACCCGAACCGGGTGAACCCGCTGCAGCCCGCCGATCTGGTCATCGATCACTCGGTGCAGGTCGACTCGTTCGGCAACCTCCGCTCGTTCGAGGAGAACGTCCGGATCGAGTTCGAGCGCAACCGTGAGCGCTACCGCTTCCTCAAGTGGGGCCAGAGCGCCTTCGAGGGCATGCGGGTCGTGCCGCCCGGCACCGGCATCGTGCACCAGGTGAACCTCGAGTACCTCGCCCCCGTGGTCTTCACCCGCGAGGTCGACGGCCGCACGGTCGCCTACCCGGACACGCTCGTCGGCACCGACAGCCACACCACGATGATCAACGGCCTGGGCGTGCTCGGCTGGGGCGTCGGCGGCATCGAGGCTGAGGCGGCCATGCTCGGCCAGCCGATCGCGATGCTCCTTCCGCAGGTCGTCGGCTTCAAGCTCAACGGCAAGCTCCCCGCCGGGGCGACCGCGACCGACCTCGTGCTCCGCGTCGTCGAGATGCTGCGCGAGCACGGCGTCGTCGGGAAGTTCGTCGAGTTCTTCGGCGAGGGCATGAGCTCGCTGTCGCTCGCCGACCGCGCGACGATCGCGAACATGGGCCCCGAGTACGGCGCGACCATGGGCTTCTTCCCGGTCGACGAGGAGACGCTCAACTACCTGCGCTTCACCAACCGCGACGAGGCGGAGGTGCAGCTCGTCGAGCGCTACCTCAAGGAGCAGGGCCTCTTCCACACCAAGGAGAGCCCGGACCCGCGCTTCACCGCGTCGCTCGAGCTCGACCTCGGCACCGTGGTGCCCTCCATCGCCGGCCCGAAGCGCCCGCAGGACCGCATCGCGCTCACCGACGCCAAGCGCAGCTGGCGCCGCACCCTCGTGGGCAACCTCGCCCGCGAGCAGGAGGGCATCGAGGACCAGGCCGCGGGCTTCCTCGCCGGCGAGCCCACGAGCGCGGTGGCCGACGCGGACGCCAAGGCGGCGCTCGAGCGCACCGGCCACGTGAAGCTGGATCGCGGTGAGTTCGACCTGCCGCACGGCGCGGTCGTCATCGCCGCCATCACCAGCTGCACCAACACGAGCAACCCGTCGGTCATGGTCGGCGCGGGCCTGCTCGCGCGGAACGCGGCGAAGCGCGGCCTGAACGTGAAGCCCTGGGTGAAGACCAGCTTCGCGCCCGGCTCGCAGGTGGTCACCGAGTACATGAACGCCGCCGGCCTCATGGACGACCTCGAGAAGCTCGGCTTCTTCCTCGTCGGCTACGGCTGCACCACCTGCATCGGCAACTCGGGCCCGCTCGAGGGGCCGGTCGCCGACGCCGTGACCAAGCAGAACCTGGTGGTCACCTCGGTGCTCAGCGGCAACCGCAACTTCGAGGGCCGCGTCAGCCCGCACACCCGCGCGAACTACCTCGCGTCGCCGCCCCTCGTCGTCGCCTACGGCATCGCCGGCACCCTCGACATCGACTTCGCCAAGGAGCCGATCGGCAGGGACCAGGACGGCAAGGACGTCTTCCTGAAGGACATCTGGCCGACCAACGAGGAGATCACCGAGACGGTGCGCCAGGCGGTCAAGAAGGAGCAGTTCGCCGACCGCTACGCCGAGGTCTTCCTCGGGCCCGAGCAGTGGCAGCAGACCGACGCGCCCACCGGCGACACCTTCGCGTGGGAGGGTGACTCCACCTACATCCGCAAGCCCCCGTTCTTCGACGGCATCGAGGCGGGTGACCCGCCCCCCGCGCAGGACATCCGCGGCGCCCGCGTGCTCGCGCTCCTCGGCGACACGGTCACGACCGACCACATCTCGCCGGCGGGCAGCATCAAGGCCGACAGCCCGGCCGGGAAGTACCTGCAGGAGAACGGCGTCGAGCCGCGCGACTTCAACAGCTACGGCAGCCGCCGCGGCAACCACGAGGTCATGATGCGCGGCACCTTCGCCAACATCCGGCTGCGCAACCTGCTGGCGCCCGGCACGGAGGGCGGCGTGACCCGTCACCTCCCGGACGGCGCGCAGATGAGCATCTACGACGCGTCCATGAAGTACCAGGCGGACGGCGTGCCGCTCGTGGTGCTCGCGGGCAAGGAGTACGGCACCGGCTCGAGCCGCGACTGGGCGGCCAAGGGCACCTACCTCCTCGGCGTCAAGGCGGTCATCACGGCGAGCTACGAGCGCATCCACCGCAGCAACCTCATCGGCATGGGCGTCCTGCCGCTGGAGTTCGTGGACGGGCAGTCCCACCAGAGCCTCGGCCTCACCGGCGAGGAGGTCTTCGACATCGCCGGCATCGCGGACGGCCTCGCGCCGGGCGCGCGCCTGAAGGTGAAGGCCGACGACAAGGAGTTCGAGGTGAAGGTCCGCCTCGATACCCCGCAGGAGGTCGAGTACTACCTGCACGGCGGCATCCTGCAGTACGTGCTGCGCCAGATGGCCGCGAAGAACTAGCTACTACTCGGGATCCAGCTCGGCTGGGTCCCCCTCTTGCCAGACCAGCATGGCGAGGTCTCGCCTCGCCTCCGCCTCGCAGACGCCGGTGATCACCTCGATCCCGGCGTCTTCGAGCATCTGGAGGCCGCGCCCCCGGTTCTTCGGGTGCGGGTCGAGCATCGCGACCACCACGCGCCCCACGCCGCGCCGCACCAGCTCCTTGGCGCAGCTCGGGGTGCGCTGGTGAAACGCGCACGGCTCCAGGGTCACGTAGGCGGTCACGTCGCCGAGCGGCCCCTCGAGCTGCCGCAGCGCCATCGGCTCGGCGTGCGGCTGGTAGGGCGGCTGGGTGTGCCCGCGCGCGACGATCTCGCCCGCCCGCACGAGCACGCAGCCCACCGGCGGATTGGGCCGGCAGGCCGGCATCGCGCGGCGCCCCTCGGCGAGCGCCTCCTGCATGAAAGCCTCGTCGTCGCTCATCGCGGCCCGGCGTCCGCGGGGCGCTCGGTCAGCGCGTCGTCCGCGCCGCGGAACTGCCCGGGCGCGTCCGTGTCGAGCCGCATGGCGTCGCCCAGGTAGAAGTTGCCGGCGACGTCGACGTCGATCTCGCCGCCGATGTCCTGGAAATGCGCGCGGGATCCTTCGAGCACGTTGCCCCGAAACACGCCGCTCGCGCGCGCGATCATCACGGGGTAGGCGGCGCCGTCGAGCACGCTGTTCGTCACCGACACCGGCGCGTCGGCCGCGTTGATGTGGATCGGGCAGTGGCAGTTGGTGAGGCGGCTGTGGTCGATCTCCAGGGTGCCGCCGCTCACCGCCGTGCAGTCGGGGGACTCGCCCGGGTGATCGAGATCGAGCTCGGCGTCGACCATCGAGAGCACGCCGCCGCTCACCCGGACCGTGCCGCCGCCGAACACCCGGGTGCGGTGGAGGACGGCGCCGTTCGCGAGGCGCAGGTTGCTCAGCCCTCGGGCGTAGAGGAGCGAGTCGTCGAGGCGGATGGACGAGCCCGCCTCGCCGCGGACGCCGTCCTCGGCGTCGTAGATCTCGGCGAAGTCCGCCTCGAGCGCGCCGCGGACCGCGATCCCACCCCAGCGCCGATCGCCGTTGAGCTGCACCGGCGCGTCGGCCGTGCCGGCGAGGCGGAGGGTGCCCGCGACCGTGATCGAGACGCCCTCGAGCGCCACCGTCGAGCCGGCGCAGATCGTCAGCGTCTCGCCCTCCGGGACCTCGAGGTCGCCGACCACGCGGAGCGCGCCGCAGAGCTCCCCGCTCGTCGGCCCGCCCTCGACCAGGGTCGCCTCGCCGACGTCGCGCCGCCCGCTGCCTGTGCCGGGGCCCGCGTCGGGCCGGAGAGGTCCGTCCCCGCCGCCGCCGTCACAGGCGACGAGCGCGAGCGCGCCGAGCAAGAGTGTGAGCCGCATTCCCCGACTGTACATGTCCGAACGGTACGCCAGAACCGTGCCCCCGGTTCGAGCGGGCGATCCGGGCCCCCGGTCGGAGCGCGCCGCGCTCCGGGTCACGCCCCGGGGACGCGGAGGTCGAAGGCGTAGAGCCCGCTGCGGGCGGTGACGAAGAGGGTGCGGCCGTCCGGTCCGCCGAACGCGCAGTTCGACGGCGTCTCCGGCACCTCGAGGGTGCCCCACCGCGAGCCGTCCGGCGCGAGCGCGACGACGCCGTCGGCGGTGGCGACGAAGAGGTTCCCGTCCGCGTCGACCGCCATGCCGTCGGCGTTCGGCGTGCCTTCGGCGAAGATGCGCTCCCCGCTCGTGCTCCCGTCGGCGGCCACGTCGAAGGCGCGCACCAGCCCGGCCGCCGTGTAGGCGACGTAGAGCACGGACGCGTCGGGCGAGAGCGCCACGCCGTTCGGGCGGCTGCTCGCGTCCCCGCGCCACACCGTCTCGAGGGCGCCGTCGGGCGCGCGCCGGAAGACGCCGTTGAAGTCGAGCTCGCGCGGGCGCCCGTCGAGCCCGTAGGGCGGGTCGCTGAAGTAGACGGTGCCGTCGGCGCGGACCGCCAGGTCGTTCGGGCTGTGGAACGCGCTCCCCTCGAAGTCGGTCGCGAAGCCCACCACCGATCCGTCGGCCTCGGTGACGCTCACCCGGCGGTTCTCGTGCTCGGCGGCGAGCAGGCGTCCGTCGGGGAGGGTGGCCAGGCCGTTCGCGGCGCCGCTCGGGTTGCGGAGCTCCTCGACGGTGTCGGGCAGCGTGAGGCGGTGAATGGTCGAGCGCGGGATGTCGGTGAACAGGAGCGCGCCGTCGGTCCAGTGCGGTCCCTCGAGGAAGGCGAAGCCGCCCTGGATCAGGCGGGCCGGGGAGGCGCCCTCGAGAGGATCGATCGGCGCCCCCGCGTCGGTCCCGGCGTCGCGGCCCGGGCTCGCGTCGTGCCCCGCGTCGTCGCCGGCCGCCGCGTCCAGCGTCGCGCTGGCGTCGGCCCCGGCGTCGTCCGGCGGCGTCTCCCCGTCGCAGGCGGCGAGGAGCAGCGTGAGGAGGAGGGCGCGCCTCACGCGAGCAGCTCGCCCAGCAGCCCGCGCGGGAGGGACGGGTCGCCGAAGTCGTCCAGCGGCTCGCCGCCGTCCTTGGTGCAGCCGACCGCCGACGCGATGGTGCTGAGCAGGCGGTTGTGGTTGACGTCGTTGCCGCCCCCGAGCTCCACGTGCTCGCCGGTCCGCAGCGCGCCCCCCGCGCTCCCCGCCAGCACCCAGGGGATGTCGCTGCGGGCGTGCGCCGGGCCGCTGCCGAGGTCGTTGAGCCAGCAGGAGACCCCGCAGTCGAGCAGCGTGGCGCCCGACGGCATCGCGTACTCGCTCAGCCGGTCGAGCAGGTGCCGGAAGGTGGCCGCGAAGTGGCGATCCACCTGGTGGTGGAGGCGGTCGGAGTCCGCGATGACCGCGCCGTCGCTCCCGTGGCTGAGGCGGCGGTGCGAGAGGAAGTGGAAGTTCTCCATCAACCCGCCGCTCGCGTCGCGGTAGCGGGTGCTGCCGTCGTTGCCGCTGCCGATCTGGATGGCGACCGAGCGGGTGACGCCGCAGGCGACCGCGAGGGCGGCGACGTCCATGTGGAGCCGCGCGGCCGCGAGCACCTCGTCGCCGTCCGTCGACTCGTGGGCCGCGCCCAGACCCTCGAGCGCCCGGACCCGGTCGTCGTCCAGCTGGCAGCTCAGCCGCACCTCGAGGTCGCGGATGGCGGACTGGTGGAGGTCGACGCGATCCTTGTCGGCGCGCGAGAGCTCGGGGCGGCTCATCAGGCGAGAGAGCTGCGTGCGCACCAGGTCGTTGACGCTGCGCCCTCGCTCCGCGATCTGGCGCTGCGCCTCCGCGCTCAGCCCGGCGTCGCCGCCGACCAGGTTGCGGTAGGCCTCGTTCGGATCGTGGAAGGGGCTGCGCCGGTCGCCGGGGCCCCGGTAGGAGATGCACGGGCCGCCGAGCCAGCCGCTGCCGCGACCCGCGTACATGAACCAGCTGTCGCGGCCGTCCGGGTTGAGCTGGCGACCGATGCGATGGTCGATCGACTCGCCCGCCGCCTCGCTGCCGCCGCCCGCGCCGGCCACCACGGGGCCCCGCGCCGTGAGGCACTGCAGGGCGCCCCGCGCGTGTCCGTCGCCGTAGTCGAAGGCCTGCGTGTTGACGTTGCCGACCACGAGCAGCTTCGACAGGTAGGGCGACAGCTCGTCGAGCGCCCGGTCGCGCACCGAGTCGAGGGTCAGCGGGCCGAGCGAGCGCGGCCAGAAGCGCTCCGGCTCGTCCCCCAGCACCGAGCTGCGCGCGGTCGCGACCCCGTTCGCCTGGCGGAAGAAGATCGCGTACGAGGCGTCCTCTCCTTCGGCCCGCGCGGCCGGGCGGCCCACGCTCTCCAGGAAGGGCAGGGCCAGGGTCGCGCCGAACGCGCCGCGCAGCACCAGCCGTCGTCCGAGCTTGCTCATTCGCTCACCTCCCGGGTGCTCCGGTGCAGGAACGCGCGCGACGTCACGATCTGGACCACGAGCTCGCGGATGCTCAACGAGCCGTCCCGCGAGCCCTCCGCGAGCTGGCTCACGAGCGCCTGATCCTCGGGCTCGGCGTGGCGGCCCATCGTGCGCTCCACCCAGTGGCGCACGTAGCACTCGTGCACCCAGGTGCTCTCCGCCATCGCGTCGGCGAGCTCCACCGCGCCGCCCACCGGGGTCGGTACCCCGTCGATCGGCGGGCTCCCCGTCGTGTCCACCGGCTGCCCGTTGTCGATCTCCCGCCACGCGCCGGTGGCGTCGTAGCTCTCGAAGGGGAAGCCGAACGGGTTGATGATCTGCGCGTGGCAGCCGGCGCAGCGCGAGCCCGGCTGCTCCGTGTGGTTCGCGACCGTCTCGCGGTTGGTCGCGCCCTCGATGACCGGAGGCGGCGTGATGTCGTCCGGCGGCGCGTCGATGTGCACGCAGGCGATGCGCTCGGCGAGGAACACGCCGCGGTGGATCGGATCCGGGCTCGTCTGGGTCGCGTTCGAGGCGAGGAAGCCGATCTGGGTGAAGACGCCGCGCCGCTGGGCGGGATCGAGCGTCACCAGCTCCATGGCCTCGCCGAAGCTCCCCGGCACGCCATAGATCGCGGCGAGCTCGGCGTTCACGAAGGTGTCGGGCGACGTCAGCAGGTCCCGGTAGCCGCCGTCCCGGCCGAACACGATCTCCCGCACGAAGCGGTCGTGCTCCTCGGCCGCCAGCGCGCCCAGATCGCGCGGCGCGTCCGGGAAGCGGTCGGGGGAGGGCGCGATGCCCTCGAAGTCGTCCACGTCGAAGAGCTGGCGGTGGAAGCGCACGAACACCGCCTCGGCGCGGGGATCGTCGACCATGCGCCGCGCCTGCACGGCCACGCTCTCCGGGTCGCTCAGCATGCCGGCGCGCGCGGCCGCGAAGAGCTCCTCGTCGGGCATGCTGTCCCAGAGCGCGTAGGAGAGGCGGCTGGCGATCTCGTGGTCGTCGAGCGGGATGGTGCCGCTCTCTCGCGCGCTCGACAGCTCGACCCGGTAGAGGAGGAAGGGCGACTGGAGCATCGCCTCGAGCACCAGGCGCACCCCGGAGTGCAGGTCGTCGGTGGCGCCGTAGAGGCCCGACGCGGAGTCGTAGAGCATCACGTACTCCGACACCTCGTCGTCGGTGAGCGGCCGCCGGTGCGCGCGCTCTCCGAACGCCCGCACGAAGCGGGTCGCCCGATCGCGGTCGTCGCCGCCGGTCTCGGGCGCGATCCGGGCGAAGATCGCCTCGTCGGTGGTGGCCCGCTCGGCGAGCACGCCGGCCGCCCGCTGGTAGCCGCTCCAGAGCACCTCGTCGACGTCGAGCGCGCCGCCCGGGTTGTCGAAGATGGCCTCGCCGGGCAGCGAGTCCGCCCGCAGCGCCTCCGAAAGGCCGGTCGGCCCGTCGAAGCCGAACAGGTCGATGACCGTGTTCTCCCACTGGGTGTGGGTCAGGCGGGCGAGGCGGGTCTGGGGCGCGGGCACGACCACGCCTTCGGGGATGCGCCGCTCGCCGTCGCCCGGCCTGGACGGAGTGTCACCAACGAAACCTTGGCAACCCACCAGGCAGGCGAGGGCGAGCGAACAGAGGGGGGTGGACCTCCGCATGGCCGCCGGTACAGCACGAGGTGGGCCGACCCCGGCTGCGCACCGATCGTGCGGCTCGCGGGAGCGTGGAGCGCTCCGGGCTCCGCGCGGAGCATTTCGTGCTCCATCACTCCCGAAGGAGGACGTCGCAGTAGTAGCGGAGCTTTCGGATGACCTTGCCGTGGGGCCGCCGGTGGATGTCCTTCTTGAGCGCGAGCATGACCTTGCGCTGGAAGGTGTAGCTGTTGAGCACCGGCTCCGGCGGCGCCTGCCCGCCCGCCTCCTCGAGGGCGTCGAACACGCGCTCCCGCGGCCAGCCCCAGAGCTCGAGATCGTCGGGATCGACGCGGTCGATCATCTGCCGGGCGAGGGCGAGCTTGCGGTCGTCCGCGGCCAGCTCCGCCGCCCATTTGTGCAGCGAGTCGGTCACCGGGCGCTTGTGCTGGTGCACGCCGATGGGGTCTCCCGGCCCCTTCGCCTGCTCGGAGCGCTCGCCGTAGTCCACCGCCTCCGGCTCGTGCTCGATGCCGAGGAACGCGAAGACCCGCTCGAGGTGCGCCTCCGGGGTCTCGACCAGCTCCTCGTAGCGCACGTGGGTGAGGGGCACGGGGCGCTCCCGCAGGAAGCGCGCGATGGCCGGCACGTAGCGCTCGACGATCGGGTTGTAGTCGTGGGCCGCGCGCCAGTCCCCGTCGAAGAACGAGTTCGCGTAGGAGCTGAAGATCGCGAGCGGGTGGCGGGTGAGGACCACGTACTTCGCCTCGGGGTAGACCTTGGCGACGAAGTCGAGCACCAGCGCGTAGGCGGGCGTCTTGTCGAGGAAGTAGCGCTGCCCGCTCGGCTCCAGCATGCGCCCGTAGAGCGTGTCGGCGTAGGCGCGCAGGGCGTCGAGGTAGTCGCCCTCGCCGCCCGGGAGGTGCTCGACGAAGAGGCGCATCGCCTCGGCGCTGTTGATGTGGTCGTAGGGCGCCTTGTCGACCTTGTCGTAGTAGCCGAGGTGCGCGAGCGGCGTCATCAGATGCGGCTCGGGGTGCGTGAAGATCTCGCTGTGCGAGCTCAGCATCCGCTGCATCAAGGTCGAGCCGCTGCGCGGGGTCGAGATCAGGAAGAGCAGGCGGTCCTTCATCGTCGCGTTCTCCTGCCGCGGGGCAGGGCTCTGCATGGCATCGACAACGGGCTGGCTCAACACGATTCGGCTCCCTTCGCGGCTGCCTCGTTGGTGGAACACCCCGAGATCCATGTCAAACTTTCGTCACGGAGGGGCGCCGACGCCCCCGTGCGGAAGGCCAGCCGCTGTGGTATGGCGCCGCTTTCCCCTGCGTGGCTCCGCCCCTGCGCGTCGAGCCACCCGAAGAAGAGGAACGCGATGGAGCTGAAGGTCATCGAAGGACAGGACTCGGCGAGGGCCAAGCGGCCCCCGGTGGATCCCACGACGCTCGCCCACCGTGACCTGCTCGAGGGCGACTTCTGGCGCCGCATCCCGGCCTACGCCGACGTGGACGAGGCGACCTTCCTCGACCACCGCTGGCAGATGAAGAAGTCGATCACCAAGGTCGACAAGCTGCTCGCGGCCCTCGAAAAGCTGGCCAGCCCGACCTTCCTCGACGACGCGACCGAGGGCTTCGCGCGCGCCCCCATGGCGGTCCGGGTGTCGCCGTACCTGCTGAGCCTGATCGACTGGGAGAACCCCTACGAGGATCCGCTGCGCCGGCAGTTCATCCCGCTCGGATCGACCCGGCTCCCCGACCACCCCAAGCTCCGCTTCGACTCCCTCGCCGAGCAGGCCGACTCCCCGGTCCCCGGGCTCACGCACCGCTACCCGGACAAGGCGCTCTTCCTCGCCCTCGACACCTGCCCCGTCTACTGCCGCTTCTGCACCCGCAGCTACGCGGTCGGGCCGAACGTCGAGCAGGAGGAGCTCGAGAAGGTCAGCCTCAAGGCGAACAAGAAGCGCTGGGACGACATCTTCGCCTACATCGCGACCCGCCCGGAGCTCGAGGACATCGTCATCAGCGGCGGCGACTCGTTCAACCTCCGCGCCGACCAGATCCGCGAGATCGGCAACCGCCTGCTCGACATCGACAACGTCCGGCGCATGCGCTTCGCCACCAAGGGGCCGGCGGTCATGCCGCAGAAGGTCCTCTCGGACGACGACTGGTTCGCCGCGCTCTCCGAGATCGTGGCCCGCGGGCGCACCATGGCCAAGGACGTGGTGCTGCACACCCACTTCAACCACCCGAACGAGCTCACCGGCATCACGAAGCGGGCGATGGATCGGCTCTTCAGCGCCGGCGTGACGGTGCGGAACCAGGCGGTCCTTCAGCGCGGCGTCAACGACGACGTCGAGACGATGCAGCTGCTGGTGAAGCGCCTCGGCTACTGCAACGTGCAGCCCTACTACGTCTACCAGCACGACATGGTGAAGGGCGTCGAGGAGCTCCGGACCACGGTCGATACGGCCATCGCGCTCGAGAAGAACGTGCGCGGCGTGACCGCCGGCTTCAACACCCCGGTCTTCGTGGTCGACGCCCCCGGCGGCGGCGGAAAGCGCGACGCGCACTCCTTCGAGTACTACGACCGGACCACCGGGGTCAGCGTGTACACCGCGCCGAGCGTGAAGAGCGGCCGCTACTTCCTCTACTTCGACCCCATCCACCTCCTGCCCGAGGCGGGGCAGGTGCGCTGGAAGGACGAGGCCGAGCACAACAAGATCGTGCAGGAGGCGCTCGACAAGGCCCAGGCGCGCTCGCGCTGATGGCGGCTCCGGTGTCCAGCACCGGAGCGGTCGATGCGCCAGCCGGGCGCGATCGGTGAGGTCTGGAGACCGCGCGGAGCCCCGTTTCCGAGCTTCCCGCCCGGGAACGGGGATTGCTGACCCGACGGTCGTGGTCTCACGCAGTCTCCCGGTGATCGTCCTCTGGCTCTGTACCTCACTCGCCCACGCCCAGACGGTGGACCAGGTGGTGGACTCGCACCGCGGCGGCTGCACGACGGCGGGCGTCGAGGGCCTGAGCGAGCAGCTCGTGCGGTCTCACCTCTGCGCCTTCCCCGGCGCGGTCTCCGAGTTCACGCCCCACCCGAACATCGAGCTCACGTCCGGGCGGGTGCACCCCCTCGGGACCGCCGAGACGGTCCGCGCCATCCGCGCCGCCGCCGATCGGCAGTCCCTGCGGGTCACCAGCGCGTTCCGGACCCTGGTGCAGCAGTATCTCCTGTATCACGAAGGAGGCTGCGGTCTCGCGGCGCGCCCGGGGCGGAGCAACCATCAGACGGGGAGGGCGGTCGACCTCTCGAACTACGGCGCGGCGCGCTCGGCCATGACCGGTCAGGGCTGCACCCAGACGTATCCCTCGAGCGACGCGGTGCACTACGACTGCCCGGGGCCCGACATGCGCGAGGCGTCGGTCCTGGTCTTCCAGCGGCTGTGGAACGCGAACAACCCCGGCGACCGCATCGACGAGGACGGGGCGTACGGGCCCCAGACCGAGGCGCGCCTCGGCCGGAGCCCGGCGCGCGGCTTCGGATCGGATCTCTGCGTCGCCACCGGCCGCTACGGCGCGTCGTTCGTCATGCAGACCTTCCCGGTGGCGTCGGCGGCGCCGATCCCGCTGTACCCGGGCGAGGAGGTCATCGGCACCCTGGAGCTGGAGAACAGCGGCACCGAGGACTGGACCGGCGACACCCGGCTCGCGCCCACCCCGCGCGACGGCGCGAGCCCGCTCGCCGCCTCCGACTGGCTGTCGCCCACCCGCGTGCAGGCGGTCGACGGCACCGTGCCGCCGGGGGAGACCTTCCCGTTCACCTTCCACCTCCGCGGGCCCGAGACGCCGGGGCGCCACTGTCAGACGTTCGGGCTCGTCCAGGAGGGCGTCACCTGGTTCTCGGACCCCGGGCAGGGCGGCCCGCCCGACGACCAGCTCCAGGTCTGCGTCGAGGTCAGCGGAGAGCCGCCGCCCCCGCCCCCGCCCGCCGACGGGGGAGTGACGCCTCCGGCGCGGGACGCCGCCACGGCGAGGGTCGACGCCGGCTCCACCGGGCCCACCGGCCCCGGGCGCGACCCGGGCGTGGAGGGCTGCGCGTGTCGGGCCTCGGGCTCGGGCGGCGCGCCATGGCTCTGGCTCGGCGCGCTCGGGCTCGCCGCCTGGATCCGTCAGCGCCGCAGGCGGGCGATGACCACCTGCGACTCGCAGTAGGCGTCGATCGGCTCGCCTTCGAAGCCTCCGTCCAGCCGGAGGACCTCGAACCCGTTGTAGTGGAGCAGCGCCTCGAGCTCCTGCGGAAAGAACTGCCGCTGGGGCAGCTTCTCGCTGAAGCGGGGCTCGCCAGTCTCGAGGTCCGAGAAGCGCATGGTCGTCGTCTGCACCTGCCGCTCGGCGTCGTAGTCGAACGCCTCGTCGTAGGCGTAGCGCTGACCGTCGCGGGGGTGCCGGACGGGCCGGCTCTTGTAGTAGCGGTGGGGATCCCGCGCGAGGCTGATCGGGTCCGGCATCAGCACGTCGAAGGCGAGCCGGCCGTTCGGGGTGAGGTGGGCCGCGCAGGTCGCGAGCGCGCGCTCCACGTCGCGGCGGGTGTAGAGGTGCTGGAAGACGTTGAAGGGCGCGGCCACGAACGGGAAGCGACGCTCGAGCCGCACGTCGCGCAGGTCGCCCTCCACCAGCGAGACGCGCTCTCTCAGGCGCCGCGGCGCCCGATCCAGGCGCCGCTGGGCCCGCTCCAGCATGCTCGTCATCTTGTCGACGCCCACCAGCTCGATGCCGGCCTTGGCGACGGCGAGCGCCACCCGGCCGGTGCCGACCCCGAGCTCCAGCACCGGGCCCCCGCTCCCCGCCGCCAGCTCGACGTAGAAGGCGACGTCCGGCTTGTATCGGCTGTAGGCGTGGTCGTAGTACGCGGCGTCGCGGTAGTGCGCGTCGGCCTCGGGGAAGTCGGAGTCGCTCATGGCCCGTCCGCGCCGCGGAAGATCGCCGGCAGATCCGTCAACACCTCGCCCAGCTCCATCTCGGACACGCGGTAGGCGTCGCCTTCGGGCGCGACGTGGAACGTCACCCGTCGACGGTAGGGCTGGCCGACCAGCTGGTACTCGGCGACGCCCTCGAGGCGGTAGCGATCGCCCTCGAGCATCTCGACCTCGTCGAGCAGGAGCGACAGCGGGGCCCGCGACAGCGCGTCCCAGGTGCGCTCGGCGACGATGCGCTCCTCGCGGGGCATCGCGTCGTCGCGCTCCTTCTTCTCGAGCGCGGCGCGGCGCGCGGCCCCGGTGCTGATCGTGAGCGCCTCGTTCCAGCGCCGGCGGCGCCAGGCGTCGTAGAAGCTCTGAGAGACGAGCTCGGGCGACGAGTCGTCGAGGCGCAGCGCGTTCGCGTCGGTCGAGACCTCCTCGGGCGCCGCGTCGCCCTCGGGCAGGCCGAAGAACACGACCGCCGCGACCGCGAGCATGGCGCTGGCGGCGGCGAGCACGAGGGGCGCGGGGATGCGTCGCTCAGCCATCGGCGCGCCTCGCGCGAACGATCTTCGCGGCGAGCTCCGCGAACCCCTCGCCTCGCTCCGCGTCGGTGACGAACGCGGGCGGCGTGGTCAGCGCGGGCAGGTGAGCGCGCACGTTGGCCACGCCGACCGAGATCTCGAACGCGTCGAACGCGGCGGCGTCGTTGCCGGAGTCGCCCACGAACAGCCAGGGCTCCGCGTGCACGTCGGCGCCGAGCACGTGGTCGGCGGCCCGGGCGACGCCGCGCGCCTTGTCCCAGCCGCCCACGAGCGCGTGCGCGTGCACCGAGCTCACGAGACAGCGCGCGCCCTCCGCCTCGATGGTCTCGCGCAGCGCCTCCACCGCCTCGGGCGCGAGCTCGTCGTGCTCTCCGACGTCCCACGCGTGATCACACCGCCGCGCGGGCTGATCGGTGGCGTCCCGCACGTCGGGGTGTTTCGCGCGGACGTGTTGCACGAGCGCGTCGAGGGTCGCCGCGTGGGCGCGCCGGCTCGAGGCGTCGTGGTAGTAGCCGACCGAGATCGCGCCGCCGCGGCGGTGGGCCCAGCCCGCGCCGTTCTCCCCGATGGCGAGATCCACCGGCCAGCTCGCGGCGAACGCGTCGGTCCACCCGAGCGGGCGCCCGGTCACTGCGATCAGGCTCAGCCCGGCCCGGTGAAGGGAGAAGAGCGCCGCGTAGGCCGCCTCGGTCAAGAGCCCGCGGGTGGTCAGCGTGTCGTCCACGTCGAAGATCACGCCGCGCAGCGACGCCGCGGTCTCGTCGGGGAGCTCCGAAAGCGGCCTCATGACACCCTCACGAACGCGCAGTCGAGGTACCGGCCTTCCGGGAAGGCCACCGGGGTGGGGTGGTCCATGCCCTGATGGCCGACGGCGAGCAGGCTCACCTCGCGGCGGGCGTCCTTCGCGGCCAGCGCCACCGCGCGCAGCAGGTCCGGCTCCGTCATCGCCGCCGAGCAGCTGCAGGTGGCGAGGATGCCTCCGCGCGTCACCAGCGCCATCGCGTTCGCGTTCAGCCGGCGATACGCCTTCTTCGCCTTCGCGAGGTGCTTCGCGGTGGGGGCCAGCTTCGGCGGGTCGAGGATGACCATGTCGTAGCGCTCTCCGTCCTGCGCGAGCTTCTGGATCACGCGCCGCACGTCGCCCTTGGCGAAGCGGACCTTCTCGCCGAGGCCGTTCGCGTGCGCGATCGCGGCGCCCTCCGCCACCACCGCCGCGCTGCTGTCCCAGGCGTCGACGATCTCGGCGCCGCCCCGCGCGGCCGCGAGCCCGAAGGCGCCGACGTAGCTGTAGAGGTCGAGGACGCGGCGGCCGCGCGCCAGGCCCTCCACCCGCGCCCGGTTCTCGCGCTGGTCGAAGTAGAAGCCCGTCTTCTGGGCCAGCTCGATCTCGACCCCGTACTCGAAGCCGCGCTCGGAGAACGCGAGGCGCTTGGCCGCGGGCCCCCGGAGCGTGCGCGGCTCGACGTCGAGCCCCTCCCGCTCCTGCGCGCGACGCGACGGCACCTCGATGACGGTGCGCGCCCCCGAGACCCGCCCGACCGCGTGGGCGATGACGTCCTCGAAGCGCTTCACGCCGTGGGTGCCCAGCTGCATGACCGCGACGTCCCGGTAGACGTCCGCGATCAGCCCGGGCAGGCCGTCGCCCTCGGCGTGCACGAGCCGGTAGCCGTCGGTCCCCTCGCGCGGCAGCCCGAGCTGCTGCCGGAGCGCGCCGGCCGCCTCGATGCGCCGCACGATCGCGCCCTCGTCGAGCGCCTCCGCCGGGTCGCGCGTGACGAGGCGCACGGGGATGGCGGACTTCGGCGACCAGAAGCCGCGCCCGAGGAAGTTCCCCTCCGGGTCGCGCACCTCGACCGCGTCGCCCGGGGCCGGGGCCCCGTCCACGCGGGCGATCGCCTGCGCGAAGACCCAGGGGTGACCGGCCCAGACCGGCCGGACGCGACCTTTGCGGAGGGTGACGCGCGCCATGGCGGCGCGACTGTAGCGCGGTCGCGTGCTTCTGGCCGGGCTTCGCGCTACGTCCTGCCCGCTTGCCCGTTCTCGGGCGTAGCCGTACCTTTCGGGCGCGCGTCGCGCTCGCGGCGCAGGAGGAACACGTGGGTGGCATTGGCTGGCAAGAGCTTCTGATCGTGCTGCTGATCGTCCTGGTCGTCTTCGGCGCGGGGCGGCTGCCTCAGATCGGCGAAGGCCTCGGCAAGGGCATCCGCAACCTCAAGCGCGCGCTGAAGTCCGACGACGACATCGAGGTCACCTCGAAGGACAAGCAGGTCGAGTCCAAGTCGAGCGCCAAGCGCGTCGCCGACGAGGACGTCGCCGAAGCCGAAGTCGTCGAGCGCTGAGCTTTTTCGGAGGGTTTGGTGCAAACCCTCCCCCCATTGGGCAAAGCGCCAATGGGGCCCCCCTCCCGCTGCTTCTTGCTGGAGGGTTTGGTGCAAACCCTCCCCCCATTGGGCAAAGCGCCAATGGGGCCCCCCTCCCGACTCCGTCGGGGCCTCGCGCGCTTCGCGCGCTGGCCCCGCGACCCCAGCGACGGGGCGCTGGGGGCCCTGCGGCTCGC
>JAYZQJ010000132.1:0-24653 GCA_036149055.1 Myxococcota bacterium | reverse complement strand
CCCCGGGGGTTGCCCCTCCCCCCCAAAACCCCGCGCGTATTGTCATTTTGGGGGGGCCCGGGTGCACCCCCCCCCCCCACGCCCGGGGGCCGCCACTTTTCCGTCAGGGCTCGTACTGGAAGACGCCGCGCAGGTCCTCGGTCGCGCTGATCAGGGACCCCCGGCCGAAGCTCCAGGCGCGGAACTGATAGATCATGCCGGGCTCGAGCGTCACCACCCCCTCGAGCGGGTAGCGGATGGGCTCGCTGCCGCTGCCCGGCGGGAGCATCGTGTCCTCGTGCACCAGGTCGCCGAGCGCGTCGTAGAGGCGGAGCTCGTAGCCGTCCTCCGAGCTGTCCTGGGCGAAGACCAGCTCGGGCGGGCTGGAGACCACCTCGAGGCCCTCGGCGCCGGGTGACAGCACCTCGAGCGCCTCGGTGACCTTGAACGAGGTCTCGAGCGTCACCGGGCCCCCGGCCACGTCGACGAAGACCACGTCGGTGCCGGCGATGCCCTCGTCGGGATCCCGCACCAGCTGGTCGTTCTCGAACGCGGCGAGCACCGCGTAGCGCCCCGGCGGGACGCCCTCGAGGGTGAAGGGGCCGTCGACCGGGGCGGCGCGCAGGCCGGCCGGCGTCTCCCCCCGGACCGTCGCCTCGTCGAAGGTCGAGGCGACCACCAGGATCACGCTCGTCGTCAGCCCGCCCGGCGCGTTCACGATGTTGACCGAGCCGCTGACCGAGCCGAGCCCGTCGGTCGTGGCGGTCAGGACGACGCCGTCCACCGCGCCGGTCGCCTCCACGCTGGCCGGGCCCGCGAACAGCCCGGCGCGGTAGGCCCGGACCTCGGTGGGCCCGTCCGGCACGTCGTAGAGCATGAAGGAGCCGCCGGTGCCGGTGATCGAGGTGGCCACCGCGTCGCCGCCCTGCTCGGCGACGACCAGCATGCCGCCGGGGTCGGGGTGGTCGACGGTGCCGGCGATGGTCCCGCCGGTCCGATCGCGCGGGATCAGCGCGACGTCGGTCGCCGCGTTCTCCACCACCCACTCTCCGTCGACCAGCGTCGCGGTCGTCATATCGAGGGGCACCGCCTCACGCGGCGGGCGAGGGAAGGGGAGGTAGCCGGCGGCGTCGACCCGCAGCGTGATCGCCTCGTCCATGGGCTGGCCGTCCTCGTCCCGAGGGACCGACACCGGGAGGGCGTAGCGGCCGTCGGCCGCGGTGAAGGTCACCCCGGAGCGCGCGCCCCCGTTCGCGTCCCGCGCGACCACCCGCGCGTCGCCGATGGAGGCGTCGTCGAGGGCGTCGAACACCCTGCCGCGCACGACCACCGGCTCCACGCAGCGCGGCTCGCCGCCGGCGATGCGCTCGCACGTGAGGCCCTCGCCACATCCCTCCACGGTCCCGAGGGTGCAGACCGCGTCTCCACCACATCCGGCGAGGAGCGCCGCGAGCCCGACCAAGCATCTCGTCAGATTCGTCATGCCTGGAGTACGAGGCGCCGGCGCGCCAGGATACCCGCGTATCCCGATCGCCTCGGCGCTCGTAGGACGGAACGAAATGCGCTGGCGCTCCCGACTCGCGGTGCTCGCGACGAGCCTCCTCCTCGGAGCCTCGATCGCCGCCGCGCAGTCGCCCGCCGTCGAGTCGGACGCGCGGCTGGCCTCGGTGCGAGGTCGTCTCGACGCCGCGCTGGAGGCGGCGCGGCGCGGGGGCCTGCCCGAGGAGTGGCTGCGCGCCAAGATCGCCGAGGGGCTCTCCAAGCGCGTCCCGCCGCCCCTGATCGCGGCCGCGGTGGAGGCCCTCGGCCAGCGGATGCGGGCGGCCGACGCGATGGTCCGCGACCTCGGCCCGGCCCGCGGGCGCCGGCCGCTGCTCCGGGCGGCGGTCGACGCGCTGAGCGCGGGCGCCCCCGAGGCGCGCGTCCGGGGGCTGATCGCCCAGGTGCGCGAGCGGGGCGGCGGCGCGCCCGAGGTCCGCGGCGCGCTGGTGACGGTGGCGGAGCTGGCCGAGCGCGGCTTCTCGGGCGAGGCCGCGGTGGAGGCGGCGGCGGAGGCGCACCGCCGGGGCGGCTCGCGCGGGCTCGGGGAGCTGACCCGCCGGGCCCGGGGCATCCGCGATGACGTGCCGGGCGGGCGGGACCGGGCCCTGCGCGGGCTCGGTCGCGCGGTGGGGGCGGCGCGCGGCGTTGACGCGCGGCGGGGAGGCGGCGACCATGGCGGCCGTGGCCGCGGCCCTCGATAGCGCGCACACCGGCGGGCGAGAGCTCGGGGCCGTCGAGCGCCGCTGGGTGCGCGACGCCCTGGACGGCGACGCCGCGGCCTTCCGGCTCATCGTCGAGGCGCATCACCGCCCCCTGTTCACCCTCGCCGCGCGCCTGCTCGGCAACGTCGAGGACGCGCGCGACGTGGTGCAGGAGAGCTTCGCGAAGGCCTACGTCAGCCTCGACCGCTACGACGAGCGGCACCGCCTCACCACCTGGCTCCACCGCATCACCTTGAACACCTGCCGCGACTTCCTGAAGAGCGCGAAGCGGCGCGAGCGGGCCAGCGGCGACGATCCGATCCTGGAGCGCGTCGACGAGCGCCCGGGGCCCGAGGAGGCGCTCGAGCGAGACCGGCGGGCCGTCCAGGTGCGCCGGGCGCTCGACTCGCTGAAGCCCTCCTACCGGGAGGCCCTCGTGCTGAAGGACATGCAGGAGCTGTCCTATAAAGAGATCCGCGCCATCACCGGCACCCCGATCACGGCGCTGAAGATCCGCGTGGTGCGCGCGCGCAAGCGGATGAAGCGGGCCCTGGAGGCGGGGGCGTGACCCGGTCGGAGCGGGTGCGCAGGCTCGTCGACGGCGAGCTGGACGCGGTCGAGGCCGCGGCGCTGCGGGCGGAGGCGGCGCGCGACCCGGCGCTGGCCGCGGAGCTCGAGGCGGCGCTGGACGTGGTCGACGCGCTCCGCGCGGCGCCGGCGCCGCCGGTGCCGGACGATCTCGTGGACGGCGCGGTGCTCCGGGCCGTTCAGCGCGCGCACGCCGCGCCGCCGCGCCGCCGCGCGCTTCCCCGCCTCCACCTCCATCCGGCCGCGTGGGTGGGCCTCGGCGCGGCGGTCGCGCTCGCCCTGGCGCTCTGGGCCCGCCGCCCCTCGGCGCCGCCGCCCGAGGAGGCGGCCCCCGCGCCGCGCCGGGTCGAGTTCGCGCTCCCGGCCGAGGGGGCGCGCACGGTGGCGGTGGCCGGCGACTTCAACGAGTGGCGCACGGACGCGACCGTCCTGCGGGACGACGACGGCGACGGGGTGTTCGTGGGCGCGGCCGAGCTGCCCCCCGGATCGCACGCCTACATGTTCG
This sequence comes from Myxococcota bacterium, assembly GCA_036149055.1. GTDB lineage: Bacteria > Myxococcota_A > Polyangia > Polyangiales > Sandaracinaceae > JAVJQK01. The sequence continues at coordinate 21,338 of JAYZQJ010000132.1, read as the reverse complement.
TGGTGGACGGCGAGCGCTGGGTGAGCGACCCCTACGCGACCAACTTCCGCGACGACGGCTTCGGTCACCGGAACGCGATCGTCCGCGTGGACTGACGCTGGATGTCGAGAGGCCGAGGCTCCGGCGCCGTGAGCGGCGCGGCGCTGCTCACGACGCTCGCGGTGCTGGCGGTCGCGCTCCCGGCCGGGGCGCAGCGGCTCGAGGCCGAGCTGCGGGTGGGCGGCGGCTGGGACGACAACCCCCAGCTCGCGGCCCCGAGCGACAACCGGCGGCTCCCCGATCGCGCCCCCGCGGCCGGCGGCCAGGGGCTCTTCGCCGTCTCCGGCCTCGCCCGCGGCGCTCACGCGGACGGCCCCTGGCGGCTCGCGGCGCAGCTCGACGTGAGCGGCGGCGTGTACGAGCGCGGCGACGCCCTCTTCTACGAGCGCCTGGAGCTCGAGGTCGCCTTCGATCTCCCCCCGGTGACGCCCCGCTGCGCCGTCGCCGGGGAGCGCCTCGACACCGGCTTCGGCGGCGACGACGCCTCGGCGGTCGTCGGCCGGTGCGGCGCGCGGCTCGCCCTGCTCGACGGGCTCGGCGTCCAGCTCGACGGGCTGGCCGGCGCGCGCGCGTTCGACCTCGGGCAGACCGACGTCCTCGGCGGCGCCGCGCTCACCTTCGACGCGCGCCTCGACTGGCTCGAGCTCGGGGCGGGCCTCGAGGTGTGGCGCCGGGAGAGCGACGACCCGCAGGCGCGCCGGACCGAGCTGGTGCCCTGGGCGGCGGCGGCGGCGCGGACCGAGTGGGTGGGGGCGGCGCTGTCCTACCGCTTCGTCCGGCGCGAGTTCGAGGTGGGCTCGCGCACCGGGGACGAGCACGTGGCCCGCCTCTCGGTCTGGGCCCGCCCCCTCCCGTGGCTCGGGCCCTGGGTGTCGCTGGAGCTCGGGCACGCCTCCGGGCAGCCGCGCGCCCTCGCCTACGACCGCTTCGCGATCACGGGAGGCTTCCGGGTGGAGCTCGAGGTCGAGCCGCCGCCGCCCCCGCCGCCGCCCGGGCCGGTGACCGTCTCCGGCGGGCGGGCGCGCTTCCGCTTCGCGCTCGACGCCGAGGAGGTGAGCGTGATCGGCGACTTCAACGGCTGGGATCCCGCGCGGGGCCGGCTGCGAGAGGTCTCGCCCGGCGTCTTCGAGGGCACCTTCCCCGTCTCGCCGGGGGCGCACCGCTACCACCTCCTGGTCGACGGGGAGCCGCGCCGCCCGCCCGGATCGGCCCGCTACGTGCGCGACGACTTCGGCGGCGAGAACGCGGTCTTCGAGGCGGAGGGTGTCTCCGGCGCCGGGCCTGGCTCGTAGGACGGGGCGGAGGTTTCATCGGATGACAGCCCAGAACGTGTCTCGCGTGCTGCTCGTGGGTCTGCTCCTCGTCGGCTGCGGCGACGGAGACGGAGGCGACGGAGACGCCGGCACCGGCCCCGGCCCGGACGGAGACGTCGGCGGGATGGACGCGGGCGGGGGCGGCGGCATGGACGGCGCGGTGGACGCCGACGGCGGCGGGGTCACGCCCGGCGACGGCGCGGTGACCCTCCCGGACGGCCGGGTGGTCGGGGGCGGCCCCATCACCTGCCAGGGCCACCTCTACCAGTGCGGCGACACGCTGGACAACGACGGCGACGGCCTCGCGGACGACGAGGATCCGGACTGCCTCGGCCCCTGCGACAACAACGAGGCCGGCTTCTTCCTGGACATCCCCGGGGGCGACTCGGCGCCCTGCCGGCTCGACTGCTACTTCGACCAGGACCAGGGCTCCGGCAACGACCAATGCAGCTGGGATCACCGCTGTGACCCGCTCGAGCCCGACCCCGAGTGCATGTTCCGCGACCCGCCGCCGCCCTCCGCCAACTGCCCGGCCGAGCAGGCGCCGGAGTGCGCGGAGATCTGCCGCCCGCTCGTCCCGAACGGCTGCGACTGCTTCGGCTGCTGCAACCTCCCGGCGGGCACCGACCGCTGGGTCTTCATCGGCAGCGTGGACGAGACCGGCGAGCCGACCTGCACCCTCGACGGCGTCGAGGACGACGCGCGCTGCCACCCGTGCACGCCGGTCGCCAACTGCCTGAACACCTGCGAGGAGTGCGAGCTCTGCCTCGGCCGCACCGAGCTGCCGCCGGAGTGCTTCCCGACGCCGCCGCCGGACGGGGGCACGACCCTGCCCGACGGAGGCCCGGTGCCCGACGGCGGCGCGCCGCCCCCGCCGCTCTGCGACGACGGCCGTCAGGCCTGCGGCGTGCCCGGGACCGAGCCGTGCCCCGAGGGCCACTTCTGCCTCACGGGCTGCTGCACCTTCTTCGGGTGAACCCCGAGCTCACGCGGACGAGGGACCGCCGACCCGTCGCGGGGTCGGCGGGGTGCGCTTGAGCGCGCGGATGTCCGAGACCGGGACCGGGATCGGATCCGGGAAGGCGGCCGCCTCGATCGCCTCGGCGAACTCCGCCATCGATCCGAAGCGCCGCTCCGGGGACTTGGCGAGGGCCCGGGTGAGCATCGCGTCGATGTCGGCGCCGAGCCCCGGGCGATAGACGCTCGCCGGGACCGGCGGGTCGAACAGGATCGACTCGAAGAGCAGGGCCGCGACCTCCTCGAAGGGCAGGCGGCCGGTGAGCATCTCGTAGAGCGTCACCCCCATGCCGTAGACGTCGGTCCGGGCGTCGATGCCGACGTGCGGCGTCAGCTGCTCGGGCGCGAGGTAGGCGGGGGTCCCGAGCACGTCGCCCGGGTGAGTGAGGCGGTCGTCGCGCCGGTCCACCGCGCTGACCCCGAAGTCGAGCAGCTTCGCGCGGCCGTCGTCGGCGAGGAAGAGGTTCGCCGGCTTGAGATCGCGGTGCACGATGCCGAACGCGTGGGCGAGCGAGAGCGCGTCCATCACCGGCCGCACGATCGAGAACGCCTCCGGCGGATCCATCACCCCGCGCGCGACCAGCTCGTCGTGCACGGTCCGGCCGTGCAGCCGCTCCATGACCAGGAACGGGCGGTCCTCGTCGAGCCAGCCGATCTCGTGCACCCGCACCACGTTGGGGTGCGCGATCTTCTCGAGGATCTCCGCCTCCCGCTCCAGGCGCAGCCGCGAGATCGCGGCCGGGATGCGCCCCGACGGATGCGACAGCAGCTTCACCGCCACGTCCTCCCGCGCGCGCTTGTCGCGGGCCGCGTACACCACCCCGTGGCCCCCGATCCCGAGCACCTTCTCGATCTCGTAGCGCCCGCAGAGCATCACCCCCGGATCCAGCAGCACCGGACCGGCGCCGCGCGGCTGGGTCTCCCGCGGGGAGGTGCCGAGCGCCTTCGGCGACTCCGGCCGCGTGTCGGGCGCGGGTTTCGGGGGCAGGACCACGCCACCCTCGATTCCACGGGGCGTGCCATGAGCGACACGCGGCGTTCCAGCGTCGGCGGACACGCAGCCTTTGCGAAATCGCACGCGCTCGGCGATCGAGACGGTGTCACGCCCGCCCGTAACCGCGGACGTCCATCGTTACGCTCGGCGTTACGCGTCACCGCCCTCCGTGCGCTCGCATCCCCCGCGCGGCGCGCTGGCACGCAGCTTGAGATGCGGCCGTCCCATGACGCAGCTCAGCCCCCTCAGCATCCTGACCCCTCCCGCCGCCGGCTCGTGGAACGTGCTCCTCGAGGACCACGACGCGACCGTGATCGACGCGCGCCCGCTCGGGCTGCGGGTGCCGGAGATCGAGCCGGTCCGGGTGCCGGCGCCGGAGGCGTTCCTCGAGGTCGCGCTCGCGCCGTACAGCGACTCGAACGTGGTCGTGGATCTCGACGGCCGGGTCGACGGCGTCTTCGCCGCCACCTACCGCGAGCTCCCGCTCGGCGCGCACGTCGAGGTGCGGCTCTGCCTCCCGGGCGGCGTCGAGCTGATGACCCGCGCCACCGTGCGCTGGGCCCGCGCTGCGTCCACCGGCCGCCCCGGCCTCGGCCTCGCCTTCGCCCGCCTCGACGCCGAGGACGCCGACCTGCTGCAGACCTTCGCCGCCTACCGCGAGCCGGAGCTCTTCGTCGCCTGAGGCGCCTACTCGTCGACTTCGTAGAGGGGGCGCTCCAGCTTCAGCTGATCGCCGTCCTTGGTGAGCCGGCCGCGGACCGTCACGACCTCCCCGAGCACGTCGTCGGGCCACGTCTCGAGCTCGGCGCAGTCCACCTCGAAGCCCTCGCCGCGCACCAGCGGCCCGGACTGCCCCGCCGCGGCCTTGCCGGTCACGCGCACGTAGCCTTCGAGAGCGTCCTCCACGTCCTCCGCCGCCTTCACGGGGAGGTACACGGCGTCGAGCTCGACGGTCTGGTCACCTGCCATGCGCGGACTCTACCTCACCCGCGCCGCATCCGGCAGAACACGAAGCGCTGCGTCTTGCCGGCCGGCGTCTCGTGCGCCTCCTCGAGCGTCTCGACCGAGACGAGCCCCAGCTCCGCCGCGAGCCCCTCCGCGCTCCAGCGCTGGACCGGCAGCCCGCTGCATCGCTCGGGCCCATCGAGCGCGAACGTCGCCACGACCGCCTCGCCCTCGGGCGCGAGCAGCCGATGCAGCGCCTCCCGGTAGCGCGCGCGGTCCGCGGGGACGGTCAGGAAGTGGAACACCGCCCGGTCGTGCCACACGTCGAAGGGCCCCTCGAGCGGCGGGTCGGTCGCGTCGGCCCGGACCCAGCGCACCTCGGAGGCGCGATCTCCCAGCCGCGCCCGGGCGCGCTCCAGCGCCGCCTCGCTGATGTCGAGCACCGTCACCTCGTGATCGGCGATCAGGTGATCGACCAGCGTCGACGCGCCGCCGCCCACGTCGATCACGCGCCGGCCCCCCGCGCGCTCGATCAGCGCCAAGCTCGACGCAGGCCGTTCTTGGAACCAGCTCACCGAGTCCGGCGCCTTCTCCTCGTAGACCTTCTCCCAGTGCGCGCGTCGCTCGTCCATGCATCCAAGCATGATCGATCCGAGGGGAGGCGCCTCCCGCGCCGACGTAGGCTCGCACCGTGACCCGCGACCTCATCGAGATCCTCCGCGTGCTCCACGAATTCGGCGGCGGCTTCGTGCTGAAGGAGCCCCACCACATCGACGCGTTCGAGGAGGCCCTGGAGGCGCTGAACGCCCTCGACCCGGCTCGGGTGTCCGAGGCAGCGCGCGCGTACCTCGACGAGGCCGGAGACGAAGCGGAGAGCCGTCGGCGTTGGCTCATCGCCACGGTGGTCTTCGCCAACCGGAGCCCTCGCCGCGCGATCGCGATCGACGCCGCGGTGATCGACGCGCTGGCCGACGCGGTCATGACGCCAGACGACGAAGGCTTCCGCTTCGCGGCCTGCTTGCCGCCCGGCCAGGCGCCCCTCTGGATGGCGGACCGGGTCGTCGAGCTCGCCGGCCGGGCGCTGCACGAGCTGCACGCGTCGGCCGACCCGGCCCGGGCGGGACGCGGCGCCGTGCTCTCCATCGAGCGGATCGCCGGCGTCTTCCGCGAGCCCTCCTTCCGGGCCGACGGAGACCTGGTGCGCGGCTTCGGCGTCGCCATCGCCAAGACCGTGGACGCGCTCTTCGATCTGACGGTCGCGGCCCGCCCGGACGCGAGCGAGGTCGAGGCCTGGCACGCGCGGCTGGCGACCGTGCTCCGCGCCGGCTGGATCCGCGTGCTGCCCGGCGTGGCCCGCCGCCTCGGCGAGCTCACCGACGACCCCGCGGTGGCCGCCAGGCTTCTGGATCACTGGCTCGACGCTGGCTCCGAGCCCGGCGCCCGCCTCGCCCGCTTCGGCCTCGCCGAGCGCGCCGGCCGGCCCGACGTCATGGCCGACAACCTCCCGCCGGCGGACGAGCGAGACCGCCAGCGCCACCAGCTGCGGATCGCCGACGCCTACCTGGCCGCCGGCCGCCGGGAGGAAGCCGTCCGCTACCTCGAGAAGATGCCTGAGGGCTACGAGCAGAAGAAGCGCCTCGAGGCCCTCGGCGTGGCGTCGCCTACTCCGAAGAAGCCGGCGGCCTCTCCGAAGCCGCCGGGGCCCACCTTCGAGGCCGCCCTCGAGGCCGGCGACCCGAAGGCGGCCGCGCGCCTGCTCCAGCCCCTCCACCCCGACGCGCTCCAGCGCCTGCTCGCCGCCCACGAGGTCCCGACCCGGCTCCGCAACCAGATGTACGCGGCTGCGGTCCAGTACGTCACCGGGAGCCCCTGGGACCCCGAGGACACCTACCGGGCCATCCTCGCCCTCGTCGAAGCCGCGGTAGCGGAGGCGCCCAAGAAGCGGACCCCGATCCGCGAGCGCTTCGCCAAGCAACTCGACGAGCTCTCCTACGGCGCCCCCGCCAGCCCCTACCGCCAGGCCATGTACCGCGCCCTCGACGAGCTGCAGTCCTGAGCCCGGGGGGCATCTCTGCCGATTCATCTCGCACGAACCGGCGGAGCTCGGCCCCGCGGCGGACCGTGGGCATCTCTGCCGAATCGAGCCCCGAGCTCGCGCGTGGTCGCCGGCCCGGGAACTCTGCCGAATCGAGACGTCCCGCATGGGCTCGTCGAGTCGCGCCCGCGCATCGGCCGAGCCGGAGCGCCGCGCGACTCGAATCGGCAGAGAACGGTGGCCGCCGCTCGCGCTTATCGGGCTGATCTCGTCGCTCCGCACCTCCGTGCGCGGACGATGGTCCTCGTCTCGGACGACTCGCGAGATCTCTGCCCATTCGAGTCGCAAAGATCCTGAGGACTCTTCGAGCGGGCCGCTCGTCCCTCCGGCAGGCTCGACCGCCCTGGAGCCGCCTCGGCGACCCGGCCAGACCGCCTCATCGTAGGGCGCAGTAGGCCCTCCGGCCGAGCGGACGTCGCCGAGGCGTGCATCTCTGCCGAATCGAGTCGCCCGTAGAGCGTTCGATGCACCCGGGCATCGTAGAGCCGACCGCCACGCGCGGCGGACTCGAATCGGCAAAGATCGGTGGCCAAGGCGCGCGCCCCCCGTTCGCTCGAGCAGAGACGCCCTCGGGCGAGTCTCTGCTTCGCGAGCTGGACACCGTGGCTCCGCGCACAGGCGGCCGCTGGAGCCGCCCTGTGGATGGGACCCGAACGCCACGCGACTCGAATCGGCAGAGATCGCTCGCGCCCGCCACGCCGAGCCGAAGCGTGATTCTCCGCCGATTCGAGTTGGCCGAGATGACGGGCGCCCGACCTCCGCGCGGGGAGGACCGCCGGCGTGGCCTCGGCGCGCCGCTCCTCCGGCGACTCGGCGCGACGCGCCATGCCTGAGCTCTGCCGTTTCGAGTTGGCCGAGAACACCCGCCGGTCTGCGCCCGCAAATCGGTCCGCCGCGCCGGGCAACTCGAATCGGCAGAGATCCGTACCGCCGCTCGCCTCCTCGGTGAGAGAGGGGCCGTCGGGGGATCTCTGCCGAATCGAGACCTCCTCAGAGATGACGGGCACCTGCCCACGCGCCGGAGCTCGGCAGTCGACCTGGCGCGCCGGGCGACTCGAATCGGCAGAGCTCTGACTCGCCGCTCGGCTCCCCGATGAGGAGAGGATGCCGTCGGGACATCTCTGCCGAATCGAGACGCCAGAGATCACGGGCACCTTGCTCGCGCGCCGTCGAGCAGAGGTCGCCCTCGGCTGAATCTCTGCCGATTCGAGTCAGCTCCGCCGGGGTCACGTGCGCCACGCCCGAGCTCGTCGCCGGCCGAATCGAGCGCCCGACGGCAAGTCGATTCGGCAGAGATCCTCGACCCCCGAGACTCGAATCGGCAGAGCTCTCCGGGAAAACGAAGTGGCGTGCATCTTTTCTTGTGAATGGCGTCAGTCGGGCATCCGGCCGCGCGTCCGTGCGGGCATGCGACGGCGAAAGCAGAAGCAGGTCAGCTTCGTGTACGTCTCCCACGGCGGCGCGCGGCCCGGGGCGGGGCGCAAGCCCAAGGGCGAGAAGGCGGGCGTCCCGCACGAGACGCGTGAGCGTTTCGCGGCCCGGCACCCGGTGCTGGTCACCCTGAAGGTGAAGCGCGAGATCTGGAGCCTGCGCGGGCGCCGCCTCGCCACCCGGCTCTGGGAGATCATTCGCAAGGCGAACGCGCGGGGCGGCGTGCGCATCGTGCACTTCTCCTTTCAGCGCGATCACATCCACATGCTCGTCGAGGCGGACGACGCGGAGATGCTCGCCCGGGGCATGCAGGGCCTCTGCGTGCGGATCGCGCGCATGGTGAACCGCGTGATGCGTCGCAAGGGCGCGGTCTTCGCCGACCGCTACCACAGCCGCGCGCTGCGCAGCCCTCGCGCGGTGCGCAACGCGATCGCCTATGTGCTGGGCAACGCCCGGCGTCACGGCGTCGCCCCCGACGATCCGCGGTGGGCCGACCCGCTCAGCAGCGGCATCTTCTTCACCGGGTGGAATGTCGCGGTGCACACCACGCTCTCGATGCTCCCGTCGCGCGACTCTCCGGCCGAGCCTCCCGAGACCTGGCTCCTGTCGGTCGGCTGGCGGCGCGCGGGCGGCCGCCTCGACCCGGCCCGACGCCCGGGTCCCCCCGCCAAGAAGGCCGCCTGATCTGTTCAGCGGGGGGCCGCGGAGCGCGGCGAGATCTGCCCGGCGCCAGCTGCCCCGGCGGGACCGCGGGGATCTCTGCCGGACCGAGCGCGGCCCGGGATCACTGCCGAGTCGAGACGGGTCGAGTACGCGTCGGTGCGCGCGAATCGGGGGAGTGACGGCCGCCGTGCCTCTGCCCGCGGGCTCGGCCACGGGCGCCACCGCCGATGGTCGAGGACGCTGCGCGACATGGATCGGCAGAGATCGGTGATCGCCCACTCGAGCTGAAGTCGTCGATGCGCACCTGGTCACCGAGCTCTGCCCAATCGAGTTGCAGGGACGCGTGGGCCTCCTCGAGCGGGCCGCGGTGGGCTTCCAGGAGGGCTGACCGGAGCCGCCACACGGATCCGTCCGGAGCGCAGCGAACGGTAGCCCCTCAGTCGAGCTGACATCGCCGGGGCGTGAATCTCCGCCAATTCGAGTCGGTGCTGCGCGGTCGCGCACGACCTGGGGCCGAAGAGCGCCGGGTAGGGCTGCGACTCGCCGCCTCCGGAAGCCCCGGATCGCGCGCCGAGCTACGTCGCGTCGCCGCGGGCTGGCTTGCCTCGCCGCCGGAAGCCCAGCGAGGCGAGGAGGCGGCGGTCCTGGATCGCGGCGCGCGCGATCGCGCTCCACTCGAGGTACCAGCTCCAGAGGTGCTGCTCGGCGGCGGCGCGGGCTTCGCGTGAGGCGCGGGCGCGGTCGCCGGTGGGCGGGGGCGCGCCGACGCGGGCGAGCAGCGCGCGGGCGCTCCCGGTGATCTCCTCGGTGAGGCCGCGGGTGCGCAGCAGCTCGCGGGCGCGACGGCCCTCTTCGCCCAGCCCACCCTCGGCCGGCGGGCGGGGGAGCGCGTCGATGCGATCGAGCAGGATGGCCACGGAGACGACGACCTCGGAGCCCTCGGTCTGGCGGAGGTTGTGGAAGACGAGCTCCCGCGCGCGGGGGTGATGGGTGCGCAGGACGACCTCGACGATCGGGAACCACCGGTTCTCCCACCCGTCGAGGTCCGCCACCAGCTGCGCGCTCGGTAGCTCGGGCGCGAGCAGGTTGGTGACGCTCGAGAGGGCCCGCAGGCGGGCCCACCCGTCGTCGAGGTCGGCCTCGGTGAAGCCGTGGCGGGCGAGCGCGTCGCGGACCTGCGGGTGGCCGAGCCCGATCAGGAGCTCGAGCACGCGCTGCGCTTTCTGGGGGACTCGGAGCTTCGCCATCGACCCCCCATCGCCACCCCGCCGGCCTGGTTGCGTGGTCGAGCGGTGCGCCCCCCGATTCCGCGGATGCGCCCCCCGATCGCGAGACGCCCGCCCCCCGATTCGAGACGAGCGCCCCCTCGATCGCTCGGTGCGCCCCTCGAGGGGGCGCGTCTCGGGAATGAGGGGCCGCATCTCCGGAATGAGGGGGCGCGTCTCCGGAATGAGGGGGCGCGTCTCCGGAATGAGGGGGCGCGTCTCTGGAATGAGGGGGCGCGTCTCTGGAATGAGGGGGCGCGTCTCCGGAATGAGGGGGCGCGTCAGTCCGCGAGATCTCCACGCAACCGGTGGCGCGGCGCTCCGATGAGGGTGGGCGTGACGGCGGCGGAGGAGGGGCCTCGGTCGCCACTCGACCCATCGAACAGAGAGAGGGGGGTGCCCATGAGCAACCTTTCCATCGGAGAGAAGGCGCGCCGGATCGTCGGCTTCATCATCGGCCTCGGGAACGAGCACGTGCAGGGAGCGCTCGCTCCGCACGGCTTCACCGAGGCGGACCGCCAGGAGGGCATGCGGCTCCTGCACGAGCTGACGGGCCGCCGCCTCGGCATCACCCCGGGCGTCGATCCCACCCTGCTGGGCGAGATCGATGCCTGGGAGAACCGCTGGTATCCCATCGCGGAGGTCGTGCTCCGCACCAACTTCCCCGAGGTGCACGCGGTCGTGTTCCGCAACCTCAGCCAGTCGTCCGGGCCCGACGTCGTCATCTCGGTGATGACCCTGCTCGACCGCCTCGAGGCCGTCGCGAAGCCGGTCGACGAGGGCGGGCTGGAGCGCGGGCAGGAGGCGCGGGCCCGGCTGACCGCGCGGGGGCTCACCGAGGACGTGGTCTCCGCGGCGCGGGCCCTCGTCGCCCGGGTCGGCACCGTGCCGGCGACGCGTGATCCGCTGGCGCGCAAGACGCCGGAAGCGGTGCAGGAGGCGGAGGACCGCGCCTGGAACTGGTACCTCGAGTGGAGCGGAATCGCGCGCGTCGTCATCCGCGACCGCCGCGTCCTCCGCTCCCTCGGCTTCCTCCGCCGCGCGCGCCGCTCCGACGGCACCGAGGTCGAGATCCTCGTCGACGACGACGTGGTCACCGACGTCGACCCGGTCGAGCCGGAGCCGGTCGAGCCGGAGCCGGTGGGCCCCGAGCCCATCGAGGCCTGAGCGGCCCGCGCGCCCACACCGCCGCCGTCGACCCCCGCGTCGACGGCGGCGGTTCTGCGTCCGTCTTGGGGCGAGGGCAAGTGCCTCCCCGGGTCTCTCAGTCGCGGGACAGCGCTGCGGCCTCCACGTCGCTGGCGAGCTGCCCCGACATTCCTTCCAGCGTGGTGTTCGTCATGAGGACCACCGTGCGCCGGGACACGGGGTCGATCCACCAGGAGTGGCCGTAGACCCCGCCCCACTGCACGGTGCCGGCGTTGACGTCGCGGCCCGCCGCGCGCGGGTCGGTTACGACCGAGCCCACGTACCCGAACCCCATCCCTTCGCCGAGCCAGGAGGTGTCGCTGTCCGAGAGCTGGTCTCGAAGAGCGCCGAGAGCGGTGTCGCGGGGGAGCAGCCGCTCGTCGCCGACGCGGAGCGCCTCGAGCAGCGTCATGAGCTCTCCTGGGGTGCCGAGCATTCCGGCGCCTCCCGAGGGATACGACCGCGGGTCGAGCGCGCGTCGCGGCGAGAACACCAGCGCCGACGCGCCGAAGGGCACCCGGTGTCCCTCTTCCATTCGCACGGGGCAGTCGTCGCCGTCGGCGTAAGGCACCACCAAGTCGGCCGCGCCATGGGCGTGGAAACGTGCCGCCGCCAGGCCGAGCGGACGAAGGACCAGCTCGGTCACCGCCTCGGGCAGTGAAGTGCCGTGGGCGCGCGCCACCACCTCTCCCAGGACGTCGGTCGAGAGGGAGTAGTTGAACGCGGTGCCGGGTCGCGCGAGCAGAGGCACCGTCGCCAGTCGCCGCGCGTTCTCCTCGAAGGCGAGCCCGGGGGCGTCCAGACCATCCGACACTCCCGCCTCGTGGTAGGGCCCGCCGTCGGGCTCCGAGAAGGAGTACCCGAGCCCGCTGGTGTGCGTGAGGAGGTGTCGGATCGAGATGGGAGGCGTGCTGCCGTCCGGGAGCCGCGGACGGAAGTCGGGCAGGTATCGATCCACCGGATCCTCGAGCGACAGGGCGCCCCGTCGAACGAGGACGAGCGCCGCGGTCGCCACGAATGGTTTGGTCACCGACGCGTACCTGAACAGCGCGTCCTCACGCAGCGGGAGCCGTCGCTCCCGGTCGGCCCAGCCGACGGCGCGGCGATAGACGAGCTCACCGTCTCGAGACACGAGGAGCACCGCGCCGACGACGCGACACTCTTCCACCGCGGCCTCGAGCACGCGGTCGAGCCTCCGAGTCAGTCGATCGCCGCCCGGAGTCGGTGGCGACGGCTCCCGAGCGCCGCCGCAGCTGGCGAGGAGGACCGCCAGCATCGTGAGCAGCCCGGCGCCAGCCACGAGGGTTGCGTTGCTCGGACCCGGCTTCTCGTTCCGCTGCGACATGCGGCGCACCTTCGGGCCGCAGCCGAACGCGTCAAGGGTCGAGCGTGGCCGGGCGTCAACCCACGGCAGCCTCGGTCCGCCGGAGCCAGCGCGGGCGGGGCGCGACTCGAATCGGCAGAGATCGCCGGCCGCCCGATCGAGCAGGCGTCACCACGGCGCGAGTCGACGCCACGAAGGGCGCCGCGACTCGAATCGGCAGAGATCGGTGCCGCCGTCGCGCCGCTCGGATCGCGCCGCTCGCACCCTCGCGTGTCAGCTCTGCCGATTCGAGTTGGCGAGAACGCGGTTGGGCTCGGCCCGCCGGAGCCACGCCGCGACCGGGGAGGGGGGCGTCAACGCTCCGGCGGATCGCCAGGGGGATGACTGACGGGCGGGGGGATCGGGGGCGAAACGGCCCGGTTTTCGGGAGGGGCGGGCGGTGGCACGGGCGGTGCTGTGGGTCGGGGCATGCGTTTCTTCGTCGTCCTGCTGACGCTCCTCGCCCTCCCGGGCGTCGCGCTCGCGCAGGAGCAGATCCAGCTCGGGGAGGTGATCCCCGCGCTCGCCGGGACCGAGCTCGGGCAGCTCCCGATCGGGGCCGCGCCGCCGCCGGGGGCCTCCCGCACGGTGCGCCGGAGCGAGGTGCTGGCCGCGCTCCGGCGGGCCGGCAGAGATCCGCGCGGGCTCGCCATCCCGCGCTCCACCCGGATCCGGCGCGAGGCCCGGGCGCTCGACGCCGAGGCGCTCGCGGAGCTGTCGCGGGCCGCGGTGCGGCAGACGCTCGCGCCCTGCACCGTCGACGATCTGACGGTCCGCGGGGACGCGACGGTGGCCCAGGGGCCGCTCGAGGTGGAGGCCGAGGGCGCCGCCCCGCGCAGCTCGGGCGCGGCGGCGGTGGTGGTGGTGCTCCGCGCCGGGGGCCGCGAGGTCCGGGTGCCGGCCCAGGCCCGGGTGTCGTGCCCGGCGCCGATCGTCGCGCCCGGCCGACGGGTCCGGGTGGTCGCGCGCTTCGGCGCGGTCGAGGCGAGCGCGCCCGGGGTGGCCCGCCAGCCTGGGCGGGTCGGCGACGTGATCCGTGTCCAGAACCTGCAGACGCGCGGCGGCCTCCGCGCCCGCGTCATCGACGCCGACACCGTGGAGGTGGTCCCGTGAAGCGCTTCGCCCCGCTCCTCTCGCTCGCGCTGCTCATGGGCTGCTACCCGCAGTCGCACATCCGCGAGTACACGCCGCGCCACCGGGACTACGAGCCCGGGCCCTACGAGGAGGAGAGCACGCCGGTCTCCGGCGGCAGCCTCTGGCAGGACCGCAGCCGCGGCCTGTTCGCGGACTTCCGCGCCAGCATGGTGGGCGACCTGGTGACCATCCGGGTCGACGAGAACCCGCGCGCGATCGGCGACGCGGCCACCTCGATGGACCGCGAGAGCAACTTCAACTTCGGGGTCGGCGGGCTCTTCGGGCTGATGGCCGCGCTCCAGGGCGCCTACCCCGAGCTCGACCCGTCGCAGCTCCTCAACCTGATGAGCACGACCCAGTTCGATGGCGCCGGCAACACCCGACGCTCGAGCAACATCGAGGCGGACATCGCGGTCCGCGTCCGGCGCGTGCTGCCCAACGGCGACCTCTTCATCGAGGGCACCAAGGTGCTGCTCGTCAACGCGGAGGAGCTCCACATCTACGTCTCGGGCGTCATCCGCCCGCAGGACATCCAGGAAGACAACTCCGTGCCCTCGAGCCGGATCGCCGACGCCGAGATCGAGTTCTCCGGCCGCGGCGATCTCACGCAGAACCAGCGCCCCGGCTGGCTGCAGCAGCTCCTCGGTCACGTCAACCCGATGTGATGAAGACGATGCGACGCCTCCTCCCCATCGCCGCCCTCCTCCTCGCGCTGCTCGCCCCCGAGCGAGCCCACGCCGCCCGGATCCTCGAGCTCTGCGAGGTCGACGGCGTGCGCGACAACCAGCTCGTCGGCTACGGGCTCGTCGTCGGCCTCAACAACACCGGCGACACCGGCCAGGCGCGCTTCACCCTGCAGTCGACCGCCGCGATGCTGCGCCGGCTGGGCGCCACCATCGATCCGCGCATGATCCAGACGCGCAACGCGGCGGCGGTGATGGTGACCGCGACGCTCCCGCCGTCGGCCAACCCGGGCACGCACATCGACGTGACGGTCAGCTCGCTCGGCAACGCGCGGAGCCTCGCCGGCGGCACGCTGCTGCAGGTCCCGCTCTACGGCGCGGATCGGAACGTCTACGCGGTGGCTCAGGGGCCCATCCTGCTCGGCGGCTTCGGCGCGAGCGGGGCGACGGGCAGCAGCGTGAGCCGCAACCACCTCACCGCCGGCCGCGTGCCCGAGGGCGCGATCGTCGAGCGGCGCGTGCCCGGCAACGGGCTGTCGACCGAGGGGCCGCTGACGCTGACGCTGCGCGCGCCGAGCTTCATCACCGCCCGCCGGGTGGCCGAGGCGATCAACGGCGAGCTCGGCGACGGCGCGGCCCGCGCGGTCGACTCCGGCACCGTGCGCATCACCGTGCCCGAGGCCGACAACGAGGATCGGGTGGGGCTGCTCGCCCGGCTCCAGGTGCTCGAGGTGACCCCGGAGACGCGCGCCCGGATCGTGATCGACGAGCGCACCGGCACGGTGGTGGTCGGCGCGAACGTGACCATCACCGAGGTCGCGGTGGCCCAGGGCGGGCTCACCGTGCAGATCCGCGAGCAGCCCGCGGTGTCGCAGCCCAACGCGCTCGCCGACGGCGACACGACGGTGGTCGACCAGAGCGACGTGCAGGTGCAGGCCGAGGGCGGCGCGCTCCGCCGCATCGGGCCGGCCGCGAGCCTCCAGGACGTGGTCAACGCGCTCAACGCGCTCGGCGCGCGGCCGCGCGATCTCATCGCCATCTTCCAGGCGCTGCGCACCGCCGGCGCCCTGCACGCGGAGATCGAGGTCCAGTGACCATCGGCCTGCCCGGCGCCGGGGTCCCCGGCATCCCGACCCAGCCCGACGCGGCCACCGAGGCCGAGCGGAGGCAGGCGCGGATCCAGGACGCGGCCGGGCAGTTCGAGGGCCTGCTGATCCAGCAGCTCGTGTCGGTGATGCGCAGCACGGTCGGCGGCGAGGGCGGCATGTTCGGCAACGGCGCCGGCTCGCAGATGTACTCGCACCTCTTCGACCAGAGCTTCGCCGACTCGCTCACCGCGGCCGGCGGCATGGGCATGCGCCAGACGATCGAGCGCTCGATGATGGGGCCCGCCGCGTACCGGGCCATGATGGATCAGCGGATGGCCGAGCAGGAGAACGGGACCGCGCTCCGGCCGCTCACCCCCTTCGCGCCGCGCAGCGTCGGCGAGATCCTCGAGGCGCGGCCGCCCACCGGCTCGGCGCTCGGCGGCATGACCGGCCGGCTCCAGGCGGCGGCGCGGCAGATGCTGGGCGCCGACGGCGTGGCCTCGCAGTGGGGCCGGGCGGGGCGGCTGACCGAGGCGGACCTCGCGAGCGACTTCTCCACCGAGGGCCCGGACGGCCTCGCCACCTTCAACGTGCGCGACGCGGCCGGCTTCGAGGGCGCCTACAAGTGCAACCTCTTCGCGTTCGAGCTCGCGCGGCGGGCCGGCTTCGAGGTCCCGCTCATCGGTCGCACCCGCGGCTGGGGCTACATGGGCCCGGACGGAGTCACCGCCGACGCGGACGCCGGGCGCCTGCGCGGCGACTGGGGCGAGGTCGTGACCGGCGAGACCGCCGAGAGCCTCGACTCCGCCGCGGTGCGCGGCGACCGCGCCTTCCTGCTCACCGGCTCGAGCGTCGGCGACCGCTCCGGCCACATGGGCATCGTCGAGCGCGTGCACGAGGTCGACTACGACGACCAGGGCCGCATCACCCGGGTGGTGTTCGACGGCTGGGAGGGGCGCTCCCGCGGCGCCATGCACCTCACCCGGCGCACCTGGAACCGCTACGGGAACCCGGGCGGCGAGGACGCGCGCGGCGGCTTCGACTCCATCCACATCATCGCCCTCCGACGTCCCCGAGATGGGGCGCGTCCCGAGCGTCCGATCCACGAAAACGCCAATGGTTCCGTGCATGACGCGGAGCGGGTGCGCGGATCGGAAGAAAATCGATCTTTTTCCTCAAGGTCCGCCTCGGACCGTCCGAATGAGGGTTCGGAGACCCATCCATGAAGATCACCGGCCAGAACCCCTACGCGAAGATCGAGTCCACCCGCGAGCGCAAGGGCGCCCCGAGCAGCGAGTCCGCCCCGGCGGAGCGCGCGGTCGGTCGCCCGGCGGCCGAGGTGGAGATGAGCGACGCGGCCCGCGCCACGCGGGAGCTCCGCGCGCCCGAGCGTCCCGACGCCGAGAAGGTGGCCCGCCTGAAGCAGGCGATCCTCGACGGCGAGTTCCGGATCGACCCCGACCGCATCGCCTCGGCGATGCTCGACGAAGAGCGCTGAAGACATGGACGACCTCCTGCAGAACCTCGAAGACCTCCTCACCCACGAGCGCCAGGCGGCGATCGACGCGGACGTGGAGCGGCTCGAAGCCCTGCAGGAGGAGAAGCGCGCGCTCTTCGATCGCGCGCGAGACGCCGGCGGCCTCGAGGGGCCGCGCTTCCGGCGGCTCTCCGAGATGGCCCGCGCGAACGTCGGGCTGATGCGTCAGCTCGTGCTCGTGCACCGGGCGCTCGCCGGGGTGGACCAGGCGGGCGGCGGCTACGGGGCCGACGGACGCGCGCAGGATCCCGAGGGCCCGCGGCTGACGAGAGGTGTGCTGTGAGCAGCCTCTTCGGTCTCCTCAACGTCGGCGCGACCGGCCTGCACGCGCAGGGCTTCGGCATGGGCGTCGCGTCGCAGAACGCGCAGAACGCCAACACCGTCGGCTACACCCGGCGCGACGTGCGCTTCGATCCGATCAGCCCCCCGCCCGACGGCGGCGGCGGCGTCGCGGTGCGTGGATCGCGCCGGGTCATGGATCAGTTCCTCGAGCGGCGGCTCCTCGGCGCGACCGCGGCCAAGGCCGAGGCCAGCTCGCGCAGCGAGGCGCTCTCGGTGCTCGACCGGGTGCTGGCCGACGTCGAGGGTGGGCTCGGCGCCTCGCTCGACGACTTCGAGGTGGCGCTCAGCGAGCTCACCGGGCGGCCGGCGGATCCCGCGACCCGCGGCCAGGTGCTCGCCACCGCCGAGCGGCTCGCGGTCGCCTTCAACCAGGCGGCGCAGGAGATCGACCGGACCCGCGCCGACATCGACACCCAGATCGAGCGCGAGGTCGACGGCATCAACGAGACGCTGCGCTCGATCGGCGAGCTCGGCGTGCAGATCCAGAAGTCGGAGATCGGCGGCCGCGAGGCGAGCGATCTCCGCGACCGGCGCGACCAGCTCGTGCGCGAGCTCGGCGAGAAGCTCCCGGTGGAGGTGATCGCCGAGGACAGCGGCGCGATCCAGGTGCTGCTCGGCGGCGGCCCGTCGCTGGTGAACCCGGACGGCTCGGTGGCCCAGCTCTCGGCCCAGCCCGACGCGACGACCGGGGCGATGCATCTGTTCCGCACGACCTCCGGGGTCGACCAGGACGTGACGGCGTACGCCGACAGCGGCGCGCTCGGCGGCCTCGTCGCCGCCCGGGACGGCGCGCTCGCCGACTCCGAGGCCGCGCTCGACCAGCTCGCGTTCGACTTCGCCGCCGCCTACAACACGGCGCACGCGGCCGGCTACGGCACCGACGGCGTCAGCGGCCGCAACCTGTTCACGCCGATCGCGGCGGTGGACGGCGCGGCGGCCGCCTTCTCGGTCTCGACCGACGTGCTCGGCGAGCCCGATCGCCTCGCGGCGGCCAGCGACCCGGCGCTCGCGGCCGGCGACAACCGGAACGCGCTCGCGCTCGCCGCCCTCGCCGACGCCGACATCGCGCGCGGAGGTCGCATGACCGCGCAGGAGTCGCTCGGCGCGCTGGTGAGCGAGGCCGGCCAGGCGATCCGGGGCGCGCACCTCGACGCCGACTTCGCGGACGACGCCGCGGCCCAGATCCAGTCGATGCGCGACTCCGTCTCCGGGGTCTCGGTCGACGAGGAGATGATCGCGCTCAGCCGCTACCAGCGCGGCTACCAGGCTTCGCTTCGGGTGGTGCAGGCGGCGGACGCGATGCTCCAAGAGCTCGTGAACCTGGGGAGGTAGCCGATGCGTGTATCCGATTCGATGATGCACGAGCTCGCGACGCGCGGCGTCGCGAACAACCGGGAGTCGCTCTTCGAGGCGCAGCGCGTCGCCTCCTCGGGCATGCGGGTGGAGAAGCCGTCCGACGATCCGGTGGCGGCGAGCCTCGCCCGGGGCACCAAGAGCCGCGAGCGGCGCTCGGACGCGGTCGCGAAGATCAGCAACGAGGCGGTCGATCGGCTGCAGGCGGTCGACGACACGCTCGGCAACGTCGGCGACATCATGTCGCGGGCCCGCGAGCTCGCGGTGCAGGGCGCCAACGACCACGTTTCGGCGAACGACCGGAGCGCGATGGCGAGCGAGATCGCGGCCCTGCGCGCCGAGCTGCTCAACCTCGGCAACACCAAGATCGAGGGCGAGTACGTCTTCAGCGGGCTCAGCGTCGACCGGGCGCCCTTCGACGCGACCGGCGCCTACCTCGGCGAGACGCAGCTCAAGGAGATCGAGGTCGGCCCGGGCCTCCGCCTCGCGACCCAGGTCAGCGCGGCCGACATCTTCGGCGCCTCGGGCGGGACCAACCCCTTCACCGCCCTCGACGACCTCGAGGCGGCCCTGCGCGCCAACGACGGCGACGCGATCCACGCCTCCATCGGGGGCCTCTCGGCGAGCGTCGACCAGATCGCGAACGGCCGGGCGAACGCGGGGGGACAGCAGCAGGCGCTCATGCAGGCGGCGGCCGCCGCCGAGCGGGTGCGCGACGAGGCGATCCGCCGTCGCGCCGACCTGGTCGAGGCCGACCCGGTCGAGTCGTTCACGGATCTCGTCAAGGCCGAGGGCGCCCTCCGGGAAGCCCTGGCCATCGCGGCAAGGATGCCGCCGCCGTCGCTGGCGGAGATGGGTTAGGAAGACCATGTTGACATTGACGCGAAGGGTCGGGCAGACGATCACGATCGGCGCCGACATCGAGGTCACCGTCGTGAGCGTCTCGGGGGGCCGCGTGCGGCTCGGCATCCGGGCGCCGCGCGAGCTGCCGGTGCACCGCGCCGAGCTCGTCGAGCGGGTGAGCGAGCAGAACCGCGCCGCGCTGGCGAAGGCGGTCGAGGAGGGGGTCGCGGCCGGCGCCGAGATCCGCTTCCCGGAGGGGCTCTTCGGCCTCGCCGAGCACGACGGCTTCGTGCTCTGCGACCTGGACGAGGGCAACCCGATCCGCTGCCTGGTGAGCTGCCGCGACCCAGAGGTGCAGCTCCTGGTGGTGGACGCCGAGGAGGCGTGGCCGGGCTACCCGGTGGAGGACGCGCGGGCCGCGCTCGACCTCGACGAGGACAAGGCGATCGCGCTGGTGGTCAACGTGCCCGGCGACGGCAGCCAGCCGACCGCGAACCTGATGGCGCCGCTCGTGGTCGGCGTCGAGTCGCGCGTCGGTCGCCAGGTGGTGCTCGAGCGCAAGGGCCTGCGGGTCGACGCGCCGATCGGCAAGGTCCGCGAGGCGAAGAAGGCGGCGGCGGGATGAGCGTCGCGGCCACGGTCCGCGAGAGCGCGTCCGGCGGCGGCATCCAGCGCGTCACCGAGGCCCTGCTCCGCATCCTGAAGGGCTCGCTCGCCGCGGGCGCCTCCGACGTGCACCTCCGCGCCAAGCACGCGCCCATCGTGCGCATGGAGGGCGCGCTCCGCCCGCTCGACCACCCGGAGCTGCCGCCGCGCTTCGTGGAGCTGGTGCGTGACACGCTCGCCGCCTACGCGGAGATCCCGGAGGAGCGCCTGCAGGCGCGACAGGGCGACTTCGCCTGCGAGGTGCCCGACGTCGGCCGCTTCCGCGTGCACTACTACCGGCAGAACAACACCGCCGCCCTGGTGCTGCGCACCATCCCCTCGCCGATCCCCGACTTCGCCACCCTGCGCGTCCCGCCGGTGGTGAAGCGCCTCACCGCGCTCGACCGCGGCCTCGTGCTGGTGACCGGCGCGACCGGCAACGGCAAGAGCACGACCATCGCGTCGCTCCTCGAGCTGGTGAACCAGGAGCGCAGCAAGCACATCGTCACCATCGAGAACCCGATCGAGTACCTCTTCGAGGAGTACCGCTCGACCTTCTCGCAGCGCGAGGTCGGCCGCGACGTCGACGGCATCCGCGAGGGCCTGGTGGGCGCGCTGCGCGAGGACCCGGACTGGATCTTCGTCGGCGAGATCCGCACCCCCGAGGAGTTCGACATCGCGCTCAGCGCCGCCGAGGCGGGCCACGTGGTGCTCTCCACCCTTCACGCGCAGGACTCGGCGCGCGCGATCAGCCGGATGATCCACTTCTACCCCGAGGGTCACCGCGACACGGTGCGCCAGCGCCTCGCCGACGCGCTCGCCTCGGTGATCAGCCAGCGCCTCGTGCAGCGCCGCGGCGCCAAGGAGCGCATCCTCGCGACCGAGGTGCTCATGCGCTCCCCCACCGTGCAGGACTGCATCCGCGACCCCAACCGTTTCCGCGGCCTCGCCCAGGCCCTCGAGAGCGGCACCAGCGAGTACGGCACCCACACCTTCGACCAGCAGCTCATCCAGATGGTGCGCGACGGCCTGATCGACGAGAACACCGCCCGCGCGGCCGCCTCGTCCCCCAACGACCTCGTCCGCGCGCTGAAGATGGGCAAACGGTTCTGAGTTTATTGGAGGGTTTGGTGCAAACCCTCCCCCCATTGGGCAAAGCGCCAATGGGGCCCCCTCCCGCTGCTTCTCGCTGGGGGGGGGGGGGGGGACCCGCCCCCCCCGCGGGGGCGGCGGCGCCCGGGCGCCCCCCCCGCCCCCCCCCCCCCCGGGGTCGGGCTCCCCCCCACCCCCCCCCAAAGCTCAGCTCAGCCCTCGGCTTCTTCTTCTCCTTCGGCCTCGCGGCTCGAGGTGCCGAGCACGCGCTCGATGACGAGGTGGAGCTCCTCGAGCTCGAAGGGCTT
>JAYZQJ010000131.1:0-20081 GCA_036149055.1 Myxococcota bacterium | reverse complement strand
CACCGACGTCTCCCGGGCCCGGCAGTCGGGGGCGGAGCGGCGGCAGGGCGGGAGCCTCCCGCGCGGCGTCGCCCGGCCCCCCCTCGGCCGGGGCGCGCCCGGGCTCGGCGAGGTCTTCCACTACCTGCTCCCCGGCGAGCGCTCGCTCGGCGAGCTCCGGACGATCCACGAGTGGGTGGTCCGGCCGCAGATGATGGCGGTCCCCGGGGTCGCGGAGATCAACACCTGGGGCGGCGACGTCCGTCAGTTCCACGTGCTCGTGGATCCCGCCGCGCTGCAGCGCTACGAGCTGTCGCTCGGTGACCTCGCGCGCGCCATCGAGGCCAACAGCGCGAACGTCGGCGGCGGCACGGTCGACGCCGGCGGCGAGTCGATGCTCGTGCACGGGGTCGGGCTCGCCGAGAGCCTCGAGGACGTCGAGGCGATGGTGGTCACGGCCCGCGAGGGGGTGCCGGTGCGGGTCGGCGACGTCGCGCGCGTGGAGGTCGGCCGGCAGATCCGCCGCGGCGCGGTCACCGCGAACGGGCGGGGCGAGGCGGTGCTCGGCCTCGGCTTCATGCTGATCGGCGAGAACCCTCACGAGGTCACCGGCGCGCTCTCGGCCCGGCTGACCGAGGTGACCCGCTCGCTCCCCGAGGGCGTCGAGGTGGTACCGCTCTACGACCGCACGACCCTGGTCGACCGGGTGCTCGAGACGGTGCGCACGAACCTGCTCGAGGGCGCGCTGCTGGTGCTCCTCGTGCTCTTCGCGTTCCTGCGCGACGTGCGCGCCGGGCTCATCGTGGCGGCCACGATCCCGCTGTCGATGATGGTCGCCAGCAACCTGATGCTCGCGGCGGGCGTCGCCGGCAGCCTCATGAGCCTGGGCGCCATCGACTTCGGCCTGCTCGTCGACAGCGCGGTCATCCAGGTCGAGAACGTCGTGCATCGCCTCGAGAGCGCCGGCCCGGGCGAGCGGCTCGCGGTGATCCGCGACGCGGTGAAGGAGGTGCGCGGGCCGACGCTCTTCGGGGAGCTGATCATCGCGGTCGTCTACCTGCCGATCCTCACCCTCGAGGGGATCGAGGGGCAGCTCTTCCGGCCGATGGCGCTCACGGTCGTCTTCGCGCTCGGCGGCTCGATGCTGCTCTCGCTGACCCTGATCCCGGTGCTCTCGAGCCTCTTCCTGCGCGCCCCTCGGCGCCGGACGCCCGGGCCGCTCGCGCGCCTCGGCGAGCGGGTCGCGGCCGTCTACGAGCGGGTGGTGCGCGCCGGGCTGCGGCGCCCGGCCCTCGTGCTCGGGGCGGCGGCCCTCGCGCTCCTCGGCGCGATCGGGATCGCGACCCAGCTCGGCTCGGAGTTCGTGCCGCGCCTGCGCGAGGGCTCGATCGTGATCAACACCGTCCGCCTCGCCGGCGTCTCCCTCGAGGAGTCGGTGCGCTACGGCACCCGGCTCGAGCGCTTCCTCCTCGAGCGCTTCCCCGACGAGATCGAGCACGTCTGGACCCGCACCGGCAGCGCCGAGGTGGCGACCGATCCGATGGGGCTCGAGCTGTCCGACGTGTTCGTCACCCTGACCCCGCGGGAACGCTGGGTGCGCGCGGAGACCCAGGACGCGCTGGTCGACGAGATGAGCGAGGAGCTCTCCGACTGGCCGGCGATGCGCGCGATCTTCACCCAGCCGATCGAGATGCGGGTCAACGAGATGAACGCCGGGATCCGCTCGGACGTGGGCGTGATGATCTTCGGCGACGACTTCGACGTGCTCCGCGCCAAGGCCGCCGAGATCGAGGCGGTGCTCCAGAGCCTCGACGGCGCGGCGGACGTGCTCGCCGAGCAGACGACGGGCCAGCCCCTCGTCCGGGTCGAGGTCGACCGCGAGGCGATCGCGCGGCACGGAATCCCCGCCCGCGACGTGCTCGCGATGGCCCGGGCCATCGGCCCCGACGAGGTGGGCGCCGCGCGGGAGGGGCAGCTCCGCGTGCCGATCGCGCTCCGGCTCGACGCGCCCTTCCGCGCCTCGCCGGAGGCGATCGGGCGCCTGCTCGTCACCGCGCCGGGCGGCGACCGCGTCCCGCTCCGGCGCCTCGCGCGCGTCGACGTGGCGGAGGGCCCCTCGACCATCCAGCGGACCTGGGGCCAGCGGCGGGTCGTGGTGGAGGCCAACGTGCGCGGGCGCGACGTCGGGAGCTTCGTGGCCGAGGCGCAGGAGACGATCGCGCGGGAGGTGGAGCTGCCGGGCGGCTACTACCTCCGCTACGGCGGGCAGTTCGAGCACCTGCAGGACGCCCAGCGCCGCCTGATGATCGTGATCCCGGTCGCGCTCGGGCTGATCTTCTTGCTCCTGCACCTGAGCTACCGCCGCGTGTCCGACGCCCTGCGCGTCTTCACCGGCGTGCCCTTCGCGGCGATCGGCGGGGTCCTGGCGCTCTGGCTCCGCGACATGCCGTTCAGCGTCTCGGCCGGCGTCGGCTTCGTCGCGCTCAGCGGCGTGGCGGTGCTCGGCGACATGGTGCTCGTGTCCGCCATCCGCGACCGGCTGGGGGAGGGCGATCCCTTGCCCACCGCCATCGCGTCGGCCGCCCGACGCCGGCTGCGCCCCGTCCTGATGACCGCGCTCGTCGCGAGCCTCGGGTTCGTGCCGATGGCCCTCAACACCGGCTTCGGCGCCGAGGTCCAGCGCCCGCTGGCCACGGTGGTGATCGGCGGGATCCTCTCGTCGACCGCGCTCACGCTGCTCGTGGTGCCGGTGCTCTTCGCGGTCACCGCCCGGAGGGCGCGATGAGGCGGCTCGCGCTCGCCCTGCTCCTGTCCGCGGCGGGGTGCGACGCGCCCACGCCGGAGACGGATCCGAGCGTCGCGATCACGCCGCTGACGCTGCCGGAGGTCTCGCTCGAGACGGCGGACGGCGCGGTCGCGCTGCGCGGGGAGGGGCCGACGCTCCTCCACTTCTGGGCCACGTGGTGCGCGCCCTGCCGGCGCGAGCTGCCGCGGCTGCTGCGGCTCGCCGAGGAGCTCGAGGGCGCGCGCGTGCTGGCGGTGACCGACGAGCCGTGGAGCGCGGTGGTGGCGCACTTCGGCGACGCGCCCGTGCCCGCCTGCATCGTGCGTGATCCCGGTGGCGAGCTGGCGCGCGCCCTCGGGGTGGCCGCGCTGCCCGACAACTACCTGGTCGACGACGGCGGCGTGGCGCGACGCCGGGTGCCGGGATCGATCGACGCAGCGAGCCGCGCGATCCGCGCGTGGCTCTCGTCCTCCGGAGACCCGCGATGAGAGAACCGAGAGAGAAGGGCGCGCGGCGCGTGCCGGTCGGGGCCACGCTGGCGCTGCTGCTGGCCGCGTGGGGCATCACGGCCGAGACGCGCGCCCAGGAGCTCACGTTCGATGGCCGCCCGGTGACCCTGGAGGCGCTGCTCGAGCACGCCGACCAGCACGCTCCCGCGGTCGCCGTCGCGCGCGCGCGCGTGGGGCTCGCCGACGAGGCGCTCGGAGCCGCGGCGCCCCTCCTGCCGGGCAACCCGGAGCTGCTGGTGGGCGTCGGGCCGCGCTTCCTGCCGACCGGGCAGAGCGACGCGAACGTGCTCGTCAACTTGCTGGTCCCGCTGGAGATCGCGGGAGAGCGACCGCTGCGCTTCGACGTGGCGCGCGCGGCGCGGGCCCGACGCGAGCGCGGCCTCGACGCGGTCCGGTGGGAGACCCGGGCCGCGATCACGGCGAGCTACCGGCGCGCGCAGCTCGCGCGACGAGAGGCGGCGCTGGCCGCGGAGCTCGCCGCGTTCCACGAGCGGTGGGTCGACGTGGCCCGACGACGGGTGGAGGCGGGCGACGCGCCGCCGCTCGATCGCCAGCTCGCCGAGGCAGACGCGGCGCGAGCGCGTCAGGCGCGCATCGCCGCCGTCCAGCGCTACCGGGAGGCCTGCCTCGCGTTGGCGGGCCTGGCGGGCTGGAGCCCGGAGCGGCCCCCGGAGCCGGTCGGCGCGCTGCCGATCCCGCGAACCCCGCCTCCGCTCCAGGCCCTGGTCGCGCGGGCGCTCGAGCGGGACCCGCGGCTCGGAGAGCGACGGGCGGCGCTCGAGGAGGCCCAGACGCGCGAGGCGCTCGCCGAGCGAGAGGCGTGGCCGCAGCCCGCGATCGGCGCCCGCTACGTGTTCGAAGGCGCCCCGGGAGGAGGCGCGCCGGAGCACGTGCTCATGGGGCTGGTCTCACTCCCGATCCCGGTCGCGCAGCTCGGGCAGCCGGAGCGGGCCCGCGCCGCCGCCCGGACGGACGTCGAGCGCGCCGAGCTCGACGCGGTCGAGGCGAGCCTGGCCGCGCGCCTCGAGCTCCGGCGCAGCGCGGTGGAGGCGGCCGCCGAGCGCGTGAGGGTGTTCGGGGAGGGCGTCCTGCCGGAATTCGAGGCCAGCCTCGAGCAGCTCGAGCGCGCCTTCGCGCTCGGCGAGATCGACGCGCTCCGGCTCGCGATGACCGCCGAGCGGTTCCTCGCCGCCCAGGTCGAGGCCCTCGAGGCGCTCGCCGCCTACGTCGACGCGGTGTCGGCGCTCGAGCTCGCGCTGGGCGCCGAGCTCCGCTGAACGCCTGGATCGGGTCACTCGAGCAGGGCGTCGACCAGCGCCGGATCGAGCCCGAACGCCCGGGCGGTCTTCCGCAGGACGGCGTCCTCGCGAGGCTCGAGGCCGTCGGCCGACGCGGCGTGGCAGGCGAGGCGGAGCACCATCTTCTTGGTGCGGTCGTCCCCGAGCACCTCGGCCGCCGCGGCCAGCCGCGCGTCCACGCCGGCGCGCTCGAGCTCGAGGCTCGCCGCCACCAGGAGCGCCTCGATCTGACCCTCGTCGAGCCGGTCGTCGCCGAGGCGCGCCAGGTATCCTCGCACGACGTGTTGCTCGGCGAGCCCGAGCTTCTCGTCCCCATAGGCGACCGCCAGGATCACCTCGACGAGCGTCTGCAGCTCACGCTCGTCGAGCTCCTCGGTCCGCACGTGAGTGGTGACCATGCGGAGAGAGCTAGGCCCCGCCGCGGTCCCGGCGAGCCCCTTTGAGGCCCCGGCGCGTGCCTAGCTCCGTCGGGCGTGAGCCCCGACACCGAGACGAGCGACCTCGGCCGGACCGAGCGGAGCCCGGCCTGGGCGCTGACGTGGAAGGTCGCGCTGGGTTGGGCGACCCACCTCGGCCTCGTCGCCTTGCTCGTGCTGGCCGTGTACGGGACCGCCGCGCCGCTGCTCGACGGCCTGGACGAGGCGCTCCTCCGCGCGGCCTACCGCCAGTACTCGGAGCGTGGGGCGGCGGTGGCCGAGGCGATCAGCCTGCTGGGCCAGCCGTACGTCGCCGTCCCGACCATGACGATCGGCGTCGCGATCACGTTCGTGTACGTCAGCCCACGCGCGGCGCTGTTCATCTTCCTCGTCTACTTCTTCGCCGGCGCGGACTACCTCATCCTCAACCAGCTCATCGGGCGCCCCCGGCCCCACCTGTTCGAGGAGCTGCCCGCGCCCGTCGGCTTCGGCACGCCGAGCGGTCACAGCACGGCGACGATGGCGCTCTTCGGGAGCCTCGCGGCCGTCGTCTGGCGCCGCTTCGGCCGCGGCGGCGCGTGGCTCGGGGTGCCGCTCGTCACGACCTTCGTGCTCGTCGGCGCCACGCGCGTCTACCTGCAGGTGCACCGGCCGAGCGACGTCCTCCTGGCGTGGCTGATGACCGGGACCTGGATGTGGATCGTCTACGCGCTCATGTTTCGCCCTCGGGCGAGGGCGTCAGCGTCGACGGGGGGCGGCTCGTCACCCCGATCCCCGCGAGCTCCTTGACGAACCGGAGCACCTCGTCGAGGTGCTTGGAGACCTGGAACTCGTGATTGAAGACGCCGGCGATGGTGCCGTCGCGGTCGATCACGTAGGTGACGCGGTGGCTGACGCGGGGCAGCAGCCAGAAGAACGTCCGGTAGAGGTTCGAGATCTCGCGGTCGGTGTCCGCGATCATCGGAAACTGGACGCCCTGGGTCTCGGCGAAGCGACACTGGGTCGCGTTGTCGTCGCAGGAGACGCCCACGACCTCGGCGCCGATGGCGCGCAGGTCCGCATAGTTGTCGCGGAAGCCCTTGGTCTCGACGGTGCAGTTCCGGGTGAACGCGCGCCGGAAGAAGTAGAGCACCACGATGCGCCCGCGGAGGTCCTTCAGCGCGAACGGCTCGCCCGCCGTCGTCGTCGCGCGAAACAGCGGAGCCTCCATCTCGGGGCGCAGCATCGTCTCCACAGCATAGCCGCGGCGGCTCCGGCCGTGAAACTACGCGGTATGCTCGCCGCGTGCGGTTCCCGATGGGCATCTGGCTGCTGGCGGCGCTGGTCGCGTGCGGCGCGGAGGAGCGCGGCGAGCCGGCGCCGGTCGAGGAGGGCGTCCCGCAGGCCACCGCCGTCGTGACCCCGGCGCCCGACGAGGCCGAGCCCCCGCCCAGCCCGGGCTACGCCCGCCCGTTCACGCCCTCCGCCGAGCTGATCGGGCGGCTCCGGCGAGGCCTCCGGGCTCACGCCGCCGGCGACTACGAGGCGTCCCGCGCCACCTTCGCGGAGGTCCTGGAGCGTGCGCCCGACTACCACGCCGCCCGCTACGACCTCGCGTGCGCGCTCGCGCGGCTCGGTCGCGAGGCGGAGGCGCGTGAGGCGATCGAGCGCACGCTGGCCGCGGACCTGCCGACGTTCCTGCCCAAGGCCCTCGCGGACGAGGATCTGGCGCCGCTCGGAGACCACATCGAGCAGATCGGCGGCGCGATGGAGACGCGCTACCGGGAGGCGAGCCGCGACGGGGACGAGCTCGTCGCGTTCGGGCGAGAGGGCGGCCGCCACTGGGCGCAGGCGGGGTTCTGGACCGGGCAGCGCTTCGTGCCGGCGTCGCCGCGGGTGTCGGCGCGACGGCGCCCGGGCGAGATCGACGCCGAGCCTCTGACCGCCGCCGCGGTCTCCGCCGATCGTGACCGGGCCATCACCGTGCTGAGCCGGATCGACCAGGCCGAGGCTGGCGGGCTGATGCCGGCGCACCGGGTGCGTCTCACCGAGGCGTTCACGGGACGGCTGCTGGAGGAGCGCGGCTATCCACGGGCCTACCGCGACGCGTCCGGGGCCACGTTCGGGTTCGGAGCTCGCGGCGCCTGGATCCGGTACGACGTCGGCGGCGGCGCGCACGAGGTGGCTCGGCTCGCGGGCGGAGACCACGCCGACGACGCGCCACCGGCGCTCGAGGTGTCGCAGGACCACTGGCGGCCGATGCGCTTCGTCGGCGCCGAGGCCCGGCCGCGTGGGCGACGGCTCGAGCGGGAGGACGGCGCCGCGTTGACGCTGCCGCGGCGTCACGACGCCCATCGGGTGCACGCCTGGGCCGACCACGTGGTGGTGCTGTCGTCGTCGGTGGCCAACTGCGGCGCGCGGGACACGTACACACTGGCGGTCTTCGGACCCGACGGCGCGCTGCGCTGGAGCGAGCACCAGGTCGGGCAGCAGGCGCTCGTCGAGGTGCGCGGCGGACGGCTGTTCGTTCAGAACGACGACGGGCTCCGGCTGTACGAGGACCCGGCGTCGCGCGCGGCGATCACGCTCCCGGAGGGCCTGGGGCTGTCGTCGGGGTTCCAGCTCCAGAACCCGTATTGCTGAGCCCTCTCCCATGCATGACTTCGCAGAAGATGGATTATGTAAACTAATCGCCAGCGAAAGAGAGCGCGGGCATCACCTTGTCCCAGGCGCGGACGAACGTCTCGACGAGCAGCGCGTGGCCGTCGTCGGCCGCGAACGCCTCGCCGACCGCCCGGAGGTGCCCGTCGTGGCCGAAGATCAGGTCGACGCGCGTCCCCGTCCACCGGACCTCGCCGCTCGCCCGGTCCTTCGCCTCGAAGCTGCCGTCGGCCGCCTTCGACCACCGGACGCCCATGTCGAAACGGTTCACGAAGAAGTCGTTCGTGAGCTGGCCCGGGCGCTCGGTGAGGACGCCGTGGCGCGAGCCGTCCCAGTTCGTGTCCAGGACCCGGAGGCCGCCGACCAGCGCGGTGAGCTCCGGCGCGCTCAGGCCGAGCAGGTTCGCCCGGTCCACGAGCATCGCCTCCGGAGACGCCGCTCACGCCGCGCGATCCGACAGGCAGAACGGAGCGCTACGGTGACCAGGTCGGCGCCCGACGACTGCGGGGCGACGGGGTGCGACGGAAGACCGTGAACGACTCGTCGGGCACGCGGAGGCTCGCGGCGCTCGCTCGGGCGCCCTTCGCCGTCGACCACTCGAGCTTCCAGCCGCGACCGGTGGCGAGCTGGGGCGCGGCGAACTCGACCGGCTCCCGCGCCGAGGACATCACGAGGAAGAAGGTGTCGTCCTGGACCGGCCGGCCGAGCGCGTCGTGATCGCGGAGCTGCCCCGAGAGCAGCATGCCGAACACGCGGAGGCCCACGTCGCTCCAGTCGCCCTCCCCCATCTGCCGGCCCGCCGAATGCCACCACGAGACGTCCTGCGCGCCGTTGCCGTCGTCGCCGCGCAGGAAGTGGCGCCGGGAGAACGTCGGGTGCGCCTTCCGGAACGCGATCACGTGGCGGACGAAGGCGAAGAAGTCCGCGTCGACGCTCGACCAGTCGAACCAGCTGAGCTCGTTGTCCTGGCAGTAGGCGTTGTTGTTTCCCTGCTGGGTGCGACCGATCTCGTCGCCGCCGAGCCACATCGGCACGCCCTGGGACAGGAGCAGCGTGGCCGCGAGGTTGCGCTGACGCCGGGCGCGGCGGGCCCGAATGGCGGCGTCCTCGGTCGGGCCCTCGTGCCCCATGTTGTCGCTGCGGTTGTCGTCGTGGCCGTCGCGGTTGCCTTCGCCGTTCGCGTCGTTGTGCTTGTGCGCGTAGCTCACCAGGTCCCGGAGCGTGAAGCCGTCGTGCGCGCACACGAAGTTCACCGACGCGACCGGTCGCCGGCCGCTGCGCTCGTAGAGATCGCTCGAGCCGCTCAGCCGGGTGGCCAGCTCGGCGGTGAGCCCACCGTCGCCGCGCCAGAACCCCCGCACCACGTCCCGATAGCGCCCGTTCCACTCGGTCCACTGCCAGGGAAAGGCTCCGACTTGATACCCGCCGGGGCCGACGTCCCAGGGCTCGGCGATGAGCTTCACCTGGGAGAGCACCGGGTCCTGCTGGATGATCTTGAAGAAGGCGCTGAGCATGTCGACCTCGTAGAGCTCCCGCGCGAGGGCCGCCGCGAGGTCGAAGCGGAAGCCGTCGAAGCGCATCTCCTGCACCCAGTAGCGCAGCGAGTCCATGACCAGCTGGAGCACGTACGGGTTCGACGGGTCGAGCGTGTTGCCCGTGCCCGTGTAGTCCATGTGATACCGGCGGTTCTCGGGGTTGAGCTTGTAGTAGCTGCGGTTGTCGACGCCGCGATAGCTCAGGGTCGGCCCGAGGTGGTTGCCTTCGCCGGTGTGGTTGTAGACGACGTCGAGGATCACCTCGAGCCCGGCCGCGTGGAGCGCCCGGACCATCATCTTCACCTCGCGCACGGCGTCCTCGGGCCGGGTCGCGTAGCTCGGCTCGGGCGCGAAGTACCCGAGCGGGTTGTAGCCCCAGTAGTTGCGGAGGCCGCGGTCCACGAGGTGGCGGTCCTGCACGAACGACTGGATGGGCATCAGCTGCACCGTGGTGACGCCCAGTGCCTTCAGGTGCTCGATCATCGGCTCGCTCGCGAGCCCGAGGTAGGTGCCTCGGAGCTCCGGCGGCACGGCCGGGTGCCGCATCGTCGCGCCGCGCACGTGGGTCTCGTAGATCACGGTGCGATCCCAGGGGACGCCCGGCGCGCGGTCCCCGCTCCAGTCGAAGCCGGGCTCGATGACCATGCCGAGCGGCGCGTGCGGCGCGCTGGGGTTGCTCGAGCGCTCCAGGTCCTGGCGCGGGTGACCGATGGCGTAGCCGAAGAGCGAGTCGTCCCAGCGAATCGTGCGGCCGAGGGCCTTGGCGTACGGGTCGAGCAGCGCCTTGGTCGGGTTGAAGCGGTGCCCCTGCTCGGGCATCCACGGCCCGTGCACCGCGTAGGCGTAGAGCTGCCCCGGCCGGAGCCCCGGGACGAAGCCGTGCCACACCGGGCCCGTCCGCTCGCCCAGCGTGAGCCGCCGGGACGGCTGGGGATCGTCCGCGCTCTCGAAGAGCAGCAGCTCCACCTTCTCCGCGTGGGCGGAGTACAGCGCGAAGTTGACCCCGCGGCCGTCCCACGAGGCGCCGAGCGGATACGGTCGACCGGGCAGGACCGACATGCCCCTCAATGAGCCCCCGGCGCGCCGACGACAATGGACGCAACGAACGGTGCCGAGTACGATGAGCGCATGCGCTGCGCAACCCTGCTGGTCAGCCTGCTCCTGGGGCTGGCCGCCAGCCGGGCGGAGGCCCAGAGCGCCTCCCACCTCGGGGATCCGTCGCTCCCTCGCCTCGAGCTCGAGGCCTCGGGATCGGAAGAGGCGCCTCCGGCGCCGCGCAGCCTCGGCGCCTTCTACGGCAGCGCGTGGGCCGGCTGGTCCCTCGGCCTGGGGATCGGCGCCGTCCTCGGAGCCGCCGCCGGGGGGATCGCGGTCGCCACCTGCGACGGCGACCCGGACCCGAGCTGCGAGACGGTTCGGTTCAGTCTGTCCATGGGCGCGGGGATCAACGCCGGCATGGTGACCGGCGCGGGGCTGGGCGTGTGGATGGCCGCCGAACGCACTCGGTCGGGCGGCCTGCCGTGGGTCGCCCTCCTCGGCAGCCTGCTCGGCTCGGTCGTCGGCACCACCCTCGGCGCGGCGGTGGGGACCACCATGACCGGCGACTTCGCCCCGGCGCTCTCGACCCTCTTCGGCCTCCAGATCGGGAGCGCGGTCCTCACCCAGCTCTTCGCCGCCCTGACCTACGAGCTGTCCAGATTGTGATTCCTCGAATCGCGGCGACGCCATGGACACCGGCGGCGGCGTTGGGCAGATTTCGTACGGTCGCGCGTGGGTGGGCGCGGGCCGTGGATGGAGGTCTGCGTGAGGAATGCTCTCTGGGGCGCGCTCGCCCTGGCGCTGGCGGCGCCGTCGGTGGCGGCGGCACAGCCCGCCTTTCGGGGCGCGTTCGACGCGTGGGAGGCGGCGGCGCCCATGTCCGGCCCGCTGGCTCGCCCTCCCCTCGACGGCCTCGCGGTCCGCGGCTGGGACGAGCGGCGCGGGACGGCCACGCTCCTCGTGGGGCGCGGCCCGGCCGACCCGATCGCGCGCTCCGACCGGGCGCGGGCCTGGGCGCACCTCGCCCGCCTGGCGCCGCACTTCGGGGTGGGCGGGCCGGCGCTGCAGGCGACCGCGCTCACCCGGACCCGCGCGCTCCCCGGCGGCGGGCTGCTGGCGATCTTCGAGCAGCGCGTGGACGGCGTGCCGGTGTTCCAGAGCCGGCTCAGCCTCCTGATCGACGCGCGGGGCGCGCTGGTCGCCGCCGGGGGGCGGCTCTCGCCCACCCTGACGCGGGGCCGCTGGCGGAGCGACGCCCGGCGGGCCACCCAGCGCGCCCTCGCCGATCATTTCGGCGCCTCTCGTCACCGCGGCAGTGAGCCGGCGCTGACCGCGGCGCAAGGCCGCCCGGACGGGTGGTCGCGCTTCCGGCTGGCCGCCTCGGCGCGCGGCTTCCACATGGACCGCGACGCGCGCGCCCGGCGCGTCCTCTACCCGCTGCCGACCCACCTCGCGCCCGCCCACCACGTGGAGCTCTGGGTGCCGGATCCCCGCGGCGGGATCCTCGTCGACTACGTGATCGGGGCCGAGGACGGAGCGGTGCTGATGCGCCGCGAGCTGACCGACTGGGACGACTACACCTACCGGGTCTTCGCCGACGAAGGCGCGCCCTTCACGCCGGTGGACAGCCCCTTCGGGGACACGACGCCCGACCGCGCCGGGCGCCCGGTCGACGGCCCGCTGCCGGCGTTCGTCGGCCAGGGCATGATCACGGTCGAGGCCTTCAACGGCCCGCGCGATCCGTGGCTCGCGAGCGGCGCCGTCTGGACGCGCGGCAACAACGTGGACGCCTACGCGGACCTCGTCGCCCCCGACGGCTTCGACGACGGCGACGTGCGCGCGGTCACCACCTCCGCGAACGTCTTCGACCACCCCTTCGACGGGAGCCGCCCTCCGGACGCGGGCGTGGGCCAGCAGCAGGCGGCGGTCACCCACCTGTTCTTCGTCAACAACTGGCTGCACGACTGGTTCTACGACGTCGGCTTCGACGAGGCGGCGGGCAACGCGCAGACCGACAACCTCGGCCGCGGCGGTGAGGCGGGGGACGTGCTCCGGGCCGAGGCGCTCGACCACTCCGGCCGCAACAACGCGAACATGAGCACGCCGTCGGACGGCGAGTCGCCGCGCATGCAGATGTTCCTCTGGGACGGCTTCGAGGAGGCGGCGGTCGAGGCGGCGGGCGCCAGCTACGACGTCGGGGTCGCGCGCTTCGGCCCCACCGACTTCGACGTCACCGCGCCCACCACCGTCGTCGACGACGGCGTCGGCACCGGATCCGACGGCTGCGAGAGCCTCGCCGCCGACCTGAGCGGGCGGATCGCGGTGATCGATCGCGGCGGCTGCTCGTTCCTGATCAAGGTCCAGAACGCCGAGGCCGCGGGCGCGCTCGCGGTGATCGTGGTGAACGACCGGGGCACCGGGACGACCAACATGTCGACCTCGACCGGCGGGACCGCCGGGATCGGCGCGCTGATGGTCAGCCAGGCCGACGGCGCCGGCCTCCGCGGCGGGGCCACGGCGCGGGTCCATCGCACGGTGGGCCCGGACGCGGCGAGCTCCCTCGACAGCCAGGTGGTCACCCACGAGTGGGGCCACTACCTCCACCGACGGCTGGTCGACTTCGGCAGCGTGCAGGGGCGGGCCGAGAGCGAGGGCTGGGGCGACTTTCTCTCGGTGATGATGGGGCTGCGCCCCGGGGACGACCTCCGCGGCGCGTTCCCGACCGCCAGCTACTCGAACCACGGCGACGAGCCGGTCTACTACGGCACCCGGCGGGTCCCCTACTCCGTCGACCGCGCGTTCGACGCGCTGAGCTTCCGCCACATCTCGGACGGCGAGGCGCTCCCCGACACCCACCCGGTGGGTCCGGGGCCGAGCGACAACTCGGAGGTCCACAACGCGGGCGAGATCTGGGCGACGATGATGTTCGACGCGCTGGTGGCCCTGCTCGAGCGCAGCCGCGCGGCCGGCGCGCCCTACGACTTCGACGGCGGGCTGCGCCGCATGGCGGGCTACATCGTCGTCGGCATGCAGCTCGCGCCGCGCAACCCGACGTTCACCGAGCAGCGCGACGCCCTCGTGGCCGCCGCGCTCGCCACGGACGCGGAGGACGCGCGCCTGATCGCCCAGGCCTTCGCCGGTCGCGGCGCCGGCACCTGCGCCATCAGCCCGAGCCGCGGCTCCACCGATCTCACCGGCGTGGTCGAGCACGGCGAGGTCGCGCCGCTGCCGGTCATCGTGAGCTTCACCGTCGACACCGACGGGCCGGGGCTCGCGTGTGATCCGGACGGCCTGCTCGACGTCGGTGAGGACGGCTGGGCCCGGATCGAGGTGCGCAACGACGGCGTGGTGCCGATGCGCGGCGCCTCGCTGGCGATGGGCGCGGACGACGCGGCGGTGGAGCTCCCGGGCGGGCTCATCGTGCCGATCGGCGAGCTGGCGCCGGGCGCGAGCCAGGTGATCGACGTGCCGGTGCGGGTGAACGAGGGCGCGGGCCTGCCGGTCACCCTCCGCGCGACGGTCACGGGGGACGCGCTCTGCGACGACGTGGAGGCCGAGCGCCGGGTGGCGCTCGACCGCGACCCGGTGCCCGCGCGGCGAGAGACCTTCGAGCTCGGGCCCACCTGGGTGACCGAGGTCTCGCTCGACGGCGCGAGCGGCGGGGTCTGGTCGGTGGGGCCGTCGCGCCTCGGCGGCCCGGGCAACGCGCTCCGGGGCCTCGACTCCGGCTCGATCACCGACACCGCGGTCGAGCTGCCCGAGGTCACCGCCAGCGCGACCGACCCGCTCGTGCTCTCGTTCCTGCATCGCTACGAGTTCGAGGCCGAGCCGGGCACGTGGTGGGACGGCGGCGTGATCGAGCTGTCCACCGACGGCGGGGCGACCTGGAGCGACGTCTCGGATTGGGTCGCGCCCGGGTACGACGGCGAGCTGACCGATCGGGCCGACAACCCGCTCGCGTTCCGGGAGGCCTACTCCGGCCAGAACCCGAGCCACCCCGACGCCGACGCGGTCAGCCTCGACTTCGGGACCGCGCTCGCCGGCCAGACGGTGCGCTTCCGCTTCCGGATCGGCACCGATCAGGCGACCGGGGCGACCGGCTGGGAGATCGACGACCTCCAGGTCGACGGGGCCGAGCCCCCGCCCTTCCTCGGCTACGGGCCCGACGAGGCCGACTGCGCCGACGCGCCCACCGCCGACGCCGGCCCCGATCGGGAGGTCGAGTCGGGCGCCGAGGTGAGGCTCGACGGCAGCGGGAGCCGGGACCCGGGCGGCGACGCGCTCACCTTCGCCTGGGCCACGGTCGGGGCCACGATCGAGCTCGACGACCCCACGAGCGACACCCCGACCTTCACCGCGCCGTCGGTCGACGCTCCGCTCGAGCTCACCCTCCGGCTGCGGGTGAGCGACGGGAGCGCGAGCGACACCGACGACGTGGTGATCACCGTGAATCCGCCGCCGGAGCCGATGGACGAGGACGCCGGCCGGCCTCGCCCGGACGACGCGAGCGGGCTCTCGCCCGACGGAGGCGTGACCGCCGACGGCGGGCCGACCGAGATGGCCGAGGGCGGCTGCGGCTGTCGCGCCGCCGGCGGGGGCGCGCCCTCGCTCGGGTGGCTGGCCCTGGCCCTCGGGCTCACAGCGTCTCGACGTCTCCGATCGCGAAGACGGCGCGCACGTCGGCGTAGGGCTCGCGCGCCGGCGGGTTGAGCACCACCTCGCCGTCCTCGCGCTCGAACCCGAGCGCGATCATGCCGCGCGCCGCGAGGGCCCGCCGGACGTCGGTCATGCGCACCGGGCGATCCTCGCGGAGGGGGAGCCGCACCAGGTCCTGGCCGCGCTCCCCGAGCAGCTGCGAGTAGACCTCGTTGATGCCCGGCACGAAGGCGCTGTGGACCATGAAGTAGTTTCGGATCTGCTCGGTGCTGACCAGCGTCACCCGCGGCACCTCTCGCCCGGCGCGCTCGAAGGCCAGCTGGAGCTGAGCCCGGGCCCGCTCGCCCTTGGCCACGCTCGCCAGCTCCGCCAGCACGTGCGGCACGCTCTCCTCCCGGGAGAGCAGCCGCTCGGCGAGTCGCATCATGCGCAGCATCGTCCGGGCGTCGGGGTCCACGGCGTCCGCCTCCGCGAGCAGCACCACCGCCTCGAACGCCCGCGTCTTCAGGGCCGCCAGGGCCGTCTCCATCGCGTCGCCGTGCTCGTCCGAGCGGACCTCGAGCTTGCCGCCGCGCTCCAGCGTCGCCGCCCAGCAGCCGGCGCGGGTGCGCTCGAGGTGCACCCCCGCCCGCTCCAGGACCGCCGAGAGTCGCTGCACGTGGGACGGCTCGCCGTCGAACGCGACCACCACGAACGCATCGTCCGTGAGACCGGCGAGGCGCTGGGTGATGCTGGCCACCGCGTCGCCGTAGCCGACCACCAGGATCGAGCGCGGCGGCGGCCGCGGCGTCCCGAAGGCGATGGACGGCGGCTCGACCGGGCTCTGGTGCGGGTGCTGGGTGAGCGTGCGCGCGTAGGCCCGGACCGGCGCGTAGTTGTCGCCCACCGCGATCACGCCCCGCAGCTGGTCGGCGCTGACCTTGCCGGCCGACGCGCGGAGCTGCTTCACCCGCCCCTCGGCCGGCGGCGCGCTGGGGTTCACCCACGGCACCAGCCCGTCGGTGGGGATCAGGTCGTGCACCCCGATCCGCGGCTGGACGTCGCCGATGAACAGGCCCACCAGGATCACGTCGTGCGCCTCGGCGACCTCGCTCAGCAGCGACACCGAGATCTGCCCGTCCTCGTCGGCGAGCTCCCGCAGCTCCCGCAGCTCCGACTCCTGGAGGTAGACGTGGGAGTACATCTCCGAGCCCTCGGCGGTCAGCAGCAGCTGATAGAGGCGCTCGACCCCAGGCACGACGAGGTGATGGAGCATGAAGAGCCCCAGGAACCACGGGACGTCGAGCGGGAAGACGCGGTTGCCCTCCCCGAGCGCGATGAGGGTGCTGTAGTTCCAGCTGCTGAGCAGCTCGACGTAGACGTGGGCGTGCGGGTTGACCTCGCGGAGCGCGGCGAGGCTGGCCACCGTGATCGCGTCCGCGTCTCGGCCGGCCGCCGGGTTCGCCAGCAAGATCGCACGCTTGGCGGCCGAAGCTCCGATGCGCTCGAGGGCCTGGGCGTCGGTTCCGTCCCCCTGCCGGTAGACCACCCAGCGCATGCCCGGCTCGTAGAGCACCGGCGGCGGCTCGTCGTCGGGGCCGAGGAGCGCCATCCGGGGCAGGCGCCAGGCCCGAGGCGCGGCCGCGCCCGCCGCGAGCCAGAGCCAGATCTTGCTCAGCTGGTCTCGAAGATCGCGCCGGTTCTTCGTGTAGATGCGGACGAATTCCCGGACGAGCACCTCGGACTCGTGGATCGGGCCGATCACGATCGTGTGGCCGGTGTAGCCGACCCGGCGGCGTCGCTCGGCGCGCACGACCTGCTCCACCACGTTGGCGCCGATACCGATGACGAACGCGACGATGAAGACGCCGGTGATGGTCAGCCCGAGGCTCAGCACGCCGACCACCGGGTGCACGTGCAGGTTGGCGACCAGGTTGTCGGCGCTCTCGAGCTGCCGGAAGGACCACCAGAGCCGGTCCCAGAACCCCTCGTTCGGGTTCGGCGTGCCGTCGTAGTCGTGCCCGATGTCGAGCTGGCTGAGCACCACCGCGCTGACGAAGGCCAGCGCCGCCACCGCGACGGTGACGAGGCCGAACTGCTGGAGCTGCTCGCGCCGGGTCAGGATGGAGTAGAGGTCCGACGCCAGCTCCTTGGCGAAGCGGAGCAGCACCACGAGCCGGCTGAGCCGCATGAAGACCAGCCAGTCGAAGTGGCGATGGAAGATCTCCTCGAGCGGCAGGAAGCTCAGGAACGCGGCGAAGTCGATGAGCAGGAAGGCGAGCTCCCCGAAGCTGACCTCTCCGCGGCGCCGCCGCCGTATCAAGAGCGGCACTCGGATCAGGAGCTCGGCCCCGAACGCGGCGAGGAAGAGCGGCCGCAGCATCTCTTCGAGGCTCGCGTAGGGCAGCACCGAGAGGATGATCAGGACGACGAGGCACGTCCGGACCGTGCGCGACTCGACCAGGACGCCGAGCCGATCGATCAGGCCGTTCCTGCGGGCGGCTCTCATCCGTCCTTGTCGCTGCCGAGGAGCACCCGGGCGAGCGCCGTCGCGTCGACCCGCTTCTCCGAGAGCAGCGCCGACAGCAGCCGCCGCCCGAGCCGCGCCAGATCCAGGAGCTGGCGGATGCGATCCCGCTGCACGCTCGCTCGCGTCCGCTCGGCCTCGCTCGTCGCCTTGGGGCGGGCGCCGAGCGCCTCGAGGGCGCGCTCCAGGTTGGCGATCGCCTCCTGCACCTCGACCAGCTCGCGCTCGCGGAAGACGCGCGAGATCATCTTCCAGAGATCGCCCTCGGCGGCGAAGTAGTCCTTGCGATCCCCCTGGATCCAGACCTTCCGCACCGTGCCCCAGCGGGACAGGTCCTTGACCGTCATCGAGACGGCGCCGCTCGAGAGCTGGAGGCGCTCCCGGAGGTCCTGGGCGGTGAGCGGCTCGTCGGACAGGTAGAGCACCGTCCAGATGCGACCCATGTTGCGCTTGAAGCCCCAGAACTCCATCAGCCGCCCGATCGCGTCGCTCGCGATCAGCTCGCTCTCCCACATCTCGGCCGGCGCGTCGTCGGGCATCTCACGGGTTTTGGCTGGCGGGCCCCGCCCGGGTCAAGCACTGGCTGCCAGGCCGCTTCGGTGCCAAGTCCAGCTCATGCGCCGCCTGTCGACCGCCGCCCTCGCCCTCGCGCTCCTCTCCTGCGAGGCCCCGGCCGACCTCGGACCGGCGGGCGCGGCGGCCGAGAGCGACACCTTCCGCCAGCCCCTCTGGGACGACGGCAACGCGGAGGTCGCGAGCTACGCGATCCAGGAGCCCCGCTACGGGACGATGCGCGCCGGCTGGGCCACCCTGATCGTGGTGAAGGAGACCTTCGACGCGGACGCGCTCGTGAAGGCCGACGGCCCGGTCCCGCCCGCGAACACCCTCGAGGTGCTGAAGCTCAACCACGTGCGGACGACGCCGACCGGGGTCTACACGTACCGCCAGATGGCGAGCGTGTTCGTGCGCCGCGACTCGCTCCGACCGGTCAAGCTCGTGACCAGCAGCCAGGAGTGGTGCGGCATCACCCACACCCGCATGGAGGTCCGGAGCGCCCGGCCCACCCTGCGCTCCTCGAGCTACTTCGGCGCCGAGGGCGACCGGGCCCACCCCGTCGACCTCGGCGAGGACGTGGTGCTCGAGGACGCCCTGCCCGTCTGGCTCCGCGGCCTCGATCTCACCCGCACCGGCGCGCGGAGCGTCCGGCTGGTCCCGGCGCAGCTCTCGAGCCACACCGCCCCGCCGACCACGGTCGACGCGACGGTCGAGGTGGGCGCCCCGACCGCGGTCGAGGTCCCCGCCGGCAGCTTCGAGGCGATCCCGGTCACCGTGACCCGGGGCGAGGACCGTGACGTCTTCCACTTCGACGCCGCCGCGCCGCACACCCTCGTGCGCTGGGATCGGGCCGACGGCGGCTTCTATCGCCTCGCCCGGGTGGAGCGCGCGCCCTACTGGCGCATGAACGGCGAGGAGCACGTCGGCGCCCTCGGCCCCGGCCCCGCCCTGCCGGAGATCGCCGAATGAAGAAGCTCCTCGTCGGCGCGCTCGCCTGCCTCGCGCTGTCCGTCCTGGGCGCCGAGGCCGCCGGGCAGCGCGCGGTCACCACCCTCCCCCTCGTGATCAACACGGTCGAGGTCGACGGCCGCCCGGTGGTCTCGAGGCGCTGGATCCGGGAGCAGGTCGAGAACGCCAACGCCCTCTTCCGCCCGCACGGGGTCGCCTTCGAGGTGCACGCGCGCAACTCCGTCGACGCGCGCCACGCCCGGCTCGAGAACCGGCGCGACCGCCACCACCTCGGCCGCCTCCTCCACCCGCAGCGCGTCGACGCCTTCCTCGTGCAGTCGCTCCGCGACGTCGACGAGCCGGAGCGCTTCCGTCAGGGCGTGCACTGGCGCCCGCGCGGCGAGGAGTACCCGGAGGGCGCGCACTTCGTGATCGTCTCGTCGATCGCCGGGCCCACCGTGCTGGCCCACGAGCTCGGCCACTACTTCGGCAACGGCCACTCCGACGTGCCCGGCAACGTGATGAGCTACGAGCGCGGCGACGTGCCGCCCTTCTTCGACGAGACCCAGGGCCAGCGCATCCGCTTCAGCCTCCGCCGCTTCCTGCGCGACGGTGAGCTGGTGACCGCGGAGGCGGCGCGCTCAGGGGACGAAGGCGACGTCGACGAGGGCGCCGGTCGGTAGCACGTCCGATCCGCGCCGCTCCTGCTCGATGCTGGTGCCGACCCAGCTCCGCCGCTCGCCGTCGCCCGCGTCGAAGTAGACGCGGAACCGGTTCAGGCCGGGGCTCAGGGTCAGCGTCACCGAGAACGCGCCGGCGTCGTCGGCCGTGGCCTCGACCCGCGCGTCGTCGTCCGCGCGCTCGACGAAGACCCGCGCGCCGGGTGCGGCCGCGCCGGTCAGGGTCCAGCTCGCGTCGGAGGTGATCGCCGGCAGCGCGCCGAGGTCGACGCCGAGGGCGCCGGGGGCCTCGACCCCCGCGGCGCCCTCTCCGCCCGCGCCCCCGAGGCCCGCGCCGGCGCCGCCCGCGAGGTCCACCGCCGGGGCCTCGCCGCTCGCGGCCGCGACCCACCAGGCCCCGCCCGCGCCGCCGCCGCCGTCCAGGGTGCCGTCGCCTCCGGCCGCCCGCAGCGTCCCGCCCGCGGCTTCGAGCGCCCCGAGCACGATGAGGGCGCCCGCGCCGCCGCCGGCCCCGGCTCCGTCGCCGCCGCCTCCGC
>JAYZQJ010000130.1:0-4100 GCA_036149055.1 Myxococcota bacterium | reverse complement strand
TCCCGGCTCCCGGCGCGGGGCGCTGGGGGCCCTGCGGCTCGCGCTCGCGCTGCGCGCTCGCTGGCCGCCCGCTGCCGCGGGATCGAACGACTTTGTGGCGCGTGGAGCGACTTCGCTTCGCTCGTCGCCTGCCGTCGTACAGGGGCAGTCGTCGAGGAAGCGGGCGTCTTCGTTCCGTCAGCGCAGGACGACGAAGAGCAACATCGCGAGGAGCAGCACGGCCGCTCCGCCGAGCATTGCGACCCCGCGCTGGAAGCCGGTGCGGTCGTAGGCGGTGAGCGCGGCCTCGTGCAGCGCCACCTCGCGCTCGCGCGACTCGAGGGTCGCGCGCATGGTCCGCGCCTTCCCCGCCTCGGTGGGCGCGATCGCGTCGGCCGCTCCGCGCAGGATCGCCTGCTCCGCGAGGTGCCGGACCGCGTCGTGGTAGTGCCGCTCGGCCTCGCCCGCGGTGGAGAGGTGCACCTTCTCCGAGCGCGTCTGCGCCTGATCCACCGCGCGCCGCTGCTGCTCGAGGTCGTTGAGCGCCTGGAGCATCACCGTCAGCGCCTTGCGGGCCTCGGAGAGCTGCGGCGCGAGCTCGTCCACCTTGCCCTTGGCCTGGGCCACGTCGGCCTGTCGGGCCTGCTGCTCGGCCTCGAGCAGCGCTCGCCGGTCCGGATCGGTGGCCGGGTTGCGGAGCTCGATCTCGACGCGCTGCAGCTTCGCCTTCGCGCGGCGGAGGTCGGTCTCGCGCACGCTCATCTGGGTGGCGAGCTTGGTCTCGCGGTCGCGATAAGGGCCCGCCGCCGCTTCGGCCTGCTCGATCTTGTCGCTCAGGCTCGCGCGCTGCGCGTCGGCCGCCTGACGCGACCGCTCCCACTCCTCGGTGCGCTCGCCGGCGACCCGGCCGGTGTCGTCGGCGGCACGGATCGCGTCCTGCAGCGGGCGCAGGGCGTCGGCGTCCCGGGCGGCGTGGAGGGCGCGGCCGAGCGCTACGAGGGCCTCGCCGTGATCGCTCTCGGCGGTCTGGCGCAGGCGCCGCAGATCGGTCAGCGCGCGCTGCAGGGCGCGTCGGCGCAGCAGCACCAGGATGGCGTAGGGCACCGCGCCGAGGAGATGGGAGGGAGCGGGCCCGTAGTCGGCCAGGGCCAGCGCGGCGGCCTGGGTGGGCTGCGCACCGGAGACCTCGGGGCTGCTCGGCGCAGGCGCCTCCCGCGGACGGGCGAAGGTCTTGTCGGGCTCGGGCGGGGGAGGGGCGTCGAGCTCCAGGGTCGGCAGATCGCCGGGCGCGCCGAGGTCGTCGAGCCCGTCGCCGAGCATGCGGCCGCCCGCGCCCAGAAAAGGGTCGGCCGGCTTCGACACGGGGCCGGCCGAGCGGTCGAGCTCGAGCGAGGCGCCGGCTCCTCCCGTGGGCGCGAGCGGGTCGTCCTCGGGCGCGAGCTGTCGCCGACCGTCTCGCTCGCCCATCCGTGGAAGGATAGAGGATCTCGCGCCCGGCTGTCGCCACCGTCCGCGCGGTCGGCCGTCAGCCGCGCACGAGCGCGAAGGAGACGTCTCCCGGCTCCGCGCGCAGGACGAGCAGCTGATGCTCGACCCCGCCGCGGGTGACCGTCCCGCTCCCCGGCGCCCGGATCACCAACAGGTCGTCGCCCTGCGTGACGAGGCGCGGCTCCTCACGGTCGACGGACAGCCGGAGCACGAAGCCCCGCGCCTCGGCGTCGGGCGGCAGCCGGCCGTCCCTCGCCCACACGAGCAGTCGCCCTCGCTCGTCGTGAATGGTGGCGTCGATGGTCGCGCGCCCGCGGTCCTCGTAGCGCTGGGTGACCTGCACCGAGAGGGCCTGCCCGATCAGCGGGGCCAGCGAGACGGCCGAGGGGAGGAGGTGGCGGACCGCGACGACCCGCGGGCCGACGCGCAGCAGCAGCTCGTCCCGGTCGACCGCGATGGCCCGACCCTCGAGCGTCGTCTCGAACGTCAGCGACCCGTCGGGCCGGGTGGTGGTGCGGCAGCTCTCCGGCGGCGCCCCCTCGACGGAGAAGAAGATCACGCCGTCCTCGAGCGGACGGAACGCCTCGCTCCGCACGGTCGCGGTGACCGCGGGCGAGGTCTCGTGGGCGCTCGGAGGGTTCGATTTCATGGCTCGCCAGTGAGTACGCACGACCCGTGCCCATCGGATCGATGGCGGATCTGGTCTCAGGCGCGGAGCGGCCCCGCGCCGAGAGAGCGCAGAACGCGGGTGCCTCGACCCCACTCTGCGTAGGTCTGGACGCACCAGCTGGGCGTCCGAGTACGCAGCGGCGCTGGAATGAGACGCTGTGAACGGCACGCCAGGGGGTATGCATTCCTTGCATACCCCGGCCGAGGTATCACGGAGCGCGGAGGGTCACCTGACGGTCGTCACAGACGTGAGCCCCGCCGATGGAGCGCCCCTCGGCCCGGAGGAGCACCACGCGCTCCGCGAAGTCGTCCACCCGCGGTGTATCGTTGTCGAGAACGATGAGGTCGGGGTGCCGCGCGAAGCGGTCCCCATCGGGCGCGAACAGGCCAGGCGAGAGCGGCACCCGCGTCTCGTCTCCGATGCGCGAGCCGTCCTCGGGGTCTTCCAGCCGATACGTCAGCTCCATCTCCAGGTCGACGCCCCGCACCCACGCGCCGACGACGACGTGGATGCCGCCCTGGGCGCCCACCACGATGGGCAGCTCGCCGCCTTCGGGGGGCAGGGCGCGCAGGCGGGAGCCGCCCCGACCCACCTCGAGCTCCCCCGGGCCCTCGCAGCGCGCTCCGCCCTCGGGCCCGGCGTCGCCGTCGGGGGCGGGGCCGCACC
The DNA here is from genome assembly GCA_036149055.1 of Myxococcota bacterium. Lineage (GTDB taxonomy): Bacteria > Myxococcota_A > Polyangia > Polyangiales > Sandaracinaceae > JAVJQK01. Next base: position 1,297 of record JAYZQJ010000130.1, on the reverse strand, counting down.
CCAGCAGGAGGAGGCACGCGATGGCGAAGCGGCCGATCACGAGGCGATCGTAGCCTTTGACGCGCTGGTCCGCCGGGTGTAACACGCTCCGCCCCGCCTCCGGCGATCGCCCCCCGCGAGATCGAGCCCCGTGTCCGAGACCTCCCTCGAGCCCCTCGACCCCGACTTCCACATCTCGCTGCCTGACTTCGAGGGGCCGCTGGACCTGCTCCTGCACCTCATCAGGAAGCACGAGCTGGACATCCTCGACCTCCCGATCGCCTTCGTGACGGAGCGGTACCTCGAGTACGTCACGCTGATGGAGAAGCTCGACCTGGACATCGCGAGCGAATACCTCGTGATGGCCGCGACGCTGGCTCACATCAAGAGCAAGATGCTCCTCCCGCAGGAGCCGGACGACCAGGACGACGAGGAGCCGGAGGAGGAGATCGACCCGCGCGCCGAGCTGATCCGGCGCCTCCTCGAGTACCAGAAGTACAAGGTCGCCGCGGAGCAGCTCGGCGCCCGCCCGATCCCGGGCCGCGACGTCTTCGGCCGCGGCTCCGAGGCGCCGCGGGCGTCGGGCCCCCCGCCGCTCGCGAGCACCAGCCTCTTCAAGCTCCTCGACGCCTTCAACAAGGTCCTCAAGCGGGCCCAGGCCGACCTCGCCTTCGAGATCACGCCCGAGGGCGTCAGCATCCAGGAGCGGATGCGGCAGCTCACCGACCTCATGCGCGACCGCCGTGAGGTCCAGTTCGAGGACCTCTTCGACGAGAAGGTCACGGTCTACGACCTGGTGATCACGTTCATGGCCATCCTCGAGATGGCGAAGCGTCGGCTGGTCAAGATCTTCCAGGTGGATCCGCACTCGCCGATCCACCTCCGCTCGACGGTGGTGAACGAGGACGACGAAGACACGGACCCGCGGTCCGAGTCGACCGAAGCCGAGGTGAGCAGGGACTCGGGCGCCGACCTCGAGGCCGACTCCGAAGAGGAGGACTCCGAGGAGGACTCGGGATCGAGCTTCGGGCTCGACGAAGACTTCGACGAGGACTCCGATTCCGACGAGGACTTCGACCTCGACGCGTTCGAGTTCGACGAGGACTCGGATCTCGACGAGGACTCCGATTCCGACTCCGACTCCGAGTCCGACTCCGACTCCGACTCCGACTCCGATTCCGAGACCGACTCCGAGACCGACTCCGAGACCGACTCCGAGGCCGACTCCGAGACCGACTCCGAGACCGACTCCGAGACCGACTCCGAGACCGACTCCGAGACCGACTCCGAGACCGACTCCGAGACCGACTCCGAGTCC
>JAYZQJ010000129.1:0-16123 GCA_036149055.1 Myxococcota bacterium | reverse complement strand
GCTGCCGCCCCCGCTGCCGCCCCCGCTGCCGCCCCCGCTGCTGCTGCCGCCGCCGCTAACGCCGCCGAGTTCGATGAATGAATAGGATCGTCCCCGACGGGGACACCGTCCCCGATGGCGAGCGGGACGCGGGCGGCGTTCGGGGATGGGGACGATCGCCCCCGCGGTCTCGAAGGGGGCCGACGTGGCGCGACCTCCCTTGTGCTATGTGGTGCGCATGGCCGACAACGCCGAGCTGGTGGCGCTGGCGCAGGGCGCGCAGCTGCCGAATTACCGTCCGCCGCCCTTCGTGCTGAGCGAAGGCGAGGGCTGCCGCGTCAGGGACGTCGAGGGGAACGAGTACCTCGACTTCAGCGGCGGCATCGCCGTCCTGAGCGTCGGGCACGCGCACCCGAAGCTGGTCGAGGCCATCGCCGCCCAGGCGGGACGCCTGATGCACACCTCGAACCTCTTCTACAACGACCGCGCGATCGAGCTCGCACACGCGATCACCGAGCGCACGCCGTTCGACAAGGTCTACTTCGCGAACAGCGGCACCGAGGCCAACGAGGCCCTGCTCAAGCTCGCCCGGCACTGGCACTTCCAGCACGGCCGGAAGGACAAGGTCGAGCTCGTCGCCGCCGAGCACAGCTTCCACGGCCGCACGATGGGCGCGCTCGCGCTGACCGGGCAGCCCAAGTACCACGAGGGCATGGGCCCCATGGTCGGGGGGGTCTCCCACGTGCCCTACGACGACCTCGACGCGCTTAAGGCGGCGGTGAACGAGCGCACCGCGGCCGTCTTCCTCGAGCCCGTGCAGGGCGAGGGCGGCATCGTGGTCCCGAGCGACGACTACCTCCGCGGCGCCCGCGCGCTCTGCGACGAGATCGGCGCGCTGCTCTTCTTCGACGAGGTGCAGACCGGCTACGGGCGGACCGGCACCTTCCTCGCCCGCGAGCACAGCGGGGTGGTGCCCGACGGCTGCGCGCTCGCCAAGGGCATGGGCGGCGGCTTCCCGATCGGCGGCATCGCGGTGCGCGAGCACGTGGCCGACGGGCTGCCCCCGGGGACCCACGCCAGCACCTTCGGCGGCAACCCGCTCGCTTGCGCGGCCGGGCTCGCGGTCCTCGCGATCATGGACGAGGAGGGGCTGCTCGAGAACGCCAAGCGCATGGGCGAGCGCCTCGGCGCCGGGCTCGAGGCGATCGCGGCGAGCGCGCCGGCCGCCGTCGAGGCGCGCGGGCGCGGGCTGCTCCGCGGCGTGCGCCTCTCCGACGCCGTCGACGCCCGCGAGGTCTACGGGCGGCTGCGCGACGAGGAGAAGATGCTCGCGTCGATCGCGGGCGGCACCGTGCTCCGGCTCGCGCCCCCGCTGAACGTGACCGAGGCCGACGTCGACGAGGCGCTCGAGCGGGTGGGGCGACTGCTCCGGAAGGTGGAGGCATGAGGCACTTTCGTACGCTGCTGGACCTGAGCCGCGAGGAGGTGGCCGGGCTGCTCGATCAGGCGGACGCGCTCGCGGCGAGCCGCGGCACGGACCGCCACCCGCGGCCCCTCGCCGGCAAGACCGTGGTGATCCTCCTCGAGAAGGCCTCGACCCGCACCCGCGTGTCCTTCGAGGTCGGCGTGCACGAGCTGGGCGGCCACCCGCTCACGCTCATCAGCCAGCACACCCAGCTCGGCCGCGGCGAGCCGCTCTCGGACACCGCCCGGATGTTCTCGGGCTACGCGCACGCGGTGGTCTATCGGACCTTCGGCCACGACCGCATCGAGGCGCTCGCCGAGCACGCGACCATCCCGGTGATCAACGGCCTCTCCGACACCTACCACCCCTGCCAGCTCCTCGCGGATCTGCAGACGGTGCGCGGCTGCTTCGGCGCGCTCGAGGGCAAGACCGCGGCCTGGATCGGCGACGGCAACAACATGGCCCACTCCTGGATCCTCGCCGCCGCGCGCACCGGGCTGAAGCTCCGGCTCGCCTGCCCGGAGGGCTACGATCCCGATCCGTCCATCGTCCGGACCGCGCGGGAGCTCGGCGCGGATGTCACCGTCGTTCGCGACCCGGCCGAGGCGGTGGAGGGCGTCGACGTGGTCACCACCGACGTCTGGGCGAGCATGGGCCAGGAGGACGAGAACGCGGCCCGTCAGGCGGCGTTCGCCGGCTTCTGCGTGGACTCGGCGCTGATGGAGAAGGCGGGCGCGGACGCGATCTTCCTGCATTGCCTGCCCGCGCACCGCGGCGAGGAGGTCTCGGCCGAGGTCATCGACGGCCCCCGGAGCCGCGTCTGGAAGCAGGCCGAGAACCGTTTGCACGCGCAAAAGGCGCTGTTGGCGCAGCTCGTCGGAAACGCGGAGCTTTAGGGCGTTTTCTGTAGGGTTACAGGCGTCTCGCACACGCTACCGGCCTCGCCGAGATCGGTGTTAGGTTTGGTGCGGGCCGCCCCACCCCTCCCCCCATGGTCGAACAGAGCGCCAGAGTCCCCCGGCTCGTCGCCGGCGTGGATCTCACCGAGCTTCCGCTGTCTCCGCTGGAGGGGTTCGTGCTGTCGCGCATCGACGGCGCGGCGGATCTCGCGACGCTCGGCGATCTGACCAACCTCGGCGAGCTCGACGTCACCAAGGTGGTGAAGAAGCTGATCGAGCTCGGCGCGGTCGAGTGGGCCCGGGAGTCGGTGAGCCTGCCGCGGGCCACTGGCCGGCCGCCGACCCGCACCCCGTCGGGCCCGGTGAACGTGCCGCCGTCGCTGCGGACCCCGGCCCACCGCCGCACCCGCGGGCCGGTCCGGATCGTCAAGCCGTCCGCGAAGCCGCGCTCGACCGACGGCGTCTACAAGGGCGCCGCCCGCGAGGACCGGGTGGAGAGCGCGCGGCGCCCGAGCGTGCCGCCGCGGGCGTCCCACACCGGCAGCATGTTCCCGCCCGGCGAGGTCGACGACGCGGACGAGGCCGACGATCTGCTCGCCGAGGCCGAGCGGGAGCTCGAGGCGTTCGCCGAGGAGGCGGACGAGGCGGAGGCGATGGGGACCGCGGAGACGGTGCGACCGCCGCCGGCCGACGACGAGATCGAGGATCTGCCGGGGGAGGACTCCGGGCTGCACGCGCTCTTCGACGCCGCGAGCATGCTGGCCGACGCGGCGGGGGTGGAGCGGGAGACGTTTCCCGAGTTGAACCCGGTCGGGGTGAGACGCCTCGGTGCTTCGTCGGAGGCCGAGGCCGAGCCCGAGACCGTCGCCGAGCCCGAGCCCGTCGCCGGGCCCGAGCCCGAATCCGAGCCCGAATCCGAGTCCGAGCCCGAGCCCGAGCCCGAGCCCGTAGCCGAGGCCGAGCCCGAGTCCGTGGGGGGGGCGGGGGCCGTGCTCGAGGAGGACGACGAGGAGGAGCTCGACCTGGACGCGGCGCGGCGGAAGCGGATCGACGACCTCTACTTCGCGCTCGACCTGCTCGATCACTACCGGGTGCTCGGGGTGGAGCGGGACGCGGACCGGAAGGAGATCCGGCACGCGTACTTCACGCTCTCCAAGGTCTTCCACCCGGACACGATGTTCCGGAAGCGGCTCGGCTCCTACAAGGCGAAGATGGAGTCGATCTTCCAGCGCCTGACCGAGGCCTACGAGGTGCTGGGCAAGAAGCGACCGCGGGCGGACTACGACCGCTACCTCGGCCTGCAGGACCAGACCCGGGCGGTGGAGCGCGCCACCGGCGAGATCGACGCCCAGGGCGAGGAGGCGTTCCGGGCGGCCGAGGAGGCGGCGCGGCAGGAGGCGGACATCGCCGCCGGGCGCTCCGTGCCGCCCGACGAGCCGACCGAGCCCGAGGTCGTTCCCGAGCCGGAGGCGACCCCGACCTCGACCCCGACCTCGAGCCAGGCCCCGACCTCGGAGCGGGCGCGTCCGGCGCCCACCCGCGAGATGACCGAGGCCGGCCGGCGCCGGGCCAAGGAGCTGATGGCCCGCAAGCTCCGGAGCGCCGCCCGCGCCGCCTCGGCCCGCCGCGGCTCCTCGAGCCCGCCCGCCGCGCCCCCGGCCGACGGAGAGGCGCACAAGTCCGACCGCAAGCAGCTGCTCAAGAGCCTCGCCGGCAGCCTGCGCCAGACCGCGTCCCAGACCGGTGGGGTCGACCCGCTGCGCCGCCACGTGCTGATGGCCGAGCGGGCCAAGCGGAAGGGTGACCTCGCGGAGGCGGCGGCCGAGCTGCGCCTCGCGATGGCGCTCGACCCGGAGGACGAGGAGCTGCGGGAGCGCCACGCGGCCATCAACAGCCAGCTCGCCAGCTCGATGTCGACCACCTACGAGGAGCAGGCCCTCTACGAGCAGCGCCACGGCAAGTGGGGGGCGGCCGCGCTGAGCTGGGCCAAGGTCTTCGAGGGCCGGCCGAGCGACGCGAAGGCCGCCCGGATGGCCGCGGAGGCCCTGGTCGAGGCCAAGGGCGACCTCCACAAGGCCAAGAGCTTCGCCCAGAAGGCGGCCGAGCTCGAGCCCGACAACATCGAGAACCTCCGCGCCCTGGGGCGGATCTACCTCGCGGCCGGGCTGACCCTGAACGCCCGTCGAGTGCTCCAGCGCGCCGCGGCGCTGGACCCGGCGGACGAGATGGTCGAGAATCTCCTACGCGATCTGGATGCCTGACAGCACGCATCGAGACAACAATGGCGTCGATCCCGGCACGATTCGTGGTATCCGATCCGTGCTGGGTGTGGTGCCCGGGGAGCTGGCTCCGGCTGGCGCACGCTCAGGGTGGATTGAGGGAGACCCATGGAGAAGGTCATCGGCATCGACTTGGGGACGTTCAACAGCTGCGTGGCAGTGGTTGAAGGTGGCACCCCCATCGTCATCGCCAACCGTGGGGGGTACAAGACGACCCCGTCGATGGTCGCCATCACCGAGGCGGGCAAGCGCCTGGTCGGGCACATCGCGAAGCGTCAGGCGGTCACCAACGCCGAGAACACGGTCTACGCCGCCAAGCGGCTGATCGGGCGCAAGTTCGACAGCAGCCAGGTCCAGAACGCCATGGCGTCGGCGCCGTACCGCATCGTCGAGGGCCCGCACAACGACCCGCGCCTGCAGCTGCGCGACAAGGTCTACAGCGTGCCCGAGGTCAGCGCGATGATCCTTCAGGAGATGAAGATGATCGCGGAGGACTACCTCGGGCAGGAGGTCCTCAAGTCGGTCATCACCGTGCCGGCGTACTTCAACGACGGCCAGCGCCAGGCGACCAAGGACGCGGGCGCGATCGCGGGCCTCGACGTCATCCGCATCATCAACGAGCCGACGGCGGCCGCGCTCGCCTACGGCTTCGGCAAGAACATCGACCGCACCATCGCGGTCTACGACCTCGGCGGCGGCACCTTCGACATCTCCATCATGGAGATCAGCTCGACCGGCGTCTTCAAGGTCGTCTCCACCGCCGGCGACACCTTCCTCGGCGGCGAGGACTTCGATCAGCGCATCATCGACTGGCTGGTCGACAGCTTCCGCACCGACAACGACATCGATCTCCGCCAGGACCGGATGGCGCTCCAGCGCCTCAAGGACGCGGCCGAGAAGGCGAAGTGCGAGCTGTCGAGCGTGGTCGAGACCGAGGTGAACCTCCCGTTCATCATCTCGAGCGCGCGCAACGAGGCGCTGCACCTGCAGAAGCTCCTGACCCGGGCCCAGCTCGAGGAGCTGACCGACGATCTCGTCTCGCGCACGGTGCAGATCTGCGAGATGACGCTCGAGGAGGCCGGCCTCGACAAGGAGGACATCGAGGACGTGGTGCTGGTCGGCGGCATGACCCGCATGCCGCGCGTGCAGTCCTCGGTCGCCGAGTTCTTCGAGCGCGAGCCCTGCAAGGGCGTGCACCCGGACGAGGTGGTCGCCCTCGGCGCGGCCATCCAGGGCGCGGCGCTGGTCGACGAGAGCCACGACATGGTCCTCCTCGACGTCACCCCGCACACCCTCGGCATCATGGTCGTGGGCGGGTACTTCGAGGAGCTGATCCCGCAGAACAGCACCGTCCCGACCTCCCGCAGCAAGATCTTCACGACGGTCCGCGAGAACCAGACCGCGGTGAAGATCCTCGTCATGCAGGGCGAGTCGCGCCGGGCGGACGAGAACGAGCTGCTCGGCGAGTTCATCCTCACCGGCCTCCGGCGCGCGCCGGCCGGTCAGGTGGAGGTCGAGGTCACCTTCGAGATCAACGCCGACGGCATCGTCAGCGTGCACGCGAAGGACCTCGACACCGGCAAGGCGCAGTCCATCACCGTGACCTCGACCAGCGGCCTGACCCAGGACGAGCTCGAGGACATGATGAACGACGCCCGCGACTACGCGGTCACGCGGCGCGCCGACGAGGAGCACGAGAAGGCGAAGCAGGAGGCCGAGACCCTCATCGCCGAGATCGAGAAGCTCTTCCCGAAGGTCGAGGAGGTCGTCGCCGGCAGCGACTTCGGCCGCGACGCCATCGAGAAGGCCCGCGCGGTCGTCGAGCGCGCTCAGCAGCTCATGGAGCAGGGCGACACCCAGGCGCTCAAGGAGCAGATCGACGCCCTCGCCCGCACCCAGCGCATGTTCAAGGGCGTGGTCGGCAAGATCGCCTAGGCCTGACCGGCGAAGCCGGCCAGGCCCCCGTGCCCCTGCCCGTGCCCGTGCCCGTGTGATCCTTCGGTCCCTCGCTCGTATCCGACGCTTCGACGAGGGGCTCGCGCAAAGGCGCAAAGCCGCCAAGTCCCCGCGAGGGCCCGGAGCCAGCCAGGCCGGTCGGACCGCCCGGCCGCCGGGTCCCGCCTGGCGACCGGCCATCCCGCTGCCCCTTCGTCCCTTTGCGGCTTTGCGGCTTGGCGAGAGTCACCCGAGAGCTCCGAGTCTCTCGTCGAGCGCCACCGGCGCATGGGAAGGGCACCGGAGGATCCTCGCTCGTATCCGACGCTTCGACGAGGGGCTCGCGCAAAGGCGCAAAGCCGCCAAGTCCCCACGAGGGCCCGGAGCCAGCCAGGCCGGTCGGACCGCCTGGCCGCCGGGTCCCGCCTGGCGATCGACCATCCCGCTGCCCCTTTGTCCCTTTGCGGCTTTGCGGCTTGGCGAGAGCCACCCGAGAGCTCCGTGTGCTCGAATTTGAACCCACCGCTCCGACGCGCGATCATTCGGGAGCATGAGCGACGAGGACGGCCGGCCGTTTCGGAAGCGCGAGCGCGTGACCTTGCGCTTCTCCGCCGATCCGCTCTTGCTGCCCGGCGAGCGGCCGTCGCAGGCGCCGAAGGGCGAGGCGGACGAGCTGCGGCTGCCGGGCGAGGTCGAGGGGGACGCGGCGCCCGCGCTGCCGGAGGCCGAGGACGCCTGGTCGCGGCAGCGGCCGGGCTCGCGGCCGCCGAGCCAGCCGGCGCTGAAGCTCGACGACGGCGTGGAGGAGGCGGGGGCGCTCGAGCTGGTGGCCCGCCGCTCGCGCCCGGCGAGCCCGACCATCGACCTGACCGAGGAGATGCGCGACCGCTACGCCCTCGGTGACTACACCGCCGCGCTGCGGGTGGCCGAGCTGCTGCTCGGGCGACACGAGGGCCACGCCGAGGCGACCAAGATCTCGGAGAGCTGCCGCGAGAAGCTGGCGTCGCTCCATGGCTCGCGCCTCGGCTCGCTCGAGCGCATGCCGCGCGTCGGGGTCCAGGACGAGGAGATCCGATGGCTCGGCCTCGACCACCGGGCCGGTTTCCTCCTCTCGCGGGTGGACGGCGAGCACTCCCTCGAGGAGCTGATCGACGTCAGCGGCATGCCGCGCCTCGACGCGCTCCGGACCCTGGTGGAGCTGCTCGACATGGGCGCCATCCGCTTCGACGATTGAGGCCCGCGTCGCGGCCCGGCCGGGGGAGGGGGCCGGTCCGGGAGCTGTGGGGCAGCGCCTGCTTGCGGGGCCGGATCCACGGGATTAATCTCGACGCTGCCCGGGGCGGCCGCGCTGCGGCCCGGCCACCCCTCGCGGACCTCCACGGCGCACGAAGAAAAGCGCCTCCAGCAGCGCCTCCGAGAGGGGGCAGGGGGGAGGCCGCGGACGGGCGGAGACCCACGTTGAGCGAATCACTCGAAGGTCCAGGTATCGAGCTCGTCGCGATCCTCACGTCGATCGTGGCGGGTGCGGCCCTCTCTGCCCTCGAAGGCGCCATCACCACCTACGGTGAGGTGCGCCTGATCGCGGCGCGGGAGGAGGCGGGGCGGGACGGGCGCACCGCGGGGCGGATCCTCGCGGAGCTGCCGCACCTGCACACCCGCCTGCTGACGGGGCGCGTCATCGCGATCGTGGTGGCGGTTGGCCTCACCGTCCGGCTGTCCGACAAGCTCGGCCCCTGGTGGGTGACCGGGCTCGGCCTCGGCGGGGTCGCGCTCCTCTACGCCGCGCTCGCGGTCGGCTTCGGCGCGGTCGCCCGGGCTCGGGCGGTGAGCTGGGCCCTGCCGATGGCCCGCTGGCTGCGGCCGCTGGAGCTGCTGGTCTGGCCGTTCGGCGTGCCGCTCGGCGCGCTGGTGCTCTTCCTCGACCGCCGCTTCCCGGCCCCGCCGCCGCCCAGCGAGGGTGACCACGCGGTGCGAGAGGTCGAGCACATGATCGAGCAGCGCGAGGAGAGCGGCTCGATCCCGGAGGACTTCGCGGAGCTCCTGCTCAGCGTCCTGGAGTTCAAGGACACCGTCGCCCGCGAGGTGATGGTGCCGCGCACCCAGATGAAGGCGATCGAGATCGGCACGCCGCTCGGCGACGTGCTCGACAGCATCGTGCGCGAGGGCCACAGCCGCTATCCCGTCTTCCGCGACCGGGTCGATCAGATCGAGGGCATCCTCTACGCCAAGGACCTCTTCCGCATGCTGAAGGACGGCATGCTCGACGGCGAGAAGATGGAGGCCCAGACGCTCGGCCGGATCATCCGCCGGCCGGTGTTCTTCGTGGCCGAGACCCACAAGATCGGTCAGCTGCTCCGGGAGATGCAGGCCCGCCGCTTCCACCTGGCGGTGGTGGTCGACGAGTTCGGCGGCACCAGCGGGATCGTGACGCTCGAGGACATCGTCGAGGAGATCGTCGGCGAGATCCAGGACGAGCACGACACCGAGGAGCCGATGATCCAGGAGCTCGCGGACGGCCGCTGGTGGGTCGACGCGCGCGTCTCGGTCTACGACCTCAGCGAGGAGCTCGAGGCGGACTTCGAGGGCGACGTCGGCGACTACGACTCGGTCGGCGGCATGGTGGTCGAGCTCGCCGGCCGCGTCCCCGCCGAGGGCGAGTCCATCGAGGCCCACGGCTTCGAGCTCATCGTGCGCGAGGCCGACGAGCGGCACGTGCGCCGGGTCGAGATCCTGCGCCGCCCGACTCCGTCCGGCGACGAGTCCGTGCATGCCGCGGAGTGAGCCCGCCTCGGCCCTGCCGAGCCTCTACGGCGGGGTCGCCCAGGGGGGCGCGCTCCTCGTGGTCGCCGACGCGCTCGTCGACGTCCCCGGCTTCGCCCGGGTGACCCTGATGACCGACGCCACCGAAGGCGAGCGCTACGACGCCGCCTGGATCGCCGAGCCCGGCGACGACCTCGACGCGCTCTTCGCCCGGACCGCGGCTCAGGTCCGCGAGGGCGGCGTCCTCGCCGCGCCCGTCCCCCGGCCCCGGGGCCTCCGCCGCCTGCTCCGCAAACCGCCCCGCGTCTCGCTCGAGGATCTCTGCGAGGCGCTCCTCCGCGCCGGCGCGCGAGACCTCCGCGTCCAGGACGACATCGTCTCCGGTCGCCTCGGACTGGCGCGGTAGACGCGAGGGGCGACAATTACTCTCGCAAAGGCGCAAAGCCGCCAAGGGACGAGCCGGCGGCGGGATGGCCGGTGGCCAGGCCGAACCCGGCGGCCGGGCGGCTCGCCTCGCTCCGGTCACCTCGGGTTGGAGCGGTAGACGCGAGGGACGACAATTACTCTCGCAAAGGCGCAAAGCCGCCAAGGGACGAGCTGGCGGCGGGATGGCCGGCGGCCAGGCCGGACCCGGCGACCGGGCGGCTCGCCTCGCCTGCCGTCTGTCTGGCGCCGGGCGCCTCGGGTTGGAGCGGTAGACGCGAGGGACGACAATTACTCTCGCAAAGGCGCAAAGCCGCCAAGGGACGAGCCGGCGGCGGGATGGCCGTGGGCCAGGCCGGACCCGGCGACCGGGCGGCTCGCCTCGCCTGCTTGGCTCCGGGCGCCTCAGGTTGGAGCGGTAGACACGAGGGACGACAATTACTCTCGCAAAGGCGCAAAGCCGCCAAGGGACGAGCCGGCGGCGGGATGGCCAGCGGCCAGGCCGGACCCGGCGGCCGGGCGGCTCGCCTCGCCTGCCTGGCTCCGGGCGCCTCGGGTTGGAGCGGTAGACGCGAGGGACGACAATTACTCTCGCAAAGGCGCAAAGCCGCCAAGGGACGAGCTGGCGGCGGGATGGCCGGTGGCCAGGCCGGAACCGGCGGCCGGGCGGCTCGCCTCGCCTGCCTGGCTCCGGTCGCCTCGGGTTGGAGCGGTAGACGCGAGGGGCGACAATTACTCTCGCAAAGGCGCAAAGCCGCCAAGGGACGAGCTGGCGGCGGGATGGCCGGCGGCCAGGCCGGACCCGGCGGCCTGGCGGTCCGACCTGCCTGCCTGTCTGGCTCGGGGCGCCTGACATGGACTTGGCGGCTTTGCGCCTTGGCGAGAGCCCTCGTCGAAGCGTCGGATACGACGATGACGCGGGCACGGGCAGGGGCCAGCTTCGCCAGCGCGGGACCCGGCGGCCGGGCGGTCCGACCTGCCTGCCTGTCTGGCTCCGCGCCTGACATGGACTTGGCGGCTTTGCGCCTTGGCGAGAGCCCTCGTCGAAGCGTCGGATACGACGCTGACGCGGGCACGGGCAGCGACCAGCTTCGCCAGCGCGGGACCCGGCGGCCGGGCGGTCCGACCTGCCTCCCTGGCTGGCTCCGGGCGCCTGATATGGACTTGGCGGCTTTGCGCCTTGGCGAGAGCCCCTCGTCGAAGCGTCGGATACGACGATGACGCGGGGCAGGGGCCGGCTCGCACGGCGCGGGACCCGGCGGCCGGGCGGTCCGACCTGCCTGCCTGGGCCTGGCTCGGGGCGCCTGATATGGACTTGGCGGCTTTGCGCCTTGGCGAGAGCCGCTCGTCGAAGCGTCGCGGGCAGGGGCACGGGCACGGGCAGGGGCACGGGGTGAGGTCGGCCGCTTTCGCGGCCTCGCTCAGTAGGTGACCCAGGTCTGCTCGATCAGGGTGCCGTCCATGCGGGGGGTGATGATCGTGAAGTGGGCGTGGCCGCCCTCGGGGGCTTCGCCGACGCTGCCGACGTTCACGATGCGGACGCCCTCGAGGTCGCGCTGGAAGGGGACGTGGGAGGCGCCGCAGACGATGACGTCGGCGGGGTCGTCGGCCACCAGGGCGTTGAGCTCGTCGTCGCTCATGTCGTGCGACATCTCGAGGGTCGGGTCCGCCGGCGAGCCGTGCACGACCACGATCTCCGAGCCGTCGACCAGCGGGATGCGGCGGGTCTCGGGGAGCTTCTCCAGGAACTTCAGGGCGAGCTCGCCGATCGCGCGGCGGGTCTCCAGGAACGCCGACGCCTTCGCCTGCTGAGCCTCGTTCTCGGGCGCGAGGTCCTCGGGCGAGATCTCCACGAGCGCGGTGTCGCTCAGGCCGCGCACGCACTTGGCGTCGACCTGGGAGAGCCGCTTGTAGACCGACGCCGGGTCGTCCCCGCCGAGGAAGAGATCGCCCGCGACGAAGATCGACGTGATCATGCGGCGCTCGAGCTCGGCGAGGACCGCCTCGAGGGCCGGGAGGTTGCCGTGGACGTCCGAGAGGAACGCCATCGGCGCGTTGGCGGGGATCAGCTTGCCGGGAGGCATGCGGGCACCGTAGCCCTCAGGGTTCCAGGCGCCAGCTCTCCGTCGCGTCCGCCTCGATCGCGCCGCGGGCGAAGCGCAGCGGCGTGTAGCGGCCCTCCACCCAGTCCTCGGTGTTGGCCGCGAAGCCCGGGTCGGTGGGATCGCCGACGTTGCCGCGCACGTGGGTGAAGCGCGCCTCGGGCGTGCCGTCCTCGGCGAAGCCCGCGACCATGCGGTAGACCGGGCCCGAGGTGGACTCGAGCGGCGCGAGCCCGTCCTCGCCCTCGGGGAAGCGCGCCGGGCTCTTGTTGACCGTGCCGAGCCCGCCGTCGGTCGCGACCCAGCCGCCGTCCCGCGCCTCGCCGTAGTCGGTGAGCAGCCGGGTGCCGTGGTGATCGCCCCAGGTGTAGAGCGACGGGTCGACGCCCCCGAAGCGGCGCTCGAGCCAGCTGGCCGTGTCCGAGAGAGCGGTCATGACCACGTGATCGCGGCCGCCCTCGAGCAGGTCCTCGGCCCCGGGGAAGGTGCGCCGCAGCGTGTTGACCGCCCACTTCACGACGTAGATGGGCTCCTCGCCGAGGATGGTGTCGTAGAGCACCGACAGCTCGTCCTCGATCGCGCGCCGGGTGACCATGAAGGTGAAGACGTCGAAGGCGACCGCGCCCGCCTGGTCGCGATCGAGCCGGCGGTTCCAGTCGTCCAGGAGCAGCGTGACCAGGGTCGCGAGCTCGGGGCGGTCCCGGAACTCGGCGAGCGCGTCGTCGGTCGGCACCGCCTCCCAGCTCTCCTGCAGCACCGGAAGGAGCAGGTCGGCGACGACGCTGTGCGAGTCCATCTGGAGCGCCTCCATGTCGGCCGGGGTGACGGCGCCGCCGGCGGTGAGGCGGGTCAGCTCCGCCTCGATGCGCGCGCCGCGGGTGCCCGGATCGTAGAAGACGCCGAAGTAGAAGGGGTCGTCCTCGAGGCTGCCGCCGCTGGTGAAGCCGTAGGGATCGTTGTTCGCGCTCGCGAGCCAGCCCCGCGCGCCGCCGCGGCTCCGGGGGAGCAGCTCGAGGAAGCCGTCGCGCCAGAAGGTGTTCGGATCGTCGCCGTCCTGCATCGTCCAGGCGTCGCGCACGTCGGGCGCCCGGAGCGGGACCAGCGGCGACGAGCGATAGGAGATGCCGTCGGCGGTGGCGCCGATGAAGTTGAAGCAGCCGATCTCCATGCCGTCGACCGCCGCCTCGAAGTCCTCGAGCGTCTCGGCGCGGTCGAGCTGGAGGAAGGAGTAGGCCTCCTGGGTGGGCCGGAAGCCGACCCAGTTGTAGAGGAGGCGCCGCCCGGCGCCGGTGACCGGGATGGGGGCGAGGTCGTCGGGCAGGAGCACGCCGTAGCCGGGCACCTCCTCCACCGTCACCGTGACCGCCTCGCCGTCGCGCACGGGGATGGTCTCCGTACGCCGGGTCACCGTGCGCGACTCGCCGCCCACGTTCACGGTGTCGCCCGCGGCGCGCACCTCCCAGAGATCCGAGATGTCCGGGTAGGTGGTGGTCGCCGTCCACGCGACGTGCCGGTTGTGGCCGAGCTGCACCGCCGGGGTGCCGACGAAGGAGAAGCCGGCCACGTCGAAGGCGCCGCCGGCGTCCGCGCTGTTCAGGTGCTGGAGGTAGAAGACCGACGGGCTGCGGAGCGGCTGGTGGGGGTCGCCCGCGATCAGCGGCCGGCCGCTCTCGGTGTGGCGCCCGTCGACCGCCCAGTTGTTGCTCGAGAAGCGCGCCGTCGGCTCGGGCACGAGCTGCAGCACCCGGCGCACCCGCGCGGCGAGGTCCGGGGGCAGCGCCGGGGCGGGCGGCGCCGCGCCGGGCTCCCAGGACATCGTCCGGCCGCCGGTCGGGCGCTCGTCCTCGGGCAGGATCGGCGCGTCCACCATCGGGCTCATCAGCGGGATGCTCGCGAAGGTGGCGGGGAGGACCTCGCGGATGATCGTGGCCAGCAGGTCGAACTCGAGCTGGTTGGCGTTGCCCCACAGGATCAGCTTGCCGACCGTGAAGGCGTCGCTCACCCGCCAGGGCTCGGGGTCGTAGTCCAGCTCGTCCGGGCCGAAGCCGTAGGGGAGGGGGGCCTCGCCCCGCGCGATCTCGGCGATGCGCGCGTTGACGCCGGAGACCCACGCGACGATGAGCGCGTACGACTCCGGCTGCTCGGCCCGGAGCTGCGCCTCCGCCTCCCGGCCCCAGCGCGGCAGCTGCACGATGCGCACGAGCGCGTCGTCGTCCACGTAGCGCTCGCCGAGCAGCTCCGCGCGGCGACCGAGCGCGCGCCGTCGGGTCAGCTCCATCGACAGGAGCCGGTCGGCGGCCTGCTGGTAGCCCGACGCGAAGAAGAGGTCCTCGTCGCTCTGCGCGTAGAGGTGGACCATGCCCGTCGGGTCGCGGAAGACCTCGACCGGCTCGGCGAGGGCGTAGACCGGGTCCGGCGGCAGGCCCGCGTCGGTCCCCGCGTCGGGCGCGGAGGTCGCGCCGTCGAGGCCGGCGTCGGAGGGCTCCTCGGCGCCGTCGCAGGCGAGGAGGAGGAGGGCGGCGAGCCAGGCGTGCTTCGGCATCGAGGCGAGAGGATGCGACATCTCGCGCGCGTCTTCATCGACCGGGCGGCGCTTAAGCGGCGAGTAAGCGAGGGGTTCGCCGCGAATTCGATCCGCGATGTAGGGAAAGGTACGATCGACGAGTGATGGCCCCGCCGCCCCTCAAGCCGCCCGTGCGGGCCCGACGCGTACGTGCGCTCCACCGGGGAGACCGGGCCGCGCTGACGCGTCAGGCGATCGACGAGCTGTTCCGCTCCGCGGAGATCCTGACCGAAGGCGGGCTCGACGGTGATCCGGGCGACCGCTGGTATGGCTCGATCATGATCACCTTCGACCTCGACGGGCTGCGGCGCCGCTGCCGCGGGCTCGACGATCCCGGGGAGCTCGAGAGCGTGGTCGAGATGATCCAGGCGTCGGTGCGGGTGCGCATCCGGGCGCACCGCATGGTCTGTCAGGAGGTCTACCGGCGCTTCCCCGACCGCGCCGTGGGCACCGCTCAGCTCGAGTCCTCCTTCCGTCGGGATGGAACCCTGCTATTGCTCGACGTCGACCTCGAGGTGCCGGTCGCCGCGGGCTCGATGGTGCGCGGAGGAGCGTCGTGAACGACGACAACGTCATCCACGTCAGCTTTGGCCCGAACGGCGGGCGACGGAGCGATCCACCCCCGGGGATGCCCGAGCAGGCGCCGCAGAAGGCGTCCGAGGCCGCCCCGCCGGACCACGGCCGCGGCGCGCACGCCGAGCCCTACGGCGAGCTGTTCCGCCGCGAGGAGGTCTCGCGGCTGTTCGACATCCCCGAGGGGCGCCTGCGCTACTGGGCGCGCTCGAAGTTCGTCGTGCCCTCGGGCCGGGTCGGGCGGCGGCGCTACTACACCTTCCAGGATCTCATCGCGATCCGCACCGCCAAGGAGCTGCTCGATCGCGGGCTCGCCCTGCCGGCGGTGCGCCGGAGCCTCGAGGCGCTCGAGAAGACCCTGCCCGCGGTGACGCGGCCGCTCAACGAGCTGCGCATCGTGGCCGAGGGGCAGTCGGTCGTGGTGCGCGACCAGAGCCACGCCTTCGAGCCCGAGACCGGCCAGCTGACCCTCGACTTCGAGGTGCAGACGCTGCGCGACGACGTGGTGCGCGTGCTGCGGCCCGAGCGGGTCGACCCCGAGCGTCGACGCATGGCCTACGAGAAGTACCTCGAGGGCTGCCGCCTCGACGAGCAGGAGCACACCTTCGACAAGGCGGAGGGCTGCTACCGCGAGGCGATCACGCTCGACCCGACGCTCGCCAACGCGCTCACCAACTGGGGCAACCTCCGCTACCGGCGCGGAGACGTCGAGGAGGCGGAGCGCCTCTACGCCCGCGCGCTCGAGATCGACGCGGAGCAGCCCGAGGCCCTCTACAACCTCGGCTTCCTCGCGTTCGAGCGCGGCGAGATGCCGGAGGCCACGGAGCGCTTCGCGCGGGCGGTGGAGCACGATCCCGGCTTCGCCGACGCGCACTTCAACCTCGCCATGGCGCTCGAGAGCCTGGGCGAAGGCGCGCGGGCCAAGCCGCACTGGCGAACCTACCTCGAGCTCGATCCGGATGGCCCCTGGGCCGAGATCGCCGAGAAGCATCTCCGCGGCGACTGGCGCTGAGGTTTTTGGAGGGTTTGGTGCAAACCCTCCCCCCATTGGGCAAAGCGCCAATGGGGCCCCCCTCCCGACTCCGTCGGCGCCTCGCGCTTCGCGCTCGCGCCGCGACCCCAGCGACGGGGCGCTGGGGGCCCTG
>JAYZQJ010000128.1:0-161316 GCA_036149055.1 Myxococcota bacterium | reverse complement strand
CCTGCCCGTCCCCTTTGCGGCTTGGCGGCTTGGCGAGAGACAAATTCGATTCCACGCAGATACGCCAACCAAGCAGGCGGCCGAGCGGTGGCGAGCGTCCATCCCGTTGCCTGCCCGTCCCTCTGCGCCTCTGCGCCTCTGCGTGAGACAAGTTCGATTCCATGCAGATACGCCAATCAAGCAGGGGCCGAGCCGTGGCGAGCGTCCATCCCGCCGCCTGCCCGTCCCTTTGCGTCTTTGCGTCTTTGCGTGAGACAAATTCGATTCCCCGCAGATACGCCAACCAAGCAGGCGGCCGAGCGGTGGCGAGCGTCCATCCCGTTGCCTGCCCGTCCCTCTGCGCCTCTGCGTGAGACAAAATTCGATTCCACGCAGATACGCCAACCAAGCAGGCGGCCGAGCGGTGGCGAGCGTCCATCCCGCTGCCTGCTCGTCCCTTTGCGGCTTTGCGGCTTGGCGAGAGCCAACCTCGGACCGCACGCAGATCCTCCGATCGGGCGTGAGCCGCTGGCTCTCTAGGCTTCAAGGGATGGTGGGGAACGAGGGAGGCGGGGCTTCGGCGGCGCGCTCGAGCAGGGCGAGGAGGCCGGCGGCGAAGGCCTGGAGGACCTCGAGGGCGAGGTCGGGGTGGTCCTCCCAGACGTCGACGGTGAGATCGCGGGACATCGAGAGCGCGACGAGGCCCTCGCCGACCTCGGCGTCGAACCAGCGGGGGACGCCGCCGAGGGCGTCGAGGCCGCCGGCGAGGTCGCCCGCGCCGAGCTCGAAGGCGAGGCCGTCGGAGGTCTTGCAGCGGAGGGTGCCGCAGACGATCGCGAGCACGCCGTCGGCGCGGTCGCCGCGTCGCCAGATGACCTCGCCCGCGGCCGCGCGGATCTCCTCGCTGCCCTTGGCGAGCTCGGCCACGCTGTCGATGCGGCCGGCGCCGAAGGCGAGGGTCTTGCGAAGGAAGAAGATGCGCTCGACGAGATCGAGCGCCTGGGCCGGGCACTGCTCGCCGACCTCGGCGCGCGCCGGGAAGCCCGCGCTGGGCGGGAGGTTCTCGCGGAGCTCGATGTTCTCGCGGGCGAGCTCGCGGATCACCGCCAGCAGGATCGGGAAGCGATCCTCGAAGAGCTCCTCGAGGTCCTCGGCGTGCAGCTCGAGCACCGTCGAGTCGCGGGTGGCCAGGCAGTCGTAGCCGCGCGGGTCGCGGGCGAACGCGGCGAGGCCGCCGACGCCGGAGCCCTGGCCGTAGAGGCCGAGGCGCTTGCCCCCGCGGCTGAGGGCGAGCTCGCCGTCGAGCACGAGGAGCACGCTCTGGACGGGCTGGCCCTCGAGGAAGACCTTCTCGCCGACGCCGATGCGGCGGGGGGTGGCGATCGCGCCGAGGGTCACCAGGTCGCGGGTCGGCAGCTCGCCCCAGCCGGGGAAGCTGCGCATCGCGACCAGCCGCTCGACGCGGCCGACCAGGGGCTCTCCCGCGCGCTCAGGCGAGGACACCGCGCATCCCCCTCGGCGTGAGCATCTCGAGCGCCCGCGCCACCACCTCGCGGGAGAGGCCGGTCGCCTCGTCGCTGGCTTGGCGGAGCGGCTCGACCAGATCGGTGAGGCCGAGCTCGCCGATGTGGTAGGCGACGATCGAGCGCACCGCCTGGCTCTCGTCGCCGAGCATCTCCCGCAGGAGCGCCTCGTAGGTCTCGGGCGCGTCCTCGAGGCCGAGCGCGTCGCGCGACCGGCGGAGGCGCTCTTCGTCCGGCGCGTCGTCGAGCAGGGCGTCGAGCGCGGGGGCCAGGCTCAGCCAGGTGAGCGCGCCGAGCAGCTCGCGGCTCTCCGCCTTCAGCCGGCGCGAGCCGTGCCGGAGCGCGTGGGTGATGCGGCGCAGATCCTCGCGCGGGTGCGCGAGCGCGATGAGGCGCACCGCCCGGTCGAGGGCCTGCTCCTCCTTCTCGAGCAGCGCCGACGCGAACAGCTCGCCGCCGCGGGTCCGGTAGGCCTCGTCGTTCTCCTGGGCGCGGCTGACGATCACCCGGCGCGCGAGCATCGCGGCGGCGCGCACGAGGTTCTTGCGCACCATCTGCTCGAGCCGCTGGCCGTCGAGCTCGAGCCGGGGCAGCTGCTCTCTGAGCGAGAGGAGCCCGCGCAGCATCTTGTAGCGGACCCAGCCGTCCGGCTCGTCGTCCAGGCGCTCGAAGAGGATCTCCGCCGCCCGCGGGCTGCCGAAGCGCGACACGGTGCGGGGCAGGTGACCGCGGACCTGGCGGGGCAGCGAGCGATCGTCGAAGGCGGCGTCGAGCGCCTCGAGGCCGACGTCGCCGAGCGCGAGCAGGGCGTCGCGGGTCTCGTGACGGGCGCCGCGCGGGCCGAGCCAGCCGATCAGGGTGGGCAGCGACTCGACGTCGCGCAGCGCCCCGAAGCCGCGGGCGAGCTCGCGCCGCAGCTCGGGCTCGGCGTCTTCGGTCAGCTCGCGCAGGACGACGGCGAGCGAGGCGTCTCCCTGGAGGCGCACCGCGCGGGCGAGGGCGAGGTGCACGTGCGGCTCGTGGCTCGACGCGCACTCGTCGATCTCCGCCCGGGCCGCGCCGTCGTCGTCGAGGCCGCGCGCGACTAGGGCGACGAGCACCGACGCGCGGACCGCCGGGGGGTGATCTCGCTCGAGCTCGCGCCGGAGCTCCTCCTCCGTCAGCACGCCGCTGAGCGCGCGCATCGCGGCGGCGCGCACCTCGTCGTCGTCTCGCTCGAGCAGCCGCCGGGCGACCGAGGTGAAGTCGCGGCGCTCGTCGTCGGCGAAGAGCTCGAGCGCGCGCATCACCACCGCCCGTGACGGGTGATAGAGGAGCAGCGCCGGGATGAGCCGGGTGCGCTGGTAGTCGACGAGCACATCGAGCGTCGCGAGCACCTCCTCGTCCCGCTCGCTGTTGAGCGACTGCATCAGCGACTCGAGCGAGCCGAGGTCGAGCTGGGGCACCTCGACCCGGGTCTCGACCGTGCCGGCGCGCAGGTTGGCGCGGAAGAGATCGAGGTAGCGCCCCCGCAGGGTCAACGACAGCACCACCCAGCCGATCGCCAGGGCGCCGATCGCCATCGCGAGGTGCTCGGTCCCGAGGCCGATGAGGCCGGCGCCGAGGATGCCGACCGAGCCGAGGGCCTGGCCGCCCCGCTGCCCGATCGAGTCGATGATGGTCTTGTACCGGTCGCGGATCTCCCGGCTGAGCGGCAGGTAGAGCAGCTCGAAGGCCGAGCGGTGGAGAGAGTGGCGGAGCGCCCCATCCGCGCCGCGCAGGCCGATGGCCGGCAGGAGCATCGCCCCCGCCGCGGCGCCCGCGATCAGCCCGCCGACCGCGCCCATCGCCAGGAGCGCCGGCAGCACCACGAGCGCCCGCGTCGCGCCGAGCGCGGTCAGCAGGCGGGGCGCGATGGCGAGCTGCACCACCAGCGAGACCACGTTGAGCACGAGGTAGAACTTGCTGAAGAACGGGCCGAGCTCGGCGGCGCTCAGCTCGCGGTCGATGGTCGCCTTGAAGACGTAGTCGACCACGATCGCGGTGATCGACGTCAGCGCGACCAGGAGCAAGAGCCGCATCACGTAGCCGCGGCTGCCCTTCACCGTGGCCTCGTCGGGCTGGCGCCGCGGGCGCTCGGCGGCGGGCTCCGAGCTCGGCAGGCAGAGCCCGGGGATGGCGGCGGTCAGCGCCAGCAGGCCCGCGCCGACGAGCACGAGCCCGCGGGGCGGCAGCCAGCCCTGGGCGAAGTGCGCGATCGAGGCGCCGGCCACCGCGCCGAGCGAGCCGCCGGCCGCGATGCGGGCGTAGAGCTGCTTGGCCTCGGCGACGGTGAAGAGGTCGGCGAGCAGCCGCCAGAACTGGGCGACGGCGAAGGTCGCGACCAGCCCGATCCACACGTAGAAGGCGTGGGCGACGAGGAAGGTGTCCTCGTCGAAGCCCACCCAGAAGGCGACCGTGCCCCCGGCGGCGACGAGCAGCGTCAGCACCGAGATGCGCCGCTTGTCGAAGCGCTCGATCAGGAAGCGGTCGACCTGGGCCGCGACCCAGGCGGCGGCGGCGATGCCCAGGTAGGTGAACGGGAGCTGGTCGGCCGGGAGGTGGGTGAGGAAGAGCGCGTCGCGCGCGACCTCGAGCACCGTGTGCCCGGCGAGCAGGGTGAACAGGGTCGCGGCGGCCGCCAGCGCGTGGCGGCCGTTGTCGATCCCCCGGCCCGGCGAGAGCCTCTCGAAGAAGCGCCGCACGCCCGGGAGTATGGCCCGTGTGGCGGTGCGGCGTCGGTTCTTCTCTCGCCGTGCCTCGCGCGTCAAGCCGCCTGGGCTTCACGGGCGCAGGCGCGCGCCATCGGGGCCGCCTTGGCCTTCTCGAGGGCCTTTCGCATCTTCTGCAGCGCCTTGGCCTCGATCTGGCGGACGCGCTCGCCGCTCACGGACAGCGCCTCGCCGATCTCGCGCAGGCTGCGGCGCTCGTCGCTGAGCACGCGCTCCTTCACGATGCGGCGCTCGCGCTCGTCGAGCACCGACATGGCGCGCTCGGCCAGCTCCATCGCCACCCGGCGACGCTCCTCCTGGGCCGCCGCGTCCTCGGGGGTCGCGTGGTCGGCCGGGTCGTGGCCGGCGCGCGGGTCGTCGACCGCGATCGGCACGTCGGGGTAGCTGAGCTCGTGCTGGACCGCGAGCACCTCGTCGACGCTCACCTCGAGCACCTCGGCGAGCTCCTCGGCGGTCACGCGGTCGCCCTTCTTCTGCTCCATCGCCCGCGCCGTCTTGCGGAGGCGCTGGCGGAGCTTGCGCATGTTGCGCGTCTTGCTGGGCGTCACCATGCGGCGGTTCGCGCGGACGTAGCGCTGCATGTAGTAGCGCACCCACCAGCGCGCGTAGGTCGAGAACCGGGTCCCACGCTCGGGGTCGAAGCGGCCAGCCGCGTCGAGCAGCCCTACGAATCCTTCGTGGACCAGATCCTCGCGCGGCGCGCCGGGGCGGCCGTAGCGCTTCGCCATGGCGGCGACGAGCGGGCGGTGACGCACGACGAGCTCGTGCAGCGCCCGCGGGCAACCGGCACGGAGTCGCTCCGTCAGCGCTTGTTCTTCTTCACGGGTCAGGGCATCTCGGCGTTCGGTCATCGTCATGGCTCCCCCCCTCCGCAACCTCGGTGCCAGCCGGATCGCGTGGGCTACGAGCCCAAAACCGGCCGCGTGTGCGATGGCGTTTTCCCTCGCCCGAGGCAGAACGCCACGCGCACCTCGGAGTCCTTTCCTCGGCCGGCCTCGCTGCTAGCATCCGCGCCACATGGAACCGCGCGGCGACTACATCGACGGGAGCTTCCACGCCCCGACCGGAGAGACCCTCACCAGCCACGACCCGGCGCGGGAGGGCCGGGTGGTGCTCGAGACGGCGGGCTCGCCGGACCGGGCCCGGCTCGCCAGCGAGGCGGCGGCCGCGGCGCAGCCGGCCTGGGAGGCGCTGGGGCTCGACGGGCGGCTCGCGGCGCTGGCCCGCTTCCGCGCCGCCCTCGCCGAGCGCGAGGACGGGCTGAGCGAGGCGATCAGCCGCGAGATGGGCAAGATCCGGAGCGAGGCCCGCACCGAGATCAAGGCGCTGGTCGGGCGCTTCGGCCTCGTCGAGGGGCAGGTCCGCGCGGAGCTGCAGGGCGGCGCCATCCCCGGGTTCCCCGCCGAGGTGATCCGCTACCGCCCGCACGGGGTGGTCGGCGTGCTCGGCCCGTTCAACTTCCCCCTCCACCTCTGCCACGCCCACGTCGTACCCGCGCTGCTGCTCGGCAACACGGTGGTGATCAAGCCGAGCGAGGTGACCCCGCTCTGTGGCGAGCGCTACGCCGAGGCGGCGCACGCGGCGGGGCTCCCCCCCGGCGTGCTCAACGTCGTGCAAGGCGGCGGCGCGGTGGGCGCGGCCCTCGTCCAGGACCCGAACGTGCGCGGCCTCGCCTTCACCGGCTCGTGGGGCACCGGCCGCCGCATCGCCGAGGCGGCCCTCGATCGGCCGGACATGCTGCTCGCGCTCGAGATGGGCGGCAAGAACATGTGCGTGGTCCGCGAGGACGCCGACGTGCGCCAGGCCATCCACGAGGTCGTCACCAGCGGCTACCTCACGACCGGCCAGCGCTGCACCTGCTCGGACCGCGTGCTCGTGCACCGCAGCCTGGCCGACCGCCTGGTCGACGGGCTGCGCGAGGTGCTCGGGCGGCTCTCCTTCGGCGATCCCGAGGACGCCGGCTCGTTCGCCGGCCCGCTCGCCACCATGGGCGCGCGAGACCGCTTCGTGGCGGCGATCGCCAAGGCCCGGGAGGCGGGCGCCGAGGTGCTGGTCGAGGGCGGGCCGCGCGACGGCGGCGCGTTCGTGGACCCCTCGCTGCACCGGCTCCCGGACGGCGCGGCCGCCATCGCGGGCTACACCGACGAGGAGCTCTTCGGCCCCGATCTCTGCGTCTCGACCTTCGACGACGACGACGAGGTGATCGCGACCCTGAACGCGTCGCCCTACGGCTTCGCGTACAGCATCTTCACCCAGGACCTGGAGCGCTTCGGCCACTACGAGCGCGAAGTGCGCACCGGGATCCTCAACCGCAACCGGAGCACCAACAAGGCCAGCCCGCGCCTCCCGTTCGGCGGGGTGAAGAAGAGCGGTAACTTCCGTCCCGCGGGCGCGTGGGCCGGGCGCAACCTGGTCTACCCGATGGCGGAGATCCACAACGTGAGCGGCGTCTACGACCGCCACGCGCAGATCGAGCCGCTCCTGCCGGCCGCCGACCTCGACCGCCTCGAGGCGCAGCATCACGCCGAGGAGCAGGCGGAGGCCGCGCGCACCCTCTTCGACGCGCCGCGTCCGCTGAAGGTGCTCCTCCCCGAGGGAGGCGAGCTGCCCACCTCGCACGACTGGCACGAGCGCTTCTACGCGGGCGACCGGTACGTGCGCGGGGAGAAGAAGCCGCCGGTGTTCGATCACCTGCGCTCGAAGGGGCCGTGGATGGTCTCGGTCGACGACGCGCCGATGAGCGTGATGGACGGCATGAGCCAGACCGCGACCATCCCGGCCGGCTTCGGCGCCGACGCGATCGTGCGCGCCTACGTCGAGGGCGACTTCGGCGACGCGCCGCTCGCGAGCGCGGACACCACGCTCGGCGACGACCCCCACGCGGCCGCCTTCGCCGACACGCTGCGGTCGCTCGCGCCGGGCCTGCCGACGGTGAGCTTCGTGAACAGCGGCGCGGAGGCGAACGAGAAGGCTTACGCGCTCTGCCGGCTCCAGACCGGCGCCGAGCGCACCAAGCTGCTCGCGTTCGAGGGCAGCTTCCACGGGCGCACCATGCTCGCGCTCTACGCGAGCTGGAACCCGTCCAAGCGGGTGCCCTTCCAGATCGCCGGCTACGAGGTCGACTTCGCGAAGGCGCCGGCCCGCGAGGTCTTCGCCGACGGCGAGCCGATCGAGCCGAAGGGCTGGACCGAGGTCTGGGGCGCGGGTGACGTCGCCGGAGCCCAGGCGCGCTGGGGCGCGTCCGAGGATCCGCTCCTCGCGGCCGAGGTCGCGGCGCTCGCCGAGGTCGACGCCAAGCTCGCCACCGAGACCCACTTCGCGGTGGTGATCGAGCCGATGCAGAGCGAGGGCGGCGACCGCTACGTCAGCGCCCGCTACCACCGCGCCCTCCGGCTGCTCACCCGGGCCCGGGAGGTGCCGCTGGTGGTCGACGAGGTGCAGTGCGGCTTCGGGCTCGGCGGCGCGTTCCTCTGGCATCAGCGCTTCGGCTACGTCGACGCCGACGGGAACCCCGACACCCCGGACTGCGTCTGCTTCGCCAAGCGCGCGCAGGTCGGCGTGTGCATGAGCCGCTTCGAGGATCCGGAGCCGACGGCCGCCTTCCCGGCGTCCCTCGCGCGCGGCCGCCTGCACGCGGAGGAGGTGGGCGACGGAAGCGAGGCGGCCCGGGTCGAGGCGCTCGTCCGCCCGCGCCTCGAGGCGCTGCACCGCCGCTGGAGTCACCGCATCGAGAACCCGCGCGCCGACGGCTTCGCGCTCGCCTTCGACGTGGCCGACACCGACACCCTCGGCGCCTACCTCGGCCAGCGCTTCTGGCGCGGCGCGGTGGTCTTCGGCGCCGGCTCCCGCACGGTGCGCTACCGCCTGAACAGCAGCTTCGACGAGCGCACGATCGACCTCCTCTTCGAGTCGATGCAGCGCTCGCTCGCGTGGCTCGAGGCGCACCCCGGCAAGAAGCCGCCGGCGTGGGAGGATCTCCCGGCGCCCGCCGGCCCCGAGGATCGCGTCAGCCCGCCGGTCACCGTGCGGGTGGCCGACGCGGGGGAGAAGGACGCCCTGCTCGCGTCGATCGTCGCCCTCGAGGCGGAGGTCTACGAGGAGGCCCGGCGCGACGACCCGGAGTTCCTCGGCCTCGCCTTCGCGGACGGCGGCGTCGCGGTGGTGGCGGAGACCGAGGAGGGCGGCGCCAAGCGGGTCATCGGCAGCGCGCTCGCCGCGCCTCTCGAGGCGATCGAGGGCGTCGAGGGCCCCGACCGCGACCCGATGCGCGGCCGGAACAACACGCTCTACTCGCTCGCCGTGACCGTGCACCCGGGCTTCCGCGGGCACGGGATCGGGCGGCGCCTCAAGCAGGCGCAGCTCGAGCGCGCGAGAGAGATGTCGCGCTACCGCCACGTGACCGCGCGCAACCGGCTGCCCGACGCGAGCTCGATGGCGCAGCTCAACGACTCGCTCGGCGCCTACACGGTGTTCCTGCTCGACGGGCAGTACGAGGGCGACGGCGTGGCGCGCTACTACCGCCAGCCGCTCGGGCGCTTCGAGCCCGACGCGACGGCCGAGGTGAAGGGTGAGGTGAAGCGCGAGGCGCCGGCCCACGACCTCGCCTCCGGCATCGCGCGCCCGTTCGCCTCGCCCCCCGCCTCGCTGGTGGCGCTGCACGAGGCCGGCGCGCTCTACGGCCCGACCGTCAACAAGGTCACCGTGCTCAACTACCTCACCCCGGCGGTGGTCCGGGCGACCGAGTGGGTGGGCGCGCTGACCCCGAGCCTGCCGCACGCGTACCTCTGCTCGAGCCGCGACGAGACGGTCGACAAGTCGGTGCGGGTGCTGCGCTGGCACCGACCGCACGCCCAGAAGGTCATCTCCTTCGAGGGCACCTACGTGGGTCACACCGCGGCGGGCGCGCGCTCGATCAGCGATCCGGCGACCCACGCCCAGGGCGCGCCCTACTTCGACTGGCCGCGGGTCCCCCACCCGGCCGACGGCATCGACGAGAGCCTCGCCGCGCTGAAGGCGGCGATCGCCGACGCGGGCGGCGCCGATCAGGTGTTCGGCCTCTACCTCGAGGTGGTGCAGGAGCGCACCGGCCGCGTGGTCCCCGACGCCTTCTGGCCGAAGCTCGACGCGCTGCGCGCCGAGACCGGCGTGCCGGTGGTGCTCGTGGAGACGGCGAGCGCCTACTACCGCTCCGGCCGCGGCGCGTTCGGGCACGAGGGCACGGGCTTCTCGCCGGACCTGATGATCTGGTGGACCGGCGGCCAGCTCGGCTTCGTGCACGTGACGTCCCCCTACCTGGTGGACAAGCCGCTCACCCTGGTCAGCACCTGGGACGGCGACGAGCTGAGCCTGGTGCAGATGCACCACCAGCTCCGCGCGGCCCGCCAGGTCGACGTGACCGCGGCGATCGCCGCGCTCGACGAGGCGCTCCAGGGCACGACCCACCGAGGCCTCGGCCTGCACCGCGTGCTCGAGGGCGTGGATCCCGCGTCGCTCGAGGCGGCGGGCATCCGCGCGAAGCGCCTCGCGGGCGACCGGCTCGCGATCACGCTCCAGCTCGACGCCGCCCTCGATCAGGCGCGCGCTCTGGGCGCGGCGCTCTCCCGCTGACTCGCTCCGTTCGCGGCGCGCTGCTCGTTCCGGCGTGTCTGCGTGGGTTCGAAATTACTCTCGCAAAGACGCAAAGACGCAAAGAGGTTGGCGGGCCTCGGGATGGAGGCTCGCCAGCGTTCGGCGGACTGCTCGTTCTTCGAGGCTGCTCGGGCTTCAGTAGTCTCTCGCAGAGACGCAGAGGCGCAGAGACGGGGCGGCGGGATGGGGGCTCGCCACGTTTCCGCGTGCTGCCGGTTCTGGCGTGTCTGCGTGGGTTCGGAATTACTCTCGCAAAGGCGCAAAGACGCAAAGAGGGTGGCGGGCCGCGGGATGACCGTCCACGGCGAGCGCAAGAAGACGGTCGACAAGGATGGAGGATCGCCGGGGTGAGGTGCTCTGCACTGCTGGTGGTTCAGGCGGCTTGGAGGACGCCAGCGATCCGCTCGGCGAGCTCCCGCCTGTTCGGCGAGCCCGCCTGCCAGCTCGCCCCCCAGCTCGGCGAGCTCGCCCCCCAGCTCGGCGAGCGCGCCCCCCAGCTCGGCGAGCGCGCCCCCCAAGTCGGCGATCGCGCCCCCCAGCTCGGCGATCGCGCCCCCCAGCTCGGCAGAGACTTTCCCCCCGCTCCCGTCGATGATCCCCCCGCTCCCGGGGATGATCCCCCCGCTCCCGGCGATGATCCCCCGCCGTCCCCCGCGTCGCGGAGCCGGGGGGCGCGCCTCGGGGGCTGGGGGAGGGGGTCGGGGAGGCTGGGGGGCGCGTCTCGCGGGCTGGGGGAGGCGATGTGGCGGCTGGGGGGCGCGCTCGTCGAGCCGGGGGAGACGATGTGGGAGGCTGGGGGCGCGCCTCGGGGGACTGGGGGAGGTCGTCGGGGAGGCTGGGGGGCGCGTCCCGGAGGCCGGGGGGCGCGTCTCGGGGCCGGAGAAAAGAGGGCGAGGGCGCCCGTCGGGGAAGCAGGGGGCCGCGTCTCGGAGCTGGGGGGCGCGTGTCGGGCGGCGGGAGGCTCCCGGAGGCCGGCAGCGGCAGCGACAGCGAGGGCGGCAGCGAGACAAGCGCGTGGATGGTGCCAGCTATTCCTCCTCGCCTCCCTACTCCCGCCTCCCCTGAATGCGTCGACGACGAGGGCCTCGGCCTCGGACTCGGATTCGGCCTCGGATTCGGACTCGGATTCGGACTCGGATTCGGACTCGGACTCGGATTCGGATTCGGATTCGGATTCGGACTCGGATTCGGACTCGGATTCGGACTCGGATTCGGACTCGGATTCGGACTCGGCGTCGGATTCGGCGTGACTCGGAGTCGGACTCGGCACGAACAGAGAACGGTGGAGGGCTGGGGCGTTCCCGTCCGGAGGGGCCCGACGGGGCTGATGCTGGGTGTCGGGGAGACGGGGAAGATCGTCCCTGCGTTCGAGGGGAGCGGCGGCTCCGACCGAGGCCGGAGCCGCCGCGGTCGATCAGCGCATCATCTTCCACGTCACCGCGCGGGCCTTGTCGGCCCAGTCGGCGAGCGGCGCGACGGTCTCCTGGCTGACGTAGCCGAGCCCGGCGGCCGCGAGCAGCCACACGCGCGCCTCGCCGGCGGAGCCGTACGCCGTCTCGAACCGCTCGCGCTGGTGCCCGCCCCGCCGGTTCTCGCCCTCGCCGAGGTTGCCGACGACGCTCGACGCGCTGTCGCGCAGCTGCCGAGCGAGATTGCGGTCGTGCTTCGCGATGGTCTCCCAGACGGGCCGGACGCGGGTGAGCCAGTCGATCGCTTCCGAGGTGATGTTCAGCATCGCTCTCTCCGAGAGAGGCAACCTGCGTCGACGGTGTGTCGCGCATCGTCCTCCGACTCCTCCCGGGCCGGGCGCGGCCGGGCTAGTCAGGGACGAGCGAGCGCAGCGAGCGAAGCCGGCGAAGCCGGCGCCGCAGGCGTCCTTTACTCGCCCGGCCGCGTCCGGCACCGTCAGAGGAGGAGGACGAGGCGCCAACACGTCTGCCTCTCATACGGACCGGAGGCCGCGATGCCAGCGAGCGGCAGCGGCGGGGCCGACAGCGGCGGCGGCAGTGGGGCCGGCAGCGGCAGCGGGAGCGGGGCCGGGAGCGGCAGCGGGGCCGGCAGCGGCAGCGGCAGCGGGGCCGGGAGCGGCAGCGGGCCCGGTAGCGGCAGCGGGGCCGGAGCGGCACCGACGGCAGCGGCGAGACCGGAGGCGGGGGGCGGCGCCGTGGATGGCTACAGCTATTCCTCCTCGCCTCCCTCCTCCCTCCTCCCCTGATATGCGTTGACGACGAGGGTCTCGGTCTCGGACTCGGCGTCGGAGTCGGACTCGGAGTCGGAGTCGGACTCGGCGTCGGAGTCGGACTCGGACTTGGCGCCGGACTCGGCGTCGGAGTCGGACTCGGACTTGGCGCCGGACTCGGCCTCGGCGTCGGACTCGGCGGAGGTCGGCTGCCAGAGAGGGACGAGTTCGATGAACGAATAGGATCGTGCCTGCCGCTTCTGCTCGCTCGTCGCCGGCCGCACCGAGCGCCGTCACCGCGCTCGTCGTTGCCCTCGCCTCGTTGCCTCCATCGCGACACTGGCGCGCGTCGCGATAGAGGCGACGAGGCGCCGCGAAACGTGAACGGGTGGCGCAGAGGGGTGGCGCGGCCCGGAGAATACAGGGCGAGAGGCGTGCGCCCGCGCGAGTCGTCTCGACCACGACGCCGCCTCATGCTGCCTCGCATATGCACAGCCACCGCCCGCTCGCTCGCGCGCTCCTGGTCGCGACCTTCGCCATCCTCGCGCTGCTCGCGCTGCTCCACGGCATGGGGATCCTCGAGCGCGTGATCCGCTCCGGGCCCGAGGTGGCCGTGTATCGCCGAGGCGCGGCGCTGGCCGACGCGCTCTTGCGCGGAGCGTGGCTCATGGGCGGCGCGGGGTTCGCGGCGCTCGCGCTCGCCCTGGTCGGCCGGCGCGCGTGGTGGGTGCTCTGCCTCGCCGCGTTCGCGGCGTCGTGTGGTCACGCCGTCATCCTGGCGCGCGCCGGCGCGGCCCTGCTCACCCCGACGCCGGAGGCGCTCGCGGACGTGGTCCGTCTCGACGCCGCGGCCGGGATGGCCTGGGGCGCCCTGCTGCTCGCCGGCGCCGCGAGCGTCCTCCACGCGCGCACTGCCGCGCGAGGCGTCAGAGCGATGCGAGTCGGGTGCGGCGCGGTCGCCGTGCTCGGCCTCACGCTCGAGCTCACCCGGGAGGCCGCGACCTTCGCCGCGACGCAGTCGCTCTGGGGCGACGCGTTCCTGGGAACGCCCCGGGACTGGATCGCGCTCCTGCGCCCGGGCCTGTACGCCGTCGCCGCGGCGGCCACGCTCGTGGCCTTGGGAGGTGACCGATCGCGAAGCCGAGACGCGACGGGGCTAGCTCCGGCGCCCAGGGACGATCCCCGTCATTGAACGCGTCCACTCCGGACCCGCCGTGAAGTGTCCGTCGCCTCTGTAGGTCAGGATCGTTCCTGGCGCTCGTGGGCGCTCGCGGGGCGGGACGAGTCGGATGAATGAGTAGGATCGTCCCGGTCGCTCAGCTACGAGGGCTTTGCGGGCAGGGGCACGGGCACGGGGCTGTGGGTGGGATCCGTTAGGGACAGGGACCCACGGAGGCGATGCTCGCTCCGGCGTTCGCGGCCATGCAGGAGTTGGAGTGGGTTCGGCCGTCGCAGCCGCAGACGGGGTCGAAGAGGCCGCTGCAGATCTCGGGGCGGCGGGCGCAGGTGCCGCTCCCGGTGCAGTCTCCGATGGCTTTGCTGCAGAACTCGGTCGGGCCGCACTCGGCGTTCCTCGTGCAGCCTCCGGTCGGGGGGCCGGAGTCCCGGAGGCCGGCGTCGGGGAGGCCGGCGTCGGGGTCGGGGCAGGCGCCGCGGGCGCCGCGGCTGGTGCCGGCCGCGTTCGCGAAGCAGTCGTTGCGGTAGGTGAGGCCGTCGCAGCCGCAGACCGGGTTGTCGACGTCGGGGCAGCGGCCGGGCTTCTCGACGCACTCGCCGGGGGCGCCGCAGCTCCGCTGGAGGCAGAGCTCGGTGCCGGCGCAGTCCTCGTTGGTGGCGCAGGGCCGCGGGCCCGCGTCCACGCCGGAGTCCAGGCCGGAGTCGACGTCGAGGCCGGCGTCGGTCTCGACCGGTCCGGCGTCGAGCGCGGCGTCGTCCGCCGGGAGGCCGGAGTCCTCGGGCGCGCTCGCGTCGAGGGCCGCGTCCATGCGGGTCTCCACCCCGGAGTCGGAGTCGCCGAGGCCGGCGTCTTCGTCGGTGCCGCCTCCGCAGGCGACGAGGAGCAGGGCGAGCCAAGCAGCGTGAGTTCGCATCCGTGCTGGCTATCAGAACTGCGCGCGCCGCGGAAGGGCGACGGGGACCCTTGGCGCCGGCCCGGGGCGGCCCTATCCTGAGCGCGCCGGTCGGGGGGCCGGAGGATTTTCGTGTCCGAGCTCCAGTCTCTGAGGCTGCAAGCGACCGCCGTGGCGGCGTCCATCGACGCCCGGGTGCGGCGTCTCCACGACGCGCTCGAGCAGCTCGCGTCCTTGACCCGCGTTCGGCTCGCCCTCGAGCCCGGGGAGGCCGCGGTCGACGCGTGGCTCGCCGCCGAGGGCTTCGGGCTCGACCCGCACGGCTACTTCGAGCGCCCCCGGGTGCTCGACCGCGCGCGGGCCGGGGATCCGGACCCGGCGTCCGCCGTCTTCTACTGCAACGACGCCCAGCGACGGGACCCGGAGATCCGGCGCCGGCTCTGGGCGATGGGGCAGATCGACGCCGAGCTGAAGCGGCTGCGCGACCGGGTCGGTGGGCTGGCGTGGGTCTACTACCAGGACGCGTCGGGCTTCGCGATGTCGTTCCCGTCGCACGATCCGCAGCAGGTCGTGCCGCCGGACTTCGACTGGCACGGCTACTTCACCTGGCAGTCGGTCGAGCCCGGCGTGAACCCGGAGCGGGCCATCCGGTGGACCCCGCCGAACGTCGACTACGGCGGCCAGGGCCTGATGATCGCGGCCTCCATCCCGATCTACGACGGCGACGCGCTGCTCGGCGTCTACAGCGTCGACCTGCCGCTCCGCCACGTGCACGAGGACGCCCTGGTCGCCACCCACGTCCCCGGGCAGCTGAACTTCATCACCGACCGCGAGGGCTTCCTGCTCGCGCACCCGAGCCTCGAGAACGTGATCGAGCCCGAGAAGGGCGCCTGGGCGAAGGAGCACGTGTCGGCGCTCGGCGGCGACCTCGAGACGCTCGACCTCGCGGCGCTGGGGGACGTCGGCGAGCACGAGCTGGTGGACGGCGAGGGCGAGGCGCGCCTCGTCATCCACGCCCGCGTCCCCACCATCGACTGGATCTTCTTCGCCACCTTCCCGATGGAGGCGATCACCGAGGAGATCCACCGCTCGATGCAGACCGCGTTCGCGAAGGCGAGCGCCGGGGATCTCCAGGCGCGCCTCGAGCTCGACGCGTCGGGCCCGCTCGAGCAGCTGATCGCGAGCTACAACGAGATGCTCGGGGCGCTGCAGCGCAACGCCGAGGCGCGCGACCGGGCGGTGGCCGAGCTGGAGCGCTCCCGGAGCTACAACCGCAGCCTCTTCGAGAGCGCCCCGGTGGGCATGGCGCTGCTGGACCCGGAGCTGCGCCTGCTCGACGTCAACGGCGCCTTCGGGCGGCTGGTCGGGCGCGACCCCGAGACGCTCTTCCGGGCCCGGGCCGACGAGGTCCTCCCCGAGCCCGAGCGCCTGCTCGGCGCGGAGGAGGAGCCGGTCGCGCTCTCGCTCCCCGGCGGGGAGCGCACGGTGCGGCCGAGCGTCGCGCTGCTCGACGACGGGACCCGCATCCTCGTGCTCGAGGACATCACCGCGGTCGCGCGGCTCCAGGAGAAGCTCGCGCAGACCCAGAAGATGCAGGCGATCGGGCAGCTGGCCGGCGGCGTCGCCCACGACTTCAACAACCTGCTCACCGCCATCATCGGATCGGCGACCTTCCTGCACGACGACCTCGAGGGGCAGCCCGAGCCGCTCGCCCTGCTCGAGAGCATCGAGGTCGCCGCCGACCGCGCGGCCGCGCTGACCGGGCAGCTCCTCGCCTTCAGCCGTCGGGACGTGCTGGCGCCGCAGCTGCTCGACGTCTCCGAGGTCATGGAGGAGATGCGCCGGCTCCTCGGGCGGCTGCTCGACGACAGCCACCGCCTCAGCATGCGCGTGGAGGGCGAGCTGCCGGCGGTGAAGGCCGACCGCGGGCAGCTCTCGCAGGTCATCCTCAACCTGGTGGTCAACGCCCGGGACGCGATGCCCTCGGGCGGAGAGATCCAGCTCGCGGCCCGCGCCAGCGAGGACCGCGACGCGGTGGCGCTCTCGGTGAGCGACGAGGGCGTGGGCATGACGCCCGAGGTGCAGGCCCGGCTCTTCGAGCCCTTCTTCACGACCAAGAGCCACGGCACCGGGCTCGGCCTCGCCACCGTGCGCGACGTGGTGAACGCCTGCGGCGGGCGCATCGACGTCGAGAGCGCGCTCGGCGCGGGCACGACGCTCACCGTGACGCTCCCGGGCGCCGGGCGCGCGGTCCCGGAGGCCCGCGAGCCGGTCGAGGCGATCCCCGTCCGGGGCGGCGAGACGGTCCTGGTGGTCGATGACGAGGCGCTGGTCCGCCGGGCCGCCGCGCGATCGCTCGAGCGGGCCGGCTACGTCGTCCGGCAGAGCCACGCGCGCGACGCCCTCGAGCACATCGGGCGCGGTGACGTGAACCTGCTCCTCGTCGACGTGGTCATGCCCGACATCGGCGGCCGGCAGCTCGCGGAGCAGGCGCGCGCCGTCCAGCCCGGCCTGCCCGTCCTCTTCATGAGCGGCTACACCGACGACACGATCCTGCGCCACGGCGTCGAGACGCTCGCCCACCAGCTCATCCGCAAGCCGTTCCGCCCCGAGAGCCTCGCCGCCGCCGTGCGCCGGGTGCTCGACGCCGCCTCGTCGCACGCGGTCGCCGAGCCCAGCTGATCAGGGCGCGGGCGCGGCGGGGGTGACGACCTCCGCTTCCTCGCGGGGCGCGACGAGCCAGCTCGGCCGGCTGCCGGGGCGGTAGAGCACCCGGTAGTCGTCGTCGCCGGCCGGCCAGGCGAGGTAGAGCTCGGGCGTCAGGCGCTGGAGCACGATGGCGGTGAGCCGCTCGTCGCTGCCGCGGCGCATCCCGATGAGGAGCTCGAAGCGGTCCCCCTCGAGCCGTCGTCCCTCTACGCCCAGCCCGGCGGCGGTGCCTTCGTGCGCGCGGTCCCCCTCTCGCACCTCGGCGCGGTCGGCGCCGAGCTCGAAGAAGACGAGGTCGCCGCCTCGAGGGTCCTCGCCGACCCAGCGCCCCTGCAGGTCGGCGGGCACGGGGCCGATCCGCTGGGCGACCGCGAGGTCGTCGTCCCCGGGCTGGAAGACGAGCGCGCGATCCGGGCCGGTGAAGGTCCAGTAGAGCTCGACGCGCTCGGTCCCGCCGGCGCGGGAGAGCTGGAGCCGCTTCATGCCGTCGATCGACTCGCCGACCGCGATCTCGAAGGCGTGGTCGTCCGAGCGAGCGGAGCGCGCGGTGCCGCGGCCGCCGCTCAGCTCGATGAGGAGCTCGACGTCCTCGTCGTCCACCTCGCGGACCATCCAGCGGCCGTCGAGGCTGGGCGCGGTCGGGCGCCGGACGACGACCCGCGGCGCCTCGGGCTCGGGGCAGGCCTCGGCGCGATCCGGGGTAGTAGGGCCAGCCGCGGGGCCTCCGCAGGCGAGCAGGAGGCAGCTGAAGAGGGCGCGTCGCATGCGCCCGAGACTACAGCTCAGACGGCCGACCGGCGCACGAATCGATAGAGGGCGGCCGGCCGGTGATCGACGTCGCGCTGCCGCTCCCCGGTCGCCTCGAGCTGCCCCGACGCGAGCATGCGGCGCCGGAAGCTGTCCTTGTTCAGCGGCCGGTCGAGCACCACCTCGTGCACCCGCTGGAGCTGGCGCAACGTGAAGCGCGGCGGCAGCAGCTGGAAGCCGATGGGGGTGTAGTCGAGCTTGCCGCGGATCCGCTTCACGGCCATGCCCAGGATGTCCGCGTGGTCGAAGGCGAGCTCGGTGATGGCGCCGTCGACCCGCACGTCGACCGGGCCGCCGGTCTCGCCCTCCCAGGGGACCTCCAGGCGCGCGGTCAGCCCGCGGTCGAGCGCCTCGAAGCGCTTCCCGTCGACCAGCGCGTAGTGCGCGACCGTCACCACCCGGGTCCGCGGATCCCGCTCCACGTCACCGAAGGTGTAGAGCTGCTCGAGGAACACGCCCTCGAGGCCGGCCTTGTCGGCGAGGACCCGCTCGGCGGCCCGCTCGATCGACTCGTCGATGCGCACGAAGCCCCCGGGCAGCGCCGCGGCGCCCTCCCACGGGTGCTCGGCCCGCCGGACCAGCAGGGTGGCGAGGGCGTCGTCGACCACGCTCAGCAGCGCCACGTCGACGGTCAGCGAGGGGCGCTCGTAGACGCTCGGGTCGTAGCCGGCGAGGAACTCGGCTTCGGATTGCGGCTTCTTTCGCGGCATGATGGCGGGATGGAGCTGGGACCTTGTACCGCATGTGACCGCCACGTCCGCCTCGAAGACGAGCGCTGCCCCTTCTGCGGCGACGGCCAGGCGAGGGCGCCGGGCGCGATCCGCCGGGTGAGCCGAAGGCACTTCACGCGGGCGGCGGTCTTCGTCGGCGCGGCGGTGCTCGGCGCCTGCGGGGGCGAGGGCGAGATCGCCTACGACGACCAGGGCACGGACACGGAGGAGACGACCGGCGGGGAGGGCGCGGACTTCTCGTCGGACCGCGACGGCTCCGGCTCCAGAGGCTCCGACCACGCGCAGGACGACGCGCAGGACGACGAGCAGGCGATGGACGCGCTGGAGCGGGAGCGCGAGCTCGAGGAGCAGGAGCGCTGGGAGCGGGAGCGCTACCGCCGAAACCCCTGCGTCGACGGCGTGTGCCCGCCCTACGGCACGCCGCCCGCGCGCGACGCGCTGGTCTGATCTGGCACCCGGGCGATCGGCGGTGCAGGCTGCGGGCCATGGAAGTCCTGTCGATCCCGAAGGGCCTGAGCGCCCGCGAGCGTGGCCGCGTGCACGGAGAGCACTTCCGGGCCCGCATCCACGAGATCGCGCAGATCCGGCTCGAGCTGGCCCTGACGCAGGGTAAGTTCGCTTCCTCGATGGAGGTGCTGGAGACCGCGCGGCTCCACCTCCCGGTGCTCGAGGGGTTCGACGCGCCGCTCCACGAGGAGCTGCTCGGCATCGCCGAGGGGGCGGACCTCGATCCGGCCAAGGCGGTGGTGCTCAACCACTACACCGATCTCAAGGACGTCGACCCGCGGCGCCTCGATCCGTCGAAGGGCGGCGAGGGCACCGGCAACGAGGACGAGGACTGCTCGGCGATCCTCGCCGGCACGCCCGAGGGCGTCTACCTCGCCCAGACCTGGGACATGCACGGGAGCGTCGAGCCCTACGTGTGCCTGCTCAGCCTGCCCGAGCACGACGGCCGGCCGGCGCTCCACACCTTCACCATCACCGGCTGCCGGGCGCTCGCGGGCATGAACGCCCGCGGGGTCGGGGTGACGATCAACAACCTCAAGTCGCACGACGCGCGGGTCGGGGTGGTCTGGCCGGCGCTCGTCCGGCGCATGCTCGCCGAGGACAACGCGAGCGCGGCGAAGCACGTGCTGATGACCGCGCCGATGTCGAGCGGGCACCACTACGCCATCTCGGACGGTGAGCGGGGCTACGGGGTGGAGACGAGCGGCGAGAAGAAGGCGGTGATCTTCGACGCGACGTTCGCCACCGAGCCGGGCGCGCTCCTGGTGCACACCAACCACTGCCTCGACCCCGGGGTGGCGTCGGTGAGCTGGGTGAGCGACTGGTCGACGAGCTACGACCGCCACGACTGGCTCTCGCACTCGGTCGAGGCGCGCGCGATCGAGGGGCGCGACGATCTCTGGTCGCGGCTCGCCACCCACGACGGCTACCCGCGCAGCGTGTGCACGCACATGGCGACCGACGAGAAGCCGCACGCGATGAAGACCTGCGGCGCGATGCTCTGCGACTTCGGCGCGCGCACCCTCTACGCGCACCACGGCTGCATCCACGGCGCCAAGCCCACCGCCTACGGCTTCGAGGGCGCATGAGCGACGAGCCCTTCTTCTTCACCTGGAGCGTCCAGCGCGACGCGAAGGGGCTCGAGATCGTCGGCGGCGAGGGCGAGTTCTTCGACACCGCCGACGGCGAGCGCTGGCTCGA
Organism: Myxococcota bacterium; assembly: GCA_036149055.1. Classification (GTDB taxonomy): domain Bacteria; phylum Myxococcota_A; class Polyangia; order Polyangiales; family Sandaracinaceae; genus JAVJQK01. The sequence continues at coordinate 141,234 of JAYZQJ010000128.1, read as the reverse complement.
CTTCGGGAGCCTCATCTATCACGCGAACCTCGGGCACGGTCACCCGCGCATGATCGAGGCGGTGAAGGCCCAGGCCGATCGCCTCTGCCTCACGATGCCCAAGGCGGTCTACCCGGAGAAGCGGGCGCTCGCCGAGAAGCTGCTCGAGCTGGCCGGCCCCGAGTACACGAAGGTCTTCTTCACCCTCGGCGGCAGCGAGGCCAACGAGAACGCGCTGAAGATGGCGCGCATGATGACCGGTCGATACAAGGCCGTCAGCCGGTACCGCAGCTACCACGGCGCGACGATGGGCGCGCTCTCGCTCACCGGCGACTACCGCCGGCCTCCGCTCGAGCCGGGGATCCCGGGCGCGGTGAAGATCCTCGACTGTCACTGCCCCCGCTGCGTCGAGGCGGGGCGCACCGCCGCGGGCACGCAGCTCGAGTACGTGCTGCCGATGGAGGGCAACGTCGCCGCGGTGTTCCTCGAGAGCGTTCCCGGCGCGAACGGCGTGCTGGTGCCGCCCGACGACTACTGGCCGAAGGTCCGCGAGGTCTGCGACCGGCACGACGCCCTGCTCGTGGCCGACGAGGTGCTCTGCGGCTTCGGGCGGACCGGGCGCTGGTTCGGCTTCCAGCACTGGGGCGTCACCCCCGATCTCATCACGGTCAGCAAGGGGCTCACCGGAGGCTACGGCGTGCTCGGCGCGGTGATCGTGCGCCGCCAGGTGGCCGAGTTCTTCGAGTCGCGCACGCTGCTCGCCGGGCTCACCCACTACGCGCACCCGCTCGGGGTCGCGGCCGCGCTCGAGGCGATCCGCGTGTACGAGGACGAGGGGCTGATCGAGCGCGCCGCGGCGCTCGGGCCCAAGCTCCTGTCGGCGCTGCGTGCGATCGATCACCCGCGCGTCCGGGACGTGCGTGGGCTCGGGCTGCTCGCCGCGATCGAGCTCGACGCCGACGACGCCTTCCTCGCCCACCTCGCGGGGGAGCTGGCCGCGCGTCGCGTCTACGTGCACGTGCGCTCGCGCGAGCGCTGCCTGGTCATCGCGCCGCCGCTCTGCATCTCCGAGGACGCCATTCACGACGGGGTGCAGCGCATCGCCGCCGCCCTCGCCTCCGTGGGGTGACGCTTGCGTGGGGCCGGCCTCGGCTCCACGGATCCCGGCATGACGATCCTCGAGCGTGTGCCCCTCGGGTTCCCCTGGAAGACCTGGGACCCGTTTCTCTTCTGCGTGCATCACCACGACCGCTACCCGGAGGGGGACGCGCGCATGGCGCCGAAGGCGTCCCTGGCCGGGCGCCGCATCGGCATGGACTTCGACGGCAAGGACGGCTGGAGCATGTACCACGGCGACGTGGTGCCCGGGTTCCCGGCGCACCCGCACCGCGGCTTCGAGACGGTCACCATCGCGCGCCAGGGCTACATCGATCACTCCGACTCGCTCGGCGCCACCGCGCGCTTCGGGCACGGCGACGTGCAGTGGCTCACCGCCGGCGCCGGCGTCGTGCACTCGGAGATGTTCCCGCTCGTCCGGCAGGACGCGCCGAACCCGACCGAGCTGTTTCAGATCTGGCTCAACCTCCCGCGCGCCTCGAAGATGGTCGCGCCCCACTTCACGATGCTCTGGAGCGAGCGCATCCCGCGCTTCGAGACCGACGGCGCGCAGGTGGCGGTCATCGCTGGCGCGATCGGAGAGCACCGCCCGCCGTCGCCGCCCCCGGACAGCTGGGCGTCGCAGGCGGAGGCGGACGTCGGGATCTTCACCCTGAAGCTGGCCCCCGGGGCCCGCTTCGAGCTCCCGCCGGCCCGCCCGGGCACGAACCGGGGCGTCTACTTCTTCCTCGGCGACCGCCTCGCGCTCGACGGGGAGGAGCTCGCCGTCGGCGAAGGGGCGCGGGTGAAGCCGGACGCGCCGCTCGTGATCGAGAACGGCGACGCGGCGGCGGAGGTGCTGGTGCTCCAGGGCCGCCCCATCGGCGAGCCGGTCGCGCAGCACGGCCCGTTCGTGATGAACAGCCGGCAGGAGATCCAGCAGGCGTTCCTCGACTACCAGCGGACCCGGTTCGGCGGCTGGCCCTGGGACAGCGACGCGCCGGTGCACCCGCGCGACCGGGGCCGCTTCGCGGTGCACGCCGACGGCCGCGAGGAGCACGCCGAGGCAGCGCAGCGGTAGCGCCGCCCCCGGTGGGGCGGGCATGCTCTCCCCATGCGCATCGCAGTTCTCGCGCTCGCGCTCGCCGGCTGCGGCGGGCCCGCCCTCACCCTCGACGCCCACGGGGTCGGCGACGTCTCCGACGCGCCCGGGTTCTCACCGGAGAGCCCGGGCGCCCGTCTGCTGCGCGTCGAGCTGACCCTGCGCAACGACACCGACCGCACGCTGCCCCTGAGCGCCGGGCTCTTCCGGCTCGACCCGAGCGAGGGCCCGAGCGTGGTCGGCGCCCCGATCAGCGCCGCGCTGGAGCGCTCGTGCGTGCCGACCGGCGCGGTGCTGCCGCCCGGGCGCGCGCTCGACTGCGGGGTGGCCTTCGAGGTGCCCGCCGGGTTCGTGCCGGCCGAGATCACCTACGCCGTGGATTCGCTCTCCGCCTCGTCTGCCGTCCCCTCGTCGAGCGCGGACGCCGGGGTGGACGACGCGGGGCCGCTGCCCGCGACGAACGCGCTCGACCTGCTCTTCGTGGTCGACGACTCCAGCTCGATGCGCGAGGAGCAGGAGTCGCTCGCCGCCGCGCTGCCCCGGCTCGTCCAGGTGCTCACGACCGGCGACTTCGAGCTGGACGGACGCACGACCGGCCCGGACGACTTCCCGCCGGTGTCGAGCGTGCACGTCGGGGTGGTCACCGTCGACATGGGCTCGGGCGGGCACGAGGTGCCGACCTGCGCGCTCCCCGACTTCGGCGAAGACGGGGTGCTGCGGAGCGAGGGGCCCGAGGGCGAGACGGGCTGCGCGACGACCTTTCCGGACTTCCTCACCTACGCGCCGCCGGGCGGGCTCACCGCCTCCGAGCTCGCGCGCGACGCCGCCTGCCTCGCCCGGGTCGGCACCCGCGGCTGCGGCTTCGAGCAGCAGCTCGAGGCGGCGCTCAAGGCGCTCTCGCCGGCCCGCCCGACCGACTGGACCGCGGACGGCTTCGAGCCGCCGACGTTCCACCTCGGGAGCGCCGGCCACGGCGCGGACCGCAACGCCGGCTTCGTGCGCGAGGGCTCGGCGCTCGCGATCGTCCTGCTCACCGACGAGGAGGACTGCTCGGCCGCCGATCCCGATCTCTTCGACCCGGCGAACCCGGACTACGCGGGCACCGATCTCAACCTGCGCTGCTTCGAGCACGGCGAGTCGGCGCTCCACCCGATCGCCCGCTACGTCGACGGCCTCGCCCAGCTGCGGCGGCGCCCGGAGCGCCTGGTGTTCGTGCCGATCGTCGGCATCCCCGAGGAGCTGGCGTCGCGGGCCGGGGCCGAGCCGCTCTGGCAGGCGCTCGCCTCCGAGGACGAACGCGAGCGTCACCCGGCGCTCGTCGAGCGGGTGGACGCGGAGATGCCGTTCCGGCTGGTGCCGAGCTGCGAGGTGCCCGGTCGCGGCGTCGCCTTCCCGCCGGTGCGCATCAACCAGGTCGCCCGCGACCTCGCCGCGCGCGGCGCGCAGGTCGGCGTGCAGTCGATCTGTCAGGCGGATCTCACGACCGCGACCGAGGACCTCGTCGTCCGGATCCGCCGCGCCCTCGGGCGATGAGCCCGAGGAGCAAGAGCGCGAGCGCCCACGGACTCGGGGCGTCCGCGGCGCCGACCCGGCAGCTGCACGCGCCGCCGGTGAGGACCGGCGGGTCGCTCGGGTCGAGGCCCGCGTCGACCATGCACGCGGTCGTGCAGGTGCCGGCCACCGCCGCGCCGGGGACGCCGCCGCCCGGATCGCAGACCTCGCCGGTGTCGACGACGCCGTCGCCGCAGTAGGGGAGGTGGCAGGTGGTGCGGCAGCCGTCGACGTCGGCGTCCGAGTTGCCCGCGCCGTCGTCGCACTCCTCGCCGGTGTCGGTCACGCCGTCGCCGCAGGCCGCCCGATCGCAGGTGGTGCGGCAGGCGTCGACCGCGACGTCGGAGTTGCCGGCGCCGTCGTCGCACTCCTCGCCGGCGTCGACGAGGCCGTCCCCGCAGCTGTTCGAGCACATCGACGTGCCGCCCGCGAAGGGCTCCCGGCAGGTGTAGCCGTCCTCGATGTCGCAGCGCGGATCGCAGCCGTCGCCCGCGTCCACGTTGCCGTCGTCGCACTCCTCGCCCGGCCCGCGGGCGCCGTCGCCGCACGCGACGACGCACTCGCCGCTGACCGCGTCCCGGGTCGTGCCCAGGCGACAGACGCAGGTCGGCGCCGCGCCGATCTCGTTGACGCAGTCCTCGTTGACGCCGCAGCCGTCGGTCCCGCGCGCGCACTCGTCGACGTCCACGCAGGTGAAGCCGGAGCCGCCCCAGAACGGGGCGCGGCAGGCGCACGAGTAGCTCCCCGGCGTGTTGGTGCAGTCGGCGTTCGGATCGCAGGCGTCGGTGCCGAGCGCGCACTCGTCCCGGTCGACGCAGTTCCGCCCGTCGCCGCCCGGGTCGTCGTAGCCCGGGTTGCAGGTGCAGAACCAGCTCCCGTCGGTGTTGGTGCAGGTGGCGTCGGCGCTGCACAGCGAGACGCCCGGGTCGAGGCACTCGTCCACGTCGACGCAGCTCGGCTGCGGGGCCCCGGTGGACTGGTAGCCCGCGTTGCAGCTGCAGCTCCACGAGTCCGGCGCGGCCGGCGGCGTGCTCCCGAAGCAGCTCCCCGGGCCGCAGCGCGACGGGTCGAGAGCGCACTCGTCGACGTCGACGCAGGTGGCGCCGTCGAACGCGAAGCCCGGGTTGCACGCGCAGGTGTAGGGCGCGCCGTCGAGGTGGGGCGTGAGGTTGGTGCAGCTCGCCGCGGCGCCGCCCGCGAGGTCGCAAGGGTCGCCCGCGGCGCACTCGTCGACGTCGCTGCAGCCGCTGCCCGAGGCCCGGCCGTCGCCGGTGTAGCCGGCCGGGCAGTCGCACCGGAAGGGAGGCACCGTCGCTTGCGGCACGCAGGTGGCGTTCGGCGTGTCGACGCAGTCCTCGATCGCCGGGTCGCAGCCGCCCACGCAGAAGAGGCAGCGGCCGCCGCTCGCCGGCGCCGTGCAGACCTCGGTCGGGTCGCAGTCGCAGGTGTAGCTGCCCGGGAGGTTGCGGCAGGTGCCGGCGCCGCAGTCCGCGACCGGCGCGGTGGCGCACTCGTCGACGTCGCTGCACTGCGGCGCGGCGCGCGAGACGATCTGGTAGCGGTCGCGCACGCCGCCCGCCCAGTCGTGGCTCGCGGTGCGGAGGTGGCTCGAGCCGGTGTAGCCGGACGCGCAGCTGCAGTCCCAGCGTCCGCTCGAGTAGGCGTCGGTGCACCGGCCGCCCGAGGGGCCGGTGGTGCAGTCGTTCATCGCGCCGATCGAGCAGAGGTTCAGGCTCGTCGGCGGCGTGTCGCCCGCGAGGCCGGGGCTCGCGTAGCCGGTGACCTCGGGGTCGCCGGTGTCCCAGGCGCCGAACGGATCGCCCAGCTCTTGCCCGCTCGTCCAGCCGTCGCCGTCGTGGTCGCGCCGCGCCAGCGTCGGGCCCCAGACCGCGCTCGCGTCGACGACCGGGGCGCAGCCGGTGCGCGCGCCGCCGCGGGCCGAGAAGAACGCCGAGCCGAAGGCGTTGAAGCACGGGGGCGACGCGCAGCCGCCGCCGCCGCTCGCGTTGTCGTGGCAGGTCTCGCACCCGGCGCCCGAGGAGGGCACGTTCGCGAGGTACTCGAGGCAGGCGTGCGCCTCGCCGGGCAGCGCGAACAGCATCAGCGCCGCCACCATCCCCCTCTGCATGGTCGACACGCGGCCATTGTGAGGGAGGCCCTCCGGCGCGCCAAACGACCGGCCCCCGTTGACCTACTGGCTTCGGTTCAATAGCTTGTGGCGATTCTCACGGTCGGGAGGGCGCATGGGACAGCGAGCTTGGGGGAGCGCGGTGGCGGCCGCGCTGATGATCCTCGTCGGATGTGACGGCGGAGAGGTGGACGTGGACTCGGGGGTGACGCCTCCGGATCGCGACGGCGCGATCACGCGGACGGACGGCGACACCCCGCCCGTGGAGGACGGCGGACCGCCGCCGCCGCCGATGGGCTGCGGCAACGGCGCGATGGATCCCGGCGAGGAGTGCGACGACGGCAACACGGAGCCCTTCGACGGCTGCCAGCCGGACTGCACGATCTGGGAGGAGGCGACCGGCGAGCCGCTCGCGGTCGACGCGCCGCTGACCTGGCAGTTCTTCGAGATCGAAGGCGCCCAGTGTCGCGACGGCAGCCCCGCGGGCTTCGCGGTGAGCCTCAACCCCGACTCCGACTCGGTGTTCATCTTCCTCGAGGGCGGCGGCGCGTGCTTCAACGCCCAGTGCGATCGGATCACCACCGACACCGACTACCGGGGCGGCCCGACGGCCGGGATCTTCGACCGCGACAACCCCGAGAACCCGGTCGGCGACTGGAGCATGGTCTACGTCCCCTACTGCACGGGCGACGTGCACGCGGGCAACAACCCCGGCGCGATGATCGAGGGCGTCTCGCGGCCGCAGAACTTCGTGGGCTACGCCAACATGGGCCTCTTCGCCGAGCGGCTGGTGCCCACCTTCCGGGACCGCCGCCGGGTGCTGCTGACGGGGGTGAGCGCGGGCGGCTTCGGCGCGGCCGCGAACTACCAGCAGGTCTCGGACATGTTCGGCCCGGTGCCGGTGATGCTGCTCGACGACTCCGGGCCGCCGATGTCGAGCGAGGTCGTCGCGCCCTGCCTCCAGCAGCAGTGGCGCGAGGCCTGGAACCTCGACGACACCGTCCTCGCCGACTGCGGTGACGACTGCCCGGACCCGAACGACTGGATCCTCGACTACGCCGTGCACCTCATGCGGCGCTACCCGGATCGACCGGCCGGCCTCTTCAGCACCACCGGCGACTTCGTGATCCGGAGCTTCTACGGCTACGGCAACAACGACTGCCGACCGGGGCTCTTCGCCAACGTGCCGGAGAGCGAGTTCCGGGCCGGGCTCGAGGGCTTCCGCGCCGCCTCGGAGATGGAGGGCGGGGTCTTCCGCACCTTCTACACCCCCGGCTCCGGCCACACGTGCATCTCCGGCGGCTGCTTCTACGACAGCATGAGCGACGCGGTCCCCGCGCAGTGGCTCGGGCAGCTGCTCGAGGGCACCGCGCCGAACGTCGGGCCCTGACCGCCGCGGGTCGGGGTGCTATGGCTGCCGACCATGGCGGGCAAGCTCCTCGATTGCACGGCGCAGGAGGGCGCGCGGCGCGTGGCGCTGCGTTACCTGAGCCAGGCCACGAAGGCTTCCAACCGGCTGCACGACACCGAGGACCCGGAGGCGCTGCACGACTTCCGGGTCGGGATGCGGCGCCTCCGCTCGTGTCTGCGCGCCTACCGGGAGATCTTCGGGCCGGGCCTGGCCAAGAAGCAGCGAGGTCGCCTCGGCAAGATCGCGCGGCGCACGAACCCGGGCCGCGACGCGGAGGTGCAGCTCGAGCTCGTGGAGCGGCTCGCGGACGGCGCGCGGCCCGACGCGAAGCCGGGGCTCGCGCTGGTCGCCGACCGGCTCGCCGCCCAGAAGGACGAGGCCTACGCCCACGTCCGGGAGGAGCTGCACCGGCGCTTCGAGAAGCTGAAGGACGCGGTGCACGAGGAGCTGTCGGTCTACACGGTGACCCACCGGGTGGGAGAGCCCCGGCGCGCGCCGCGCTTCGCCGAGGCCGCGGCCGACGCGCTGGACCGAGAGCTCGACGCGCTCGCGGGGACGCTCGCGCAGGTGAAGGGCATCGAGGACGAGGCGATCGCGCACGAGGCGCGCATCCACGGCAAGCGGCTGCGGTACCTGCTCGAGCCGCTGCGCCCCGAGCGCGACGAGGCCAAGGCGCTGGTGAAGCGGCTCAAGGCGCTGCAGGACCTGCTCGGCGACCTGAACGACCTGCACAACCTCGCGGCCACGGTGGGCGAGGCGCTCGAGACCTCGGCGCTGGAGCGGGCCCGGCGCCTGCGCGACGCGGCGACCGGGATCGGGGGCGAGCTCACCGAGGAGCTGGCCGCCGACGAGCGCCCGGGGCTGGTCGCCCTGCTCCAGCGCACGCACGACGGCCGCACCCGGCTGCTCGACGACCTGCTGAAGGGCTGGCTGGTCGAGGGGGGCGCGCTCGCCGCGCTCGAGGCGGATCTTCGCGCCTTCACCGCCTCGCTCCGCGGCAAGCCCGCGTCGCCGGCCGGGGTGGAGATCGAGCGAAAGTACCTGCTCAGCGGGCTGCCCGAGAGCTGTCACACGGTCGAGCCGCTCGAGCTCGATCAGGGCTACGTGCCGGGCGAGCGCCTCATCGAGCGCATCCGGCGGATCCGCTCTGCCGGCCACGAGCGGTACGTGCGCACCGTGAAGTCGGGGCGCGGGCTCACCCGCATCGAGATCGAAGAGGACTGCGACCGCGCGACCTTCGAGACCCTCTGGGCGCTGACCGAAGGCAAGCGGGTGCAGAAGAAGCGCTACCGCGTCGAGAGCGGCGGCTTCGTCTGGGAGATCGACGCCTTCACCGACCGCGAGCTCTTCCTCGCCGAGGTCGAGCTCGACGACGCCGAGACCGAGGTGGTGATCCCCGAGTGGCTCGCGCCTCACCTCGTGCGCGACGTCACCAGCGAGGACACCTACGTCAACGCGAACCTCGCCAAGTAGATCGTCCGGCTCCGATCAATAATGGATGTGCACGCGGAGCTGGTGGATCGGCTCGGCGCGGTCGACGCGGAAGCGGGCGTCGTCCCAGCGCGGCGGGCCGAACGGGTTGTAGGCGTCGTTGGAGGCGCCGGTGCCCTCGCTCGGGATGCCGAACATGTTCCGGTCGAGGTCGTTGTTGGCGTTCTCGTCGTGGAACGCGGCGAGCGCGTACTCGCCGGGGGGCACGTCCTCGAACACGCAGTGCGCGCGGCGCCCCTCGATGGTGCGGTCGAGGGTCTGCCCCACCGCGTGCTCGCGCCGGGTGGGGTAGCCGTCCCGCGCGCCCCAGATGGCGCAGAACACCCGGCCGTCGTCGTTCCGGGTGATGACCGTCGCCACCAGCCGACGCGCCGGCTCGAGGGTCTCCGTCTGCGCAGCGACGTCCGCGGCGTCCGCGATCAGGGCCGCCGCGCCGAGGAGCAGCAGGGTCGGGAGCCATCGGCGCACCGCGATAGTATAACGCCTCTCCGGCGTCGCTCACGCGGGCGAGCCGCCCGATTCGTTCATTGCCCGTGCGCGCCGTGCGGCCCGTGGCCGCGCGAGTGGCCGTGGGGGTGGCAGCTGCGGCGCGCGCGACGCTCGCCGTGCACGGTGAACCCGAAGCTCATGCGCAGGGTCACCGCGCCCTCGATGCCCTGCACGGCGGGCATGGCGGCCACGTTCTGCGGCAGGTGATCGACGAGCGGGATCGTGAGCCGGCCGCCGATCGAGACCGGCCCGAAGGTGAGGCTCTGACCGATGTGCAGGCCGGTGGAGCCGGCGTAGGTGGCGGTGGCGGTGCGGTGCGAGACGCCGACCTCGAGGCCGAACGCGCCCCAGCCGCCGGTGAGCCCCCCGGCCATGCGCCAGGCGTCGCCGAGCTCGTACTGCCCCTGGGCGAACAGGCCGCCGTAGCCGTCGAGGGCCGCGTCGGGGTGGAGCTCGTAGCGCAGATCCATGCCGAACCCGTGCTCGAGCTGGGTGCCGCCGCCGAAGCTGTAGAGCTTGCCCAGCCTGAGCACGCCCGCCGGGCCGGTGGGGGTGAGGTCCTGCTGGGCCGCGGCGGGGGCTGCCAGGAGCCCCAGCGCGACGCCCAGCGCGATCGCCGTCGTCCTCGTCATCGTCATCTCCATCCCCATCCCCACCGAGCCGCGCGCGCCTCCCGGCGTTACGCCCCGCCGCCGTCGGACCTGGGGTCGCCCGCCCCTCCTGGCCAACCTATCACCGCGCGCGCGCCCCTTCACGGGCCCTCCAGATCGTCGAGCACCCGCGGCGGGCTCGAGAGCATGCGCTCCCGCAGCGCGGCGGCGGCCGGCGGGAGGCGCTCCAGCCCGCGGTGCACGAGGTGGAGCGACCGCGTGAGCGGGGTGTTCGGGTGGGGCACCTCGACCAGGCGGCCGAGGCGGAGATCGGTGGCCACCGAGTGCCGGCTCACCAGCGCGAGCCCGATGCCCATGCGCACGTGCGTCTTCACCGCCGCGATGCCGCCGAGCTCCATCGCGACCTCGGCGCCGGGGAAGTGGGCGTCGAAGAGCGCGCGGGTCGTCGCCCCGACCCGGAAGGTCACGAACGGCGCCCCCTCGGGATCGGTCTCGGGCGCGGCCACCACGATCAGCTCGTCTTCGAACCAGCGGTCGCCGCGCGGGTGGGTGACGACGGCCAGGTCGAGCTCGCCGGCGTCGACCGCGTCGATGGCCTCCTCGGTGGTGGTCTCCCGCAGCCAGAAGCGCACGCCCGGGTGGGCCCGGCGGAAGTCGGCCAGGGTCGGCGGCAGGAGATACGTGCAGGCGGTCGCCCCGGCGCCGAGCCGCACCTCGCCGCGCTCGAGCTCCAGCACCTCGCGCACCGCGCGCTTCCCCTCCTCCACCGCGCTCAGCGCCGCCCGCGCGCGCGGGATCAGCGCTCGCCCGGCCGCGGTCGGGGACGCGCCCCGGCGCCCCCGGTCGAGCAGCCGCGCCCCGTGCGCCTCCTCCAGCCGCTGGATCGACGCGCTGAGCGCGGGCTGGGAGAGGTGGGCGGCCTTCGCCGCCGCGGTGAAGGTGCCGTGCTCGACGATGAGCAGGAAGTGATGGAGGGCGTCCAGCATCTATCCGGATAGCTTATCGATATGCTCGGGATGTTCCATTGGACGGATGGTCACCCGGGCTCCACGATGGACTCGTCAGCCCGCCGCGCCTTCGGCGCCGGGCCCCTCGAAACCCCGGCGCGCTGCGCTGGAGGGAGGACTCCGTCATGTGGATGTTGCCCGCGCTCGGCCTCGGCGCCGGGGCGCTCTCGACCGTCGCCGGCATGGGCGGCGGGATCCTGCTCGTGCTCACGATCTCGCTCGCCGCCGATCCGATCACCGCCCTCGCGGCGACCGCCCCGGCGCTGCTCGCGGCGAACCTGCACCGGCTCTGGCTGTTCCGAGGCTCGCTCGACCGTCGGGTCGCGGGGGTCTTCGTGGCCGGCGCGTTCCCTGGCGCGCTCGTCGGCAGCCTGGTCGCGGTGAGCCTCCCCGCCGAGGCCCTGCCCTGGATCCTCCTCGCGGTCAGCGCGCTCGCGGTCGCTCGGGCGCTCGGCTGGCTGCGCTGGAGCCCCGGCCCGCGATCGCTGGCGCCCGCCGGGGTGGTGGCCGGGGGGGTCGCCGCCACCAGCGGCGCCGGGGTGTTCGTCTCTCCGCTCCTGCTCGCGGCCGGGCTGCGCGGCGACGCCTTCATCGCCACCGCGAGCGCGAGCGCGGCCGCCATGCACGTGGCCCGCATCCTCGGCTACGGCGCCGGCGGCGCGATCGACGCGTCCACCTTCGGGCTGAGCGCGCTGCTCATGATCGGCCTGGTCGCGGGCAACCTCGTCGGCCGCCGGATCCGGGACCGGATCGGCGAGCGCGGGAGCCACCGCGTCACCTACGGAGTGATGGGGGCGATGCTGCTCCTCGCCCTCGCCGGGATTCGCTGAGTTTCTTGGAGGGTTTGGTGCAAACCCTCCCCCCATTGGGCAAAGCGCCAATGGGGCCCCCCTCCCGACTCCGTCGGCGCGTCGCGCTTGGCGCTCGCGCCGCGACCCCAGCGACGGGGCGCTGGGGGCCCTGCGGCTCGCGCTCGCGCTTCGCGCTCGCTGGCCGCCCGCTGCCGCGGGATCGGACCTCTCCGTTCGTTCGATGCGACGTCCTCGGTTGGGGAGAGGGGACGGAGTGAACTTGTGAACTTACGTAGGTCGAATGCCTACGTTCGTCTCTGATCTTCCGGGGATCATCTCCGGGACCACGAGGGCGGGTGACCTGATAGGTTTGGGGGGTGTCGCCGGTCGTGTTTCGAGGGATCGGGTGGCCGCGCGGGATCACGCGGGTGGCCTCTCTCGTGATCGTCTACGTGGGCGGCTTCGCGGTGCTCTGGGGGCTGGGGCTGGTGGTGCGCGGGTGGCAGGGCTGGATCCTGCTCACCGCGCCGCTCGCGCTCTGGGTGGCGTCGCGGGTCTGGGCCTGGCACCGGGTGGCGGTCGAGGTGACCGAGGATCGACTTCGCTACGAAGGCGCGACGCCGCAGCGCGACTTCGAGGTGCGGCTCGAGGAGCTCGGCGCGGTCTACTTCGACGACATGATCCCCGGCCGGCCGCTGGTGTTGGTGCTCTCCGACGGCGACGAGCGGGTCTGCGGCGAGCTGTCGCGACGAGCCGCCCGGGCGGTCGCGAAGCACCTGATCGAGCGCGGGATCCCGCGGATTCGCCCCCGGCGACGGCCCTCTTCCGCCTGAGCTGTGGCCAGTCCAGTATATCTTTAGTCCACCCCAAGCGGATTCTGGTACTCTATCTGCCGGAGGGTGGTTGGATGAGTGCTCGCCTCTTGGCGGCGGCGGCGTTCGCGCTGATCGTCGGGAACGCCGTGGGCGTCAGCGCCCAGGTGTCGGTCGGACCGTACTTCACGGTCATCTTCGACAACTCGGGATCGATGACGAGCTCCACCGGGCCCGGCACCAACTCGTGCGGGCTGCCGAGGGATCGAATGAGCGACGCCAAGTGCGTGCTCCAGGACGTCGTCAACGGCTACGGCGAGGCGACGTTCGCCCTCGAGCGCTTCCGGCACAGCTGCTCCGGCTCGTGCAGCAGCTCGACCTGCGCGAGCACCTGCGGGTGCTCCTGCTCGCTGACCTGCAACGACACCGCCAACGCGGGCGAGGTCCTGGTCCCGATCGCCGCCGGTAACCAGTCCGACGTGCTCGAGTGGGTGGACTACCAGTGCTCGTCCTGCAGCTCGGTCAGCCCGGGCGCCCAGCCGGAGCTCCACGCCAGCGGTAACACCCCCCTCGCCGGCGCCCTCCGCGCGGCGCGCCAGTACTACCAGGGCCTCGACCCGCGCTTCCCGACCAGCCCGATCGCGACCGACAGCTTCTCCGGCTGCCGCCCCTACTACGTCATCCTCCTCACCGACGGCGCGGAGACCTGCAGCGGCAACCCCTCCACCGCCGCGATGGAGCTCCGGAGCACGAACGTCGGCGGCACGCTCTACGACATCCGCACCTTCGTGATCGGCTTCGGCATCACGCCCGGCGACTCCAACACCGAGGCGATCGCGGCCGCGGGCGGGACCGACGCGCCGGGCACGCACCGCGCGTTCTACGCGAGCGACGAGACCTCGCTCGCGCTCGCCTTCTCGCAGATCATGGCGGACTCGATCCTCTACGAGACCTGCAACGGCGTGGACGACGACTGCGACATGGCGGTCGACGAGGGCTTCACCCTCTACTGCGACCGGCCGGGCGGCACGCCGCCGCCGCCGACCCTCTGCACCGACCCCGGCGAGTCGGTCTGCGACGGCATCGACGACAACTGCAACGGCCAGGTCGACGAGGGCCTGCTCAACGCCTGTGGGACCTGCGGCCCGGCGCCCAGCGAGACCTGCAACGCGTCCGACGACGACTGCGACGGGATCATCGACGAGGGCGGGGTCTGCATGGGCTGCGTGCCCGGCCCCGAGCTCTGCGACGGCCTCGACAACGACTGCGACATGGCGGTCGACGAGACCCTGACGCGCCCCTGCGGCACGAGCACCGGCGAGTGCTCGACCGGCACCGAGACCTGCACCGCCGGCACCTGGGGCAGCTGCACGGGGACCGGCCCGACCGCCGAGGTCTGCGACGGCCTCGACAACGACTGTGACGGTGTGGTCGATCAGTTCAGCCGCCCGTGCGGCAGCGGGGTCGGCGAGTGTCGGCCCGGCTCGCAGCTCTGCACCTCCGGGATGTGGGGGAGCTGCTCCGGCGCCACCGGTCCGTCCGCCGAGCTCTGCGACGCGCGCGACAACGACTGCGACGGCACCACCGACGAGGGCAACCCGGGTGGCGGCGGAAGCTGCGGCTCGGGCATCGGCGAGTGCTCGCCCGGGACGCGGACCTGCATGGGCGGCGCGCTGGTCTGCACCGGCGGCACGAGCCCGAGCCCCGAGACCTGCGACGGCCTCGACGAGGACTGCGACGGCGCGACCGACGAGGGCGTGCCCACGATGGGCTCCTGCGGCACCTCGGTCGGCGCCTGCTCGCCGGGCGTGCTGACCTGCACCGGCGGCGGCTTCAGCTGTCAGGGCGGCGTCGGGCCGACGGCCGAGACCTGCAACGGCATCGACGACGACTGCGACGGCGCGACCGACGAGGGCAACCCGGGCGGCGGCGGCACCTGCGGCACCTCCACCGGCGCCTGCTCGACCGGCACGCTCACCTGCAGCGGCGGCGCGCTCAGCTGCGTGGGCGCGGTCGGGCCGACGGCCGAGACCTGCAACGGCGTCGACGAGGACTGCGACGGCCGGACCGACGAGGGCAACCCCGGCGGCGGCGCGGTCTGCGGCTCGTCCACCGGCGCGTGCGTGCCCGGCACGCTCACCTGCAGCGGCGGCACCCTGAGCTGCAGCGGCGGCACCGGCCCGACGGCCGAGACCTGCAACGCGTCCGACGACGACTGCGACGGTCGCATCGACGAGGGCAACCCGGGCGGCGGCGCGAGCTGCGGCTCGAGCGTCGGCGCGTGCATGCCGGGCACCCGGACCTGCGTCTCCGGCACGCTGACCTGCACCGGCGGCGCCGGGCCGACCAGCGAGACCTGCAACGGCGCCGACGACGACTGCGACGGGTCGACCGACGAGGGCAACCCGGGCGGCGGCGGCAGCTGCGGCTCGAGCGTCGGCGTCTGCACGCCGGGCACGCTGACCTGCAGCGGCGGCGCGCTGACCTGCGGCGGCGGGACGGGCCCGACGAGCGAGACCTGTGACGCGCTCGACAACGACTGCGACGGCGTGGTCGACGAGGGCAACCCGGGCGGCGGCGCGGCCTGCGGGAGCGCGGTCGGCGAGTGCCGGGCCGGCGCGCTGACCTGCAGCGGCGGCGCCCTGACCTGCGTGGGCGCGACCGGGCCGCGGGCCGAGATCTGCGACGGCCGGGACAACGACTGCGACGCCTCCACCGACGAGGGCAACCCGGGCGGCGGCGGCAGCTGCGGCTCGAGCATCGGCGCGTGCATGCCCGGCACGCTGACCTGCAGCGGGGGCTCGCTGACCTGCACCGGCGGCGTCTCGCCCACCAGCGAGACCTGCAACAGCACCGACGACGACTGCGACGGCAACACCGACGAGGCGGTGCCGACGATGGGCGCCTGCGGGAGCAGCACCGGTGAGTGCGACACCGGCGTGCTCACCTGCGTGAGCGGGAGCTTCACCTGCGTCGGCGACCGCGGCCCGGTGGCCGAGGTCTGCGACGCGCGCGACAACGACTGCGACGGGACGACCGACGAGGGCAACCCGGGCGGCGGCGCGGCCTGCGGCACCAGCACCGGCGAGTGCATGGAGGGCACGAGCCAGTGCGTCGGCGGCTCGCTCGCCTGCGTGGGCGGCACGAGCCCGACCCCCGAGACCTGCGACCTGCTCGACAACGACTGCGACGGGCTGATCGACGAGGGCAACCCGGGCGGCGGCGGGCGCTGCGGCATGACCGACGTCGGCGTCTGCGAGTTCGGCGCCGAGGCGTGCTCGATGGGCATGCTGATCTGCCGCGGGGAGACCGGCCCGAGCGCGGAGCTCTGCGACGGCCTCGACAACGACTGCGACGGCAGCATCGACGAGGGTGATCCCGAGGGCGGGACGGCCTGCGGCGACGACACCGGCGAGTGCATGCCGGGCGTCACCGCGTGCACCGGCGGCATGCTGGTCTGCATGGGCGCGGTCGGCCCGACCCCGGAGGTCTGCGACGGCCTCGACAACGACTGCGACGGGGTGGCCGACGACGGCCTGAGCATCGGGGCGCCGTGCGGCACCGACGTGGGCGAGTGCTCGCCGGGCGCCTTCGTGTGCCGCGGCGGCTCGCTGGTCTGCGAGGGCGCCATCGACCCGATCGCGGAGGAGTGCGACGCGCTCGACAACGACTGCGACGGCGCGGTCGACGAGATGCTGCCGCTCGGCGGGCCCTGCGGCACCGATGAGGGCGAGTGCATGGCCGGCATGGAGATGTGCGTGCGCGGCCGCATCGTCTGCACCGGCGAGGTGCCGCCCGGCCGCGAGACCTGCGACTGCGCGGACAACGACTGCGACGGCATGGTCGACGAGACCCCGTCGATGGGCGGGCTCTGCCCGGCGCCGAGCGCCTGCGTCGACTGCCAGTGCGCGCTCGAGTGCATGCCCGGCGAGTTCGGCTTCACCTGCCCGACCGGCCGCACGCCCTTCATGGACGGCGACCGCTGCTTCTGCGTGGCCGAGCGCTGCAACGACGCGACCTGCGGCATGGAGACGATCGAGCGCGACGGCGCGGTGCTGTGCGCGCCCGGGGTCGACGGCGTGACGAGCTGCGTCTGCAAGAACAACGAGTGCACCTTCCCGTGCGACGGCGTGGTCTGCGCCGACGGCACGGTCTGCGACCCGAGCGACCCGCGCGGGGTGTGCGTGGAGGACAGCTGCCGCGGCCTCGGCTGCCCCGGCGGCGAGATCTGCAACGCGAGCACCGGGCTCTGCGAGGCCGATCCTTGCGAGGGCGTGATGTGCGCCGACGGCGAGGCCTGCCGCGAGGGCGTGTGCGAGCGGAGCTGCGCCGACGTGGAGTGCCCGGCGGGCGAGATCTGCACCGCCGGCGAGTGCGCGCCGGATCCCTGCCTCGACGTCACCTGCGGGGCGGACGAGGTGTGCGACCCGGCGACCGGCATGTGCGCGGCGGATCTCTGCGTCGACGTGAGCTGCCCGATGGGCACCGTGTGCGAGCCGCTCAGCGGGGAGTGCGTGGCCGATCCCTGCGAGACGCTGCGCTGCCCGATGGGCGAGGTCTGCGAGATGGGCGAGTGCGTGCCCGACTCCACGGTCGAGCCCGACGGCGGCACCCGCGCCGACGCCGGGAGCGGCTTCGACGCCGGCGCGCGGCCCGAGGATCCCGAGGACCGGGTGCTCGCGGCGGGCGGCTGCATGTGCCGCGCGACCGGGGGCGAGAGCGGCTCGTCCGGCGGCTGGCTGGCGCTGCTGCTCCTGGCCGGGGTGTGGATCCGCCGTCGTCGTCGTCGCGGGGGAGCGCGCCCGGGAAAAGCCGGCGCGGCTGCGGCGGCCGCCGTCGTGCTGCTCCTGGCCAGCGGCTGTGACGTCGACCCGTTCTGCCTGACCTGCGGCGACGACCTCGCCGACGCCGGCGACACCGGGGTGCCGATGGACGCCGCGCCGACGGACGCCGACCTGCCGGACAGCGGCGTCGACGGCGGGATCGAGCGCCCGGACGCCTGCGTCCCCGAGGCGATGGAGAGCTGCAACGAGTTCGACGACGACTGCGACGAGCTCGTCGACGAGGACTTCGACCTCGCCACCGACCTCAACCACTGCGGCGCCTGCGGCAACGCGTGCGCGCCGCCTCACGCGTTCGGCGAGTGCGTCGACGGCGCCTGCGGCATCGCGAGCTGCGACGTCGGCTGGCACGACCTCGACATGGATCCCGACAACGGCTGCGAGTACCGCTGCCTCGCGAGCGAGATGGACGACGCCATCTGCGACCTGCGGGACAACGACTGCGACGGCACCGTCGACGAGGACGTCGCCTTCGACACCGACCCCGAGAACTGCGGCGTCTGCGGCCGGAGCTGCCGCTTCGCGCACGCGACCGCCGGCTGCGACATGGGCACCTGCACGGTCGCGACCTGCGACATGGGCTTCGTCGACCTCGACGGGGTGCTCGACAACGGCTGCGAGTACGCCTGCACCGCGTCGAGCCCGCCCGACGAGGTGTGCGACGGGCGCGACGACGACTGCGACGGCACCGTCGACGAGGGCGACCCGGGCGGCGGCGGCACCTGCGGCAGCAGCGTGGGCGAGTGCAACACCGGCACCGAGGTCTGCGCGAGCGGCGCGATCGCGTGCATGGGCGAGACCGGCCCCACGACCGAGCTCTGCAACGGGCTCGACGACGACTGCGACGGGATGACCGACGAGGGCAACCCGGAGGGCGGCCGCCTCTGCGGCACCGGCACCGGCACCTGCGAGCAGGGTCGCGAGCAGTGCACCGGCGGCGCGCTGGTCTGCACCGGCGAGACCGGCCCGACGACGGAGCTCTGCAACGGGCTCGACGACGACTGCGACGGCACCATCGACGAGGGCGACCCGGGCGGCGGCGGCAGCTGCGGCACCTCGACGGGGCGCTGCATGGCCGGCCTCGAGCACTGCCGCGGCGGCGTGGTGGTCTGCGAGGGGGCGGTCGGCCCGATCGCCGAGACCTGCGACGGCGTCGACCAGGACTGCGACGGGAGCACCGACGAGGGCAACCCCGGCGGCGGCGGCGCCTGCGGCACCGACGTCGGCACCTGCTCGCCGGGCGTGCGCACCTGCACCGGCGGCGCGCTGGTCTGCACCGGCGAGACCGGGCCGGGCAGCGAGACGTGCGACAGCCTCGACAACGACTGCGACGGGTCGATCGACGAGGGCAACCCGGGCGGCGGCGCGAGCTGCGGCCTGACCACCGGCGAGTGCACCGGCGGCATGGAGGTCTGCCTCGCCGGCACGCTCCAGTGTCAGGGCGGGAGCGGCCCGGTGGGCGAGAGCTGCAACGGGCTCGACGACGACTGCGACGGAATGACCGACGAGGGCAACCCGGGCGGCGGCGCGGCCTGCGGCTCCTCGGCCGGCGAGTGCACCAGCGGCACCCAGACCTGCATGGGCGGCGCGCTCACCTGCGTGGGCGGCAGCGGCCCGTCCCCCGAGACCTGCAATGGCCTCGACGACGACTGCGACGGCAACGTCGACGAGGGCAACCCGGGCGGCGGCGCCACCTGCGGCTCCTCGGCGGGGTCCTGCTCGCCGGGCACGCTGAGCTGCATCGCCGGCAGCCTGCAGTGCCAGGGCGGCAGCGGGCCCTCGACCGAGCTCTGCAACTCGGTCGACGACGACTGCGACGGGATGACCGACGAGGGCAACCCGGAGGGCGGCGCGAGCTGCGGCTCGAGCGTCGGCGCCTGCTCGCCGGGCACGACGACCTGCAGCGGCGGCGCGCTCACCTGCATGGGCGGCACGAGCCCCGCGGCCGAGAGCTGCAACAGCACCGACGACGACTGCGACGGCAACGTCGACGAGGGCAACCCGGGAGGCGGCGCCACCTGCGGCACGTCCACCGGCGCCTGCACCGCGGGCACCCAGACCTGCATCGGCGGCGCGCTGATGTGCACCGGCGGCAGCGGCCCCTCCTCGGAGGTCTGTGACGGCGTCGACAACGACTGCGACGGCACCATCGACGAGGGCAACCCGGGCGGCGGCGGGAGCTGCGGCATCGACACCGGCGCCTGCTCCTTCGGCACCGTGGTCTGCTCCGGCGGCGCGCTCAGCTGCGCGGGCGGCACCGGGCCGACGAGCGAGACGTGCAACAGCACCGACGACGACTGCGACGGCTCGGTCGACGAGGGCAACCCGGGCGGCGGCGGCCTCTGCGGCAGCGACGTCGGGCAGTGCAGCGCCGGGACGCGCGTCTGCACCGGCGGCACCCTCGTCTGCACCGGCGCGACCGGCCCGGGCGCCGAGACCTGCAACGGCCTCGACGACGACTGCGACTCGAGCATCGACGAGGGCAACCCCGGCGGCGGCGCGAGCTGCGGATCGGCGACCGGCGCCTGCACCCAGGGCACCCGGACCTGCCTCGGCGGCACCCTGCAGTGCACCGGCGGCACCGGCCCCTCGCCCGAGAGCTGCAACATGGTCGACGACGACTGCGACGCGGCGACGGACGAGGACTTCGACTTCATGAACGACCCGAACAACTGCGGGTCGTGCGGCACCGTGTGCAGCTTCCCGAACGCGAGCGCCGGCTGCAGCGGCGGGAGCTGCGTGTTCCTCGGCTGCGACCCGGGCTTCGTCGACGCGGACGGCAACCCGATGAACGGCTGCGAGTACATGTGCAGCTTCTCCGGCGCCGAGGCCTGCAACGGCCGGGACGACGACTGCGACATGGCGGTCGACGAGTCGCTCACCCCGCCGGCCACCTTCTGCAACGCCAACGGCGTCTGCGCGGGCACCAGCGCGACCTGCGGCGGCGCGAGCGGCTGGGAGTGCAACTACCCGGCGACCTACGAGACCCCGGAGTCGAGCTGCGACACCCTCGACAACGACTGCGACGGCGCGGTCGACGAGGCGTTCCCGACGGTGGGCAACGCCTGCGCGAACGGGATCGGCGAGTGCCGCCGCACCGGCACGGTGGTCTGCAACATGGCCGGCACCGGCACCGCCTGTAACGCGCCGCCCGCGGGCGCGCCCGGCACCGAGACCTGCAACGGGCTCGACGACGACTGCGACGGCGCGCTCGACGAGGGCGGGCTCGGGGCCTGGGTCCCCGTCACCGGCGCCTTCGGCACGACCTACATGATGGCCTACGAGGCCTCGCGCCCCGACGCGACGAGCTTCTCGGGCGGCTCGATGAGTCACACCGCCTGCTCCGCGCCGAACCGGCTCCCGTGGACCAACCTGACCTACCCGGAGGCCGAGGCGGCCTGCGCGGCGGCGGGCGGGCGCCTCTGCACCGAGCAGGAGTGGCAGACCGGCTGCGAGTCCAGCACCGGCATGTGCGACTGGTCGTACGCGGCGAGCTGCGCGACCTACCAGTCCACCGTCTGCAACGACGTCAACTACGACTTCGATCCCGGCGCGCCCGGCGACCAGAACGGCATGCTCGCCACCGGGTCGCTCCCGATGTGCTACGCGGGCTGGCCGGGCGGCGACCGCGTCTACGACATGAGCGGCAACGCAGAGGAGTGGACGGCGTCGCGCCAGCCGGGGATCAACCCGCTCCGCGGCGGCTCCAACAACGACACCTCGGGCGGCACCCGCTGCGACTTCGACTTCATCGTCGCGGACGACACCATCCGCCTGCCCACCGTCGGCTTCCGCTGCTGCCGCTCGACGCCGCTCACCTGCGACAACGGGGTGCAGGACGGAACCGAGACCGACCTCGACTGCGGCGGCCCGACCTGTGACGGCTGCGCCGCCGGAGGCTCGTGCTCGGTGGCCGGCGACTGCGCGAGCGGCGTGTGCAGCGGCGGCGTCTGTCAGGCGCCGACCTGCAGCGACGGAGTCCGGAACGGCGGCGAGTCCGACGTGGACTGCGGCGGCGCGACGGCCTGCGCGCGCTGCCCGAACGGCGACGCCTGCACCGTCGGCACCGACTGCGCCGGCACGAGCTGCGTCGCCGGCACCTGCGCCTCCTGCGGCCCGGACAACTTCCGGATCAACGAGGTCTTCGGCGGCTCGCCCGACTACATCGAGGTGATCAACGCCGGTGACTGCAACCTGAACGTGAACACCCTCTCGCTCCGCTTCCGGCTCAGCTGCGACGGAAGCGCGCTGACCTACACCTTCCCCTCGTCGATCGTCCCGCCGGGCGGCACCTTCCGGGTGCTCGACGTCAACAGCGGCCTCGGCGCGAACGAGTCGTACTTCGGCTCGAACATCTGCCACAACGCCGACGAGGAGGGCTGGGTCGCCGCCTGCGCCGGAGCCTGCAACGCGAGCTGCACCAACTACGTCGACTACGTCGAGGTCACCGGCGGGGTCGCGCCCACGAGCCCGCCGAGCTGCGCGAGCTTCACCCCGGCGCCGGTCGACATGGCGGGCGTGAGCTCGAGCACCAGCACGACGCGCGCGGCGTTCGCCGGGAGCGGCAACGCGGGCGTGCAGTCGGACTGGCGCCAGGCCGGGGTCAGCCGCACGCCCTGATTGACGGCCTCCCCGGCGACAGGCACACCGGGGAGGCGATGACCGAGCTGGGGCAAGACGAGCGCGCGCAGCTGCTGGACCGGATGCGCGGGCTCATCGCGCGGTGGGGCCACGAGTCCTGGGTCGCGGCGCCGATCGTCGAGCCCAGCGATCGCGGCTTCCCCGACGCCTACACGCCGGACCTGCGGGGCGTGCGCACGGTGATGCGTCGCCTCCTCACCTACGCCGGCCTCGGCGGGCTCGAGGTGGACGTCGAGGGTCAGGCGCGGCCGGGGCTCGATCGGCTGGCCGAGACCGTCTGCGTGGTCGCCGGGCTCGACGAGCGCGGGGTGGACCTGCACGTCTACGCGGAGGGGCCGGCCGAGGACGTGCCGCTGACGCTGGCCCACGAGGCGGCGCGCATCTACCGCGAGCTCCGGAGCGGGCCGGTCCAGCACCCCTACCGCGCGCCGGCCTTCGAGGACGCCGAGGCGATCCCGGACGAGGAGCTGGAGGAGGAGGTCTCGCTCACCGCCTGCTACCTCGGCTTCGGGCTGCTGGTGGCCAAGGGCGCCCACGTCTACCGCGCCGAAGGAGAGATGACCGGCTACGTGGCGGTCACCCGCTGGGTCCACCGCTGCCTCGGCGCGCTGGCCCCCGACGAGGCGTGCTTCCTCCTCGCCGCGCAGCTCGTCGCGCGCGACGTCGAAGCCGAGCGTCTGGCCCGCTACCGGGCTCACCTCGGCCCGAACGAGGCGCGCTGGCTCGATGGCTTCGTGACCGAGCTCTCCGGGGACCGTGACGCGCTCCTCGACGCGCTCGGGCTGCCGCCGCCCGACGGCTGGCCCGACGAGGAGACCGCGCCGCCGGAGCCGCTGGTCGACGACGGCTGGCGTCCGCCCACGCCGCCTCCGCCGGAGAGGGCGGTCAACGCCGGCCGCCCCGTCCTCCGTCGCCGTCAGCACCGCGGCTGGAGCCTGGCCACCAGCGCGGGCTTCCTCTCGATCTTCGGCTTCGTCGCCGCGCTGATCTCCGGGTCGTCGACGGTGATCCGGGCCGCGCTCTTCGTGCTCCCGGTGCTCACCGTGGCCGCCTACTTCCTCGGCAAGCGCATCCGCCGCGGCGACATCTGCTCGCACTGCGAGACCCCGCTGCGCGCGGCGTCCGAGGTCTGTCCGGGGTGCGGCGGCGCGATCCGCGGCGCGATCGGCCCCGACGAGAGCCACCTCGCCGCGCTCGAGCGCATGAGGGACGTGGCCACCTTCAGCGGCGCCATCGCCGGCGACCAGGCCGACGCCGATCCCCGCTACGTCGAGCGCGGCGTGAAGTGTCCCTGCTGCGCCTGGATCCCGGACGGCGCGCATCACTGGCAGTGCCACGCCTGCGAGGGCGAGGCGTTCAACACCTTCGAGCACGGCGGCCAGTGCCCGCGCTGCGAGGAGGTCTTCGACGACACCCTGTGCCCTCGCTGCGACCACATGTCGCCCTACGACTGGTGGTGGCCAGCCGAGGACTGACGCCCGATTGCGCGCCAGGGCCCGGGAGATAAGTCTCCCGGAGTCGTGCTGGACGAGCATCCCCGGGTCGATCGGAGCGCCTCGCGGGTCGTGCTCGCGAGCACGGTCGGCAGCGTGGTGGTGCTCGCCGCGCTCGGCGCCGCCTACGTGCTCTACGACAGCCGGCTCGCGCTCGCGCAGGCGGCCGACAGCTTCTCCGACGTCTTCACCGCGGTGGCGCTCCTCGTCTCGATGCGGGTCGCGGCGCAGCCCCCGGACGACGATCACCCCTTCGGGCACCAGCGCGCCGAGCCGATCGCGGCGCTGATGGCGGCGGTGATCGCGGGCGTGCTCGCGGTCGAGGTGCTCCGGGACGCGGCCGCGGCGCTCCTGAGCGGGGCGCGCCCCACGCTCGACGTGCCGCTGCTCGCGGTCTTCGTGGCCAAGGTCCTCTTCAAGGGCGCCGTCGCCTTCGCCGCGGCTCGCCGGCGCCGGGACCAGCCCAGCCCCGCGCTCCACGCCCTCCAGGTCGACGCGCGCAACGACGTGCTCGTCGGTCTGATCGCCGTCGGCGGCTGGTTCGCCGCGCGCTACGGCTGGCCGAGCCTGGACGCGTGGCTCGCGATCCCGGTCGCCCTCTGGGTCGGGTGGGCCGGCTTCGATCTCGCGCGGGAGAACATCGCCCTCCTGATGGGCCAGGCGCCGCCGCCCGAGCGGATCGAGGCGCTGCGCGCGATCGCGGCGGGGACCGAGGGCGTGCTCTCCACGCACCAGCTCCGCGCGCGCCATCACGGGCTGGAGCTGGACGTGCACGTGAACGTCGTCGTCGACCCGACGCTGACCGTGCGCGAGGCCCACGACATCGGCGAGCGGGTGGAGGCGCGGCTGCTGGCGGAGGAGGACGTCTGCCACGCGGTCGCGCATGTCGACGTCCCGCGGTGATCGAGGCAGGCTCCGCGCGTGGAGCCGCGCCCGCACTGCTACCGCTGCGACAAGGTCGAGAGCCTGTGCATCTGCGACCGCGTGCCCACGGTCCAGAACCGCACCGCGCTCACCCTCGTGCAGCACCCGCGGGAGCGGCGCCACCCCTTCGGCACCGCTCGGATCGCGCGGCTCGGGCTGTCGAACCTGGCGCTGCACGTGGTCGAGCCCACCGATCCGCTCGACGTGCCACCGGACGCGGCGGTGCTCTTCCCCGACCCCGACGCGGCGCCGCTCGACGCGCTCTCGCCCGCGGAGCGCCCGGCGCACCTGGTGGTGATCGACGGCACCTGGGCGCACGCCTCGCAGCTCCGCCGGAATCACCCCGCGCTGGCGCCGCTCCGCGCGGTCACCCTCCCGCCCGGGCCGCCGAGCCGCTACCGCATCCGGCGCGAGCCGAGCGACGAGGCCATCTCGACCATCGAGGCGATCGCGCGCGCCCTCCGCGTGCTCGAGCCCGAGACGGAGGGGATCGACGCGCTGGTCGACTCCTTCGAGACGATGATCGACGACCAGCTCACCACGCGGTCGCGCCACGCCTACTCCCCGCGCACCCGGGCGAAGCCGCGGGCCCGCAAGCCGCTGCCCGAGCCCTTCCACCTCGTCCCGTCTCGCGTCGCGCTCGCGCACGTCGAGCTGCATCAGCCGCGCGGGCAGACCGAGCGCTTCCCGCTCCGGGTGACGGCGTGTCGCGGAGAGGCGCGCTTCGACGCGCTGCTCTCGAGCCCGCTCCCGCCGAGCCCCTCGCGCGTCGCCAACATGGCGCTCGGCGCGTTGGCCGAGACCCCGCCGTTGACCCCGGCCGAGGCGCTCGAGGGGCTGGCCGCGGTGATCCGTCCGGGCGACGCGGTGCTCGCCTGGACGCAGCCGGCGTGTGACGCGCTGCGGGCCCTCGGCGTCGAGACGCCCGCGCTGAGCGTCAAGCACGTGTACTCGAACCAGATCGACGCGCGCGTCGGCTCGCTCGACGACGTCCTGCGCCGCCTCGGCGATCCGCCTCTCGACGTCTGGGCCCCGGGCCGCGCCGGCCGTCAGCTCGCCCAGCTCGAGGCGATCGTCGATCACCTCCGCGGCGTCCCGCGGAGGTGATCGCGAGGGCTACTTCTTGGCGGTGGACGTCACCTTCAGCTCGGCGAGCTGGGCGTCGTCGACCGGGCCCGGGGCGCCGGTCATCAGGTCGTTGCCGCTCGCGGTCTTGGGGAACGCGAGCACGTCGCGGAGCGACTGCGTCTCGGCCATCAGCATGATCAGCCGGTCGAGGCCGAAGGCGATGCCGCCGTGGGGCGGGGCGCCGAAGCGGAGCGCCTCGAGGAGGAACGAGAACTTCTCCTTCGCCTCCTCGTCGCTCAGCCCGATCGCGCCGAAGACCTTCTTCTGCACCTCGGAGTCGTGCAGACGGATCGAGCCGCCCGCGATCTCGACGCCGTTGAGCACGAGGTCGTAGCGGTAGCAGAGGACCTTGCCCGGGTCCTCGTCGATCAGCGCCACGCAGTCGTCGTGAGGCCGGGTGAAGGGGTGGTGGGCGGCGACCCAGCCGCCGTTCTCACCGCGCTCGAAGAGGGGCGGGTCGACCACCCACAGGAACGAGAGATCGCCGCCGGTCCCGACCTCGGGGATCATGCCGAGCTTCTTGCCGAGGTGGAGGCGGAGGTTCGCCATGCAGGTGTGAACGAGCTGCTCCTCGCCGAACATGATGAGGATCAGGTCGCCGCTCTCCGCGCCCACCGCCTCGTTGATCGCGACGCGGAACTCGTCGGTGATCTGCTTGGCGAAGGGGCTCTGCGTCCAGCCGCCGTCCTCGGCGACCTTCGCGCGGCCGAGGCCGCCCGCGCCCATCTGCTTCACGAAGCCCTCGAGCTCGTCGACCTGCTTGCGGCTCATCGCGTGCTCGGCCGGCACCCGGATCGCCTTGACGATCTCCTCCGGCAGGTCGAGGCGGTAGGTCCCGTCCTGGAACTTCTTGGCCAGCGGCTCCATGAACGTGATGCCGCCGCCGCCGTGCTCGACCGTCAGCTCCGTGAGGTCCACGTGCTCGAGCCCGAAGCGGAGGTCGGGCTTGTCGTTGCCGTAGCGGCGCATCGAGTCCTCGAAGCGCATCCGGGGGAAGGTGCCGTCCGGGTAGCGCTCGCTCAGGTCGACGCCGAGCACGCTCTTCCAGAGCCGGAAGACGAGCTTCTCGCAGATGTCGAAGACGTCGTCCTGGGTGACGAAGCTCATCTCGACGTCGATCTGGGTGAACTCGGGCTGCCGGTCGCCGCGCAGGTCCTCGTCGCGGAAGCAGCGCGTGATCTGGAAGTACTTCTCGTAGCCGGCGACCATCAGCAGCTGCTTGAAGAGCTGCGGGCTCTCGGCCATCGCGTAGAACTTGCCGGGGTGGAAGCGCGACGGGACCAGGAAGTTCCGCGCGCCGCCGGGCGTGTACTTCACCATGAACGGCGTCTCGATCTCGAGGAAGCCGTGCTCCGCGAAGTGGTTGCGGATCTCGTAGTAGGCCTTCGCCCGCGTCTTCAGGTTCTTCTGCAGGGTCGGCCGGCGCAGATCGAGGTAGCGGTACTTGAGCCGCGTCTCCTCGGTCGCGTTCACGTCGTCCTGGATGGGGAAGACGGGCGTCTCGGCCGTGTTGAGGATCTCGATCTCCTGCGCGAGGACCTCGACCGCGCCGGTGGG
Source organism: Myxococcota bacterium (assembly GCA_036149055.1). GTDB lineage: Bacteria > Myxococcota_A > Polyangia > Polyangiales > Sandaracinaceae > JAVJQK01. The sequence continues at coordinate 114,183 of JAYZQJ010000128.1, read as the reverse complement.
GACCTTGTCGTTCCGCTGCTCACCGCGGTCGCGCACCTTGCCGCGCACGGCGATGACGTACTCGCTGCGGAGCTTCGACGCCGTCTCGAACGCCTCGCTCGAGACCTGCTTGTCGAAGGTGACCTGGGTGATCCCGTCGCGGTCGCGAAGGTCCACGAAGATCACGCCGCCCCGATCGTGCTGGCGCTGCACCCAGCCCATCAGCACGGCCTCGGAATCGGCGTCCGAAAGCCTCAGCTCGCCACAGGTGTGCGTTCGCTTCAGCTCTTCGATGAACCGCGTCACGGTCTCCTCCTCGATCTCTCGCGTGTGCCCGGGCCCTTCCCGGGGAGGAGGGTCTACCGCACGACACCCCCTCCGTCACCTCCGCTATGATGCGTGCGCGATGCGCTACCTCGTCCCGGTCGTCTTCTTCGCCGCCGCCGCCTACGTCTGGTGGTTCAACGACACGCACGACAACGAGTGGCTGCTCGTGCCGTTCCTCGACGCGGTCGACGGGCTCCGGGGCGATCGCGACGCCCAGGCCCTCTGGAGCTGGCGCATCCTCGCCTCCCTCGGCGTCCTGCTCCTCGTCTGGACGATCTTCGGAGACCTGCGCTCGAAGAAGAAGACCAGCGCGTGAGGTCGCAGCTCAGGCCACGCGGGCGCTGAAGAGCAAGCGCAGGGCGAAGGCGGCGGCGAGCATCGGGGTCACGAGGAAGACGAAGAGGCCGACCACGGACTCGGGCGGAGGCCAGAAGGGCAGCGTCCAGATGAAGAAGACGGCCATCGGGGTGAGGCAGGAGCTGATCCACGCGCGGCCGCCCGTGGGGAGCTGACGCCACTTCAGCTTGAGCAGCAGGACGTCGACGCCGATGAGCAGGACGCCGAGGCCGCTGCCGAAGAAGCTCATCCAGAGCATGCCGATCAGCCAGCCGTCGAGGCGCTCGCCGGCGATGGTGGGCATGCTGCCGAGCACCGCGCCGAGGGTGATCAGCGACCAGAGCACGATGAGCGGACCGAGGAGGGTGGGCTTCAGCCAGGGCGAGAGCGACGTCATGCCTCACATTACGACGCCAATTCGGCGAATGTTCCAGTCGGAACCGCGTCGATCTCGACGAGCCACCCCGGAACCCCTCACCCTCCCTCCATGCGCCGCCTGCTCGCCCCACTCCTCGGCCTGGCCCTCGCCGCGCCCGCCATGGCGCAGACGCCCTCGTCGCCCGACGCGATCGAGTGGACGACCTTCGTCGGCGGCCCGGGCCGACCGTCGCGGCGCGAGGTCGTCTCGGCCGAGCCCGGCGCGATCGAGCTCGGCGACTCGCCCTGGCGCTGCGGCTACGCCAGGCCTCGGCACGCCGCGATCGGCGAGGGCGACTGGTCGGTGCAGCGGGTGCTCGCCTGCCGGCGCGGGGAGGCGACGGTGACCTCCACCGCGTCCTGCCGGGTGCGGGACGGCCGGGTCGAGGAGCACGCGGCGACGTTGAGCCTCGGGACCGCCGGCGTCGACGGCCACGTGACGGTGACGCTGGGCTGCCAGGCCGCTACTCGCTGACGTATTGGGCGAAGAGCGAGGTCAGGCGCAGGGCCTCGGCCATGCCTTCGGCGTCGGCGAACCGGCTCTCCTTGTCCTTGGAGAGGGCGGTGAGGATCACGCGATCGACGTCGGGGGTCAGCTCCTTGCGGTGCTGGCTCGGCGGGGGCGGCATCTTCTCGGCCACCTGGAGCAGCAGCATCGAGCCCTTGCCCTCGAACGGCAGCCGCCCGGTCAGCAGGCGATAGAGCAGCACGCCCACCGCGTAGAGATCGGTCCGGTGGTCGATGACCCCGTCCTCGTAGAGCTGCTCGGGTGCGAGGAAGCCGGCGCTCCCGAGGAACTCGCCCGGCTTGGTCAGGAGCGAGTCGCTGGCGTTGCCGAAGCGGCGCGAGATCCCGAAGTCGAGGATCTTCAGCACCTCCTCGCCCCGGATCTGCGCCATGAAGACGTTCTGCGGCCGGAGATCGCGGTGCACGATCTGGGCGTCGTGGGCCACGGCGAGCGCGTGCAGGAGCTGCTGCCCGTAGCTCATCGCGTCGTGGATCGAGAACGGTCCCTGACGCTCGAGCCGGTCCTCGAGGGTCTCGCCCTCGAGGTACTCCATCGCCATGTAGGCGCGGCCGTCGTCCATGCGGCCGATCTCGTAGACCTCGACGATGTTCGGCGCGCTGAGCGAGCCAGCCAGGCGGGCCTCCCGGGCGAAGCGCTTCTCCGAGTCCTCGTCGGTCTTGGCGAGGATCTTCACCGCCGCCTTGCGCTCGAGCAGGCGGTGCGTCGCCACGTAGACCACCGAGTGCTCTCCCCAGCCCACGGGCGCGCCGAGCTCGTACTTTCCACCCAGGGTGGTGCCGGGCGGGAGCGACGCGGGATCGAAGGGCGGCGGGACGGGCACGGCCTCCGAGCATACACGAGGACCCAAGGGTGAAATACCCAAGAGAGTCGTGACGTAGGGACGGCCTGAATGGGGGAATCGAGACGCACCGGTGCGAGCTGGCCCCGCAAGTGGGCGCTGCTCGCGATCGCCCTGGGGCTGGCGCTCCTGGCGGCCGGGCGCGTCCGGGTCGCCGGCGCCTGGGCCATCGTGAAGGCGCCGAACTACGGCCAGTCCGAGGTCGCGATGCTCGAGCCGCCGGCGGACGTCTCACGTGCGATTCGGGCCGAGGTCGGTCCGCCCCGCGCGATGCTCGAGGCCTGGGTCTTCGACCCGGAGGGCCCGCCGCGCGGGACCACGCTCGTGCTGCACGGCATCCGGGACGACAAGCGCGCGCTGGTCGGGTTCGGGCGGGCGCTCCGAGACCGCGGCATGCGGGCGGTGCTGGTGGATCTGCGCGGACACGGCGGCTCGAGCGGCCGCTGGCTCACCTACGGGGTGCGCGAGAGCCGGGATCTGTCTCAGCTCCTCGACCAGCTCGAGGCGGTCGGCGTGCTCGACGGCCCCGTCAGCGTGTTCGGCGCGTCGTACGGCGGCGCGGTGGGGCTCCAGCTCGCGGCGATCGACCCCCGGGTCCACGCGGTGGTCAGCTCCTCGACCTTCGCCTCCCTCCGCGACGTGGTGCCCCCGCAGGCGTCGGCGCACGTCTTCGGTGGCTCGTGGCTGCCGCAGGCGGTGCTCGACTGGATCGTCGACGACGCCGGGGCGCTCGGCGGCTTCTCCCCCGACGCGGCCGACACCCGCGCCGCCGTCGCCCGCACCGACGCCCGCGTCCTCCTCATCCACGGCCGCGAAGACCGCGTCGTCCCCTACGCGCACGCCCGCGCCCTCTACCGCGCCTGCGGCGGCCGCTGCGCCCTCCACACCCTGCCCGGCGCCGACCACGCCGGCGCGCTCGCCTCCCCCGAAGCCAGCGAGGCGGCGCTGAGCTTCCTCGAGCGCCACGGCACGCTCGAGCCCTCCGCCGGCGGCCTCTCGCGCTGAGCTTCCCAGGCCGGCTCGGATCCCCCATGCTGAACCCATGAGGGTGGGGCTCTTCGCCGTCGTGATGCTCGCCGCGCCGGCGACCGCGGCCGCGCAGCTCGAGCCGATCACCGGCGACTTCACGATCGCGGACCCGGACGTCAGCGACGCAGACGTGATCCGCTGGGCCTCGCGAGAGGTCGGGCGCGCCGACGGGCGCTCGGTCGGGCGCCGGCCTCCGGAGCCGCCGGATCCGTACCTCGGACACGACGACGCGCCCCCGGACGTGATGCTCGCGGGGGACGTGAACCGCGACGTGGGGCGCCTGCTCGGCGAGCTGGGCGGCGGTCTCCTCGGCGCGGTGGTCGGCGGCGGCGCCGGGACCGCCATCATCTGGGCGGCGTTCGAGGAGAACCTCACCGGCGACTGGCTCGTGCTCGCCGTCGGCGCCGGGACCGTGCTCGGCGCGCTGAGCGTCACCGCTGGCGTGACCCTCGCCGCGCACCTCACCGGCGGGCGCGGCAACTTCGGGCACGCCTTCCTCGGGCAGATCCTCGGCGGCGCCGCCGCGCTCCCGTTCGTGGTCCTCGCCCTCGACCAGGACGAGCTCGCCGCCGCCCTGGTCGCCGCCGGCCTCCTGCCGCTCGTCGGCGCGATCCTCGGCTACGAGATCGGCCACGCCAACGGCGGCGGCACCCTGCCGGTCATCGTCGGCGTCGCCCCGGTCCGAGGCGGCGCGCTCGCTTCCCTCATCACCCCGATCTGAGACCGTGAGCGAACTCCGGGCGGGCGCTGGGCGCGCGATCCCCCGCACGTCAGATCTCCGGCTCTGGAGGTCTACTTGCTTACTCGAATTCTCATCAGCGCGATTCTCCTGACGGCCTGCGGCGGCGACGCGGGCACCGACGACGCCGGCGCCGACGCCGGCCCGGGCATGGACGCGACCGTCGACGCGGGGCCGAGTGACGCCGGCGCGGACGACGCTGGCGCGGACGACGACGCCGGCGTGGACGACGACGCGGGCGCGGAGCCGGACTCCGGCGTGATGGCCGACGCGGGACCCGAGGACGCCGGCCCGGGCGACGCGGGCCTGGCGGACGCCGGCATGGTCTGCACGGTGGGCGACGCCTGCGGCGACACCAGCCCCTGCGACGACGGTGACCGCTGCTTCACCGGCGCGACCCCGGGCGACGCCTTCTGCGCCGACTTCCTGCCGGAGTGCGGCGGCTTCGCGATGACCCCGTGCAGCGGCGGGCGCGAGTGCCTGCGGCCCGACGGGAGCAGCGTCGGCTACTGCGCCACGCCGGCGGAGCGCTCCTGCATCTGCACCCGCGTCGCCGCTCGCGGCGGTCGCGTCGACGGCTGCTGACCGGCGGGTCCTTCAGGGTTGGGGGGTTCCGTCGTTGGCGGTCGGCATGACGCCCCTCGCGGAGCTCGTGGAGCTGCTCGCCTGCGCCGAGAGCCTCCCGGTACCCAGCCGGTACGGCACCGAGATCCGCCTCCCCGGGGCGATGGCGTCGTGGCGGGCGGGCCTCGAGGAGGAGCGCGCGGCGATCGAGCGCCTCCTCTTCACCCCCCAGCCGGGCGCGTCGGCCCGGGAGGCGATGTTCAACCTCGCCGCCGTCAACGCGGCCCAGCGCCGCGCCATCGACGACGCCCGCATGTACGCGGCGCGCTTCGAGGCGGAGCCCCTCGGCCGCCGCCTCCGCTTCCTCGCCCGGGCCGAGGTCGCCTCCCGCGCCGCCCGCCAGCTCGCCACCGCCACCCGCGTGGCCTGAGCGCGCCGCCCACAGGAGAGCCCGAGCCTCAGAGCTCGTTGTCGTAGATGAACTCGTCCTCGCCGTGGGTCACGGTCACGAGGAGGATCGTGTCGCCGCGCATCTCGACCGGGGTCATCTCCCAGGCCATGCGGAACATGTCGGCGTGCATGGGGGCGTAGGCCATCACGTGGAGGATCTGCTTCACCCAGCGGTCGCGCGCGTCGACGTTGGCGGTGCTCTCCTGGATGTCCTCGAGCTTGCGCATCAGGAGGCGCTGGGCCTCGGAGAGCGGGTAGGGGTCGGCGCGCGGGAAGTGGACGGCGCGGGTGACGCTCACCCCGACCCGGCTGCCCTCGATCTCGACCAGCAGGTCGGTGCGGGTGCCGCTCTCGTCCATGTAGCGAATGAAGGGCTCGCTCGCGAGCAGGGTCGCGCCTTCGCAGCGCGCCAGGACCTCGAACGACATCGCCTCGCTGTAGACGCTGCTCCCGCCGACCGTGCCGTCGGAGAGCACCTGGCGGGTGCCCTCCTGGAAGTGCTCGAGGTCGGACTCCATCAGGCGGACCGGGAAGGTGATCTCGTTCTCGAACCGGAACGCCATCGGGTCGAGCAGCTCGGTGTCGATCTCGTCGCAGCTCCCCGAGATGGTGCCCTCGACCGGCGGCCCCGCGTCCACCGGGCCCGCGTCGGTGCCCGCGTCGAGCGTGGAGGCGTCTCGGCCGGCGTCGAGCGGGCCGGCGTCGGGCTCGGGGCCGGCGTCGAGCGGGCCCGCGTCGAGCGCGGTCGCGTCGAGCGCCACGGCTCCGTCGACGGGCGGCGTCGAGGGCTCGTTGCAGGCGGCGAGGAGGGCGAAGCAGGCGAAGAGGACGGCGCGGCGAATCACGCGTCGAGGCTATCACGCGGCTCGCGCCGGAGCCGGTGGGTGCGCTTGCGTTCTCGACCCCCGCTGGTCAATGTCTGCCCCACTTCGGGGGTGCTCGATCTCATGCGTCTGATCCTTCTCTCGTTGGCGGTGCTCGGCTTCGCGCTCGCGCCGTCCCTCGCCGCCGCCCAGGCCGCCGCCGACGGCTCGGACCCCGCCCGCCAGGCCTTCGAGGAGGGGCGGGCTCACTTCGACGACGGCCGCTTCCTCCTCGCCGCCGAGGCGTTCGAGCGGGCGTACGGGCTGATGCGCGAGGGGGGCATGCCCAACGCCTGGATGATCCTCTTCAACGTCGGCACCTCGCTCGACGAGATCCGCGGCCGGGAGCAGGACGCGCGGGACGCCTACGCCGGCTACCTCGAAGGGGCGCTGGCGGCGGAGGACCAGACCGGGGCGCGCATCGCGCTCGTGCAGTCCCGCATCCGCGAGCTCGACCTGCGGCTCGAGGTGGCGGCGCGAGCCGGCGCAGGGCCCGGGACCGACGCCGCGCCCACGACGACGATGTCCCCCGTCGGTCCGATCGTCCTGGGAGGCGGAGGCGCGATCCTCCTGGCCGCCGCCATCACCGCCGGGGTCCTCGCGGCGGAGAACGACGCCCTGCTCGCGACCTGCACCGACGGGGTGTGCCCGGCGTCTTCGCGCGCCCAGGCCGAGAGCGTGCACGGGCTCGCGATCGCCACCGACGTGCTCTGGATCAGCGGCGCCGTCGCCGCGGGCACCGGCCTCGTCCTGACCCTCCTGCTCCGAGACACCCACGAGGCTCCGCCGGCCGTCTCGGCGGGGTGTGGGCCCACCGGCTGCGGCATCCAGGTTCGGGGGACGCTGTGAAGCGCATCACGATCGTCGGCGCTCTCTTCGCGGCCCTCGCGGTGAGCGGGTGCACCGCCCTCTTCGACCCCGACCGGCTGAGCTACGTCGACGACGCCGGGCCGGCTGACGCCGGATCGCCGGTCGACGCCGGCGCCGACGTCGACGCGGGCCGCGACGCCGCGGTCGACGCCGCGGTCGACGCCGGCCGCGACGCCGGGTCGGGCGCCTGCGGGCAGATCGGGGAGGCGTGCTGCGACGCGCCGCGACCGGCGTGCGTGAGCGGCGCCAACTGCACCCTCGAGGGGTGTCAGCCGTGCGGCGCTCCCGGTCAGGCGTGCTGTGACGACGGCGCCGCCTGCCAGGTCACGAGCTGTGTGCCGGGCCGCGACGTCTGCCCGCCGGTCACGGAGCTCGTGCAGGTGCCGGTGCCCTCCGGGGGCACCTACGGGATCGACGCGTTCGAAGTCTCTCGCATCCAGTACGAGACCTGGCTCGAGACGAGCCCGACGCCGGCCGGCGCGCTCATCGGGCCCGGCTGCGCCTGGAACACGGACCTGCGCCCGGACGCGGCGTGCGTCGCCGCCGGGTTCGACTGCACCGGAGCGGGCTGCGCGCAGCGCCCTCAGACCTGCGTCGACTGGTGTGACGCCTACGCCTACTGCGCCGCGGTCGGGAAGCGACTGTGCGGCCGCTACGCGGGCGACTCCGCCCTGCCGATGGGCAGCTTCTCCGACGCGAGCGCGAGCCCCTGGTACAACGCCTGCAGCTCCGGCGGCATGTTCCTCTACCCGACGGGGGACAGCTCGCGCACCGCCGACACCGAGTGCAACTTCACCGATCGCGGCGCGAGCGCGGACGTCGAGAGCCTGACCGGGTGCCAGTCGTCGGTGCCCGGCTACGAGGGGGTGCTCGCCCTCACCGGCAACGTGCGCGAGTGGCTCAACGGCTGCACGTCGAACACCGCGATGGACGCGCGCTGCCTGGCGGTGGGCGGGGCCTACCTCGACAACGACGCGTTCGAAGGTCAGTGCAACTATCCCAACGATCTTCCGCGCACGTTCGCCAACGCGAGCACCGGCTTCCGCTGCTGCGAGGTGCGCTAGGGTCCCCACCGGGTACCGGGGCATCCGGGGGTGCCCCCGACGACTCCATCCGGTATTCTCCGCGCAGACGGGAGCAAACGCTTGGCAGGGCTCGAGGATCGGCTCATCGGCGGTCGCTACCGCATCGTCCGCAAGATCGCGGAGGGCGGCATGGGCGCGGTCTACGAGGCCAAGCACCACATGTCGCACAAGACGGTGGCGCTGAAGATCCTCTTCGAGCACGTCGCCAAGGACGAGGCCGCCAAGCAGCGCTTCCTGCGCGAGGTCGGCGCGCCGGCCCAGATCGGGCACGAGGGCATCGTCGAGATCTACGACGCGGGCTTCGACTCGCAGGACGGGTCTCCGTTCGTCGCGATGGAGCTGCTCGAGGGCGCGCCGCTGCGCGACCGGCTCGCGGCCGGCCCGGTCCCGACGGCCCAGCTCCTCGACTGGTTCGAGCAGACCCTCGATCCGCTCGCCGCCGCCCACGACGTGGGCATCGTGCACCGCGACCTCAAGCCCGAGAACATCTTCTTGCAGCGCAAGAAGGACGGCACCGAGGTCATCAAGATCCTCGACTTCGGGATCGCGCGCGAGATGGACGGGCAGAACCAGAGCGTGACCCACACCGGGATCGCGATGGGCACGCCGCACTACATGGCGCCCGAGCAGGCGATGAGCGCCAAGGGCGTCGGGCCGGCGGCGGACATCTGGGCGCTCGGCGCGATGCTCTACGAGGCGCTCTGCGGGAAGGTCCCCTTCGAGGGCGAGACCGCGAGCGCGATCGTCGTCAACGCCTGCACGAAGCCGCACCCGCCGCTCTCCGCGGTCGCCCCGCAGGTGCCGCCGCCGATCGCCGATCTGGTGGATCGGTGCCTCACCAAGGAGCCGTCGCATCGGCCGCAGAACGCGGCGCAGATGCTGGAGGAGCTCCGGCGCGCGCGAGGGGCGTCCGGCGGGATGCCCCACACCTCGAGCCCCGGGCGGGTCGTGCCGCAGACGGCGGTGCTCTCGAGCCACACGCCGCAGGGAGGCGCCTTCCAGACCGGGCCGGCGCCGTTCGCCGGCGGTCAGGGGGGCGGCGCCTCGAGCCCCGGGTACTCGAGCCCCGGGTACGCGAGCCCGGGCGGCGCGGGGTACGCGACCCCGAGCCCCGCCTCGAGCCCCGGGTACTCGAGCCCCGGCTGGCAGAGCGCGCCGGGGAGCGCGCCCGGCACGCCTCCCCCGACCTACGGCGCGCCTCCTGCGCAGCCGAGCTGGGGCGCGGCGACCGCCGTCCCCGCCAAGAAGAAGGGCGGCGGCGGCCTGGCCCTCGGGCTGGTGGCCGCGGTGCTGATCGGCGGGCTGCTGCTGGTCGGCGGCGGCATCGTCGTCGCCGTCGTCCTGCTCAACGCGGACGACGACGCGGAGGAGGGCTACGCCGGCTCGATCGGCACCGTCACCGTGCAGAGCGACGTGGCCACCGGCGAGCTGCTCGTCGACGGCTCCTCGCGGGGCACCTTCGTCAACGGGCAGCAGTTCCGCGTCGAGCGGGGCAGCCACACCCTCGAGATCCGCGAGCGCGGGGTCGTGGTCGCCCGCGGTCAGGTGAACGTGGTGGCGGGCGAGGCGGTCGCGGTGCGCCTCGACCGGAGCAGCGTCCCGAACCCGCAGCTCCCCGGCAACGTCATGCAGCCGGGCGCGGGCCAGACCCTCAACGGCTCGCTCGAGCCGGGCGACGCGCAGCGAGCGAGCGGCGAGTACATGGACGTCTACCAGTTCGACTGGAGCTCGGGCATGGTCAGCGTCCGGCTCAGCTCGCCGTCGGTCGACACCTACCTCATCGTCGTGTCGCCCTCGGGCCGGCGGTACGAGGACGACGATGGCGGCGGCGGGCTCAACTCGGCGCTGACCGTGGCCATCACCGAGCCGGGACGCTGGCAGGTTCAGGCGAGCTCGTTCTCGCAGGTGACCGGGCCCTACACGCTCCAGATCACGGGTCCCTGAGGGGAGAATCCCCTCAAGGTCCGTCCGGCTCTACCGTTCTGTCCTCGCAGACGGCAGTCGCCGAGAACGGACCGCAGCATGAGCCGAGACCACGACCAGAGCCCCCCGCGCGAGTCGGGCATCCAGATGCTCCGGCCCCGCGTCCCGCGCCCGTCGGAGCCCCGCGTCCGGCGGCGCTGGGAGGACCACGTGTCCCGCGAGGAGGTCGTCTACCTGCTCGAGGCCGGCCGCTACCTCGATCTGCTGATGCGGCTCGAGCAGGCCCGGACGCGGCTGCCCCACGATCTCGAGCTGCTCCGATCGGTCCGCGTGCTCCAGCATCACGTCCGGCGGCGCGCGGCCACCGGTTGACGCAGCCCGGGTTCGTGGCACGCCGGCCGCGTGGAGCTCTGGCTGGCGGCCCTCGCGTTGGGCGCACCGATCGCGCTCGGCGGGCTGGCCGGCGCGGTCCGGCTCTTCCCCGACCCCGACGGCGCGGTCGACCACCTCAACCGCTACGCGCTCTACTTCGCGTTCCCCGCTCTCGTCTTCCGCGGGCTCGTCGACGCCGCGTTCACCCTGCCCGGCGAGCTGGGCTTCTGGCTGCTGGTGCCGCTGGTGCTCGCGGTCAGCGCGGCGCTCGTCCGGCTCCTCTTTCCGCGGGAGGCGCCGACCCTCGCGCTCATCGTCGCCTTCGGCAACGTCGCGTACCTCGGCCTGCCCGTCGTCGAGAAGGTGCTCGGAGAGAGCGCGGTCGGGCTGGCCGGCGTCGCGGTCGCGATCCACGTCACCCTCGCGCTGAGCGTCGGGCCGCTGCTGCTCCTGCGCTGGAGCGGGCGCGGCGACGGCCTCGCGTCGAGCCTCGGCCGGGTGGTCCGGCAGCCGCTCCTCTGGGCGCCGCTGGCCGGGCTGCTCGCGCGCAACCTGCCGGACGACGCGCGCGCGCTCGTCGACACCGTCGTGGCCCCGCTCGGTCGGAGCGCCGCGCCGGTCGCGCTGTTCCTCCTGGGGCTCTACCTCTTCACCCACCGCGCGCGGCTGAGGAAGGTCGAGGGCCCGGACGTCACGCACCTCGCGGTGAAGCTCCTGCTCCTGCCGGCGCTCACCTTCGCGGGCGCGTGGGCGTTCCACGCCGCCGGCATGATGACCCCGGCCCAGGCCCAGGTCCTCGGCCTGCTCTCGGCGATGCCCGCCGCGATCACCACCTTCGCGATCGCGCAGCAGCTCGACGTGGGCGCCGCCCGGACCAGCCGCGCCATCGTCGCTACCACCGTGCTCTCGATCGTCACCATCCCGCTCACGAGCTGGCTCGCGCTCACCTGGGTCGCGGGTTGGTGAGGCTGGTATCGTCGCCCTCCCTTGAGCACGCCCGACCGCCCCAGCGATCCGCCGACCCGCACCGCCCGGACCGCCCGCGGCCCGTTCGCGTACAGCGAGGAGGGCGCCGGGCCCACGGTGCTCGCGATCCACGGGCTGCCCGGCTCGGGGCGCGACTTCCGGTGGCTCGCCTCTGCCCTGGGCGGCCGCGTGCGCCTCGTCCGCGTCGACCAGCCGGGCTTCGGCGCCACGCCGGTGCGCTCCGGGACCGGGGCGCGGCTCGCGGACCGCGTGGGCTTCGTGCGCGCCGCGATCGACGCGCTCGCGCTCGAGCGGGTGACGATCCTCGGTCACTCCATGGGCGGCCCGCTGGCGATGGCGGTGGCGGCGGCGGACCCGCGGGTGGAGCGCGTCGCCCTGCTCGCCTCGGTCGGCCTGCACCCGCACCGGATGGCGAGACGCATCCAGCGGAGCCCCGACGTCGCTCGCCTCCTCGGGGTGCCCGGCGTGGCCCGCGCGCTCGCGCCCGTGATGCGCCGCGGCTTCCGGCGCGCCGGCTTCCCGGCGTCGACGCCGCTCGGCGAGATGGTCGAGGCGACGCGCATCGTCTACCAGCTCTCCTTCGCCGATCACCGCGCCGCCGCGCGCGGCCTCCGGCAGCCGACCCTCCTCGCCTGGGCGCGCGACGACCGCCTGGTCGAGGAGGCCATCGGGCTCTCCCTCGCCACCGAGCTCCCGCCCGGCCCGCGCCTCGTCTTCGAAGACGGCGGGCACAACATCCAGAAGACCCAGGCTACCGAGCTCGCCGAAGCCCTGTCCAGATTCGCGGAAGGGGGGACGGAGTGAACTTGGGAACTTACGTGGTCGTTCGACCTACGTGAGCCGTCCGTCACTCCGCCCCCGCCGAGGTCAGGGCGAGCCCGAGCTCAGCAGCCCAGTCGCCGCCACAGGCCGCGCGAGAGGCTCCCTTCGTAGAAGACTCCGAAGGTGATGTCGGTCAGCGGCGAGACCGCGGCGCCTTCATGGGTTCGGGAGCTCGAGGGCATGGTCTCGTTCTGAATGGCCGTCCGGAGCCCCGCTCGCTGGAACGTGTAGGCATGCACCTCGCCCCAGGTCGTGTTGCTCGCGTTGTAGGCGCGCTCGGCGACGGCCGCGTGGAACACCGCCGTGCCGGCCACTCCGGTGGCGTGACCCACGTCGATCTGGAGACCCGGGCTGCCACCGATGGACGGGGTGTTCCGCCCGTAGCCGCTCAGGTTCCCTACGAGCGGGGGTCGCCCCCAGCGCTCGAGGTGGCCGTAGCGGATGGCGTTGTCGAGGAACGACGCGGCGCCGCGCACCGCCCAGGCCACGAAGATCTGACCGTCGGAGGTCGTGGTGATCGCCGGGTCGGACGCGGTCTGGTCGCTCGGCAGAGACTCCAGCGTGACCGTGCTCGGCGAGCCGCTCGCGGGCACTCGCGTCATCTGGACCATCCGGTGGGTGACCGGGACCACGAAGCTCACGTAGTGCGGGTCGCCACTCTCACTCGAGACGACGACGTCGAAGGGGTCCTCCGAGATGGTGACGTTGCGCGTCATCCCGTCCCAGGTGCCGAACGTCCTGCTGAGTCGATAGCGGCGGATCGCGCTCCCCTCCAGCGTGTAGATCCACACGTGACTTCCATCGACGACGACCCGGAGGTAGCTCGCGGTTCGCGCGATCGACCGAGTGCGGACCGCGACCAGCGTCCGCGGGTTCAGCACTCGGATCTCGATGCTCGAGCCGTCGATGTACGCGTAGTACAGGTAGGGGTCACCCGGGCGGTAGCCGATGTCGAAGGTGTCGTTGCCGGACTGCGGGATCGCCGACTCCAGCACGGAGCCGTCGCTCCCGATGCGGTAGCCGAGCACCTGACCCGCACCGACGAAGAACGCGCAGGTGCTGCCGTCGGGGCACTCGGTCGTGCGCGGGCGCGAGAGGTTGCTCGGCGCCGTGAGGCGATTCTCGGAGCCGACCGAGAACAGCCGCTCGTCGAGGAACCCGTCGCAGTCGTCGTCGACGTAGTTGCAGGTCTCGGAGGGCGGCGTGCAGGCGGCGGCGTCCGGCTCCTCGCAGGACGTCGTGCAGGTGCCCGTGCCGCGGCTCCCGCAGCTGGTCGTGCAGCCCGTGGTCTCGCCCTCCACGCAGGTGAAGGTCTCGTCGCGGCTCCCGTCGCAGTCGTCGTCGATCGCGTTGCAGAGCTCGCTGGCCGACGGGTAGGTCGAGGACGTCGCGTCGTCGCAGTCCATGCCCACGCCGACGAAGCCGCTGGGCGGCGCGCAGGCGAGCTGGGTCACGTCGTCCCGGCCGTAGCCGTCGCCGTCCCCGTCGCGGTAGTAGAGGGTCTGGACGGTCTCGTCGACGTCCACGTCGCAGTCGTTGTCCTCGCCGTCGCAGACCTCGGAGTTGCCCGGGTAGCAGACGGCGCAGGTGTCGTCGCAGTCGTCCATCGAGGTCACGTGACCGGACGGCGCGGCGCAGGCCAGCACGCTCGCCGACGCCAGGCCGTGTCCGTCGCCGTCGGCGTCCCGGTAGAAGCGCGTCTGAACGCCCTCGTCGACGCCCATGTCGCAGTCGTTGTCGAGGGTGTCGCAGACCTCGGTCGCGAACGGTCGGCAGGTCGCGCAGGCGTCGTTGCAGTCTCCGTCGCGCTCGGCGTAGCCGCTCGGCCGGGTGCACGCCTCGGTGGTCGGCGAGCTGGCGCCCCAGCCGTCGCCGTCGGCGTCGCGGAAGAACGTCAGCAGCACGCCCTCGTCGACGCTGACGTCGCAGTCGTTGTCCTCGCCGTCGCAGGTCTCGGGGTTGCCGGGGTAGCAGGCGGCGCAGGTGTCATCGCAGTCGTCGTCGCTGGAGACGTAGCCGCTCGGCGCGGTGCAGGCGGTGGTGCTGCCCGCAGCGTCGCCGTGTCCGTCGCCGTCGGCGTCGCGGTAGTAGGTGTGGAGGAGCCCCTCGTCGACGCTGCCGTTGCAGTCGTTGTCCTCTCCGTCGCAGGTCTCGGAGTTGCCGGGGTAGCAGGCGGCGCAGGTGTCATCGCAGTCGGTGTCGCTGGTGACGAAGCCGCTCGGCGCGGTGCAGCCGGTGCTCGTCATCGCCGGGTCGCCGTGCCCGTCGCCGTCTCCGTCGCGGTAGAACGTCGCGGTCACGCCCTCGTCGACGCTGCCGTTGCAGTCGTTGTCGCGGAGGTCACACGTCTCGATCGCGCCGGTCCAGCAGGTGTCGCAGCCGTCGTCGCAGTCGTCGCCGTTGCTCACGTGCCCGGTCGGGACGGCGCAGGCGTCGGTGGTGCGCGCGGGGTCGCCGCGGCCGTCGCCGTCGGCGTCGAGGTAGAACGTCGTGGTGACGCCCTCGTCGGTGGTGCCGTCGCAGTCGTTGTCCCGCATGTCGCAGGTCTCCGACGCGCCGGTCCAGCAGGTGTCGCAGGTGTCGTTGCAGTCGTCGGCGTTCGTGACGAAGCCCTCGACCGGGTCGCAGCTCTCGACGCTCGCCGCCGGATCGCCGTAGCCGTCGGCGTCCCAGTCGCGGTACCAGGTGTCGGGCGTCGGGCAGGTGGGCGTCCCCGAGTCCGGCAGATCCGGGGGGATCCCGCCGTCGGGCATCATCATGGGGCCGCCGTCGGGCATCCCCATGGGCCCACCGTCGGGCATCCCCATGGGTCCGCCGTCGGGCGTCGTGGGCCCGCCATCGGGCTCCACCATCGGGCCGCCGTCCTCGGGGGGCGGCGTGGCGCCGTCCATCCCGATCTGGGCGTCGGGCTCGGGGGCGACGCACGCGCCCTCCACGAGCTCGGTGCCCTCGGGGCAGGTCATCTCCATGCCGTCGCACCCGACCATCGTCAGGGCGCAGGCCAGCCATGGCGCGCATCGGCGCGCCCAGGTTTCCGTCATCATTTCTTCCCTCCTTCGCCCGTCCCCGGGCAAACCGGGGCCCCCATCGAGCGAGGCGGAGGGTGGTTGCGTGGATGTCGGAAAAAAACTCGGGCTACTTGCGGTAGGCCTCGAGCTGCTCGGGCGAGAACTTCTTCAGGCGGCGGTCGAAGAGCGCGATGATCTCTTCCTTGCTGCGCTTCTCCTCGCGGAGGTCGACGAAGCGATCCGCCAGCCAGTCCTTCCGGCCGAGCATGAGGTACAGCCACACCATGAAGAAGTCGATGCCCTCGAAGAT
Source organism: Myxococcota bacterium (assembly GCA_036149055.1). Lineage (GTDB taxonomy): Bacteria > Myxococcota_A > Polyangia > Polyangiales > Sandaracinaceae > JAVJQK01. The sequence continues at coordinate 98,735 of JAYZQJ010000128.1, read as the reverse complement.
GATGGCGTCGTTCTCGCGGTAGGCGTCGATGTTGTCGAGCAGCTCACCCGGGTGGTCGGTCCAGTGCCGGTTGGCCACCAGGTGATGGCTGATGTGGTAGCCGTCGTTGAACGCGCGTTGGTTGTAGCGCGCGTTGATGCAGGTGATGGCGCTCTTGAAGTCGTTGCCCGGGTCGTCCGGGTCGATGAAGGCGTGCTGCCCCCAGTTGCCGGCCATCATGAGCACGCGGATGGTCAGGAACGGCACCACGAACACGACGAGCGTGGCCTGCCAGTTCACGAACATCATCGCCGCGGTCAGCGCGTAGAACGACAGCTCGCCGATCAGCATCTTGCGGAGCAGCGGGTAGCGCTTCTTCCGCACCTGGTAGCGGGTCATGTCGACGAGGATGAAGAAGAAGAAGCGGAAGAAGTAGCGCAGCCAGGCGATCCGGCTGTCCCGCTGGTACTTCATCGTCGACGACAGATCGTTCGGGAGGTTGCCCTCCGCGTGATGCATCGTGATGTGGTGGATGTAGTAGGTCTCGGGCGTCTGACCGCAGAAGACGGCGATCACCCACGGGACCCACTTGTTCATGAAGTTGTACTTCCGCTTGAACAGGCGCCGATGGCTCGTGTTGTGGAGCATCAGCATGTAGCGGTCCATGAACCCGAGGAAGAGCAGCGCCCAGTAGGCGGGCGCCAGCCACCATCGGAACACGCCGGGCACGTACAGAAGCACCGCCGCCGGGATGAGCACGAAGGTCATCTGCAGCGCGAGCGAGATGAAGGGCAGGTCGCGCTCGTCCTGGATGAGCTTCAGCCAGAAGCGCTCGAAGGCGTTGCGCCGCTCCTTCGCCTCGAACGTCGGGTCGCTCAGGGTGAGTCCAGCCATGACCGCGACACTATGGCGGGCCCGGGGGAGCCCGCAAACCCATGGCGCGCGCCCGCTCACGCCCTTCGGCTATGCGCTGGCTCAAGTGGTCGGAATCATGGCACTCTTCCTTCTGTGAAGCTCGGGCTCCGGGGCTACGTCGAAGTCCGAGTGAGCGGGTGGTGCCTCGCTCCGATGGAGGAACGATGAGATCGAGACTTGGACTGCTTTCTCTGTGTGCTTCTCTGCTCGTGCCGGTCGGCGCCAGCGCCCAGGACGCCTGCGGCGACATCTACCTCGCGGCCACGTCGCGCTGTGAGGTGCTGATCGGCGGCGGCTGTACGGCGATGTGCGAGCCCTTCGCGCTCGAGGCGGCCTGCGCGGCCGACCTCTACGTCCAGTGCGACGGGATGTGCACGGCCAGCGCCTCGGCGACCTGCGAGGCGAGCTGCGACGTGACCGCCTGCGAGGCGAGCTGCACGGTCGACCCGGGCTCCTACGACTGCGAGGCCGACTGCCGCGCGACCGCGTCGGCGTCCTGCGAGGCCGAGTGCGCGGGCATGGCCGGCGACATGGAGGCTCAGGCCCGCTGCGAGGCCTCCTGCGAGGCGACCTACGCCGGCTCCTGCGAGGCGTCGTGCTCGGGGACCCCGCCGTCGGCCGACTGCATGGCCCGCTGCGAGGCGTCCTGCCAGGGCCGCTGCGACGCGGAGGCGAACGTCGACTGTCAGGTGGACTGCCAGGCCGACGGCTACGTCGACTGCTACGCCGAGGTCCGGGGCGGCTGCGAGGCCGAGTGCACCGCGCCCAGCGGCGCGCTCTTCTGCGACGGCCAGTACGTCGACGTCGAGGGCTCGGTCGACCAGTGCATCATGGAGCTCGAGAGCCGCCTGGAGCTCGAGGTCGACACCAGCGCGCGCGGCTCCGCCTCGTGCATGGACGGCGAGTGCATGGCCGAGGGCGAGGCGTCGATCAGCTGCGCCGCGACCCCGGCGCGCTCGGGCGGCTTCGGCTTCGCGCTGCTGCTCCTCGCCGGCGCGGGCGCGCTCGTGATGCGCCGCCGCCGCTGAGACCGGCTCGGATCGAGCGCGGGGCGTCGAGGGTCTCCTCGGCGCCCCGCTCGTCTTCCGTCAGAGCGCTTCGGGGGTCGCGGGGGCGCTCAGGGAGGGGCGCCGGGGGATCGAGAAGGTGAAGCGCGCGCCGCCCTCGGGCGCCTCGCCCGCGTCGATCGTGCCGCGGTGGGCCTCGACCAGGCCCTTGGCGATCGCGAGGCCGAGCCCGGCGCCGCCCTCGTTCTTGCGGCCCGTCTGGTAGAAGCGGTCGAAGAGCCGCGCGACGTCGTCCTTCGGGATCCCGGGCCCGGTGTCGCGCACCTCGAAGATCACCGAGGTCGGGGTGTGGGCGAGGGAGAGCACCACCCGGCCCTCCTGGGGCGTGTGCCGGATCGCGTTCGACAGCAGGTTGTCCAGGACCTGGGCGAGCCGATCGGGGTCGGCGTCGACGTCGCCGTCCTTGCCGTGGAGGTCGAGGCTCAGGTCGATGCCCTTGCGCTGCGCGATCAGCTCGGCGTGGCGGAGCGCCGACCGGCAGACCCGCTCGGGATCGGTGGCGCGGAGCTCCAGGGTGAGCGCGCCGCGCTCGATCCGGCTGATGTCGAGGAGATCGGAGATGAGACGCTCGGCCCGCTTCACGTTGCGCCGGATCACCTTGGCGATGTGCTCGACCGCCGAAGGCTCCAGCTCGGGCAGCTCCTCCGCCGCCAGCGCGATCGTCGACAGCGGGTTGCGGAGGTCGTGCGAGACGATCGCGAGCACGTCGTCGCGCTCGCGGACCGCCCGCTCGAGGCGCTCGCGCTCCGCCGCCAGCTGCTCGATGAGCGCCTCTCGCTCGGCGGCCGAGCGCGCGAGCTCCACCGCGTTGCGGATGGCGCGCCGCACCCCCTCGGGCGTGCGCTCGTTCTTGGAGAGGTAGTCGCTGGCGCCCGCCTTCATCACCGCCACCGCGACCTGCTCGTCGCCGTGGCCGGTGAACATCACCACCGGGGTCCGCAGGCCGGCGGCGCGCAGGCGCTGGGTGAGCTCGAGGCCGGTGTCGGCGCCGAGCTGGTGATCGATGAGCGCGCAGTCCCAGCTCGAGGTCCCGAGCAGCAGCTCGGCCTCGGCGGCGTCGGCCGCCTCGCCGATCCCGTCGGGCTCGCAGAGCGACTCCAGGGCGCGCCGCGCCCACAGCCGATCCACCCGATCGTCGTCGACGATCAGCACCCGAAGGGACCGCTCTGGGATGATCAGGGCCACTCCACCAGGGTCCAGTACCGGTTGAGCACGTCGAGGATCTCGACGAACTTGGGGAAGGTGACGGGCTTGAGGAGGTAGCCGGCGACGTTGAGGTCGTAGGCGTCGAACTTGTCCCGCTCGTCGTCGGAGGTCGTCAGGACCACCACCGGGAGCGAGTGGAGCTTCTCGTTCTTGCGGATCTCGCGGAGCAGCTCGATGCCGTTCATGCGCGGCATGTTGATGTCCAGCAGGAGGAGGAGCCGCTCCTTGGAGAACCCGTCGTCCTTGAGGAGCTCGAGCGCCTCCACGCCGTCCTTGGCGACGTGCAGCGGGTTCTGGATGCGCGCCTTGTCGAAGGCGCGCTTCACGTTCATCACGTCCACCTCGTCGTCTTCGACGAGGAGGATCTTCAGCTGCTTGTCCACGCGGTCACCCCTTGGGCCAGGTGAAAGAGAAAGACGCTCCCTGACCCACTTGCGATTCTAGAGCCACTCGGCCGCCGCGCGACTCGACGATCTTCTTCACGAGCGAGAGACCGACGCCCGTCCCCTCCACCTCGTCCCGGGTCTTGAGCGTCTGGAAGATGGTCCAGATGCGATCTTGATACCGGGGATCGATGCCGGGGCCGTTGTCGGCGACGGCGATCTCGTGCTCGTCCTCGCGCTCGGTCGCGCTGATGGTCACCCGCGGGTCGTCGCTCGCGCCGTGCTTGAGCGCGTTGCCGATCAGGTTCTGGAGGACCTGCTGGAAGGGGACGCGCTCGGCCTGCACGACCGGCAGCTCACCTTCGATCCGGATCACGCCCTCGGGCGGCGCGAGGAGGTCGACGATCCCCTCCACCATCTCGCGCACGTCCACCGTCTCCGGCTCGGCCCGCAGGCGCCCGGCCCGGGAGTACTGGAGGATGCCGTCGATCAGCCCCTCGAGGCGGGAGACCCGCGAGCGGAGCAGCTCCAGGTGCTCGCGGCTCCGGTCGGGCAGGGCGTCGCCGACGTCCTCCTCGATCCAGGTGGCCAGGCTCGCGATCCCTCGGAGCGGCGCCCGGAGGTCGTGAGAGGTCACGTAGGCGAACTGCTCCAGCTCCTCGTTCGTCGCCTGGAGGCGCTGCGTGAGCTGCTCGAGCTCCTGCCGCGCCGCCACCTTCTCGGTGACGTCGACCGCGTGCATCATCACGCCGTAGACCTGGTCGTCGTCGTCGGTGAGCGGCTCGTAGACGAAGTCGAAGTAGCCGGTGCGCCAGGATCCGTCGCCGAGCCGGTAGGTGGCCGGGGTCTCGACACCGATGAAGCGCTCGCCGCTGCGGTAGACGTTGCGCATCAGCTCGATGAAGCCCTGGCTCTCGACCTCGGGGAGCGCCTCGTGCATGGGCTTGCCCAGCACGTCGCGGCCGCCGAGCAGCTCGTCGTAGTCGTCGTTGATCGACTCGAAGACCAGGTCGGGCCCGGTCACCACCGCGATGGCCGCGGGGGCCTGCTCGAAGAGGCGCTGCAGGCGCTGCCGCCCCTGCTCGGCTTGCTTGCGCGCGAACTTCTCGACCAGGAGCTTGCGGCTGCGCTCCTCCGACTCCTTCTGGTCGGTGACGTCCTGGCAGCTGCCCACCAGGCGGACCACCCGCCCGGCCTCCACCACCGCCTGGCCGCGGCTGCGGAGGTGCCGCACGTCGCCATCCGGCCGCACGATGCGCTCCTCGAAGTCGAAGAAGCCGCCCTGCTGGACGAGCCCGCCGATGGTCTGCTGGACCCGCTCCCGGTCGTCCGGGTGCACCCGCTCCAGGTAGGCGCCGAAGCTCGCCCCGAACGCCTTCGGGTCGAGGCCGTAGATCCGGTAGAGCTCGTCCGACCAGGTGACCTTGTCATCACCCACGATCCACTGCCACGAGCCGATGTGGGCCAGCTCCTGGGCCTCGAGCAGCTCGCGGCGGAGCTCTTCGGCCTCGGCTTGCGCCTGCTTCTCGGCGGTGATGTCGATCATCACCCCGCGCAGGAGCGGAGAGCGACCCGGCCGCGGCACCACTCGGACCAGGTCCTTGAGCCACACCGTCCGGCCGTCCGAGGCCTTGGCGCGGTACTCGAACTCGTGGTCCTCGTTGCGCTGGGTCGCGGCGACGCAGAAGTCGACGGCCCAGACGGCGTCGTCGGGGTGCACGAGCACCTCGTTCCAGAAGGCCGGCTCGAGCCAGCGCGCCTGGGGGTAGCCGAGCATCGCCTCGGCCTGAGGGCTCACGTAGGTGAAGAGCCACTCGTCGGTGTCCATCTCCCAGGTGATGGCCTCGATGCCCTCCACCAGGGCCTGGAAGTCGATGGGCATCCCGCCCGGAGCCACGCCGTCCTTCATGCGCTCACCGCTCCTCAGCACCGCCGCGTCGTGTCGTCGCACCGTCGCCGTGTCGTCCGGACTGCTCAACCGCCACCTCCAACGCCCCTCCTTAGACCCGGGGCACCCGGCCACAAGCGTCTGTTTGGATCGGCTTCTTCCGTCGCCGCCGGACCCGGCCTCAATGATGCGTCGTCGTGACGCGGCGGGTCTCGGGCTCGATGTGCTCGGCCTCGAGCCACTCGACGAGCTCGCGGAGGCTGAGGTTGGCGGGCGCGCCCTCGGGGGCCTTCTCGAGGTCGTCGACCAGGGCCGCGAGCTGCTTGGCCTCCTCGTCGCTCCGGGGGTGGCCGAGCTCGTAGGGGTCGGCGGACTCGTCGAGGGCGAGCAGCACGTCGCTGAGCCGGAGGGTGCGGGGATCGCGGCTGAGCACGTAGGTCGGGACGCCGTCGCGGTGGGCGCGCAGGACGATGCCGTGCCGGGCGAGGTCGTCGAGCACGTCCTCGGCGAGGCGGGTCGGGATCGACGACTCCTCGGCGTGCTGGCGCACGTCGGGGGGCGGCTCTCCCCGGACGAACGACCGGGCGATCTCGGCGGTGAAGCGCACCCCGAGGCGATGCCGGGTCCGGGCGCTCGCCTCGCCGTCGCGCACCCGCCACCGGAAGCCGCTCTCGTCCTGGTGGGCCGCGGCGAGCTCGGCGCCGAAGAGCACGAGCAGCCAGCTGACGAAGATCCAGACCAGGAAGAGCGGCAGGGTGGCGAAGCCGGAGTAGATGACGTTGTAGCGGGCCACCCCGATCTGGAGCTGGGCGTAGGCCTCGAGCCCGAGGTGCCAGAAGGCGCCCGCCACCAGGCCGCCGATCAGGGCCGAGCGGAAGCGGCTGCGGGCCGCCGGCATGACGAGGTAGAGGAAGGTCAGCACGCCGGAGACGGCGAGCATCGCGACGACCTCCCGGACGAAGCCGCGGAAGCCGCCGAGCCAGGCGAAGTCGCCGAGGCCGGCGCCCATCGCGGTCGCCAGGACGAGCCCGAAGGGGATCACGAAGAGGATGGCCGCGTAGTCGGCGGCCCGCCGCACCAGGCTCCGCGGCCGGCGCGCGCCCCAGATGCGGTTGAGGGTGGTCTCTACCGTCGTGAGCAGGATCAGCACGAGGTAGAGGAGGGCGATCACGCCGATGAAGCCGAGCGCGGTCACGTCGGCCTTCTCGCCGAGCTCGATGACCTTCACGAAGGCCTCGCGCATCGTGACCATGTTCTCGGGGCTCTGGCCGAGGGTCATCTCGAGCCAGGGCTCGATGGTCGAGGCGAGGAACTGGTTCCAGGCGCCGAGCGCCCGCAGCACCCCGGCCACGATGATCAGCAGCGGCACCAGAGCCAGCACGGTGTCGAACGCGAGGGCGGAGGCGTGGTGGAACCCCTCGTCGCGCACGAAGCCACGCCCCGCCAGCCACAGCACTCGGGCCGTGCGGCGCGCCAATCGGATGTGAAGCGGGTATTCGTCGTCCGGCCCGAAGAGGGCCGTCTCCACCGCGTTGCTTGCGCGAGACACGTGTCTACGGGGAAAGTGGTCGCCGCGGGCCGTGGCGCAAGACCGGGGCCGCATGGACGAGACGATGAAGCAGGACGGATTCGAAGCGGACGAGCCCCGGCCGCGGCCAAAGCGCCTCACCATGCTCCGGAGCTTCTCGCTCGCGGACTTCATCACGCTCACCAACGGCGCGGCCGGCATGGGCGCGGTGCTGCTCTGCATGGCGTACGTCGCCTCGCTCGACCGGGTCCTGATGTGGACCGCCCTGGGCCTGTTCCCGATCTCGCTCGCCGCCGACGTGCTCGACGGCAGCGTCGCCCGGTGGCGCAAGCGGAGCTCGCCCTTCGGCGCCGACCTCGACTCGCTGGCCGACGTGGTCTCCTTCGGCGTCGCCCCCGCCGCGCTCGGCTTCGCGCTCGGCCTGCGCGGGGGCTGGGACGCGGTGGTGCTGATCTACTTCGTCGGCTGCGGCATCAGCCGGCTCGCGCGCTTCAACGTCACCGCGAACGACCTGATGACCGACGAGGGCAAGGTCAGCCACTTCGAGGGCACGCCCATCCCGACCAGCCTCGCCCTCGTCGCGGTGCTGGCCGTCGCGTTCGGCACCTCGGCCGTGCACGACGCCCTCTGGCTCGGCGCAATCCAGCTCGGCCCCTGGCAGCTGCACCCCATCGTCCTGATGTATGCGCTGAGCGGCACCGCGATGGTGAGCGCCACCCTGCGCATCCCGAAGCCGTAGCCGTGTGGAAGCCCGCGGAGCTCGGCCGCCGACGTCGCTCGATCGGTCGCGACGGCCTCTACGCCGACGGGGTCGAGCTGGCCAAGACGCTCGATCTCTCCGACTGGAGCGACCCGCCGGTCAACCTCGAGGCGTGCGAGATGTGCGGCAGCCCCGACTGCGGCGGCGCCTTCGTCTCGCCGCGGCGCGCGGGAGACCTCGTCCTGCTCATGCCGCCGCTCGACGAGCTCGCCCGGGAGATCGAGGAGGACCGGTGGCCCCTCTACCGGCCGTCCTGGACCGTCGCTCGACACGGCGTCTTCGTCGCCGACGAGGCCGCCCTGCGCCGCGTGCTCCCCGAGCTGCCCGGCCAGCTGCCGCCGTTCACCCGGGACGAGGCGGTGCGCTGCCTGCAGATGGAGCTCGACCCGCTCCTCGGGCGCTTCCCCGCCGAGCTGCGCGTCGACCGCGAGCGCTTCGTCGCCGGCCCGGGCGCCGACCTCGCCGCGGACCTCGACGCCCTCGACGCCCTGCTCCAGGCCTGGCGCGGCTCGCACCGCCCGGTCACGCTCCTCCCCGACGCGACCTCCGAGCCCCTCTGGTTCTTCGCCGACGACCGCGACGTCTACCCCGCCGCGCGCACCCCCGACGGCCTCCGCCCCCGCTTCGAGCCCGGCCTCGTCGCCACCTGAGCCCCGCGAGCCCTCGAACGAGGACGGGGGGACGGAGTGAACTTGTTAACTCATGTAGTCCGAACGCCTACGCAGGTTCACAAGTTCACTCCGTCCCCGGGTCCCCGTTTCAGTACAGAGGAGAGGCGCCGTCGCATTCGGCGCCCCAGGCGCCGTAGTAGACCGGGTTCGTCACCACCTCGGTGTCGTTCACCGGGCCGACCACGTCGCGCACGAGCACGAAGCGGACGAAGCGCGCCTCGTCGGCGGCGTAGGGGAGGGTGAGCTCGATGGTGAACGGGTCGACGGGGTCGACCTCGTAGCGCGGGTCGGCCGGGAAGCCGTCGTCGTAGTCCACCTCCACGAACCACTCGGGCGACGCGTCGTCCGCGTGCGTCCACACCTCGAGGTTGTAGTGGCCGCTGCCGAACGAGGCGGACGCGCCCTCGATGCGCACGCGCAGGCGCAGCTCTCCGTCGGCCTCGAGCACGCAGTCCCCGGCGCGCGCGTCGTGGAAGCGCCCGTCGCCGTCGACGTCGGCGCCGACGAAGACCCGGGCCGCCCCCTCGTCCTCCACCACCATCACGTGCCCGCGGCGGATCGCGTCCATGACGATCGCGGTGCGCTGGTCGATGGTGGTCGCGGGATCGGCGAGCGCGGCCTCGACGTCGACGGTGTTCGGCAGCGCGGGGTCGACGCGGATGAGGTTCACCGCCAGCCCGAAGGTCGGCGACTCCAGGCCCGGGATGTCTCCGCCGCCGTGATGATGATCCGCGCCCGCGGTGCCCGCGAGCCGCTGCCCGCTCACCAGCCGGCGCTGCCAGTAGCGGCGCGCCTCGGCCGAGGAGTGCGCGCTGACCGCCCCGCCGCCGACGTCGTCGAGCGGGTTCGGCGGGATGCCCACCTCCACCCCGTCCGCGTCGAGGCTGTCCTCGGGGAACGCGTGGATGAGCAGCTCGGGGTGGTTGATGATCGCGATGCCCCCGACCGCGTGCACGCTGTCGATCGCCATCTCGTAGTCGGACGCGCCCGAGACCGGCACGCGGTTGCCCGCGGCGAAGACCCAGCCGTTCGCGATGGCGGCCATGTTGTCGCTCACCACCTCCGACGGGAAGAGCAGCGTCATGTGGCCGTCGCGGCTGCTCCACTCGGTGCCGCGCAGCGGGGTCGCGTAGCGGGTGCGGGTTTCGTCGGCGAGCGGCACGAACGCCGGGTCGAACCACGCGTCGATGTTGTTGTGGTCGGTGATCACCATGTCGCTCGCGTCGCGCGCCAGCGCCTCCTCGAGGAACGCGGTGATCCCCTCGCTGGTGTAGCAGTCGGCCTCCGGGCCGGTCGGCATGGTCGGCGCGTCGGCGCAGGTGTGGAAGCCGGTGGTGTGCAGGTGGCTCTGCACGAAGACCCACTCCTCCTGCATCGGATCGCCGAGCTCGGTCGCCGGCTCCGGCTCCGGGGGCGGCCCGGCGTCGATCGGGCCCGCGTCCTCGTCGCCTCCGTCGGTCGCCGCGTCACTGGCGGCGTCGCCCCCGGCGTCACGGCGCCCGTCGGGTCCGGCGTCGAAGGTCATCTCGCCAGGGTCGCAGCCCAGCGCGAGGGTGAGCAGCAAGGGGAGCGCGGCGCGGTGCATGCGACATCGTCGCAGCAATCGCCCTCGATGTCGCTCTCGCGGCGCGATCGGTGGCAAGTCCGGCGGCTTGTGTCGGCCGCCCGCGACCCTAGCTCCGGGACGTGCGCCGCCTGCTCCCCGCCCTGGCCGTCCTCCTCGTCGCGTGCGGCGCGAGCCTGCATGTGGAGTCCGCCGTCGTGCAGCCGGCCCCGGCCCGGGCTCGGAGCTACGCCCTCGTGCATCGCGAGCCGACCGACCAGCGCGGGGGCTCGTTTCGCGAGCAGCTCCGCCGCGAGCTCCACGCCCGGGGCTGGCGCGCGGCGCCGCGAGACCGGGCCGACGTGTGGATCCTCGGGCAGGCCAAGATCGGCGAGCGGGTCGAGCGCGACACCTACTCGTTCGAAGGCCGCTTCGTCCGCGGCGAGCGGCGCGTGGAGCGGCGCTATCAGGCCGGCCGCCTCGAGCTGCGCGCGGTCGAGCGAGAGACCGGCGCGACCTTCTGGCAGGGCGCGGTCTCCTCGGACGACGTGCGGTCGCTCGGCGACGACGAGCTGCGCGCGGCCGCGAGGCGGGTCCTCACCGACTTCCCGCCCGCTCCTCAATAGAGCCCGGGCGGCGGCTTGCCGGTCTCGAGGAAGCGCTCGGCCACCTCGGCGGTGCGGTCGAAGAAGCGCTCGGGTCGCCGCGGGACCGAGAGGGTGACCGCCGCCGCTCGGTGCAGCGCGGCGGCCTCCGGATCCTCGGCCTCCAGACGCCGGCAGGCCTCGGCCGTCTTCACCGCGTGGGCCGCGAAGATGGGGCGGACGAACGCGCTCGAGAGCGCGAACGGGCGGAGCATCTCGTAGAAGCCCGGCGTCTCGAGCGCGCCGAGCGCGCCCTCCAGGTCGCGCGCGGCGAGCGCCGCGTCGAGCGTCCCGCCGTCTCTCGGGCGCGGCGGCTCTCCGTCGGCGGCGCGCAGCTTGCCGACGAACCCGGCGCTCTGGACCGCGAAGCGCGCGGCCAGCTCCGGGCTCGGCGACAGCGCGAGCGCGGCGTCGGTGAAGGTGAGCGCGTGGCTGACGTCGAGCACGGTCACCGGTGCGTCGAGGCGGCGCTCCCACGCCGGGTCGAAGCGGCGCAGGCGCTCGGCCGCCGCCCGCGCGGAGAGGCGGAGGAGATCGCGCGGATCCACGCCCGCCCGCAGCCGCGCCAGGCACGCCTCGACGGCCTGGCGCTCCGAGGCGAGCACCTCGTCCACGTAGGCGTCGTCGGCCGGCGCGCTCCCCACCGCCGCGGCCTCGCGCACGCCGCGGTGGGTCGCCCCCCAGCCGGGCAGCGCGCTGTCCCGGGTGGCCCACGAGAGCGAGACGACGAGGGCCGCGGCCACGTCCTCGGCGAGGGCGGGGAAGCGCGCGATCAGCTGGCGCGCCTCGAACGCGTAGATCGCGCCGTGGCCGTAGTCGGTCAGGTCCTCGGAGAGCCACGGGAGCAGCGCCTCGTCGAACAGCGCGGGCTGGTCAGCGAGGTGGCGCGCGAGGGCCTCCGCGTCCCCTCGCCGCTCGTCGCGCAGGGCCTCGAGCAGGTCGCCGGGGGAGCCCTCCTTCGGCGCCGCCGCCTCTCGCTCCGGCGCGTTCAGCAGCGGCTCGGCGACGTGGGCGCTCAGCGCGGCGAAGCCGGCGCGATCGATCCAGGGCGCCGCCTCGGCGATGAGCGCCAGCCCGTGCTCGAAGCCCCACGGCGCGCGCCGGGCCGCGTCTCGCGCCAGCACCTCGATCGCCGGGTCCAGCCCACCCTGGAGCGCGTCGAGGCGGAGCGCGTCGCGCATCACGCTGCCGAGGGAGCCCTCCCGGAGCGCGCCTCGCATCGACGCCGCGACCCGCGCCCGCTCTCGCGCCGGATCCAGCCGCGCGTCCACCCGCAGCCGCCCCGCCTCGACCCACGCCGGATAGCGCCGCACCGGCTCGCCGCCGAACAGGCAGTCGCCGGAGGCGAGGTCGAACTTCCAGTTGTGCCAGCAGCAGGTCAGCACGTCGCCCCGGACCTCGCCCTGCGAGAGCGGGTAGCCCTCGTGGGGGCAGCGGTCGTCGAGCACGTGCACGTCGCCGCCGCGCCGCACGCACACGAAGCGCCGTCCGTCGGCCGCCTTGCACAGCGTCGGCGCGCCCTCGGGCATCGCCTCCACCGGTCCGAGATCGAGCTCGTCCATGCCGATCATCATGCCGGCTCCGGCGACCCCGGGCCGCCGCGCCGCCCGTCGCGTGGAACGTTTCCAATCGCTTGGCGGAGGTTTGGTCCGCTCTCTCTGCATGTATTGGCACGCCACAGTGGTCCAATTCGTGGCGATTGGTCGCCCCGAACACCCCCGAACCGGCGCTTGTCCATTGAGCGCGACCCGGTATTGGACCAGGCTCTCCCCATGAACGCGCTCGGCATCGCGGTCCAGACCCGGGGTGGGGCTCCGCTCTACCAGCAGCTCTTCGAGCAGATCGCCGAGCGCATCCGCTGCGGCGCGTTCCCCGACGGCTACCGCCTCCCGCCGACCCGCGCGCTCGCCTCGGAGCTGGGCCTGCACCGGAACACGGTGGTCCGCGCCTACGCCGAGCTGGAGGCGGCCGGCTTCTTGAGCTCCACCGTGGGGCGCGGGTCGTTCGTGAAGGCGCCGCGCTTCGCGGACGACGCCCCGAGCGCCCCGGCGCGGCGGCGGGGGCTGCCCTGGCCGTCGATGGTGAGCGAGGCGGCGCGGGCGGAGCCGATGGAGCGCTTCCGCCGGGCCCGGCGGACCTCGGTGCCGCACGGCGCGGTCGACCTCACCCGGATGCAGCCGCCCCCGGAGCTGCTGCCGACCGAGCTCTTCCGCCGGTGCGTCGAGCACGTGCTGCGCACCAACGGCGCCAAGGCGCTCGGCTACGCGCCCAAGGAGGGCTTCCGGCGCCTGCGTCAGGCGATCGTCGAGGACCTGGCGCGGCTCGCGGTGCCCTGCGCAGCGGACGACGTGCTCGTGACCACGGGCAGCCAGCAGGGGCTCGATCTGATGGCGCGCGCCCTCCTCGGGCCGGGCGACGTGGTGCTGACCCACGCCTCCACCTACGCGGGCGCGCTCCAGGTCTTCGCCGCCACCGGCGCGCATGTGGTCGGCGTGCCGAGCGACGAGGAGGGCCCGGACGTCGGCGCGCTGCGGCGGCTCGGGGCCCGCCGGCCGAAGGCGCTCTACCTGATGCCCAACCACGTCAACCCGACCGGCGCGTGCATGACCGCGGCCCGGCGGCAGGCGGTGCTCGACTGGGCGCGCGACGCGCAGGTGGCGGTGATCGAGGACGACTACGCGGCCGATCTCGAGCTCGAGGACGAGCCTCCCCCGCCCGCGCTCCGGGCGCTCGACGCGGACGTGATCCACGTCGGCACCTTCAGCAAGCGCCTCATCCCCGCGTTGCGCATCGGCTACCTGGTGGTGCCCCCGGCGCTGCAGCCGTACCTGCTCGCGCTCAAGCACACGAGCGATCTCGGCAGCTCCGCGCTGACCCAGCTCGCCCTCGCCGAGCTGCTCGAGCGCGGCTACCTCGCGGCGCACCTCAACAAGCTCCGGCCGTTCTACCGCGGCCGCCGCGACGCGCTCTGCGACGGGCTCCGCGAGCACCTCCCGCGCGACGTGCGCTGGCAACGACCCGTGCGTGGGTTGAGCGTCTGGCTCGAGCTGCCGCGGCGGGTCGATCCGGGGCGGGTGTTCGAGGAGGGGCTGAGCCGCGGCGTGGTGGTCTCGCCCGGTCGGCACTTCGCGGTCGACGAGGGCACGCGGCCGGGGCTGCGCCTCAACTTCTGCGCCGAGCCCGAGGAGCGGCTGCGGCTCGGGGCCGCGCGGGTGGCCGAGGCCATCGAGGCGGTGCGCGAGGCGCCGCGCGGTGAGGCGGCGGTGGTCGACCTGGTGTGAGAGGTCGGGGCGCTCGCGCCCTGGAACAGACGGATCCTGGGGTTCTGCTCGGGCAGGGCCACGGGCACGGTCGGGGGCGCTCGCGCCCCCGAGGGAGAGCTGCGTTCGATGAAAGACTGGAAGACCAAGGTCGGGCTGGCCGAGATGTTGAAGGGCGGCGTCATCATGGACGTCGTCGATCCGGCGCAGGCGCGGATCGCCGAGGAGGCGGGCGCGGTGGCGGTGATGGCGCTGGAGCGGGTGCCGGCGCGCATCCGGGCCGAGGGCGGCGTCGCGCGGGCGAGCGACCCGGAGATGATCCGGGGGATCCAGGAGGCGGTGACCATCCCGGTGATGGCGAAGTGCCGGATCGGGCACCTGATGGAGGCGCGCATCCTCGAGGCGCTCGAGGTCGACTTCGTCGACGAGTCCGAGGTGCTGACCCCCGCCGATCAGGCGCACCACGTGGACAAGCACGCCTTCCGGGTGCCCTTCGTCTGCGGCTGCACCGACCTCGGGGAGGCGCTCCGCCGGATCGCGGAGGGCGCGGCGATGATCCGGACCAAGGGCGAGGCGGGCACCGGGGACGTGAGCCAGGCGGTGCGTCACCTCCGGGCGGTGCAGGCCCAGATCCGGCGCGTCCAGGGGCTGTCGGAGGAGCAGCTCGTCGCCGAGGCGCGGGAGCTGGGCGCGCCCCTCGAGCAGGTGCGCTACGTGGCGCGGGAGGGGAAGCTGCCGGTGCCGCGGTTCGCGGCCGGCGGGGTGGCGACGCCGGCGGACGCGGCGCTGTGCATGGCCCTCGGCGCCGAGTCGGTCTTCGTCGGCAGCGGGATCTTCCTGAGCGCCGAGCCGGCCCGGAGGGCGCGGGCGGTGGTCGAGGCGGTGACCCACTGGCGCGACGCGGCGAAGCTCGCCGAGCTCAGCGCCGGGCTCGGCGAGGCGATGCGCGGGACCGAGAGCGCCGCGCTCCGCGACGAGCAGCGCCTCGCCCAGCGGGGCTGGTGATGAGGGTCGGCGTCCTCGCGCTGCAGGGCGGCTTCGCGCTTCACCTCGACGCGCTGGCGCGGCTGGGCGTCGACGCGATCGAGCTCCGCGCCGCCGGGCAGGTCGAGGCGCTCGACGGCCTCGTCCTTCCCGGCGGCGAGAGCGGCGCGATGCTCCGCCTGCTCGACCGACCGCTCGAGGACGCGCTCCGGCGCCACGCCGCCGCCGGCAAGCCCACCCTGGCCACCTGCGCCGGGCTGATCCTCGCCGCGTCCGAGGTCCGACCGGCGCAGCCCAGCTTCGGCTGGCTCGACGTCGCCGTGGCGCGCAACGGCTGGGGCCGTCAGGTGCACAGCGCGGAGCGGCGCGCCGACGACGGCCGCCCGATCACCCTCATCCGCGCGCCCCGGGTGACTCGGGTGGGCGCCGGCGTGTCGGTCGAGCTGACGCTGGACGGCGAGCCGGTGCTCGTCCGCGCGGGGACGATCTGGGGCGCGACGTTCCACCCCGAGCTCGACGACGAGCCCTGGCTGCACCAGCGGGTGTTCGCCGCGCCCGACTATTCGGGCAGCATCGGCTCGACCGCGCGGAGCTCGGCGTCGCAGCGCTCTCGCCACCGCGCGAGGGAGTGAGCGGGCGCCTCGGCGGCGACGGCGGCGCAGCTCCCGAACGCGTCGAGCGCGCGGAGCCACAGCGGGCGCGCCGCCTGCTCCATCGCGGCGCGGAAGGCCTGGGCGCGCTCCGGATCGTTCGAGAACGCGAGCGGCGTCTCGATGCCGCGCAGATCGAGCGCGAAGCGGCTGTAGGCGAGGCCGAGCAGGAGCGAGGCCACGACCGAGTGCTCGGGGCGCCCCTCGCGCGCCGGCTCGAGGGCGCGCTGGGCCGCCCCGACGACCTCGGCCCGGCGCCGCATCCAGTCCCCGAGCTCTCCGTCGGCCCAGCCCTCGACCTCCCAGGCCTCCCCCTCCGGGGGCCTCGGCGTCGGCATCGTCAGCGCCGCCTCGGCGCGCGCCCAGCCGTCCGCGAGCGGCGGCTCGGTCGCGGACACCTCGAGCGGGAGCCGCGGCAGCGCGATGCCCGCGATGCGCAGCCCGTCGCCGTCCGCCTCCTCGCCGAGCTCCTCGTCCAGCGGCGGCGGCGCGGTGGGCGGCGGGCGACCCCCGCAGGCGGCCAGCAGCAGCGCCAGCGCGGCGGCGCTCATCCCTGCGCGTCTCACTCCGCGGCTCACTGCGCGGCTCACTGCGCGGCTCACTGTGCTTCTCACCCGCTCGTCTCCCGATCCGGAACCTGGGCCAGCAGGCGGCTCACGTCCTCGACCGACGCCGGCTTGGTGAGGTGATGGTCGAAGCCCGCCTCTCGCGCGAGCTGCCGGTCGGCGTCCTGCCCCCAGCCGGTCACGGCGATCAGCACGGTGCCCTCGAGCGCGGGGTCGCGGCGGATCCGGCGCGCGACCTCGTAGCCGTCGAGGTCGGGCAGGCCGATGTCGAGCAGCACCACCCCCGGTCGGCCGGCGGTCACCGCGCTCAGCGCCTGCTCGCCGTCGTTCGCCACCTCGACGTCGTGTCCCCGCGCGCGCAGCCGGAGCGCGGTCAGCTCGGCGAGGTCCTCGTTGTCGTCCACGACCAGGATCCGGTGGCGGCGCAGCTCTGGCGCCTGCGGCTCGGGCGCCGGGACGTCCGAGGGCTCCCGGAGCGCCGGGACCCGCAGGGTGAAGACCGCGCCCGCCCCGTCGCTGCGGGCGGTGAGCGACCCGTCGTGCAGCTCGGCGAGGTGGCGCGCCAGCGTGAGCCCGATCCCCAGCCCGTCGCCGTCGCTGGCGCGGCTCTGGGTGAACATCTCGAACACGCGGTCCAGCTCGTCGTCGGGGATGCCGCGGCCCTCGTCCTCGACCTCGATGGCCAGGGTGTCGCCCTCGGCCGCGCTCCGGAGCGCGACCCGCGTGCCGGGCGGCGAGAACTTGGAGGCGTTCGTCAGGAGGTTGCTGACCACCTGGGTGAGCCGCACCACGTCCCCCCGCACCCTGGCGGTCTCGTCGTCGAGCGCGACCTCCAGGCGCTGGCCCCGCGCCGCGAGCCGCCCCCGCACCGCGTCGGCGGCGCGATCGAGCACCTCCCGCACCCGCACCGTCTCGACCCGCAGCTGGATCTTGCCGCGCGTGATCCGGGACACGTCCAGGAGGTCGTCGATGAGGTGCTCGAGGTGCGCGACGTGACGCAGCCCGGTGGCCGTCGCCCAGCCCGGGTCGCCCGACCCGTCTCGCAGCACCTCGAGGGCGCCGTGCACCGCGGCGAGCGGGTTGCGCAGCTCGTGCGCGAGCGTGGCCAGGAACTCGTCCTTGCGCCGGTCGGCCTCCTTCAGCGCCACCTCGAGCTGTCGATGCTCGGTGACGTCGGTGTTGGTGCCGAACCAGTGCTCGACCGCGCCGCTCGCGTCCCGGATGGGCGTGGCGCGCGAGAGAAACCACCGGTACTGCCCGTCCGCGCCGCGGAGGGGGAAGGTGTCCTCCCAGGCCTCGCCGCGCTCGATGCAGCCGCGGAACTTCTCGACCACCCGATCGATGTGGTCGGGGTGGTGCACGGCCTTCCAGCCCCAGCCCTGCATCTCCTCCAGCGCCGTGCCCGTGTAGTCGAACCAGCGCCGGTTGTACCAGAAGATCCAGCCCTCCGAGTCGGCGATCCAGGCCAGCTGCGGGATGTTGTCCGCGAGGACGCGGAGGGGCGGATCGGCGTGTTCCGGAGGGGGCATGTCGTCCGTAGATCTCGTATCACGCTCGCGGTTTGCAAGCCTCGTCAACGTAGGTCCGCCGGCGCGAGCGCCGAGAGCTGCCAGCGCTGGACGTGCAGGCCGAGCTCCGCCCGGACCAGCTGGTCGCGGGTCTGGGCCGTCACGATGGACCCGGTCAGCACCACCCCGAGGCCGAGCACGAGCAGGAGCGCGTAGACCGACGGGACCAGCTCCACCGCGCCGGGCGCGATGACGAGGGCGCCGCCCTCCACCGCGTAGGCGCCGGGCAAGACGCCGAGGAAGAACAGGATCGTCACCGCGAGCAGGAGCACCACCGCGCTGCCGATCGCGATCCAGCGGCGCGCGCCGTCGAGGTGGAGGGCGTAGGCCGCGGTGTTGCTCCCGAGCACCGCCGGGGTGAGGAAGAGCGGGCCGAAGATCGAGGCGGTCGCGGCGATGCCGACGTTGCTGCAGAGCATCGCGGCCATCGCCCAGCGCTGCGGAGGCCCCTCGGAGCGCGAGCACGCGAAGGACATGGCGATCGCCGCGCCGACCCAGGCGTAGAGCCAGACGATCGGCCCGGGGGCCCGCAGCCCGGCCCAGACCATGAACGGCAGGTAGGCGAACATGCTCGCGTAGGCGGCCATCGCGGCCCGGGAGACCTTGCGCAGCCGCGCGTCGAGCTCCGCCTGGTGCCGCGCCTTCACCTCGGCCGGCACCCGCCGCGGCGGCGTCCCCATCACCTCCACCAGCGTCTCGAGCGCGGCCCGGTTCGACGGGTCGAGGGCGAGCGCCCGGCCGAGCTCGCGCAGCGCCTCCTCGCGGGTCGGCCGGTCGTCGGGATCCTCGCGCAGGCTCTCCGCCGCGTCCTTCGCGATCTCCGCGTGCCGGGTGGCGAGCTTGCGCCGCTGCTCCTCCTCCTGCTCGCCGTCGAGGTAGCGCTCGATCGCCCGCTGCAAGGCCCGCGCGCTCGGGAAGCGCTCCTCCGGGTGCCGGTCGACCGCGCGCACCACGATCGCCTCGAGCTCCGGCGGCACGTAGGCGCCCGGGGCCCGGCTCGAGGGGCGGGCGTCGAGCCGGCCGATCGTCGACGCGTAGCGCGCCTCGGGGGTGTCCCCCTCGTGCAGCGGGGTGAAGGTGAGCAGCTCGAAGAGGATCGCGCCCAGCGCGTACACGTCGCTGGCCGGCGAGAGCCGGTCGTGGAAGCCGTGCACCTGCTCGGGCGGCATGTACCCCGGCGTCCCGAAGATCATGCCCGGCCGCGTGGTCTCCTCGTCGCCGCCGAGATCGACCGCGGCGTCCCGGCTCGGGTCGAGCCCCGCGAGCCCCCAGTCGAGCACGTAGACCTCACCGAAGTCGCCGAACATGATGTTCGCGGGCTTGAGATCGCGGTGCAAGACGCCGTGCTGGTGTGCGTAGTCCACCGCGAGGCAGACCCGGCCGAACGCCTCGAGCAGCCGCCGCCGGGACCAGTGCACGGCGCTGTCCCGGTCGCCGTCGCCCAGGCGGCGCAGCAGCTCGTGCAGGGTGATCCCCTTCACCCGCTGCATCGTGAAGTACACGCCGAGCTCGTCGTGCACCGCGAGGTCGTGCACCGGCACCACCGACGGATGCTCGAGCTGGCCCTGGATGCGCGCCTCGCGGATGAAGCGCACGAAGCCCGCCTCCCGGTCCGGCCCCGGGTCGCGCAGCGCCTTGAGCGCCACCCGGCGCCCGATCTGGCGGTCCGCGCAGAGCAGCACCGTGCCCACGCCCCCGCGCCCGATCTCGCCCTCCACGGTGTAGCGCTCGTCGCCCGGATCGAGCAGCGGCGCCTCGAACGGCACCGGCCCCGGGCCCCCCTCGACGATGGTGTCCATGCCACCATCGTCTCACCAAGGATGCCGAAATGACGAAGATCCTCCCCGACCTCCCGGACGACCACGCGCTGGCCGCGCTCTACGCGTCGGTCGGCTGGACCGGGCACGCCGCCGACCCGGCCCGGCTGCGGCGCGCGATCGAGGCCTCGACCTACGTGCGCGCGGCCTGGGACGGCGACGCGCTGGTCGGGCTGATCCGGGCGAGCGCGGACGCGGTCTTCCTCTGCTTCGTGCACGACCTGCTCGTCGCGCCCTCGCACCAGCGGCGCGGGATCGGTCGGGCGCTCGTCGAGCGCTGCCTCGCCGACCACCCGGAGATCTCCCGCTTCACCCTGCTGACCGACGCGTCCCCGGCGCCGGTCGCCTTCTACCGCGCGCTCGGCTTCCAGGTCGTCGGCGAGGACGAGCCCCGGCTACGCGCGCTCGTCCAGCTGCGCCGCGAGGGCGTCGTGGAAGGCGGGGCGTAGGGCGCGGATTCCGTCGACCCGGTGGCGCCCGGGGAAGGTGCGGTTGGTGAGGAGCGCGACCGTGACCTCGCGGTCGAGGTCGATCCAGAGCGAGCAGCCGGTGAAGCCGAGGTGGCCGAACGCGCGCCCGCGGCCGAGCGCGCTCCCGAAGCTCGAGCGCGGCCCGGTGGGCACGTCGAAGCCGAGCCCCCGCGGCGGCCCCTCGGCCGGGTCGATCGACAGGAACTCCGGCCCGCCGATCTTCCCGGTGCGCCACGCCTCGCCCAGCGTCGCGACCGCGCGCGCGGTGCCGAACACCCCGGCGTGCCCGGCGACCCCGCCGAGCGCGAAGGCGTTGTCGTCGTCGACCTGGCCCGGATCCGGGGCCGGCGTCTGCGGCGGCACCGCGTAGAGGTGCTCCTGCCCCGGCGCCGGCTCGCGCGGGCGGGTCGTGCCGGTCGGGAGCACGTGCCTTCCGTCGAGCCACGCGCCCGCGTAGCCGAGGTCGGCGATCCCGAGCGGCCCCCAGACCCTCGCCCGGCAGGCCTCGGCGAGGTCTCCGCAGATCGCCTCCACCATCGCGCCGAGCGCGAGGAAGCCGAGGTCCGAGTAGACGCGCCGCCCCGGCGTCTCGAGCCGCGCGTCGAACACGCCCTCCATCACGTCGCCGCCGAGGAACAGCGGCGCCCACGCCGGCAGCCCCGAGCGGTGCCCGAGCAGCTCCCGCACGGTCACCCGCGCCTTGCCGCGCCGCCCGAACGCCGGCAGATGCGTCGCGACCGCGTCGTCGAGCCCGAGCGCGCCGTCCCGCGCCAGCGTCGCGATCACGCTCGTCGTCGCCGCCACCTTCGTCACCGACGCCACGTCGAAGACGCTGTCCGGCTCCGCCCCGAACGCCGCCTCGAAGACCACCGCCCCGCGATGGAGCGCGCACGCCGCCGCCGCCGGCGGATCCCCCCGCTCGACCGCGCGCTTCAAGATCTCTTCGGGGCTCATTGCGACTCGGGCTCCCTGATCTCGACCACGCTGAGCAGCAGCACGGCGGGGGCCGCGAGCACGATGGTGGTGAGGAAGAAGCCGGGCCAGCCGACGCTCTCCTGCAGGAAGCCGGAGAAGCCGCCGAGCACGCGGCCGGGCACGGTCATCAGGCTCGAGAAGATCGCGTACTGCATCGCGGTGAAGCGCTTGTCGCAGAGGGTCATGAGGAAGGCGACGAACGCCGCGGTGCCCATGCCGTTCATCAGATGATCGACGGTGATCGCCGTCGTCATCAGCGCGTAGTCCTTCCCGGCGAAGGCGAGCCAGCAGTAGAGGAGGTTCGCGATCGCCTGGGCCACGCCGAAGACGATGAGCGCGCGCCGGAGCCCCCACTTCGCGACCAGGCCGCCGCCGAGCAGCGCGCCGAAGATCGTCGCCGCGAGGCCGAGGCCCTTGAACACCGCGCCGATCTCGCTGCGCGAGAAGCCGGTGTCGGTGAGGAACGGGATCAGGAAGTGGCCGGCGACCACGTCGCCCGCCTTGTAGAGCATGATGATCGCCAGGTAGACGCCGATGTCGCGCCGGGTGACCAGCTCCTTCAGCGGCCTCCACACCGCGTCGACCAGGGTCTTCGGCGCCTGCGCCTGGGTCTCGGGCTCGGGCGAGAGCAGCGTGGTCAGGATGCCGACCGACATCAGCGCCGCGAGGATCCAGTAGACCGTCGACCAGGGCAGGTGATCGCTGAGGATCAGCGCGCCCGCGCCGGCGACGATCAGCGCGCCGCGATAGGCGGCCACGAAGATCGCGGTCCCGCTCGCGCGCTCCTCCCGTGGCAGGAGATCGGTCCGGAAGGCGTCGACCGCGATGTCCTGCGAGGCGGTGAAGAACGCCGTCCAGACGGCCAGCCCCGCGACCAGCCACGGCGCGGCCTTGGGGTCGAAGCTGCCCATCACCCCGACGCTCACCAGGATCACCAGCTGGGTGAGCAGCATCCAGCCGCGCCGCCGCCCGCCCCAGGGCAAGGAGAAGCGGTCCATCACCGGGGCCCAGACGAACTTGAAGTTGAACGGCAGGTGCACCCAGGCGAAGAAGCCGATCGTGGCCATGTCGACGTCGAACGTGTCGAGCCACGCCGTCATCGTGCTGCCGGTCAGCGGGTTCGGCAGCCCGGACGAGAAGCCGAGGCCGAGCATCAGCGCCAGGCGCGGATCGCGGAACGCGTCCCAGAACGACGGACTCTTTCCCGGCTCTCTCACCTCGCGCGCATCCTGATCCCGCGATCTCCGCCCCCCAACTTTTCCGCGGCCGCTACCATGATGACGTGGAGGTCATCCGGCTTCACTTCGCCTGCCCGGTCCCGGTCGGGCACCGCGTGCGCGTGCGCTGGTACCTCGCGCCGAAGGGTGGGGCCGGCCCGCTGCTCCGGCGCCCCAAGCAGCCGATCGTCGACGACCTCGAGACCGAGATCGTCTACGCCCCCGGCTGGGCGCTGCACGCGATGGGCGACGACGGCGTGCGCGAGCTGTCGCAGCTGGCCGAGGAGCCGCCCGAGACGCTCCGGCTCGAGCGGGCGCTCCTCGGGCGCGTGCTCGCGTGCACCGTGGTCACGATGCCCGCCAACGCCACCTTCCCGGTCCAGACGCGCCTGGTCGTGAAGCCGGACCCCGCCTCGGCCCCGTATCGCTGAGGATCACTCGGCCGGGTCGAGCATCACCATCGGGGGCGGGGCGTCGGAGACCGGGCGGCGGGCCTCGCGCTCCTCGCGGGCCACCCGACGCTGGGCCCGGGACAGGGCGTCCTGGAGATCGCCGAGCTGGCGGACCAGGTCGGACAGCTCCATCGACGAGGGCGCCTCGTCGCCGGCGAGCGCGCGCGCCTCGTCCTGGGCCTCCTGTTGCGCCTCCTCCATGCCGCTCATGATGACGCCGATGAAGAGGTTGAGGATGATCATCGTGCCGAGCAGCACGAACGAGACGAAGAACACCGGCGAGACGATCGGGTGCGCGGTGGACTGCGTGCAGAGCGCAGCCATGCCGTCGTAGCCGTAGCCCGCGCAGCCCTGCATCTGGATGTACATGAGGTCGGTCCAGTCCTCGAGGGTGACCGCGCGGAAGAGCGAGAGCAGCGCCACCTGGAGCGAGCCGAAGTGCACCGGGTCGTTCTCGCCGAAGAGGAACACCGCGGCGACGCCGTAGACGTAGAACAGCAAGAAGAGCAGCACCGACACGTAGGCCATCGACGGGATGCTCTTGAGCAGCGCGCTCACCAGCAGCTGTAGCCGCGGGAGCGCCCGGACGAGCTTCAGGACGCGCAGCAGGCGGACCAGCCGGAGCACGACCACCATCTGACCGGCGAAGGGCAGGAAGCTCGCCGCCACGACCACGAAGTCGAAGACGTTCCACGGATCACGGAAGTAGCGCCACGGCCGCCGCCCCTCGGCGCCCATCTTCACCGCCACCTCGGCCACGAAGATCCACAGCACCACCTGGTCGAGCAGGTGCAGGATCCCGTGGTGCGCGTGGACCACCGACGGATACGTCTCGAGCCCCACGAGGAAGCCCGCGAAGAGGATCACCGCGGTGATGAAGTGCTGAAACCGCGCGTCGTCGCGCAGGGCCCGTAGCTGGCTCGTCACGTCCGTCTCCGTCTCCAAAAGGGGAGTTGCCGCGTGAATACGCTGAACGCGGGCAGCAATTCCCTCGGAGGCGCCTTTCGGTGGCGGCCGCCACCCCTCGGCCGGCGGACCGCCACCCTCGAGCCGTGACTTCGGAGTCGATCCGCCCCGATCGTGGGCGGATCGAATCTTGAGTGTCTGCAGCGCGCCGTGACCCGCGCGAAGATCCAGGCGCCGGCGACGTACGCCGTCACCGTGCCTTGCCTCTTTCGGAAGCTGCTGCTGACGCCGTTCGCGCCGCAGCTGCACGCGTGGATCCTCTACTTCCTGGCCGAGGCGGTGCGAAAGACGGGCGCGATCCTCCATCAGGCCACCATCGAGCCGAACCACATCCACTACGTGGTCACGGTCACCGTGGCGAACCTCCCGACGCTCAAGCGGCTGTTCCACGGGGAGGTCGGCGGCTTCGTGAAGAAGGCCCTGGAGAGGCGGGGGTTCGAGGCGCCGAAGCTCGTCTTCGGCAGCGGGCAGGCGCACCAGAAGCAGCTCGTGAACGCGGCCGCGATGCTGGAGTGGCTGCACTACTCCGACATCCAGGTGGTGAAGGACGGCCTGGTGGAGAAGGTCGAGCACTACCCGGGGTTCACCAGCGATCCGGGCATGATGGCCGGCGCGTCGTTGAAGCTCGCGCGGCCGCCGTTCGGGCTGAACCCGCGCGTGTGGCCGGAGACGTCGAAGCTCCGCTTCGGCATGGTCCCCGAGCTGAAGCGGGTGCTCGGCACGGTGCGCACGATCTACACGATCCGGAAGTCGCGGAGCGACGCCGAGCGCGCGCACGCGGCGGCGCGGAAGCGCCCGGTGCTCGGCGCGACCCGGCTCCTGGCCCAGCACCCGTGGGCCGAGCCGGCGGCGCCCCGGAAGAAGCCCAAGCCCGGCCCGGTCGAGACCTTCATGGTGGTGGACGACGACGAGCTCGAGGCGCTGTGCAAGCGTGAGGTGAAGGCGTTCGGTGAGGCGTACGACCGGGCGCGGGAGAGCGTCCGTCGGGGAGAGCCGGCCGTGTTCCCGGCGGGTACGTATCTGATGAAGGTCCAGTTCGGAGCCGAGGTGGAGCCGCCGGCGGAGGACTCCGTGCTCGCGGTGGGCGAGCGCTTCGAAGACGTCGACGAGCGACTGACCGAGGAGCTTCGGGACGCCATCATCGGACGCGTGCGCGCGCTCGCCTCTCAGGTCGACGAGGAGGCGCTCGACGACGACCTCGCCACCCGGCTGGACGCGACGACGGAGGCCACCGTCGACCGCCGCGACTCCCCGAAGGTCGCGCTCGAAGCCGGAAAGAAGGTGGTCACGCTCCGCGAGGTCGGCCGCGCGACGCCGCCCCGCCCCTCCCCTCGCGACGCGCGGGACGACGACGAGCCGCCGGACCCAGCCTCCGAAAACTAGGCTCCTGCGCGGCTCGATGACGGCTCGAGCCGCGCATCGGTGCGTGCGCTCCCGAGGGTACTCCGGACAAATCCGCTGTGTGTGCACGAGATCGAGGCGGAGACGCGGGATCGAGGTCGCGAACCAGCGTCGGGCACCCAGGAGCCCGGTCGAGCCCCGCCGCGGGGCGGGGCGCGAGTGAGAATTTCGGGCAGGACCTGGGTTGGATGGCTGAGCAGGACCTGGGTTGGATGGCTGAGCGAGCGAGGATTCTCGGGCCCGAACCCGGGCTCGATGGGCAGAGCGCGAGCGCCCGCGGGACGATCAAGCGCGGGCTCGGCCGAGCACGCCGAGGCCGATGCTCCCGAGGATCACGATCCCCGCGATGGCGAGCCGCGGCGTGATCGCCTCGGCGAGCAGGGCGACGCCGCCCGCGGCGGCGATGACCGGGACCGAGAGCTGGAGCAGCGCGGCGCGGGTCGCCGTGAGGTGGCGTAAGGCTGCGTACCAGACGGCGTAGCCCACGCCCGAGGTGACCGCGCCGGAGACGACCGCCAGCGCGGCCCCGCTCGGCTCGACGTGCAATCCGTCCTGTACCCGTAGGTGCGTGATCAGCAGGATGGGCGCGAGCAGCAGCGCGGCCCGGGCGAAGGCGCTCGCGGTGACCCGCAGGGGTTCGCCCGCGCCCTTGCCGGCCACCGAGTACGCGCCCCAGCCGATCCCCGCCGCGATCATGAGCCCCGCGGCCAGCGGATCGGGGGCGCTGAGCCCGGGGGAGACCAGGTAGATCAGCCCGCCGAACGCGCCGAGCAGCCCCCCCCACTCAAGCGCGCCCGGCCGCTCCCCCGCGCGCATGCCGAGCAGGAGCATCGTCGCCTGCACCGCGCCGAACAGGAGCAGCGCGCCGGTGCCCGTATCGAGGGCCACATAGGCGAGCGAGAAGGGCAGCGCGTAGACGAGCAGGAGCGCCGCGCGCCGCCAGTCCGCCCACCCGGCGTCGCCGCGATCGCGCCGCATCGCCAGGAGCAGCAGCGTCACCGCCCCCGCTCCGATGCGCAGCCCGGTGAACGCCCACGGGTCGATCGAGCCGTCCGCCAGCGCCAGCCGGCACAGCACCGAGTTCGCCGCGAACGCGACGAGCGCCGCGGCGGTGAGCGCGGAGGCGAAGAGCGGCTTGGGCGTTGCGTCCATCGAGTCACCTCCGCGTATTCGCGACTCGAAGCTCGGTTACCGCGGCCTCCCGCGACCCTCAGCCGGCGCCGACGGTGAAGCTCGCGTAGCGCTCCGAGCGCAGCGCCCCGAGGTCGAGCGCGTCGAGGTCGAGCGTCGGATCTTCGGCGCGCCGGGGCTGGTGGGAGAAGGCCACCGCGATCACCGGACCCTCGGGCACGGCGGTGATCGCCGCGTCGAACCACATCGCCTCGTCGCCGTCGACCGACACCACCGTCCCGGAGATGACGAAGCCTCGCGCGCCCCGGCGGATCTCGGCCTCCTCGATCCTGCCGTCGTAGTAGTGGCGAAACCCCGGGAGCAGCCCCGCCTCGTCGCCGAACGCCTCGAGGATCGACTCCGCCGCCTCGACGAGCGCCTCCGCGGTGTCCTCGACCGGCTCGGGCACGAGCGCCACGTAGTGCGGCGTGGTGCCCTCCCGACCCCAGACGTCGTAATCGTCGGACTCGACCCGCGGAGGGTCGTCCCCGAGGAGGGCGCGCGTGACGGCGTCGATCGACAGCATCGCGGGATGCTGGTGCCTCCTCGCGGCGTCGTCAACGGACGCGTCCTCCAGCGCTGCGTGGAGAAGCGTGCTTTCCAGAAGCGAACCTTCCTGTCAATATCCAGCCTTCTTGGCGTACCGTGACGACCGGAAGCGGTCGTCCTGATGGACGGAGTAGTGATGAAGGTGCTCGATACGAGGGTGACGGTCCTGTGCGCGATGCTCTTCTACGTGGCGTGCGATGACGCGTCGCCCGAGGCCACGGACTCGGGCGTGGCGGCGGACTCTGGGCTCCCGGAATCGATGGACGCGTCGGCCCCTGACGCCGGCCCCGACGACGACGGCGGCGTCGATGCGGGCTCGTCGATGGACGCGGGCCCGCCGGACGGCGATGGCGACGGTGTACCCGACGACAGTGACTGTGATCCGGCGGATGCCGCCGTCGGGGCGGACGCCGAGCGCGACTGCAGCAACGCCTGCGGTGATGGAACCGAGACCTGCACCGACGGTGAGTGGGCTGCCTGCACGGCACCCACCGACTGTCTGTGCGAGACGGCGGACGAGATGCGCGTCATCACGTGCGGGAACTGCGGCGAGATGGCCCAGCGCTGCACGGACGCAACCTGGATGTCGACCTCGGACTGCCTCAACGAGGGGCCGTGTGCCCCAGGCGAGACGGAGATGATGGACCGCGGCCGGTGTGGGGTGAACCAGAGGATCTGTCAGGTGGACTGCAGTTGGGGGGATTGGGCCGTCGTGGTGCCCCGCGGGGAATGCAGCCCTGGCTCACGACAGTGCGATCCGCCTACCGGCACCGACCGGCTGTGCAACTCCATGTGCATGTGGGAAGACGATCCCGCGTGCGCCGTGAATCCCTGAGCTTCCCGACTGTGGCGACGGCGCGCCGAGCTACAGCGTGCCGCCGCAGTCGCGGAGGCCCTCGATCCGGAACTCGATGACCAGGCCGCGGCTGCCACGGAAGTCGCTCTCGCCGCCGACGAGGAGGCCGCCGTCGCACCCGGGGCGGAAGGCGGCGTCGTTGAGGAAGGTGTTCGAGCCGCCGAGGTAGGGGGCGGCGTCGAAGCCGGGGATCGAGACGTCGGTGAGCTCGGCGCTCGACCAGAGGTCGTGGCGGTACTCGACCACCGTCGCGGTGAGCGGGGTGCCGGCGGCGCGGCCGTAGGCGAGGGCCCGCTGGCCGCCCTCCTGGAAGGTCACGCCCCAGAGCCCGCGCCCGATCGAGGGGGAGCTCGAGCCGGGGCGCCACGCGCCGGCCTCGAGGCGGTGGAGGTTGCCGCGGCCGGACGCGCCGATCGCGATCGCGTAGCCCCCGCTCGGGTGCGCGGCCGCGCGGTAGACGTTGCCGAGGGTCGCGCTCGGGCCGTCGCGCCAGGCGTGCGGGGGGCTGCCGATCTCGGTGTAGTACGGCGCGTCGCCGCCGTTGATGCCGCAGACCACGACGACGCCCCAGTCGCCGAACTCGTTCTCGACGAAGGCGAGGTCCATGCACCCGGCGCTGCGCGGGCTCGCGGTGACGAGGCCGGTGAAGGCGTCGGTGGTCGGGTCGAGCTCGCGGAGCCGCGCGATGTAGGGCGAGCGGGTCGTGGTGGAGAGCAGCACCGGCGGGCCCGAGCGGAACGGGGCCGGCCACTCGATCGCGGCGAAGCGCTCGCCCGCGCGCGTCTCGCTCGACTGGGTGAAGGCGGCGCTCGCCATGCCGGCCCGCACCGCCGCGTCGTCCATCCGGAAGATCACGCCGGTCTCGGCCCCGCCGTCCACGCTCGCGCCGACCACGTAGGCGAAGCCGCCCGCCGGCTCGAAGGCGAGGTCGTGGAAGTAGACGTGCGCCGAGCCCGGCGGGTCGAGGTCCACCCGTTGGGTGGTGCGCGTGGCCCAGTCGTAGACGTGGATGACGTCGTAGCGCTCGAGGATCACCGCGTAGCTGCCGTCGGGGTGGAAGGCGACGCGGATGCCTTCGCGGCCGCCGATGGGCAGCGCGCCGTAGCGGTAGGTGCCGCGCGCGACCGGCCCGGGCGGGCCTCCGGCGTCGGGCGGCGGGCCGGCGTCGCTCGGGCCCGCGTCCGTCCGCACGCCGGAGTCGCGGACCACGCCGGAGTCGCGCGCGATCCCCGAGTCTCGGACGACTCCGGAGTCGCGCACGACCCCGGAGTCTCGGGTGATCCCCGAGTCGGTTCTGGCGCCGGAGTCCCGAGGCACCGAGGCGTCGACGGCGTCCGGGTCGACGCACTGCCCGATGACCGAGCACACGAAGCCCTCCGCGCAGTCGAAGTCGGCCGCGCAGTCACGCTCGCACCGCCCGAAGGCGCAGTAGCCCGGGCTCGGGCAGTCGGAGTTGAGGTCGCACTCCTGCCCGGCGCAGGCGTGGAGCCAGGGCGTCAGCAGGGCGAGGCAGAGGGCCAGCGAGCGGCGCATCCGCCCATCCTATCAGCGCTCGCCCCGGGCCCCGTCGCGCTTGCGGACGAGGTAGCCGCCGGCGACGAGGCAGATGGCGACCTCGACGCCGACCCACAGCCACTGCCGGCCGCTCGACGCGCCCTCGAGCGCGATCCCGATCAGCCGCGCGACGAGGTAGCCGGCGCTGACCCAGCAGACGAGGTGCGCGAAGGTGACGCGCCAGGGCCGGAGGCTCGTGCGCACGGCGAGCAGGAGCCCGATCCCGATGAGCAGCCCCCACCGGACGTGGCGCTCGATCGCCTCGAAGAGGTCCGGCGCGTCGCCGGGATCGAGCGCCAGCGTCGGCGCGACCGAGAGCACGAGGCCGGCGAGGACGAGGACGCCGCCGAGGATGCGAAGCGCGATCACCTTCGCATCGTGACCCGAGCCTCAGCCATCGACCACTCACCCATCGACCACTCACCCATCGACCAGGGCCATGCTGGCGTAGCGATCGCCGGCGGCGGCCTCGGGCGGGAGGACGCGGTCGAGCGCGGCGAGCTCCGCCTCGGTGAGCGCGACGTCGACCGCGGCCGCGTTCTCGGCCAGCCGCTCCAGGCTGCGCGTGCCCGGGATGGTCACGACGTGGTCGCCGCGGGTGAGCACCCACGCCAGGGCGAGCTGGGCCGGGGTGCAGCCCTTCTCCTCGGCGAGCGCGCGCACGCCGTCGACCAGCGCGAGGTTGTCCGCGAAGTTCTCCTCCGAGAAGCGCGGCATGCTCAGCCGGAAGTCACCCTCGCTCAGGTCGGCGCGCGAGCGGATGTTCCCCGAGAGGAAGCCCCGGCCGAGCGGGCTGTACGCGACGAACAGGGTGCCCAGCTCCCGGCACGTGGCGAGCAGCTCGCGCTCGGGCGCCCGGCTCCAGAGGGACAGCTCGGTCTGGAGCGCCGCGATGGGGTGCACGGCCGCCGCGCGGCGCAGGGTCGCGGGCGCCGCCTCGCTCAGGCCGAGGTGACGTACCTTGCCTTGCTTCACTAGATCGGCCATCGCGCCGACCGTGTCCTCGATCGGCACCTCGGGGTCGACGCGGTGCTGGTAGTAGAGGTCGATGTGGTCGACGCCGAGGCGCCGCAGGCTGTCCTCGCAGGCCTGCGCGACGTACTCGGGGCGGCCGCTGACGCCCGCGAACGAGCCGCCCTCGCCGCGCTGGATCGCGAACTTGGTGCAGAGCACCGCCCGGTCGCGCCGATCGGCGAGCGCCCGGCCGACGAGGCGCTCGTTGGCGCCGGAGCCGTACATGTCGGCGGTGTCGAGGAAGGTCACGCCGAGCTCGAGCGCCCGGTGGATGACCGCGATCGACTTCGCGTCGTCGCTCGGCCCGTAGAACTCGCTCATGCCCATGCAGCCGAGGCCCACCGCCGCCGCCTCGAGCCCGCCCTGCTTCGCCTGTCGCTTCTGCATCTCGTCCTCCTTGGTGAGCGGGGAACGTCGTCCCGCGCGGCGCGCGTCGCCAGGGCGAGGGCTGCGAACGTCTTGCCCGATCCTGCGATCCGCTCGTCCCCCGCGCCGGCCCGGGATAGAACGATCGCGTGACGCCGCTCGAGAGGATCCGCGAGCACGTGCGCGCCCACGCCGTCCGGCCGGGGCGCACCGACTCGATGTTCCCCGACCTCTACTACTTCCGCGCCGACGGTCCGGTCGGGCCCAAGCCGGTGAGCACGAGCGGGGTGATCATGGCGGTCGTCGCCGAGCGCTCGAAGACCCTGGAGATGTCGGATGGCCGGCGGCTGCGGTACGGGCCGGGCGACTACCTCTTCGTCACGCGCGAGACCCGCTACACCTCGTTCATCGAGGGGGCGAGCCCCGGGCGGCCGTACCTCTCGGTGGGCCTCACGATCGATCCGGACGTGATCGCGCAGACGGTGCTCGCCATCGATGACGCGCGGGGCGCCGACCCGGGCGACGACACCGACGCGTGGGCGGAGCGCATGGACGCGAAGCTCGCGGAGTCGTTCTGTCGCCTGCTGGAGTCGGTCGACGACCCGCTCGAGCACCGGGTGGTCTCACCGCTGATCGTGCGGGAGATCGTGTTCCGGCTGCTGTGCAGCCCGCACGCGGGGCCGCTCCGGAGCGCGGTCCGGGCCGACGAACCGCGGATCCGGCAGGCGATGCGCTACGTGCGCGATCACGCCGCCGACGCGTTGACGGTGGAGGAGCTGGCCCGGAGCGTGGCGATGAGCCCGTCGCACTTCGCGCACCGCTTCCGCGACGTCGCGCGCATGAGCCCCATGCGATACGTGAAGAACGTGCGCCTCGGACAGGCGCGCCTGCGCATGCTGCGCGACGGGCTCGGCGCCTCCGAGGCCGCGCTCGCGGTCGGCTACGCGAGCCCCTCGCACTTCACCCGCGACTTCAAGGCCCGGTACGGCGCGAGCCCCGCCGCCTACGCCCGCGACCTCCGGGCGCGCCTGGCCTGAGGCGCCCGGTTGTAGGTGTTCGGCCTACGTAAGTTCACAAGTCAACTCCGTCCCCTGCTCCGTATTCGGAGACCGTCCCCTGCTCCGTATTCGGAGACCGAGGAGGGCGAGGGGGAGCAGGGGCCACCGGAAGCTTCGGCCGGGGGCGGCGGCGCAGCCTCGGGGGCGGCGGGGGGAGCGGGGGTCGAGGGCGGGGTCGGTCTCGAGCCAGCCGGACTCTCCGCCGAAGTGGGCCCACTCGCGCGCGCACTCCGGCTCCGCTTCGGCGGCTCCGCAGGTGTCGGGCGGCGCGAGCTGGCGGAGGGAGAAGAAGGGGGTGGGCTCGCCGCTCGTGAGCTCGTAGGTGCCGTCGAGGGAGCAGGCGAAGGCGCGATCGCCGCGCGCCTCGAGGCAGGTCCAGGGGCGCTCGCCGTCCGGGCGCCAGGCGCCGTCGCGCCACTCGTGCAGCACGCCGTCGAAGAGGGCGACGGTGCGATCGCCGAGCCGGATGGGGCCGTGGCGGGAGCGATCGAAGGCGCGCGCGGGGCCGGGGCCCTCGGCGTCGACGCGCACGAGGGCGCCGTCGCTGGTCTCGAGCCAGGCCGCGCCCGCCTCGGCCGCCACCGGGATGGCGCGGCTCCCGGGGAGCGCGCCCTGCCAGACGACCTCGACCTCGCCGTCCCAGCGGGCCACGAAGGCGGGCGGGCCGGCGCCGGCGAGCCAGAGGGCGCTCCCGGCGGGGTGGAGGCCGTCGGGGTCGGCCGGCAGGGCCAGCGGGAGCGGCGTGGTCCGGCCGGCGGCGTCGACCCGGAGCACCTCGCGGCCGCCCGGGCCCTCGACGAGCAGCGCGAACCCGCCCTCCCACGCGGCGGCGCGCACGACGTAGTCGGCGAGGTCGAGGGGCGCGAAGGTGCAGCCCGCGTCGCGCGAGAGGTAGGCGACCCCGAGGCTCTGCACGAGCACCGCGTCTTGCACCCCGAAGGCGAGCGCCCGCGGGTTGCCGTCCCAGCGGGACGGGCAGACGTAGGCGTAGCTCCCGTCGCCGCGCGCGCTCGCGAGGCCGACGTTGGTGTGCACCACGCCCGCCGCCTCGCCCTCGAAGGTCAGCACCGACAGCGCCACCGGCGCCGGGCCGTGCGCCCGCGCGCCGGAGGCGATCGAGAGGAGCGCCAGCGTTATCGGAAGCTGATGCCGCACGCCTCGAGCTGGGTGTCGCAGGTGCCGGCGCCCACCACCTCGGCCGCGCAGTCGCGCGCCGCCGGCCAGCTGTCCGGGCACTCGGTGGCCATGCACTGCTCGAAGCTGCCGCCGATGATCGCGTAGCTCAGGATGCAGGTGTCGAGGCACGGCACGGTCGGCGCGAGCTGCGCGAGGCAGCTGTCCCGGGCGCAGCCCAGCGTGCCCTCGAGCGCGCAGACCCGGCAGTCGGCGCCGAGGCCCTCACAGTCGAGCAGGCACTGCGTGTCGCTCGCGTCGCACGCCGCCATGCAGCCCTCGAGCGCCTCGCAGCCCTGCGGCGGCGGTCCGTCCCAGGCCTCCTCGAAGCCGACGTAGGTCAGGCACATCTCGTCGAGCGTGCCCTCGCCCCAGGTCACGTCGCGCGGGGTCAGGCGCTCGCCGTTGACGACCGGCTGGTTGGTCTCGGAGTTGTCGTAGACGCACGTCAGCTCGACCCCGCCGCCGGGCTCGAGCACGATCTCGTCTTCGGCGCGGAACCCGTAGCCCTCCTGCCAGTTGAAGTCCCAGCGCGGGATGTCGACCAGGCACTGCGGCTCGGCCTCGCTCCCGGCGGGCGGCAGCAGCCGCATGCCGATCTCCGTGCCGAGGAGGTGCATGTGGGGGGTGACCCCGGTGAGCCGGAGCGGCGCCGAGCGGTAGCTCCGGAAGACCGCGCGGTGGCGCGCCTCGGGCTCGCCCGCGGGGATGGACAGCTCGAGGATCGCGGCCGGGAAGCTCGAGACGCGCAGCTCGGGCTCGGCGTCGGTGAGGGTCATGCGGAACTCGGTCTCGTCCTCGATCGGCTCCGACGAGAGCAGGTTGTAGTGCACCTGCATGACGATCTTCGAGCCCGCCGGCACGTAGACCGCGCGGCCCTCCGGGTAGACGCGCGGCACCTGGCCCGGGACCCAGCCGCCCAGGCTGATGAGCCCGAGCGAGCCGCTCTCCTCGCCGCTCTCCGCGAAGGGGCCGCCGAAGCAGGTGTAGCCCGGGCCCTCGTCGGCCGCGTCGGCCGCCTCGACGCTCGCCAGCTGGTCGGGGCGCACGCCGTAGACGAGCACGTGGTGCACGAGCGCGCCGGCGCCGGGCACGACCTCGCTCCCGGTGAGGAAGGTGTCGGCCGCGAAGTCGTGGTCGAGCACGAAGCAGCGGTAGTCGTCGGGCCGGGTCGCGTCGGGCAGGTAGGGCTCGGCCATGCGCGCGACGTCGGTCGGCTCGAAGGTGGGCCGGCCCTCCGGGGGCGGCGGCGCGTCGGCCGGGTCACCCTCGGGCGTGCCGGCGGCGAGCCAGCGCGCGAACACCCGCCGCTCCTCGTCGCTCAGCCCGCGGCCGTGCGCGTACTCGCGGCACGCGTCGTCCGGGAGCCACGGCGGCATGAGGCCGGCCTCGACCGCGGCGGTGACGTTCTCGGCCTCGTCGCGCACGCGCTCGTAGGTGTCGAGCGGGAACGGGCCGATGCCGCCCTCGACGTGGCAGCTCACGCACTCGCGCTGCAGCAGCGGGAGCACGTCGGCGTAGTAGGTCGCGGGCGGGCCCGCGGTGCCTCCGTCCGGGCGCAGCACGCCGCCCTCGTCACCGTCGCAACCGACCAGCCCCAGCATCGCCAGGCCGATCGCCAGGCTCGCGCATCTCTGCATCATCTCGTCCGTCCCCTTCGTCCGCGTCACCGCGGCCACTCCATCACCGCGGCCACTCCGTCTCCACCATCGCACCGCCGAGCGGCGAGCGCCCGATCTTCAGCGCGCCGCCGTGCCTTCGCACGATCCGCTGGACGATCGCCAGGCCGAGCCCGACGCCGCCCGTCCTTCGGTCGCGCTCCGAGCTCGGGCGGAAGAAGGGCTGCGTCACCTTCTCCCGCAGCGCCTCCTCGATCCCCGGGCCGTCGTCGTGGATCGTCACCCGGACCTCGCTCTTGCCGTCCTCGAGCTCGAGTCGCACCCGGGCGCGCGCGTGCTGCACCGCGTTGCGGAGCAGGTTCTCGATCGCCCGGAGGAAGAGCCGCTGGTCGGCGACGAGGCGCGCGCCCGGCGGGATCTCGACCGAGACCTCGAGCTCGGCGTCCGCGTCGAGCTGCGCGAGCTCGGCCAGGTCGCTCAGCGCGGTCCGCGGCGCGAAGTCGGCGCGGTCGAGCGCGACGTCGTCCGACTGCACGTAGGAGAGGAGCTCGGCCACGAGCTCGTCGAGCGCGTCGAGCTCCCGCGCCATCGCCGCCACCCGCGCCTCGTCCGCGCGCCCCTCGAGCAGCTCGAGGTGGAAGCGCAGCCGGCTCAGCGGCGACCCCAGCTCGTGGGACACGGCCTGCACCAGCTCGTGGCGGCTGCGGATCAGCCCCTCCACCCGCTCGGCCATCTCGTTGAAGCTCGCCGCCAGCTCGCTGTCCGGATCGTCGACGCGCGCCGTCAGCTCGCCGGTCGCCAGCGCCTGGCTCGCCCGCTCGACCTTGGTGAGCCGGCGCTCCACCCGCAGCGCGATCCACGCCGCCAGCACCGGCACCCCGAGGATCAGCAGGATGACGCCGATGGGCACGAAGCCGCGCGGGTGCGCAGGGTTCACCGGGCCGGCGGCGAGCGCGCGCTCCCCGTCGCCGAAGACGAGGAAGTACCACTCCTCGCGGGCCGAGGCGCGCAGCGGGATCGCCTCGCCCGGGCGCGCGGGTCGGCCGACGCGTCGCTCCACCTCGGCCCGGGGCATCAGCGCGAGCGGGACCGACGTGTGGGACCGCAGCGCGCCCAGCCGCGCCTCCCGCTCGGCGGCCGGCGTCTCGTCGAGGAGCGCGTGGATCAGGAACACTCCCTCCTCTCGCGCGCGCTCGTCGGTCCAGGACAGGCTGCGCGCGTAGGCGAAGACGATGACGCCGCCCACCACCCAGCACAGGAGCACGGTGCTGACGACCAGCCGGACGAAGGAGCGGCGCATCGCGATCATCGGGGCACCAGCAGGTAGCCGACCCCGCGCACCGACCTCAGCTGGGCGGTGTCGAAGCCCGAGCGCTGCAGCTTCTTGCGCACCCGGCTGACGTGCACGTCCATGCCGCGATCGAGGCCGTCGTAGCTCGTGCCCATGACCTGGGCGTAGAGGTCCTCGCGCTGGACCACGGTCCCGGCGCCCCGTGCGAGCATGAGCAACACGTCGTACTCCATCGAGGTCAGCGACACCTCGCGGCCGTCGACCCGGACCTCGCGCGCCGCGGTGTCGATGTGCAGCGGGCCGACCTCGACGGTCCTCGCCTCCTCGCGCGGGGCGGGCTCGAGGCGCCGCAGCTGGGTGCGGATGCGGGCGAGCAGGACCCGCGGCTCGATCGGCTTGGTCACGAAGTCGTCGGCGCCGATCTCGAGCGCGGCGACATGGTCGGCTTCGCTCTGGCTCGCGGTGAGCATGAGGATGGCGCCCTCGTATTCGGCGCGGACGCGGCGGCAGACGTCGAGCCCGTCGAGCCCGGGCAGCATGAGGTCGAGGACGACGAGGTCGGGCTTCTCCTCGAGGATGCGCGCGACGCCCTCGTGGCCCGTGGCCACCCGCGACACCGACAGCCCGCGCTGACCGAGGTACTCCGCGAGCAGGGCCGCGAGCGCGTCGTCGTCCTCGACGAGCAGCAGGCGCCTCTCGCCGTCGGACGTCGAGCTCACCCCCGCATCGTGATCGCGCCCCCCGAGGGCGATCAAGGCCCTCTACAGTTCGCTACGAAACGCAGCGCAGGAGTCGTTGCGTGGGCCCGTCCACGCGGACCACAGTGTGAAGGGTGAAGGTGGAACCCATTCATGGAGCGCTCGCGGTGATCCTCGGGCTGACGATGGCGGCCTCGGCCTCCGCGCAGCCCGGCTTCTCGGGCGACTGGCGCCCCAGCGGCAGCGAAGCCGAGCGCGACGCGCGCTACGCGGCGATCGACCGGGCGACCGAGAGCCTGAACGTCTTCGTGCGCGGCGCCGCGCGCGGCCGCATCCGGTCTGCGACCCAGCCGCCGCCGCTCCTGCGGGTGACCGACCAGGGCGTGCGCGTCACCTTCGGCGCGAACGGCCGCAACGTCACGCTCCCCACCGACGGCACCCCGACGGAGGTCTCCGGCGAGCGCGGGTCCGGCGTCATGACCGTGCGCCGCGACGGCGAGCGCCTGGTGGTCACCGCCCGGGGCGAGAACGGCGTCAACACGACCGTCTACCGCCTGTCCGAGGACGGCCGCCGCCTCCTGCTCGACGTGCGCCTCGAGAGCGAGCGCCTGGGCGCCCCCGTGCGCTACCGCGTCACCTTTGTCCGCCAGTGACGCGCCCCCCTGCGAGCAACGAACTGCCGCTCGGAACCCGGCGGCGACCCTCCACCCCGCCGCCCCCCAGCGCCTCTGCGTCTCTGCGCCTCTGCGAGAAATTCAATCGCAGCTCGGAATCCGGCGGCGAGCCTCCACCCCGCTGCCCGTCAGCCCCTCTGCGGCTTCGCGCCTTTGCGAGAGTAAAAAAAGCCGCCCGGCTCAGCGCAGGCGCCAAGCGAGCATCAGCGAGGCGGCGATCGGCAGCGCGCCGTCGTCGTACGCGCGCTGCCCGAGGACCGGCATCGTCGCCCCGAGCTCCAGACCGAGCTCGGTCCCGAGCGCGAACCGCAACCCGGCGCTCGCCGCGAGGTGGTCGAGGCCGTCGCGGTAGCCGAAGCCGCTCGAGATCTCGAGCACGAACGAGATCCACTCGTAGGGTCGCCAGTCCGCGCCGCCGCCGACCCGCAGCCCCGCTCTCGCCGCCGCCGGCCCGCCCAGGTAGAGCGTGCCCAGGGCGCCGAGCCAGGCGTGGAAGCGGAAGTGCGCGCTCGCCTGGTAGGCGGCGGTGAGCCCGAGGTCGAGCGAGACGGGCTGCGCCCCGCGGTCGAGCCCGCTGGTGGTCGGCGCCACGAAGCGCCCGGTCACCGCCAGCGCCCGCCCGCCCTCGTTCAGCACCATCGCGCTGAGCCCCCAGCCCAGGTAGCCGTGCCCCAGGTAGGCCGCCGAGACCGCGCCGAGGATGGTCTGGTACCGCACCGGCTCCCACGACAGATACATCTCGACGTTCGGGTCGAAGAGCCGCGCCGCGGCCCGCACCCGCCCGCCGACCCGCAGGTTCCCGTACAGCTCCGCCGAGTGCGCCACGAGCAGCAGGTCCCCGCCGATCGCGACCTCGTCCCGCGGACACACCCGGTGCGCCACCCCCAGGTTCCCGTCCTCGATCCCCACCTGCAGCGGCCCCACCGGCCGACTCCGCAGATCCGTCCCACAGGGATCCAGCGCTCCGAGCCCTGCCGAGTCCGACGTCCCGTCGATCGACGCGGACTCGGTCTCGGAGGCGGCGTCGGACCCGGGCCCGGCCACGGACTCGGCGCCGGAGTCGGACTCGGCCTCGGACCCGGCAACGGACGCGGACTCGGCCTCGGCGTCGGCGTCGGCGTCGGCGTCGGCCTCGGTCTCGGTCTCGGCGACGGCCTCGGTCTCGGCGTCGGCGTCGGCCTCGGCCTCGGTGAACGCCTGCGCGGCCGCGCTCCCCGCCAGCCCCCAGACCACGAGCACGATCGCCCACCTCATCGCCGCACCCCCGGCGCGTCGAACCCGTCCCCGCCCCAGTCGATCACCATCGGGTTGGTGAACGCCGCCGGGTACCCGCCCGGGGTCACCGCCCAGAACACGTAGGCCGCGCTGCCCCGGTCCGGCCGGGCCGCGTGGCCGATCGGCCCGAGCTCCTGGTCCGGGTCGCAGGCGTCGGGCTCGCCCTCCTCGAGGTCGAGCGCGTCGACCACGTCGTCGTCGTTGCGGTCCACGTCGCGCCAGTCGACCACGCCGTCGCCGGTGTTGTCGCTGGTGTCGGGGATCCCGTCGCAGTCCAGGTCTCCGCTGAGCGGCAGCGGCGCGCCCGCCTCGACCACGATCCACGCGTCCTCGCCGCCCGGGACCAGCTCGCTCAGGGCGATCTCTCCCTCGAAGCGCGTGACCACCTCGGGGGCGAGCGGGTCGGCGGGGTGGGTCAGCTCGGCCGCCAGGGTGCGCGCGACCTCCCCGTTCACCACGATCCGGATCTCGTCGACCGGCACCCACGCGGCCGCGCTCACCCGGATCGAGAGCGCCGCGCCCGCCTCCGGGGTGAACGGCTCGAGCGAGGGGCCGCGCGCGCCGATCGACGCCTCGATCACCGGGCCGTTCGTGCCCGTCATGCGCCCGGCCCGGATGGCGGCGTGGAAGGCCTCCTCGTCGAACGCGTCGAGCGTCACGTCCGTGTAGACCAGGGTGCGCGGCGTGCCGAGCACGTTGTCGACCAGGCCGTGCGAGTCGCTGTTGGCGGTGCCCGCGCGCAAGATGCCTTGATCGAGCAGGTAGAACCAGTAGGCCCGGTACGGGAGCAGGTCCTCGTTCTCGGTCCCGTTCATCACCTCCTGCGCGTGGTAGTCGGCGTTGCCGAAGCTCGCGCCCGGCGGGGTCCGCAGGATCATCGACTGCCCGGTGCCGTCGAACTCGGTCGGCAGCGGCTCGCGCGCGTCGACGCCGACCGCGCGCGGGAAGCCGAGGTCGCGCCCGAACTGCGCGGCGGCCCACGGGTGGTTGAGCTGGATGATCCCGGTCTCGCGCGGCCAGCCGGCCTCGACGAAGCGATCGAAGAGCGCCCCCGGCTCGACCAGCTCGTCCCAGGGCGCGCCGCGGTACGGCCCGGACGGCTCGAAGGCGAGCGGCCAGACGTTCCAGTGCCCGATGACCTGCGGGATGTCGTTGCCCGGCGTGAGATCGAAGAGCACGTGCCCGGTCGTCTCGAGCCCCACGAGGATCTGCATCCGGTCGTCGGCGCCGAGCGCCTCGCGCGCGTCCGCGTAGTCCCAGACGACGTCGTGATCGGTGGCGACGATCACGTCGACGTTGGCGGCGAGGAACGCCTGCACGCGGTCGAAGTCGGGGACCGTCGAGTCGAAGCTCGCGCCGCCGTGCACGTGGAAGTCGCTGCCGAGCGTGCCGGCGGGCTGCGCGTCGAGCCGCTCGATCGCGAGCGTCACCTCGCGCGCCTCGCCCTCGCCGAGGGTCACCGTCTCCCGGGCCACGCTGACGAACGGGCCGCCGGTCGCGAACAGGTCGTAGCGGCCCGCGGGCAGGCGCACCGTCACCGGCTCGCGCACCAGCACCCGGTTGCACGCCGGCGAGCCGCCGTGCGGCGCCCCGAGGAGCGGCGCGCAGTCGGTGAAGGAGTCGAACAGCTTCGCGACCACCGCGTCCTCGGTCGCGTCGTCGGCCGGGTAGAGCAGCACCTGCGCGTGGTCGGCCGCTCCGTCGACCGTCACCGCGAGCGTCAGCGAGGCGGCGGGCGCGGCGGTGAGCGTCGGCGCGACCGCGTCCTCGCCGGTCAGCGTCAGCGTCGCCTCGTCCACCGGGCGGCCGAACGCCTCGAGGCGCACCATGTACTCGCCCCGGTGCGGCACCCGCGCCGACCACCGCCCCTCCGCGTCGGGCGTGATCTGGGTGTAGGGCTCGCCGCCGCGGGCGATCTGCAGGGTCGCGCGCGCCTCGTCGCCCAGCCCGTCGCCCTCGACGACGCCGCTCAGGGTGACGTAGCGCTCGTCGTGTGCCTGGGTGCGGACGGCGGCGGCGATGTCCGAGGCGGGCGCGATCGAGCGGCCGGGCGCCACGCCGATGAAGCGCTCGAAGACCTCCACCGTGCCCGGCTGCGCGACCCGCGGCGCGCGCCCCACGCCGGTGATCTGCTCCGAGTGGAAGCCGAAGAGCTCGCGCTCGTCGCAGGCGATCTCCACGTAGCTCGCGGCGGGCGTGGCGTGCGCGGCGGCGGCGAACCAGGGCTGCGCCTCCCACGACTCGTGCACCGGCGAGACGATGCCCGGCTGGTCGAAGCCGCGCCCCGGCGCGAAGGGCACCGCCTCGCGCCCGCTCCAGTACCAGGCGTCGACCAGCGCCCAGCTGCGCGGCTCCGGCCCGGCGTGTCGCATCTCGGTGCGCACCCGGATCCCCGGCTCGCAGGGGCGCATCTCGTAGCGGGTCGCGACCCGCACGTCGGGCCAGCCCGCGAGCGCGCCGACCACCTGCACCGCCGCCACCCCGTCACCGCGCTCGATGTCACCGCGCTCGATCGTCAGCCGCTCGTAGGCGAACGAGTCCTCGGGCAGGAGCCCCACCGCCTGGAACACGTGCGTGAGCGAGTCGTCGTCGCCGCTCGCGCTGACCAGGTCCAGCAGGTTGCCGCCGGTCGGCGCGACGTAGTGCGGGTGATCGATCGCGTCGATCACCGCCGTCGCCACGCCGTTGGTCAGGATCACGTCGCCGGGCGCCGCGAGCGCGTCGATCCCGCCCGGGATCGGATCCCCCGCCTCGAGGATCCGGACCTCCACCCGCGGCGCGTCGCACTCGAAGGCGAGCTCCGCGCAGGGCGAGGCGATCACGCACCCCTCTTCACCATCGAGGCACCCGCTCTCGCAGCCGACGGCGAGCGCCGCGAGGCAAGCCAAGAACCACCGCATCGGCGGATCCTAGCAGGCGCCGCGTGTGAACGGATCTCACGCCGCGTGGCGGATCGGGCACGCTCGGGGCTCGCCCGGTGCGGCTCCGATGCTTGGCCCGCGTCCTGCTCCAGCGCCGGCGATGCGCCTCCTCCCGCTCGCCGTCACCCTCCTGCTGCTCTCCTCGCCCCACGCACGCGCGGACGACCGACCGACGTCGGCGGCAGCCGCGCCAGATCACACCCCGGCGCACCTCGCCGTCGCCGGAGGGCCGGTGCTCGGGGTCGCCTGGATCTCGACGATGGTGGCCGGCGTCTTCGCGGGGTGCCGAGCGGTCCCGCTCGCGAACCTGGACTGCGATCGCCCCGAGTGGACCTCGTTTCGATGGGCCGGGGTCGCGCCGGTGGCCGGGCCTTGGATTCAGCTGGCCGTGTTGCCGAGCGAGGGCGACACCTGGCCGGCGTATCTGATCGCCACGGGCCTTGCGCAGGCGACCGGCTTGGGGCTCTTGATCGCCGCGGTCGCGCTGGGGAGCGAACGCGGGACGGTCGACGTCCAGCCCGTGGTGACCCGGCACGCGGTGATGCTGCGGGCCGGCGGGCGGTTCTGAGGACCCCGCTCGACGGAATCACGGCGCGGTGGCGAGGGGACGCTGCGGGAGAAGTCGGCGGCCGGCCTCGAGCACGGAGCCCTCGGCCGGGCCGAGGCAGCGCTCGACGTCGCGGGCGAGCTTGCTGAGGCGGCGGCGGCGGCCGCGCTTGGGGCCGTCCTCGGCGGCGACCCGGGCGTCGAGGCCGGCGAGGGGCCAGTCCCGGGCGCCGGCGGCGTCGACGACCTCGGGGCCGACCTCGGCGGCGGCGCGCAGGAGGAGATCGGTCAGCAGCTCCTCGGCGAGCGCCGCCTTCTCGTTCATGTAGGCGAGCGTCTCGTCCGGGGTCATCTCCAGCTCGAGGTCGAGGTGGAGGTTGGCGAGCATCGACGGGATCGGCGGCAGGATGACGTTCTTGCCGTCGGGGGCGTCGTCGGCGCGGGCGGCCCACGCGGCGAAGAAGCGCTGGGCGCGGATGTTGAGCGACGCGAAGCGCTGGGCGACGTCGACGAAGCGGCGCTGGCCCTCGAGGTCGAGCGCCCAGATCGACTGGAAGAAGTACTGGCAGACGAAGGACCAGTAATTGAAGTTGTCCCAGTAGATCTTGGCCGCCATCACCCGCGGCTGCCCGTAGGCCTTCGCGGCGTGGGCGTAGGTCTCGGTCGAGATCGCGGCGAGCCGGCGGTAGAACCAGTCGACGAACTCGGCGTGCGCCGCGATGTCCTCGCCCGCGAGGTCGCGGCGGATCAGCTCGCCGGTGTGCACGTTGGCGAGCGCGATGAAGTCGGAGCCCGGGCTGTAGAAGGGGTCGACGAAGAGGCCGGCCTCTCCGACCGCGGCCCAGCGCTCGGCCGAGAGGCAGCGCTCCGAGGTGTAGCTGTAGTCCTTGAGGCAGCGGAAGTCGGCGACCTCGAAGCGGTCGATCTTCTCGCGCAGCACCGGCTCGTGCGTGGCGAGCCACCCGAGCGCGCGCTCGAGGGTGTTCAGGGTCTCGAAGCCGTGCGTCTCGCCGTGCGCGACGACGCCGATGCTGGTCTTGCCGCTCGAGAGCGGGATGATCCACGCCCAGTAGCCCTCGCCCATCAGGTGGGTGGTCGAGAGCCAGCGGATGCGGTCGAGGTCGCGCCCGTGCCAGGCGGACTCCTCCTCCGGCACCAGGTCGCCGACGTCGAGCCGGCCGTCGAGCCGGAACCACGCGGCGTGCGCGTGATGGCCGCTGTCCCGGCCGAGCCCGAGCTTGCGCGAGAGCATGCGCCGCCGGCCGGTCGCGTCGATCACCCAACGCGCCGACAGGACCCGTCCGTCCTCGAGCTCCACCTCGTGGGGGTCCCCGAGCCGGATGTCCTTCACCCCGACGCCCTCGATCAGGGTGACCCCGTCGGCCTCGCAGAAGCCGCGCAGGTCGTTCTCGAGGCGGCCGCGGTCGAGCTGGAACGAGGGCACCACCGGGAGCTGCGGCGGACCGAGCTCCGTGCGGGCCGCGAGCGGGAGGTGACCGCCGCCCGGGAAGAAGCGGAGCCCGTTCTTCACCAGGTGCTGCTCGAGCAGGTACTCGCGCAGGCCGAGGGTGTGCTCGAAGTAGCGGCTGCCCAGCTCGACGCTGGACTCGCCGACCTTGTGGGTCGCCTCCGGGAGCGGCCGCGCCTGACGGTCGACGACGGCGACGGAGATCTCCGGGAGCTGCCTACGGAGCTGACGGGCGAGGGTGAGCCCCGCGAGCCCGCCGCCACAGATCACTGCGTCCTGGTTCACTGCGTGGTGGTGCACAGGCCGCGGAGGGTAATCCGCGCCCCGCGCCCTTGCACGTCGCCGCCGGACGCGACATCCCGGGGGCCGTGCGTTACCAGGGTCGCATCTACCGCCCGCCGTCCGAGGCCGACGCCTACATCCTCCAGGCGACGATCGGGTGCTCGTGGAACCACTGCACCTACTGCGACATGTACCGCGACAAGGAGTTCGCGCTCCGGCCGCTCGAGGAGAGCCTCGAGGACCTCGACGCGGCGGCCGACGCGGCCGGCGATCGGATCGAGAAGCTCTTCGTCGCCGACGGCGACGCGCTCATCATGCCGATGGATCACTGGCTGCCGATCCTGGAGCGGGCGCGTGCGCGCTTCCCGCGCCTCCGGCGGGTGAGCTGCTACGCGATGGCCCGCAACGTCGCCGGCAAGACCGACGACGAGCTGCGCACCCTGCGCGAGCACGGCCTGACCACGCTCTACATCGGCCCCGAGTCGGGCGACGACGTCACGCTCAAGCGCATCGCCAAGGGCGACACCTTCGAGGGCCACGTCGAGGCGGCGCGGCGCGCGCACGCGGCCGGCATGAAGCTCAGCGTGATCGCGCTCCTCGGCATCGCGCCCGAGCGCGCCGAGGCCCACGCCGAGGCCACCGCCCGGCTCGTCACCGAGATGGACCCGGCCTACTTCGCCGCGCTCACCGTCACCGTGGTCCCCGGCACGCCGCTCGCCACGTTGCGGGCGCGCGGCAAGTTCGAGGTCCCGGCGGTGCCCGCGCTGCTCCGCGAGCTGCGCACCATGGTCGACCTGGCGCGCCCCACCGACGCGGTGTTTCGCACCAACCACGCGAGCAACTACCTCCCGCTCGGTGGCCGGCTGCCGCGCGACCGGGAGCGCATCGTGTCGGTGATCGACGCGGCGCTGCGCGGAGACATCCCGCTGCGCGACGAGCGTCATCGCGGGCTGTGACCTGCGGGGGCTGAAGCGAGGTTTGCTTCCTGCGCTGTGCTGCGCAAGGCTCCTCGGCTCCGATGCACCGGCTCCTCTGTCTCCTCGCGCTCGCCGCCGCCGGCTGCGCCCCCAGTCACCTCGTGGCGCTGCGCACCGAGCTGCCGCCCGTCACCGACGCCCAGACCCGCGCCCGTCTCGCGCTCGGTCACCGGGGCGATCTGGTCGGTGAACCCGTCCGCGACCTCGCCCGGCTGCGCCGCCTCGCCGAGCTCGAGCTCGCCCTGGGGCAGCCCGACGCGGCGACCCGCACCCTCCGCCTCGCGATGGGCCTGGCGCGCGCCGACCTGGCGACCGCGCGGGGGGCCGAGTCCGCGGCGGCGCGGGCCCGCGTGGAGGAGACGCGGGGCTGGGTCGTCGCGATGGCGGCCGAGGCCAGCGACGACCGCCTCGCGCTGGA
This sequence comes from Myxococcota bacterium, assembly GCA_036149055.1. GTDB lineage: Bacteria > Myxococcota_A > Polyangia > Polyangiales > Sandaracinaceae > JAVJQK01. Next base: position 53,916 of record JAYZQJ010000128.1, on the reverse strand, counting down.
CGCGCTCGCCGACGCGCCGGACCTCGCGCCCTACCGCGACGCCATCGCCCGGCTGGGGCGTCTGCGCGACGTCGGCCGCCTGGTGGACACGCCCGACCACGTGGTGGCCGCGCTCCCGCCGCACGCGTGGGCCTGGAGATCGCGCCCGGACGTCACCCACGAGGCGCGCTGGCCCTCGATCGAGGCGCTCGCCTCGGTGGGGGCGGGGGCGACGCAAGCCCTCGGGGGACGCTACGACCACGCGCGCGCCAGCGGCGACCTGGAGGGCGCGGTGGAGGCGGCGCGCGCCCTGCACCGGCTCGACCCGGCGCACGTGCCGGCGTGGATCGCGCTCCGCCTCGCGGCCGAGCCACGGACCCGCGAACTGGTCCTGCACATGCCGCTCGGCAACGTCGATCTCGAGGACGTCGGGCACCTCGAGCTGGCCCGCCGCGGCCGCCGGGACGATCCGATCCTCACCCTCGCGAGCGCCTGGGCCGCGAGCCTCTACGGGCAGCACCCCGACGCCGCGCGGCTGGCGGAGCGGGCGCGAGCGCGGGCCCGGGACGACGAGACGCGGTTGGCGGCGCGGGTGATCGTCGCCCTCGGCGCGCTCCACGCGGACCGCCCGGCGGAGATTCGCGCGCTCGCTCGGGACCGGGGCGAGGTGGCCCGCTCGTCGTTCCTCTACCGGCTGGTCTCCTACCTCCACGACCTCGCGGGGGCGTCGGACGAGACGCGCGAGACCCTGCGGGAGCTGGCGCGCGCTCAGGTCGACGCCTGGGGACGGGGCGCGCCGTATCGCGCGGTGCGCGCTGTGGTGGCCGATCCGGCGGCGGACGCGGGGCTCCGTCGCCGAGCCCTCGACGTCGTCGCCGAGTCGCGGCCGGACCTCGCGCCGGCGCTCGCCACCTGCCTGACGCGCCGCCTGACGGAGGAGCGCTGCGAGGCGCGCGAGGCGCTGACCGAGCAGCTCTACGGGGGCTGGCCCGCCGACACCGACGTCGTGGAGACGATCGGAGCGCGCGGCCCGGCGACGGTGAGCGCGATCCAGGAGGCCCCCTTCGCCCCGGACACCCAGCGCGCGGAGGTGCGCCGTTGGCTCGCCAGCTACGCGGGGACCGAGGTGGCCCTGCGCGGCGAGTGGGTCCGGGCCAGCGCGCTGATCGCGATCCGCGACGGCGACCTGGAGGCGGCGCGGCGCATCCTCCGCGAGCGCGGCGCGCTCCTCTCGCGGACCACCCGGGCGGCCTTCGCCGCCGCCCTCGCGCCGGGCGAGGATCCGGCCGCGCACGCCGAGCGCCTCGGGTTGGCCGAGCCGCTGGAGGGCGAGCTGCGGACCCCGGGCGAGGCGGTCGCGCTCGAGGGCTCGCCGCTCGCCCGGCTCCTGGAGGCCTCGCGCGCGAGCCATTACCGGCGCGCCGCCGAGCTCGGGGGCCTCGCGGAGGTCGTCGACGCGCTGTCGGGCGACGCGCGCACCCTCGCGCTGGGCCACCTCGCCGTCGCGGCGGCGCGGCGGGGCGACGCCGAGGACGAGCGGCGGTGGACGGCCGCGCTCCAGGCGCACGCGCCTCGCTCGGCCGAGGCGCTCCACTTCGCGGCCCGCGCCGCGGGGCCGGGGGAGGAGGCCCTCCGGCTCGAGCGCGCCGCCGCGCTGCGTCGGCCGGGGTCGGATCAGATCCGGCGCGGGGTCGGCGCGATCCGAGCCTCGCTCGACGCCGCCGCGACCCCCGCCGCGGCGGCGCCCTGGGTGCGCTACGCCACCGGCCGGCTCTCCCTGACCGATCGCGTCGTCGCGGCCGGGCTGGCCTCGAGCGCGGCCGAGCTCCACGCGCGGGTCGACGACGCCTACGCGTACGACCACGAATCGGATCCGCGCCTGGTGGCGCTGCTCCACGCCCGCGCGCGTTACCGCTGGGAGCGCCAGCTGCTCGCCTGGGTGGGCGAGAGCACCGACGCGACCCTGGCCGCGAGGCGCGCGCGCGAGGCGCTGGAGAAGCTCGCCCTCGTGCCGCCGTCGCCGCGCGACACCGTCGCCGTCGCCGACCGGGCGATGCTGGCCTGGCTGGCCGGTGACGTGGCTCCGATCCGCGAGCTGGCCGAGGCCCACCCCGACCACCGCTCCGTCGGCTATCTGACCGAGCTCGCCCTCGCGCGCGAGGCGCTCCTCCCGGCGCACGCCTGGATCCTCTACCAGCGCTGGGTCGACGCGGAGGTCGAGACCGAAGCCGTCGCGGCGTGGCTCGTCGCGCACGCCGACGCCGACCCGCGCCTGCAGCCGCTCACCTGCTCCCAGGTCGCCTTCGCCGGGGACGCGGCCGAGGCGGTGGAGCCGTGCTGGCGCGCCTGGCGGCTCCCGTCGCCCCCGGCGTCGATGTCGACGAGGCTCACCTGGGTGGTGCGCCACGCCCCCGATCGCGCGCGCGCCGCGGGCATCGACGTCGCACGGCTCTTCGCCCGGATCGAGCCCGCGGCCGAGGCCTCCTCGGACGTCTTCCTGCTCGGGCAGATCCGGCGCTGGCACGGCGAGCGCGGCGATCCCGATCGCGCGGCGGTCTGGCGTCTCCGCGAGCTCGCCCACTCGACCGAGTCCTGGCAGATCGAGCCGGAGGACGTCTCGCAGACGCCCTACCGCGGCGTCTCGGTCCGCTCCCAGGTGCCCGCCAACCTCGACTTCATCGAGCGCGCCACCGAGCGATCGATGCTGGCCCTCGCCGAGGGGGATCTGCCGCTCGCCGAGGCCTACCTCGACCTCGCCCTCGCGTTCCCGGCCTCCGAGGACCACCGCGAGCAGGCCCGGGCGCTCGCCTACCTCGCCCGCGATCTGATCGCCTGGGCTCGCCAGGACCTCGAGGCCGGCGAGATCGACGGCGACGGCCTCAACGCGTACGTCCGGGCGCGCGCGAGCGGGTTCACCCGCGAGTCGGTGCTGCCGCTCGTCGAGGCGCACCCCGACGCGCGGCTCGCCACCTTCGCCGGCGCGGTCTTCGCGCAGGAGCAGGGCGGGCGGCCGGTCGAGGCCGCGCGGGCGCTCCATCACCTCTACGACCGCGCGCCGCGGCCGAGCGCGCTGCTCTACGCGCTGCCGATCTGGGTGACCACCTTCGGCGAGGAGGAGGTGGACCGCGCGCTCGCCGCGCTGCGCGAGGACTTCGCCGACGACCCGCGGCTCGAGACCGCGACCCTCCTGCCCGAGGTGGAGCTGCCCCCGTGGATCGCCGATCCGGAGTCGGCCACCGCGGAGATGGAGGCCGTGCAGCTGAGCGCGGAGGAGCTCGCCACGAGCACCCGCGCCGTCGACGCGACCCAGGGGCTCGAGGTCTGGCTGACGTCCGGTCTGACCGCCGACGGCGGGACGGGGTCGAGCCGCGGCGACGTGCGCGCCCGCGTCGCGTTCGATCCGCGGCACTCGGACTGCGAGGCCGACAGCTGCGTCGACCAGGTCGTGCCCCAGCTCACCCGCGCGGGCTTCGTGCACCGCTGGACCGCGCCGGTCTCGCTCCCGATCGGCGAGGGCCGTCGCGTGCTGCTCACCCGCGGGCCGACCGCGATCTTCCTCAGCGTCGTCCCCGTGGGCACCCGGGTGATCACCCTGATCAGCGGCGGCCCGATCGCCGACGTCGGCTGGGTGGGGCGAGCCCTGCGCGTCTACGAGCTGACCTTCCGGCCCACCGACGTCGTCATCGGCCCGCGGGGGAGCGAGGCGCTGCGCGGAGAGGCGCCCGCCGAGCCGTCGTGGACGGGAGCGCTCTGGACCGCGCGCCTCGCGCTCGAGGCGAGCGAGGGCGACGGCTGCCCGATCACCGAGCCCCTGGCCGCGGTGGCGGACCCGGCGGCCCGCGCCGGGCTCGTCCGCGCGCTGTTCCTGACCGAGCTCGACGTCGCCCGGCGCCGGCGGCTGATGGCGTGCGTCGATCCGTCCGAGGGTCGTCACGGAGCGCTCGGGCTCGCGGCCACGCTCGACCCCGATCCGCGCATCCACGACCTCGGCGTCGCGGCGGTCCGCGCCGACGCGGAGACGGCCGAGGCCCTGGTGACGGCGATCGCCGAGCTGCCGCCGGAGCGCGCCGCGTCGGGCACGGGGCGCATGGAGACCCGGCTGCCGCCGATGGGGCTCGTCGAGATGATCGGCGCGCTCCCGCCCGCGCAGCGCGTGTCGGTCACCAGCGCGCTCCTCGGCCACGCGGAGGAGCGGGTCCGCGCGCTCGCGTTCGCCTCCAACTACGCGGTGGGCGACACGGTGCCGCGAGAGCGCATGCGAGAGATCGTGCGGACCGGGCGACCGGAGGACGCGATGCACGCGCTCCACTCGTTCTACCAGTCCTTCGAGCCGGAGGACGTGACCGCGCTCCGCGCGCGCTTCGACGCGATCACCGACTACGGCCAGGACGCCGACCGGCGCCTCACCCAGACCCTCTCCTGGCTGCTCGCGCGGGAGCTCGATCCGGACGACCTGCCCCGGCTGCAGCGCGCCTTCGACGCCACCGACGGCAGCGAGGACCCGGCGCTCCGCGCGCTCCACAACCGGCTCGACTGGAACCTCACCGCGCTCCGCCACGCGCTCGGCCGCGAGCGCTCCGAGAACTCGCGCGTGCAGCGCATCGCCGAGGACTGGCGCGCCGCCCAGCCGGTGCGTCACCGCGCGCGGCTGTCCCGCAGCCTCGTGCAGCGCATGGCGACCGCGCCGCTCCCCGAGGTGCTCCCGGGCGGCCACTGGACCTACACCCGCGTGCCGCAGCCGGGCCTCTTCCTGGCCACGCTCCAGCAGCTCCACGATCGCCTGCGCTCCGGGAGCGCGATGGACACCGCGATCGCGCGGCGCTCGATCGCGATGATGGTCGAGAACATGGGCGGCGAGCTGCTCGGGCCCGACGGCGGCCTGGACCTCGAGCGCCCGGTGGAGTGCGCGCGCTCGGATCGCTTCCCGCCCTCGTGGGTGTGCACCGCCTACGTGCGCGACCGCGATCGGGTGCGCGAGATCCTCGCCCGGCGCCCCTTCGGGACCAACAGCGGCGTCGCGCTCCAGCTCGAGGTCTCGAGCCTGGCGGCGTCGCTCCCCTCGATCGCGGGCGCGCTCCCCTCGGCGGTGGACGCGATGCTGCATCCGCCGGCCCCGGAGGAGCCCTCGGGCGTCCCGCCGCGCGGCGGCGTGCTGGCCCAGGAGCGCTCGCGCGGGGTGGTGGACCTCGGCGGGGTGACCTTCGAGCGCTTCGCCACCTTCCAGGTGCGTGAGGGCGGCGACGGCTCGATCGACACCGAGCACTACCTCTTCACCGGCGACCGGGTGATGTTCTTCGGGCTCGAGACGATGGCCCGCGCGCTCCTCGGCCGGCCGCTGCCGCGCTCGCGCACGCTCGCCGGCGACCGCACCTTCCGCCGGCTCACCCGCGACTGGTCCGAGGGCGCGGTGCTCCAGATGGCCAACGTCGACGTGGAGCTCGACGAGAGCGTGCCGATGCCGTGGTCGGAGGTGAGCCTGGAGATGGTCGCCGACGGCGCCGGCATCACCACCCAGATCACGCTCCCGGCGGAGGACGAGGCGCTCGCCGACGTCAGCGACCTCGCGGCCCGCCTCCCGGACGGCGCGGTGGCCCGCATCGCGCTGGCGATCGACGCGGGCACCGCGGCCGGGCTCGCGACGCCCTACGACCGAGGCGACGAGCCGCTGCGCCCGCCGTACCCGCTGCTGTCTCGGGCCGAGGGCTTCGCCTTCGGCTGGTACCCGACGGTCGGTGAGGGCCTCTGGGACCGCTGGGTCGCCGCGGTGCGGGCCGGCGAGGAGATGGAGGCGGCGTTCGGGGACGCGGAGATCCCGTACCCGGCCGACGGCCAGCTCGTCACGCACGAAGGCCTCCGCTACGCCCGCCGCGGCGCGCTCCTCGTGGTCGGCACCCACGAGGCCGACGTGGTCGCCACCCGGGACCGCGCGCCGGGGGCCACCGAGCCGCGGGTCGCCTCCGGCTCGCTCGACGGCGCGCGCGCCTCGGCGATGGTGCTCGGCCTCGCCGGCGCGCTCTCCGCCGACGATCGCCGCCGCAACGGCCTGGGGTTCCTCGGCGCGATGGTCGGCCTCGGGCGCGAGCTGTCGTTCGAGGCGACGGTGGAGAGAGACACGGTCCGCGTCGTCACGCGCGCGCTCCCCAACCTGGCCGAGGAGGGCGACACGCGGCTGGTGATCGACCGCGCGCTCGAGAGCCCGCGCAACGCGATCGCCCTGCCGCGGCGGGTCCGCGACGCCGAGCAGGATCGCGCGCTGACGCTCGTGATCGAGACCTCGGATCCCGAGCTCGTCGCCGCGCGCCTCTTCGGCCGCCGGCGCCGGGTGAGCGCGCGGGTCGTCGGCCCCCGTCGGCTCGAGGTCACGGTGGCCACCGAGGCCGAGCCCGCGTCGTTGAGCGACGACGAGCGGACGCGCCTGCTCCACGCCGACCCGATCCTCGACCTGCGCGCCGCGTCGATCACCGAGGCGGCCGCCGCGCTCGCCCCGGCCGACGCCTCGCCCGCGGAGGTGGCCGCGGCGGTCTCGCGCTTCGTGTCCGAGCGGCTGCGCTACGAGCTGACGAGCGAGAACCTCGACGCCTCGACCATCCTCGCGCGCGGCCGCGGCGACTGCACCGAGCACGCGCGGCTCGCGGTGGCGCTGCTGCGGAGCCGCGGCATCCCGGCGACCGAGCGGGACGGCTTCGCGATCGCGGCGCGCGAGCTGGTCGCGCACGCCTGGGTCACCTACCACGACGGCGAGCGCTTCCGGGAGATCGACCCCACCGGAGGCCTCTCGACGGTCGCGGGCGCGCACGTGCCGATGTCGGTCACCGACGCGATGGCCCTCATCGGCATGGACGACCTCCGGGTCGTCGAGGTCCGCGCCGAGTAGGATCAGGGCAGGGCGTAGGTGCCGGTCGCGTGGGCGACGAGCGTCTCTCGATCGTCGCCGAAGATCTGGATCTCACCCACCGCCTGGCGGCGGCCGAGCCGGAGCAGGCGGCCCTCTCCGTGGAGGTCCGCGCGGGGCGGCTTGCGCAGGAACCGGAGCGTCAGGTCGCTGGTGACGGCGAGCGGCTCCATGCCGATCCGGCTCAGCACCGCGCCGTAGAGGGCGGTGTCGGCGATCGCGAACATCGCCGGTCCGCTGACCGTCCCGCCCGCGCGCAGGGTCGTGTCGCTGGCCGGGAGCAGCACCGAGCAGGTGCCCCAGCCGATGGAGGTCACGCGGAGCCCCACCTGCGTGGTCAGCGGGATCGTCTCCCGCAGCAGGCGAGACAGCTCGTCGGCGGTGATGCGCGGCTCGGTCACCGGGGGAGCTTGGAGCCCGAGATCCCGGGTGGCAACGCCGCGCGTCGGCCTTAGAGAGCGGGCATGCCCCACTTCGAGCTGGTGAGCTTCGAGCTCTGTCCCTTCGTGCAGCGCAGCGTGATCACGCTGAACGAGAAGGGCGTCCCCTTCGACATCCGCTACATCAGCCTGAAGGACAAGCCGGACTGGTTCCTCGACATCTCTCCGCTCGGCAAGGTGCCGGTGCTGATCGTCGACGAAGACACCGTGCTCTTCGAGTCGGCGGTCATCAACGAGTACCTCGACGAGGTGACCGAGGGCCGGATGCTGCCCGAGGATTCGCTCGAGCGCGCCTACGGGCGCGCCTGGATCGAGCTCTCCTCCACCCTGCTCGGCGACGCCTGGCGCCTGCAGTCGGCCAAGGACGAGGAGGCCGCGACCGAGGCGCTCGCGGAGGTCCGGAAGCGGCTCGAGAAGCTCGACGCCGAGGTGAAGGGGCCCTTCTTCTACGGGGCGGAGATGTCGCTGGTCGACAGCGCCACCGCGCCGGGGCTGCAGCGGCTGACCTGGATGGACGCGGTCGACGACTCGATCGACGTCTTCGCCGGCTTCCCGAACGTGCAGCGCTGGCGCGATCACCTGCTCGCCCGCGAGAGCGTGAAGAAGAGCACGGTGGAGGACATCCACGAGCGCTTCCTCGCGTCCCTCGATCGCATGGAGAGCTGGGTCGGCCGGTCGCGCCGCGCCTGATCACACGCTGGCGTGCACCACCGTGGGGAGGCGCACCTTCGTGGTCGCGCCCTCGAGCGGCCTCGCCGCCAGCTCGGCCCGCCTCCGCACGTGCCGGAGCCGCGTCCACTCGACGAGCGGCCGCCACGCCCACTGGGTGAGGTCCCGCTCGATGAGCAGGCGCCAGAGGGGGTTCGAGCGCTTGTAGAGGTAGGCCATCGCCAGGTACGGCGGCACCGCGCGCGGGTCGTCCGGCCGGCGTCGCCAGATCGAGGCCGCGCCGAAGGTGCGTTGGTAGAGCCACTCGTAGCCGCGCTGCAGCTCGTCCGGGCGCAGGTGCTTCGGACGGAAGACGACGTGCGCGGTGTCGTAGCGTCGCCAATCCCGGTGCAGGATGCGGCCTTCGGCCTCGAGCTGCCGGAAGAGCGGCGTGCGCGGGTAGGGCGTGAGGATGTGATAGGTCGCGTTCTCGAGGCGGTTGTCCTCGACCCAGCTCGCGAGCTCGGCGAAGCAGTCGGCGCGATCGTGATCGAAGCCGACCACGAAGCTGCCGTTCACCTGGATGCCGTGGTCGTGGAGCAGGCGCACCCGGCGCGCGTAGTCCTCCGGCCGCGGCGTCTTCTTGCGGGCGTCGTCGAGGTTCTCGCCCGAGAGGCTCTCGAAGCCGATGAAGACGCCGGTGCAGCCGCTGAGCGCCATCGCGCGGACGAGCGACGGGTCGTCGGTCACGTCGATGGTCACCGCCGCGCTCCAGATGATCTCCAGGGGGCGCAGCGCCTCGCAGAGCTGGTGCAGGTAGCGCTTGGAGGAGCCGAGGTTGTTGTCGGTGAAGACGACGTAGGGCTGGCCGTCCTCCTCGATCTCGCGCGCGATCTGCGCCGGCTCGCGCATCCGGTAGGGCATGCGCAGCCCGTCGGTGGCGAGGTAGCAGAAGCCGCAGCGGTTGTGGCAGCCGCGGGTCGCGTTGAGGCTCGTGGTCGTGAGGAACGCGCGCCGCTTCAGCAGGTCGCGGCGGGGCGCGGGATCGGCGGCGTAGTCGCTGCGAAAGTCGACCTCGTAGCGAGGCGCGAGCCGGCCGGCGGCCGCGTCGCCCAGGATCCGGCCCCAGAGCTGGACTCCGTCGCCGAGCGCGAGCGCGTCGGCGTGCGGCGCGCACTCCTCCGGGCAGGAGATCACGTGCAGCCCGCCGAGCACGACCTTCGACCCCATCGCCCGGTAGGCCCGAGCGAGCGCGAACGCGCGGTCGGCGAAGGTGAGGTGCACGGTGATCCCCACCACCGCGGGCGGCGGGTCCGCCGGCGCGGCGCCGCTCAGCAGGTTCTCGTCCCAGTAGGCCACCTCCCAGTCGGGCGGCGTCGCGCCGGCCACGCTGGTGAGCGCGAGGGTGGGCGTCAGCACGTGCTTGCCGAAGCTGGCGTGTGGATCCTTCGGGTAGAACGGGTTGATCAGCAGCGCGGTCTTCGGCCTCGGCCGGCCGGCCGCGCGGGGCAGGGGAGGCGGCTCGCGGAAGGGCCGGGGGAGCGGGCGCGGCTTCACGTGCTCGCGGAAGGGGGCGTCGGGGGCGATGGTCATCGCGACTCGGACAGCCGGTCGGGCCGGAACGTTGCCGCCGATCGACCGAGCGGTCGCGAGCGGGCGCCGAGCGGTCGTGGGGCCCGCCTGAGCCAGCCGCGCACCCGCCGCTTGCCGGCGAGGTTCATCGCGAACGAGACGCCGATGAGCCAGAGATCCAGCCCCACCGAGGCGCGCCGGGCGTAGAGGGCGTCGAGCGCGCGCGAGTGCCGGGCGCTCACGCCCCCGAAGACCTGCGCGAGCCCGGTGATCCCGGGCGGCACCGCGAAGCGCGCGTCGTGCTCGGGCCCGGTCCAGCCGAGGCGCGCCACGTCGGCGGCGGTGAGCGGCCGCGGCCCGACGATCGCCATGTCCCCGCGCAGCACGCAGAGGAACTGCGGCGTCTCGTCGATCCCGGTGGCCCGCAGCCAGCGCCCGACCCGGGTGACCTCCCCGTCCCGCATGGTGCGCAGCTTCGGCACCACGAAGGGCACGCGGTCTTTGCCGAGGCGCGATTGCCGGAAGATCGCGGGGCCGCCGTCCTCCAGGCGGATCAGCGCGGCCGCGCCGAGCTGGAGCGGCAGGAAGAACCCGGTGGCTCCGCCCGCGAGCACGAGATCCAGGACGCGCCGGCTCATGGACAGAGAATGCCACGGGCGCCCCGAAGCATTCCTCACGCCTCTTTCACCGCCCGCACGAAGGCGCGGATCCCCTGCAGGAGCTCGCGGTCCCGGGTGAGGCGGGCCACCGAGCGCTCGAGCTCGAGCAGCACCTCGTCCATCTTCGCGTCCACCGCGGTGAGGCGGGAGCGCGCCTCGTGTCGATCGGCGCTCTGCTGCGCCTCGAGCGCGTCGTCCCGGTCGCGAAGCGCCGGCAGCTCCCGCTCTCGCAGCGCGGAGAGCTCGTGCTCGAGGGTCTCCACCCGATGGCGGAGCGCGACCACGTCCTCGCGCGGGTGACGGGTGCGGGCGTGCAGCGCGTCGAGGCGCGCGCTCACGTGGCGGTAGAAGGCGCCGAGCGGTCGCAGGCCGATGGCCACGAGGTAGGCGGCCGCGAACCAGTAGCCGAGCGCGCCCTCGGTGAGCCAGGCGGTGAGCGCGAGGCCGCCGGCCGCGCCGACGTGGAGCGAGAGGCACAGGGCGAGCAGCCGGGGCGCGAGCCGCCTCGCCTCCGCGCGGTCGGCCTCGCTGACCTCGATGCCCCGCGCGGTTCCGTCGGCCTGCTCCGCCGCGAGCCCGCGCGCGCCGAAGTAGAGATCCCACGGCAGCCAGACCACGAGCCACAGCCCGCCCAGCGACACCGCGCCCATCACCAGCTCCAGCGCCCGCTCCATGTCGAGCCAGCCCAGCCAGCCCGAGAGAAGGAGCGCCCCCACCAGCAGCGTGAGGACCCACGCCGCGCCCATGCCGATCCGTCGCATGACCGCTCGATCGGCAACGCGCGTGCCCGCGGTCGGACCCGGCGCGTCGATGTCGACCGAGGGGGACCGCGTACACGCGGTGCCCGCCTCGATCGCATCAGGTGATCATCCGGCCGCCTTCCAGTCCGACGAGGACTCCTTCTCCTTCTTGGTGTCGCGGCAGTCGCGGCACTCCCACGCGTCCGCCGGGCGGAGGCTCTCCATGCGGCGCTTTCCGCAGAGGACGCAGGTGATGGGCAGGGTCAGGATGGCGCTCATGAAATCTCCATCAGAGGGTTTCGGCCTTCCCCATGATCACACGTCGTGCCGCCTCCCGTCTGCGCCCCTTTCTGGTGATCTCCATGCGGCGATCTGCCCCGGTCAGCCAAAGAGCACGTCGGTGCGCAACACGTATTTCGTCCCACGGACCACCGGCTCCGACGCGTGCAGGAGCGAGTGCTGGAAGAGCACGGCGCGTCCCGGGGCCGGGGCGACCCGGCGCGCCAGGCGGGTGAAGGTCGTCTCCCCGCCCTCCTCGACCGCCGAGAGGTAGACCATCAGGGTCAGCCGGCTGCGCCGTCCGTCGAGCTCCACCCAGCCGTCGCGGTGCGTCGCGAAGCGCTCGCCCGGTCCGTATCGGTACACCCGCAGCCGCGGGTTCAGGCCGACCGCGCGCTCGCCGTGCAGCGTCGGCAGCGCCGGCCCGGCCCGCTCGAAGAGCAGGCGCTCGAGCGCCGCGTCCTCGAGGTCGACCCGCGTGTTGTTCCGGGCCTCGGGGTTCAGCCGGGCGCCGTCCCGGTAGGCGATGGTCGCCGCCTCGAAGCCGCGCCGCTCCGCGTCGGCGATGACGCGCGCGCACTCCTCGGCGGAGAGGAGGCCGTCCACGGTCAGCACGTCGGGCGCGTCGGGATCGATCGGGGCGTATCGCGGCACGCCCCGAGGCTACGCGTCCGCGTCGAGCCAGGCGAGGGCGCTCGCCTCGTCCTCGAAGTAGCGCAGCTCGCCGCTGAAGAGCGCCTTGGAGAGCGCGACGCCGAACGCCTCGAGCCGCCGCTCGCCGACCACCGCGATCTTCTCCATGTCGTTTCGGTGCTGGAGGTCGAAGCCCAGGTCCTCGATCAGCGCGCCCACCGTCCAGCCCTTGAAGTCGAGCAGGCGCACCATCATGCGGAGCTTCCCGCCGAGCTCCATCGCGTGCTCGAGCTGCGGCACGAGCCGGTGGTAGTCCGCCTCGGTCAGCTTCCCGGTGGCCTCGACGACGACCCGGCTCCCGTTCCGCTCGCGCAGGTGCAGCATGCTCCGGAGCTAGCCCCCACGGCGCCTCCGTCGAGCGGCGCTGGTAGACTGTCCCGGTGACGACCTGGTCTCGCGGCCTCCAGGCGGCTCGGCTGACGCTCTCGGCCCTGCTCGCGGTGGGCTGCGTCGTGCCGGCCGACGTGCTCGAAGACCGCCCGTGCCCCTGCGCGCCCGGCCATCACTGCGGCCCGAGCGGCGTGTGCCTGCCCGGAGACGCGCCCGACGCCGGCCGGCCTCCCGACGACGCCGGTCGAGACGGAGGCCCCGCCGACGGAGGCCTGATAGACGGCGGTCGGGACGCTGGTCGGGACGGAGGCGCGCCGGACGCCGGCCCCGCCGGTCCGGTCGCGAGCTACGCCTGCGAGGCGCTCGACGGCGCCTTCGTGCGCGACGTCAGCGGGGCCGCGCGGGACGGGCGCTGCGACGCCGCGGGCTGCCCCGACGTGGTCGCCGGCCGGGTGGGGAACGGCTGCGACTTCACCGCCGAGTCGCGCCGGCTGCGTGTGTCGTACGACCCGGTCTTCGTGCCCGACGTCCCGCCGGGCAGCGGCGTCGACTTCAGCGTCGCGCTCTGGCTCTACCTCCACGACCCCGCGCCCGAGACCGTGAGGAGCCAGTCGGCCATCGGGCTCCCCGCCGGCTCGGGCTCCGCCAACGTGTGGCAGCTCTTCCTCAACGCCTCGTCCGGCGCGCCGCGGCCCGGCTTCATCACCACGAACGACGTGGAGATCCGCTCCGTGTACGCCACCGACCCGCTGACCCTCGAGCGCTGGACGCACGTCGCGCTGGTCTACGCCGGGGGCGACAAGCTCGTGTACGTCGACGGAGTGGAGGTCGCGCGCGCCGAGGGCGAGACCGTCATCCCCAGCAACCAGGACGTGCTGATCGGCGCCGACGAGAACGACGGCTCGCGCCTCGTCTTCCCGCTCGACGGGGTCCTCGACGAGATCCACGTCTTCGACCGCGCCCTCTCCCGGGACGAGGTCGCCGCCCTCGCCCGGGGAGAGTGACGCTCGGCGCCGAGCGGATCTAGGCTGTGCTCATGGATCCCTCGCTGCGGTTGCTCATCGGCGCGTGCATCTACGTCGCGTTCGCGGACCGAGAGCTCGACGCCGACGAGCGGCGGGTGCTCCGGGAGCTCATCGTCAAGCGCGCCCCGCTGCCGCCGGGCACGATCGACCGGCACATCGTCGAGGTGCTCACCGAGATGGCGATGGAGGACCCGCTCGAGTGGGTCCGGGACGCGGCCGCGGACGCCGACCTCGCGTCGACGCGCGACGCGCTCGTCTGCGCGGTGCAGGAGGCGCGGAGCCACGGCGTGCACCAGATCGAGCGCGACCGCGTGCTCGAGGTGGCCGGCGCGCTCGGTCTCGACGCCGAGGAGGCCGAGACCCTGCTCGGCCGCGTCCAGTAGCGGAAAACCTCAGGATTACCAGCGTTTGTGCGGCTCGGCGGACCCCCGCGTGGAGGGGGAGCTGCGTGAATGACTGTCCTCTGCAGGGTACCACCGTATTGAGTCGTAGAATTTTCTACAAATAGGGTACGGATTCCGCTCGGACTGCCGTACCTTGCGGTACGCGAGCGCGGCGCCGAGCCGATTTCCCGTTCGCGTCGGCGCCTCGACGTGACCTCACCCCGCTTCACCGCCTCGTCTCTACTGCTTCTCATCGCCCTCGCCGGGGCCGGCTGCTCGGGGGACTCTCATCCCCCCGATCTCGCCTGGGAGTACGACTTCCGGCGCGACGCCTTCACCTTCGAGAACTTCGCGCTCGAAGACCGCGGGATGCCGATGAGCGCCGATCTGGCGGCGCGCATGTTCGGCGCCGACGTCACCTGCGTCGGGGGCGCGCTCCCCTGCACGCCGACGCCCGAGGCCGCCGCCTGGATCGCGGAGTCGAACATCGCGCTGCGGGCCGGCTACAGCGAGGGCTTCGCGATCCTCTCGATGTTGTTCGCGACCGGGGACCTCTCCCCGTCCGACTTCGGCGCCGAGACCGCGGCGGAGCTGGTGCTGCCCGGCAACCTCGCGCTGCAGGCCGAGCTCGCCTACTGGTCGGCGTCGCAGTACGCGCTGCCCCCCACGACCAACCGCCGCTTCATCGCCGAGGACGTGATGCAGTTCCTCGTCGAGGAGGCCTTCGCCGAGGGCGGCGAGCGCTACCGGTTGGCGATCGCGCGACGCACCGAGGCCGGGTTCGACTTCGCCCACGCCCTGGTGCCCATCGGCTACTACCGCGGCGAGCGCGCCGACCTCTACTTCCTCCGCGTCTACGACAGCAACCGCCCGCAGCTCGAGCAGGTGATCCGCATCGACGAGGGCGCCGGCACCTGGACCTACGACATGCCGCTGCCCGACGGCAGCTCCGTGCTCTACGAGGGCACGCGAGAGAACGGCAACGCGCTCTACTTCGCGCCGATCGCGGCCCGCCGCGGGGTGCTGCCCGCGCCCTTCGAGCGCGACGGGATCTCCGTCTCGACCGAGGGCGGCCTGTCGGCGCTCGCGTCGGTCGGCGACGCGCGGGTCGGCGTCCAGGGCGGCGCGGTCATCGAGGAGAACGGCGCGGCGCTCGTGCCGGTGTTCGCCAGCTGCCGCTGCGGCTCGCGCGGCCCGATGCGCATGACGATCCCCGCCAGCGGCGGCAGCGACGTCGAGCTCACCTACTCGGGCGGGATCGGCATGGACGAGGAGGGCGGCGGCAGCGTCGTCGTGAACCGCCCCGGCCACTTCTCGGTGGAGATCACCGGCATCGACGGAGACGCCTCCGAGCAGGACACGGTCCGGGTCACCGAAGGCGGCGAGCTGACCGTCGCCTCGCGATCGGGGACCCCGGTCCGGGCGCGGGTCACCTACCAGACCGAAGACGGCGAGGTCGAGGTCACGGTGGTGGTCGACGACGGCGCGGACAGCGTCTCGGTGCGCCTCACCCCCGAGGGCAAGGTCGAGGTCGACAGCACCGGCGTCGACGAAGGAGAGACCACGCAGGTCACCGTGACCCGGCGCGAGCCCGACGGCACCGCGACCACCAGCGAGACCAGCTACACCAGCGACGGCGAGGACACGAGCCGGGTCTCCGTCGACCCGGAGACCGGCGAGACGACCGGCGTCGAGCTCTCGCAGCTCTGCGCCAACGGCGTCCAGGACACCGGCGAGACCGACGTGGACTGCGGCGGCGCCGTCTGCGGCGGCTGCGACGTGGGCCTGTCATGCGAGGAGAACGCGGACTGCAACGGATTCTGCTCGCGGGGGACGTGCCGCAACGATACTTGCGAGGACCGCATTCTGAACGGGACCGAGTCGGACATCGACTGCGGAGGCACCCTCTGTGGACGCTGCATAGTGCATGACTCGTGTCGCGAGGGCTCGGACTGTGAGGACGGGATCTGCGTCGAAGCGACGTGCCGAGCCACATATTCGCCGAGGTTCTTGGTTCGCGGCCTCTCGCCGGGCTCGACGCTGGGCATCGACGTCACAGTCGACGGCGTCTCCACCCGCCAGGCCCTGTCTCCGTCGACCGGCGCGGACTTCACGCACGTGCTGCCGCGCGGCTACGCCTACGACCTGCGGCTCGACAACAGCGACCCCGGGCTCAGCTGCGTCTTCACGCGCGCCGCCTTCGGGTGGACGGGTGACGGCTCCCCCAACCTCTCCGGAACGGTCCACTTCGACCGCCTCGACGTGGCGACCATCGACTGCTCCTACGCGACGGCCGCGGTCCGGGCGAACGTTCAGGGGCTCCCGCCCGGCGCGGTCCTACGAATCACCCGTGACCTCGACGGGACCGCCGACACGGTGAGCTTCAACCAGAACGGGCTGTTCACGCTCGGGAGCGCGGTGAGCTACCGGCTCACGATCCCGACGCAGCCCGATCCCGTCACCTACGGGGGCTCGCTGGTGGACACCACCTGCAACTTCGATGTTGGCGGCGCGCTGGTGACCGACACCGGCTTCCGCATGCCCTCGCGCCCCGAGAGCGTCGCGCTGCGCTGCTCGGTCACGAGCCGCCCGACCGGGGACGCTGGCGTGGGCATGGACGCCGGCGTCGACGGGGGGCGTGACGCCGGCATGGTGGCCGACAGTGGCGTGGACAGCGGCGTGGACAGCGGACCCCCGCCGAGCTGCATGAGCGGCTGCTCGGCCGTCTTCGACGTGCCGACCGCCGACGGGGTCGCGCCGTCCGGCACCTTCACCGTGCCCGCGATGTGCACCCAGGTCTTCGTGGCCGCGTGGGGCGCCGGCGGCGGCGCGGGCGGTCAGGAGACCGGCTTCCCCCCCGACCGTTCCTACGGGGGCGCGGGCGGCTACGTGGAGGGCACGCTCCCGGTCACGCCCGGCGACGTGTTCACGGTGTGGGTCGGCCAGGGCGGCGAGATGGCCGGGGTGTCGGCGGTCTTCGGCACCGCGTCGATCGGCTCGCTCTACGGCACCCCCGCCAGCGGGGGCGACGGCGACGGCGACGGAAGCTTCAGCGCCGGCGGGGGCAGCGGCGGCGGGCTCACCTCCGTCCGCCAGACCGGCAGCGCGACGCTGCAGTTCTCGGTCCCCGGCGGAGGCGGCGGCTCCAGCGACGCGTTCGCGGCGCCGGCCGGCAGCGGCGGCGACGCCACCAGCGGCGGAGCCACCGGCCCGAGCGGCGAGGATGCGCCGTCGGGAGACGGCGGCGGCGGCGGCGGCGCGGGCGAGCCCGGCGGCGTCGGCGGCTCCGCCTTCACCTTCACCGACGCGAGCGGCGGCGCCTTCGGGGTGCTCAGCGGAGGGCTCACCCCGATGAGCTCGTCGACCGGCAACGCCGTCAACACGGGGTCCCCGGACTACGCCCTCTGCACCGCGCGGAGATCGGCGGCGGCGAGCGAGCCCGGCGGCGTCGGCACGACGTACGGTGGCGACGGCTGCGTGGTGATCCGATGCGTGCCCTGAGCGTGGACGAACCGGCGATGAGAGGCGACGTGAAGATGAGCAGAACGATGATGCGCCTGACGCTGCTGGCGGGCCTCGCGGTCAGTGGCTGCGCCGGCGACGACGTGACCGCGGACGAGAGCGGGCTCGACCCGACCCTCGAGTGCCCCGAGGGCTTCATCGGGTGGAACTACCGGACCCACCCCCCCGCCGAGCTCATCGACGAGCAGCTGAGGAACCCCGATCGGCTCGACGTCGACGACGGGGACGCGACCTTCGACGGGCCCCTGCCCATCCCCGTCGCGATCGACATCGACGCGGTGACCTGCGACGACGACGAGGGCACCGAGACCGCCGAGGCGTCGACGGCCGCCGCGCGCCGTGCCTGCGCGGGGAGCCGCGGGACCTGCGACTTCACCGTCGCCTGCGACAACCCGGGCGCCCGCACGGTGCGCTGGAACTGCGGCCTGGGCGACATCGATCCCGAGACGAGCGCCCCCCGACGATACCAGATCGTCTACGACACCGCGGCGCCCCTCGACGACACCGACGGCATCGACACCTGGCAGGTGACCTGCAACCCGCCGGAGCGCGCCGTGACCCCGAGCGCGCCTCGGAGCGCGTGCGTGCCCGCGCATTGCTACGGCCCCTCGCGCCGCGACGAGATGATGAACTGCGTGGCCGACGAGACGATGCAGGTCATCACCGGCTCGGACGGCCGCCGGCCCATGCCCGGCGGGACCCTCGGCATCACCGGGTTCGAGATCATCCCCAGTCCGGAGGTCCTCCGAGAGGACGGCCGCAGCATCAACTATTCTTCCGACGGAGGAGACCACTACGCGCCCGGGGCCGAGTTCGGCCTCCTCGTCCGGAACACGACAGAGGAGTCGATCCCGGTCGACCTCTGGATCGCGAGACCCGAGTGGGACCAGGCGTCGCAGACCACTCGCTACACCCACGTCTGCTCGATCGGTCGGCGCGTCATCGCGCCCACCGACGCCGACGGCGAGCGCCTCAGCGCGCGCATACCGCTGTCCTGTGGGCGGCTTGGGCGTATCGACCGCGCGCGGCTCTTGGCTTCGCTGACCTCGGGCACCTACTACCAATCGGGCGACGACCAGTGCGCCATCAACCCGCCCGCCTTCTTCTACGACGCGCGGACCCAGCGATACGACCTCGCCGGCTACTACCTCCAGCGCGTGGTCTCCGACTCACGGATCGATCTGCTCGGCGGCCCCGCCTCCCACGTCATCGTTCTCCCGGAGGCGGCGCGCGTCGTGGAGCCGCTGCTCTCGGTGAACACGCGGCCCAACCGCGAGGTGGTCATCGAGGTGGAGTCGGACATTTCGGTCATCGGCGACAACCCAGCCAACCCCTACTCCTGGGCGACGCCGGACGGCCCCGCCGACCCGGTGCTCCGGGTCGCCGGCTCGCTTCGCATCCCGACGCTGGAGGGCGAGCCCTATCGCTCCCCGATCCCGCTCGGCGTGGCGCAGATGCCTTGGGACGGGAGGAGCTTCAACGCCCGAAGCACCTTCTCCCTTTCCCGCGAGGGGCGCCGAACGCTGATGGAGCTCCCCGACGCCTACGAAGACGTCGACCTCCCCGTGGACCTCGTCTACTACGTGCTCCGAGACAGCGCGCGAACCGGGCCCATCCGCGTGCCCTGGGAGTATCGGGGACTGAGCACCTCGCTCCGCATCGTCCGCGACCGCTTCGTGGAGCCCGTGGTCGGTCAGGGCCCGCTCTGGGAAGGCGGCGGCGAGGGCCGCGGGGACCGGGCGACGAACGCCTCGGCCGACACGGATCAAGGCGTCGCCCAGGCGTGCACCAACGCGGGCTGTGAGAACGACTTCTCCGCCGACGCCGCGACGGGGGGAGACTTCGCGCAGTCGCTCTACGCGGTCGACGCGTCCAGCCAGCACCAACGCGGCTCCAGCGACGTCATGGCGGCCGAGACCGGGCAGGTGGTCGAGGTCGCCGGCGTGATGACGATGGACCGCATCGAGGCCGACCTGGCGCGCCCGCCCGCGGTCGACGCGTCGGAGCCGGTCGAGGTCTCCATCGAGCCCCCATGGGATCCGATCATCGCGTCCCTCAACGCCTCCCGCCGGACGCCTCCGGCGCCGCTCATCCGGGAGTGGTCCCGCGGCCGGTACGCGGGCGTCGAGGGCCTCGGGCTCGCGGTGGGCGTCAAGACCAAGCTCACCATCGGCCCACTGCCCGTCACGGTCGTCGCGGTCGTCTCGGCGGGGGTCGGCGTGGCGCTCAAGCTGGGCGCCCAGTTCGCGCCCAGCGAAGATGACGACGAGGCGTTCCCTTGCATCCAGACGGTCGGCGGGGCCGCGCCCGACACCGCCTACCCCGCCGGCGCGTCGATCGCGCAGGGCTGCCTGGTGCCGTCGGGGGAGGAGACGGCCGCGTTCCAGGCGGCCTCCGACGCGTGCGCCGAGCTCGGCGGCCGTCTCGCCGAGCCGCAGTCCGCGGCCGAAGCCGAGGCGCTCGCGGCCTTGGCGGGCGTCGCCGCCTGGGTGGGCGGGCAGAGCGCCACCTACCACCCGGACGCGCAGTGCGCTTCCAACTACGACGCCACCCGCTGCGGCTCCGAGCTGCAGACCTCGATGCGGTGGCTGTCGAACGGGGGCGAGCTCGCGGCCGGTACTGGCGCGGGCGCCTTGACCTACGTCGACGGGGGCCTGGCGCGCAGCTTCTCGCGCGGGACGCTGATGCCGACCGGCACGACGCCCACCGGGCTCGCGATGGTCGCGGTCGAGGGCTCTGCCGCCCCCGCCCTCAGGCCGACCCCGATGACGGAGGAGCTCCCCTTCGTCTGCCAGTTCGACCGGGTGCGTCAGGCGGACTTCTTCCGGATGTCGCTCGGCGTCGAGCTCGCGGCCGGAGCTGGCGTCGGCCTCGCCGTCTGCTCGCCGAGCGACGAAGCCGGCGTCTGCGTGACGGCGTCGGTGACCTTCATCTCGGCGAAGCTCACGCCGACGCTGAGCAACACGATCCACCACCTCACCTTCGCGGACGACTCCACCGGCATCGCGGGCGCCTACGGCGTCGAGGTGCCGTGGGAGGTCCGGGCGCTCGAGGGCGAGATCCGGGCCGAGGTCCGCATCCCGCTCCTCCTCACCACGCTCACTTTCGGCTGGCCGATCATCAAGTACCAGGGGCACGTGATCGCCGAGGGCAGCCTCTACGAGCAGAGCTTCCCCTACTTCCAGAGGTTCCGATGAGGAGACACGCCCTCCCGATCGGCGCGGCGCTGGCCGCAGCCGCAACCATCGTCTACTTCGCCGCCGGGGACTCGTCCGCGCCGACCGGAGCGACCTCCGAGCCCGCGACGCCCGTCTTCGCGGCCCCGCGGCCGAGCGCCGACCCGTCGTCGCACGCGTCGTCGGGCCGAAGCTGGGGCTGCCGGTTCTCGGCGGACGACCGGCTGGCGTACGAGGTCGAGGTCGTCACCCGCGCCGAGCGCTCGGATGTCCCGGGAGCGGAGCGACGGTCCTTCGAGCTCGAGCAGCGCGCGGCGTTCCGCCTCCACTTCGAGACGCTGCGACCGACGTCGGATGAGGGCGCGGTGCTGCTCGCCCGGATCGCGCGCCTCGAGGCGAGCGCGATCGATGGGGCGCACCGCCTGCTCGCTCCCTTCGTCCTGCGGGTCGGAGAGGACTGCGCGATCGAGGCGTTCGGACGCCACGAGGACACCCTCCGCGCCGACGCGCGCATCCAGCAGTCGCTCTCGGCGGAGCTCGGCTTCGTCTGGCCCGAGACCGACCGGGTCTCGGCCGAGCGGATGGACGCGCTCGGCGCGTTCACGGCCACCTTCGAGCCCGCCGGCGACGCCTCGGCGCGACAGGTGCTCCGTCGGGTGACGCGATACGACCGCTTCTGGCAGCCGGCCGAGCTCGCCGCCGCGCCGGTCGCGAGTCACGCGGTGATCGAGCTGGGCCAGGGGCCCTTCTTCGCGGACCTCGAGTCGACGCTGGAGCTTCGCGGCGACGGCGGCTTCACCCGCACCCGGGTCAGCGCTCGCGCGCTCGCCTCGAGCGGCTCGGTGATGCGGGGCGCGGCCCGCGAGCTCGACGCGTACGTCTGGGAGAACCTCCTGCCCCGCACCTTCGAGCGCCGCGCGGGCCGGCCGCTCACCCTCGCGGATCGTCGCCGTCAGGACGCGGTGCGACAGCACACCTATCCCCAGACGCTGGCGAGCTACCTCGGCCGCGTCGAGCGAGACGTCGGCTTCCAGGACACCTGGCCGCCGCTCACGGACTACCTCGAGGCGCGCCCCGAGGCGGCCGCGCGGCTCGTTCGGTCGATGCGCGACGGCGAGCTCCCGACCAACGCGACCGCGGGCGCCTACGTGGCGCTCTCCCGCACCCGTACCCCCGAGGCCCTCGGGGTGCTGCGAGAGGTGATGCACGACGAGGCGGCGCCGAGCTTCGAGCGGACGCGAGCGATGTTCGCGCTGATCGACCGAGACGACGTCGACGTGAGCGACGCGCAGTACATGGCGTCGAAGGCGGCGGCGATCACCAGCGACGAGCCGTCGGAGCGCATCCTCGCCCGGGAGGCGATGCTCGCGGTGGGCGCCATCGCCGGGCAGCACCCGAGCGACGACGCCATCGGCGGGGTGGCGGAGAACGCCATCATGGACGGGCTGGCCACCGCCGAGGAGCCGCTCGATCTGAGGCCCGTCTTCGGCGCGATCGGCAACATGCGGAGCCCGCGGACGCTGAGCCTGGTCGTCGGCTTCACCGAGAGCCCGGAGCCCGAGGTCCGGCAGTACACCAGCCGGGCGCTCCGCCGCATGGACCCGCTCGACACCACGCCGCTCGTGGTGGAGTGGCTGGGGCGCGAGCGGCACCCGCGCGTGCTGCGCAGCCTCTACCGAGTGCTCGACCGCGCGCACCTCGACGCGGGCGTGGCGCCGAGCGACGCGCTCGTCGAGCGGGCGGTGAGGGATCTACGGACCCAGCCCGACCGCATCACCCGGGTCGCGCTCATCCGGCTCCTCGGCCGCGCGGCGGACCGCTCGCCGGAGGCACGGGCGGCCTTGGTCGCTCAGATCCCGGTCGAGACGGAGTGGTTCCGGCGCGGGCGTGACCAGAGCGCGTACGACATCTTGCACCGCGTCCTCCAGCGCGGCGGGCACTGGCCGTCGAGCCACGGCGGAGACGGAGCGGACCGATGAGACTCACGATCGCCTGTGTGACGGCAGCCACCCTCCTCGCCGCCTGCGAGGAGAGCCCTCCCGGCATGGTGCCGGACAACCCTCCTCGCGCGCTCCCGGCGACGGGCATCGAGGAGCCGTTCCCCCGCGTCCCGTATGACGGGGGTCCGGTCGACGTCGCGCCGATCGAGGAGCTGACGTGCTGCGACGTGACCTTCGCGATCGCGGCCGACCAAGACGAGGGCGAGGTCGAGGCGTACCTCTACGGTTCGGACCTTCCGCTCGCCGATGGGGTCCGCCTCGAGCGGGTCGCCGACACCTGGTCCGGCTCGGTCTGCATCCCGGCTGGCTTCGACGGGAGCTACTACTACGACGTGGGCCTCGACATCGGCACCGGCACGCCCTTCTACGTGCGTCGCACGAACGAGAGCGCTCCCGCCGCCGACACCGCCTCCCCCTCGAACGCGCTCCAGGTCCCCGAGGACGGCACCTGCCCCGCGGAGCTCGCCGCCCACGGGAGCTGACCGCGAGGCTTGCGCGTTTCGGCTTCCGCGCGGGCGGTGCTAGGCTGCCGTCGTGGAAGAGAAGGTCACCTTCGCGGACCTGGGTCGCGACCTCCGTCGCTACGGCAAGGTCCTCTTCGGGTTCGTCGGGCTGATCTTGGCCCTCGAGATCGTGAGCTGGGTGGCGCCGATCGACGCGCTCGGAGTGCGCCCGCGAGAGGCCGTCGGCCTGATCGGGGTGCTCACGCATCCGTTCTTGCACGGCGGTCTCGGGCACGTGCTCGGCAACGCGGTCGGCATCCTCGTCTTCGGCGGGATGGTGGTGCTGAAGGAGGAGCGCGATCTCTACGTGACCGCCGCGCTCTCCGCGCTGATCGGCGGGCTGGGCATTTGGCTGATCGGCCGATCCGACACCAACCACATCGGAGCCAGCGGCGTGGTCTTCGGCCTCTTCGGCTACCTGCTCTCGACCGGGTGGTTCGAGCGGCGGCTCGGCTCGATCGCGCTGTCGATCGTCGTGCTCCTCGTCTGGGGCAGCTTGCTCCTCGGGATGTCCCCGCTCCAGACCTTCGTCTCCTGGGAGGGGCACCTCTTTGGCTTCGCGGGAGGCGTCCTGGCGTCCTACCTCCTCGCCCGCGCGCGTCGTTAGGGCCGCGACGATGGGGGCCGCGAAGATGGGGGCCGCGAAGATGAAAGGCGCGCTGCTTCGCGCGGCGCTCGCCTGGTACGAGGAGCGGCACGGGGCCGAGGCGCGCGGCCGCCTGATCGCGGGGCTGCCCGACGGTCACCCGTTCGCGCCCGACGACGCGGCGCTCGGGGTGCTGGCTACGGAGTGGTACGCGGCCGAGCACGTGCACGCGGTGCTCGACGCGCTGGCCGAGGGGCGGAGCGACGAGGAGCGAGAGGCGCTCGCCCGGGAGATCGCGGCCGCCACCGTCGAGCGCGTCCGCCACGGGGTCTACCGGTTCCTGGTGCGCAAGCTCGTGTCGCCGGGCTTCTACGCCCGCCACATCCAGCGCCTCTGGCGGCAGGTCCACACCACCGGGAGCCGCGAGATCACCGTCGACGACGCGGCCCGGCGCGCCGTCTCCTCCACCCGCGACTGGGCCGGCCACCACCCGCTCCTCTGCCTGATCGCGAGCCACACCGTCGCCGCGTTCTTCGAGACGATGGGCCTCGAGGGCGTCGAGGTGGAGCGGGTCGCCTGCGTCTCCGCGGGCGACGACGCGTGCGTCGCCGAGCTGCGCTGGCGTTGACCGCGCTCTGATATCCTCGGCTCGCGTGTCCGACCGACAGGTGATCCACGGCTGCCTCTCCTTCGCCCCGGGGGCCCTGAGCGAGGCGCTGGACGCGCTGGCCGACGAGCTCGATCCCCTGATCGTCGAGCTGCTGCGCGAGGCGCGGGTCGAGGACGACCTCCTCGTCCTGACCGAGGACGGCTTCTTCCCCGCGTCGCTCTGGCACGACTGGACCGGCGCGGTGGCCGAGCTCACCGCGGTCGCGCAGGCGGGGCTGGTCGTCTGCGTCTATCAGGGCGACGGCGACGAGATCCTGGCCCTCGAGGCCTCGGGCGGCCGGCCTCGGGCGCGCCTCGGCGAGCCGTCCGCGCCGGGCTGGTTCGAGCTGACCGGCGGCCCCCGGCGCTACGCGCGGCGAGGCGGGGAGGGCGCGCTCGAGCTGCGCCCGGTGGAGGTCGCGCCCCGGGTGTTCGCGCTCCGGATCGACGACGCCGAGGAGGACTTCAACGACCTGCTCGGCGTGACCTACCTCGCCCCGGACGGCGACCGCCTCTACGTCGTCGACGCCTACGGCGCCGCGCAGCTCAGCGCCCTCGATCTCTCCGCGCCGAGCCCCGCGCTCCAGCTCGCCGTCGACGCCGCCCAGGGCGGGACCCGGCTCGTGCACCTGCCCGGCAGCGAGGTGCTCCAGCTCTGGCGCGTGGAGAGCCCGGCCGAGGCCGACGAGCTTCGCGTGCGCGTCACCGAGCACTTCGTCTCGACCGACGCGCGCGACTATCGCGAGCGCGAGCTCCGCCCGCCCCTCGAGCGCACGCTCTCCTTTGCGCGCGGCCGCGGCCTCGTGCGCGCCGAGCTGCCCCGCGTCGATCTGGTGCTCGCGCCGCCCGAAGCGGTCGAAGCTCCCGAGCGGCCGGGGCTGGTGCTCGCGATCCTGGTGGGGCTCGTGATCCTCGGCCTGCTGGTGCTCTGGATCGCGCCCTGGTGAGGTCAGCCCTCGGCGTTCTTCTTCTTCTTCAGCAGGTAGATGGCGAGCCCGACGCCCCCGATCGTCGGTAGGCCGAGGGCGCAGCAGATGCCGCCGATGATGATGAGCTCGCCGAGGCTGATCCCGAAGGCTCCCGGCGGCGCGACGTCCAGCAAGACGGTGAGCATGCCGAAGCCTACCCTCAGGCGGCCGCGCCGCGCCCGGCCTCGGTCGGGTCGTAGCCGAGGTGGGCGGCGAGCTTGCGCTCGGCGTCCTCGACCGACTCCCCGCGCCGCTTCGCGTAGTCCTCGATCTGCTCGCGGGTGACGCGGCCGACCGAGAAGTACCGGGCCGCCTCGTTCGCGAGGTAGAGGCCGCTGACGCTCGCCGCCGGGACCATCGCGTTCGACTCGGTCAGATCCATGCCGACCTCGCGCGCGCCGAGCAGGTCGAAGAGCGCCGGCTTGTCGTCGTGATCGGGGCAGGCGGGGTAGCCGAGCGCGGGGCGGATGCCGCGGTACTTCTCGGCCCGGAGCGCGTCCTGGTCGAGGTCCTCGTCCGCCGCGTACCAGGCCTTGCGCACGCGGTGGTGGAGCAGCTCCGCGAAGGCCTCGGCGAGCCGGTCGGCGAGCGCCTTGGTCATGATCGCGTGGTAGTCGTCGTGGTCGGCCTCGAACTCGGCCACCAGCTTCTGCACGCCGACCCCGCAGGTCACGGCGAAGCCGCCGACCCAGTCCATCTGGCCGCTCTCCTTCGGCGCGACGTAGTCGGCGAGGCAGAGATGCGCCTCGTCGCCCTTCTTGTCGCGCTGCTGGCGGAGCATCGGGTAGCGCGCGAGCTCCTTCGTCCGCGCCTCGTCCTCGAAGAGCACGATGTCGTTGCCCTCCGACCAGGCCGGCCAGAACCCGTACACGCCGCGCGGCTCGATCACCGCCTCGTCGATGATGCGCTTCAGCAGCGGCTTCGCCGCCTCGAAGAGCTCGGTCGCCGCCTTGCCGTAGGTCGGGTGCTCGAGAATGTCCGGGAAGCGCCCGCGCAGCTCCCACGCGGTGAAGAAGAAGGTCCAGTCGATGTACTCCGCGATCTCGGCGAGCGAGACGTCGTCGATGATCTTCCGGCCCACGAACGGCGGCGCCTCGATCGACGAGAAGTCCACCGCGGGCCGGTTCTCGTTCGCCTTCGCGTAGGGCACCAGCGGGCGGACCGGGCCGCGCGCGTGGAGCTTCCGGAGCTTCTCCTGCTCCTCCAGGTTCTCGGCCTGCAGCTTCTCGCGCTGCGCGTCGTCGAGGAGGGCGCTGACCGTGTTCACCGCGCGCGACGCGTCGAGCACGTGCACCACCGGCTGACGGTAGCTCGGCGCGATCTTCACCGCGGTGTGCTGTCGGCTCGTCGTCGCGCCGCCGATCAGGAGCGGGAGATGCATCTCCCGGCGCTGCATCTCGCGGGCGACGTTCACCATCTCGTCGAGCGACGGCGTGATGAGCCCGCTGAGCCCGATCATGTCGACCTTCTCCTGCTCGGCGGCGTCGAGGATCTTGTCGGCCGGGACCATGACGCCGAGGTCGATGACCTCGTAGTTGTTGCAGCCGAGCACCACGCCGACGATGTTCTTGCCGATGTCGTGCACGTCGCCCTTCACGGTGGCGAGGAGCACCTTGCCCGCGCCCTGCTGCGCGTCGGCGCCCATCTTCTCCTTCTCCGCCTCGAGGAACGGGAAGAGGTAGGCGACCGCCTTCTTCATCACGCGCGCGCTCTTGACGACCTGCGGCAGGAACATCTTGCCCGCGCCGAAGAGATCGCCGACCACGCTCATGCCGGACATCAGCGGGCCCTCGATGACCTCGAGCGGCCGCTCGAACATCTGGCGCGCCTCCTCGGTGTCCTCCTCGATGTAGTCGACGATGCCCTTCACGAGCGCGTGCTCGAGCCGCTTCGCCACCGGCTGCTCGCGCCAGCTCAGGTCGACCTCGCGCTTCTTGCCCGAGCCCTTCACCTGCTCGGCGTAGTCGACCAGGCGCTCGGTCGCGTCCTCGCGGCGATCGAAGAGCACGTCCTCGACGAGCTCGAGCAGCTTGGGCTCGATGTTCTCGTAGACCTCGAGCTGCCCCGCGTTGACGATGCCCATGTCCATCCCGGCGCGGATGGCGTGGAACAGGAAGGCCGAGTGCATCGCCTCGCGCACCACGTCGTTGCCGCGGAAGCTGAAGCTCAGGTTCGAGACGCCGCCAGAGATCTTGGCGCCGGGGCAGGTCGCCTTGATCTGCTTGGTCGCCTCGATGAAGTCGATCGCGTACCTCGAGTGCTCCTCGATCCCGGTCGCCACCGCGAAGATGTTCGGGTCGAAGATGATGTCGGTCGGGTCCACGCCGACCTTCTCGGTGAGCACCCGGTAGGCGCGCTGACAGATCGAGACCTTGCGCTCGATCGTGTCGGCCTGGCCCTCCTCGTCGAAGGCCATCACGACCATGCCCGCGCCGTACGCCCGGCAGAGCCGCGCCCTCTCGATGAACTCGGCCTCGCCCTCCTTGAGGCTGATCGAGTTGACGATCGCCTTGCCCTGCACGCACTTGAGCCCCGCCTCGATGACCGACCACTTGGAGCTGTCGATCATGATCGGGATGCGCGAGATCTCGGGCTCCGACGCGATGAGCTTCAGGAAGCGCTCCATCGCCGCCTCGGAGTCGAGCATGCCCTCGTCCATGTTGACGTCGAGGATGTTCGCGCCGCCGCGCACCTGGTCGAGGGCCACCTCGAGCGCGGTCTCGTAGTCGTCCGACTTGATGAGCCGGAGGAACTTGCGCGAGCCGGTCACGTTGGTGCGCTCGCCGACCATCTGGAAGTTGGCGTCGGGGCGGATCTCGAGCGGCTCGAGCCCGCTGAAGCGCGAGTAGTGCGGCTTCTCCGGGACCTTCCGGCCGGGCAGGCCGGAGACCGCCTTCGCGATGGCGGCGATGTGCTCGGGCTGGGTGCCGCAGCAGCCGCCGGCGATGTTGATCATGCCCTCGTCGGCGAAGCCCCGGATGATGCTCGCGGTCGTCTCCGGCGCCTCGTCGTACTCGCCGAAGGCGTTCGGCAGGCCGGCGTTCGGGTAGACGCTGATCCGGGTCTCGGCGATCTTCGACAGCTCGCTCAGGAACGGGCGCATCTCGCGGCCGCCGAGCGCGCAGTTGATGCCCACGCTCATCGGCTTGGCGTGAGCCACGCTGATCCAGAACGCGTCGACCGTCTGCCCGCTCAGGGTGCGGCCGCTGCGGTCGGTGATGGTCACCGAGATCATCAGCGGCAGGCGCACGCCGTCCTCGCGCTCCACCTGGTCGATCGCCATCAGCGCCGCCTTGGCGTTGAGGGTGTCGAAGATGGTCTCGACGAGCAGCAGATCGGCGCCGCCCTCGATGAGCCCGCGGACCTGCTCGGCGTAGGCGTCGCGCACCTCGTCGAAGCTCACCGCGCGGAAGCCCGGGTCGTTCACGTCCGGCGAGATCGAGAGGGTCCGGTTCATCGGGCCGATCGAGCCGGCGACGAAGCGCGGCTTCTTCGGATCCTTGCGGGTGAACTCGTCGGCGACCTCGCGCGCGATCTGGGTGCCGCGCACGTTCAGCTCGTAGACCGTGTCCTCGAGCGCGAAGTCGGCCTGCGCGACCTTGGTCGCCGCGAAGGTGTTCGTCTCGATGATGTCGGCGCCCGCCTCGAGGAAGCGGGCGTGGATCGACTGGATCATCTCCGGCTGGGTGAGCACCAGCACGTCGCTGTTGTTCTTCAGCTCGATGTGGTGATCGCGGAAGCGGTCGCCTCGGTAGGCCGCCTCGTCCGGGGAGTGCGACTGGATCAGCGTGCCCATCGCGCCGTCGAGGACGAGGATGCGCTGGTCGAGGAGGTCGATGAGCTGCTCGGACTTTTCGTTCATGAGGGCTTCCGTGCGAAGGCGGTGACGACTTCGAAGTAGGGCTTTCGGCGCTCGCGGGAGGTGACCTCGCACTGGGTCACGCGCAACCCGGCGTCGCGCAGGAGGAGCTCGAGCTGGTCGGGCGAGAAGCCCGGCCGGAGGTGTCCGTAGGAGCGGGTGATGGCCTCGTGATCGTGGAGCGCGAGGGTCACGACCGCGAGGTGTCCCCCGGGCCGCAGCGCGCGCGCCGCCTCTTCGATCACCCGCTCGGGCGTGTGGGCGTAGGTCAGCGCGTTGAAGAGCATCACGGTGTCGAAGCGCGCGTCCTCGAAGGGCAGCTCGTGGAAGTCCGCCTGCACGAACCTCACCGGCAGCCCCTCGAGCCGGCGCTCGGCCGCGGCGAGCACCTTCTCGCTCCGGTCCACGCACGTCACCCCCTCGGCCCGCGGCGCGATGAGAGCGGCCAGCGTGCCGTCGCCGCTGCCGAGGTCGAGCACCTCGCCGAAGGTCGCCAGCCCGAGGAAGCCGCGCGCGGTCGCCTCCCAGGTGCGCCCCGGGGAGTAGTGCCGCTCCATCTGCCCGGCGACCGCGTCCGGCCACGCCTCCTCGCGCGCCTGCACCAGCGCCTCGCAGCGCTCGGCGTCCGTCTCGAGCACCGAGTCGGCCACCTGCTCCTTCACCAGCGCCCAGAGCCGTCGCGCCGACGCGGGCATGGCCGCGTGAGCCCGGTAGAGGGTGCTCGCCCCCTGCGGCCGCGGCGACACCAGCCCCGCCTCCCGCAGCTTGCCGAGGTGCGTCGACACCCGCGACTGGCTGAGCCCGGTGATCTTCGTCAGCTCGGCCACGCTCAGCTCCTGCTCGTGGAGCAGCGCGAGCAGCCGCACCCGCGTCGCGTCCGCGAGCAGGCTCAGCAGGCTGGTGCTGTCGGCGAGAGAGATCATCCCATCATCCAGATGACCGGATGAAGCTACTCGGTCCGGGGTACCGCGTCAAATCGTGCGACGGCATGTGTAGACGCTGGAGGCCGCCTTGCTCGGCGCCGCAGCCTCGACGGGCGGCGCGGTTCGTGTTGAGGTCGGAGGATGTCCAGCTCCGCTCCGACCTGCGACGCGTGCGGCGCCACGATCGCTGACGCGTTCGCGACCGGCACGCTCTGTTCCGCGTGCCACGTCGCGAGCCAGCCCGCCGACCCGAGGATCCGGAAGGTGCTCTCGAGCCTGCTCACCGTCGGCGTCGTCGCGGCGGTCCTCGCGCTCGTCTTCAGCGTGCGCGTGAACGGGATCGACTATGTCCGCGCGCCGGCCGGTGTCATCGCCATCGTCGGCGGCATCGCCGGTATCCTCGCGGGCGCCGCGTTCGGGCGCACCGCTGGGAAGCCCGGCCACGGCGCGGTGGGACTCTTCGCGCTCGTCGCCGGCGTCTGGGCGCTGTGGGCGGCCTTCCGCTAGTTTCGGGCCGCGTTCGCGGTGAGCACGAGGTAGGGCGGGGCGAAGGTCACCGCGTAGGCCACGAGCGCGGGCTCGTCTCGGCCGTGCACGGCGAGGAGCACGAAGAAGAAGGCGGCGGCGGGGACGCGCAGCATCAGCTCGCGGAGGGGGATGTTCGCGCCGGCGCGGCGGCGGTGGGCGGAGAGGGCGAGCCAGAGGGAGAGGCCGGCCGCGAGCGCGACCACCGGCCAGGGCGGGACGGCGCCGTTGATCCAGCGGAAGAGCGCCCACCAGAGCCCGAGCAACATCGGGTGGGTCAGCGCGGGCGCGATCGGCAGGGCCCACGGCGCCCGCATGCGGTGGAAGACGAAGAGGCACGCCCAGGCGAAGAGCGCCCAGCCGAGGATGCCGATCGGCGGCACCTCGAACAGCCCCGGCTCGGTCCAGTGCCAGAGGCCGGCGCGCACCGCGATCGGCTCGATCAGCGAGGCGTCCGCCAGCACGAGGAGCGCGGCGACGAGCGGCGCCCGATCGCGGCGCGAGGTCAGGCGCTCGGCGAGATCCCACGCGCTGTGGATGACCATCGGCCAGATGGTGATGACGAGCAGCGGCACCCGGTCGACGAACACGCTCCACTCGGGCGAGTAGGCGTAGAAGCCGTAGGCGTGGATGACGGTGTTCTCCGCCGCCCAGCTCGCGGCCATGAGGATCGCGAGGCGCCCGAGGAAGGCGGAGGGCTCCGCATCCATCCGCGCCCGCACCACCACGTAGCTGCCGACGATGGCGAGGCTGATCAGCTCGATCGCGATCACGCGCCCACCCCGGGCAGGCCCGCGACGACCCAGAGGTGGTAGCAGAGCAGGAGCGCGGCCCCGACCCAGGTCAAGGTCACGCAGTCGGCCGAGGTGATGCCCCGCTTCACGGCGCGCTTGTAGAAGGCGAGGTTGAGGAAGGGCGCGACGATCATCACGAAGATGCGCCAGGGCACCACGCCGGTCGCGTACCCGGCGGCGAGGATGGCCGCGCTGACGAAGATGAGCCCGTCGATGATCCGCATCGCGCCCTTCGCGCCGTGCACCACCGGGTAGGTCAGCACGTTCGCCGCGCGATCCCCCTCCTCGTCGCGCAGGTCGTAGATGACCTCGTAGGAGAGCTCGAAGAGCACGAAGTAGGCGACGGTGACCCAGATGGTCGCGGCGCCGATGCCGGGCGCGAGCTGCGCGGGGTCGGCGCCCCAGCCGGCGAGGGACAGCGGGTAGAGGAAGACGGTGATGACGAAGCCGGCCGCGCTCGCCGTGTTCTTGAAGAAGTAGAGCTGCTTGATGCGGCGACGGCCCGGGAGGATCGGCCAGTTGTAGGCGAGCCCGAGCGAGTGATAGGCGACGCGCAGCAGCGTCAGCTCCGGGTGGATCAGCGCGACCAGGACGAGCGACGCGACGAGCAGCGCGAAGCCGGCGACCACGATGGCGCGCCGGTTCCGGTCGACGAAGGCGACGCCGGTGATCCGGTTCACCTTGTCCTCCTCGAGGTCCACGACGCGGTTCAGGAGATTGACGATGAACCAGTCCAGCGCGCAGACGCCGGCCAGCAGCCAGGGGTAGTCGCCGGTGAAGAGCCAGCCGAAGGTGAAGGTCCCGAGGGTGGCGATGGCGACGATGTGGAGGCGGCTGACGCTGGCCAGCAAGCGGAGAGACTCCATGCGGCGCTTGAAGCACGCCGAAGGCGGCCGAGTCGCGTTCATACGCTGATCGATTCCCGATTTGCGTTCAACGGGCGGCGGCGTTCATCGTCGTCGCGTGAAGCGCTCGTCTCCGTCTCGCCTGGCTGCGCTCCTGCTTCTCACCGCCGCGGGGTGGGGCTGCGGGTCTCCCGCCGACCCGGGCGCCGACGCCGCGGCCGCCGACGCCGCGTCGATCGACGCCGCGCCGCCGAGCGACGCCGGCGGGGACGGACGGGACGGCGGCGAGGAGGACGGAGGGCCGCCGCCCGTGGCCTGCGCCGAGGCGGTCGAGGCGCGGGGCTGGACCCACTGCGGCGACGACGCGGACCGCTGCGAGCTGGTCTTCGAGGACGGGACCGGCTGCCGCGAGGCGTGCGCCGCGCTCGGGATGTTCTGCGCGGAGAGCTACGACGACGCGGACGGCACCTGCGATCCGCTCGAGGGCGGCGAGACCCTCGACTGCGGCGACACCGGGCACATGTCGGATCACTGCGTGTGCACCGCCGAGGAGCCGCCGCCTCCGCCGGCGTGCGGGCCGACCCCGCCGACGCACGTCTACCTCATCGGCGACTCGACGGTGGCGAGCGGCTCCGGCTGGGGAGACTTCCTCGAGGAGCGCCTCACCGGCGTCACCGTGACCAACGCCGCGGTCGGCGGCACGAGCAGCAAGTCGTTCTACGACGGCGGCCGCTTCGACGCCGTGCGCGCCGCGCTCGCGCCGGGCGACTACGTGCTCATCCAGTTCGGCCACAACGACGCGAAGTCCGAGGCCTACCGCGCGACCGATCCGGGCACCGCGCCGGACTACGAGGGGACCTACCGCGACTACCTCGAGCGCTACATCTCCGAGATCCGCGCCGCCGGCGCGACCCCGATCCTGATCACCTCGGTCAGCCGCATGGTCTTCGGCAGCGACGGCGCCCTGCGGCGCACCCATGGCGAGTACCCGGCCGCGGCGCGCCGGGTCGCGCTCGACCACGAGGTCGCCTTCCTCGACCTCGAGGAGCACAGCTTCCAGGTCTTCGACCGGCTGGGCGAGGCCGAGACGCTCCGCCTCTACGCGGAGGAGGGCGACCTCACTCACTTCCCGCCCGACAAGGCCTTCCGGGTGACCGATCTCGTCACCGAGCTGCTCGCCGCCTCGACCTCGCCCCTCCGCTGCTATCTCCCCGAGTAGTCGGGCCGAAGTCGGTTTGCGGTTGCCGCGCGCGCCGGCCGGGAGGACTCTGTTCGGGACGGCACGTGCCGTCGTCAGCGAGGTCTCACATGGGCGACAAGTCCCCGAAGTCCAAGCAGCGAGCGAAGAGCCAGAAGAGCGCCGGCAAGCAGGAGAAGGCGGCGAAGGCCAAGGCGAAGCAGGAGCGCCAGCCCGCCGCCCTGGCCAAGGGCTCCAAGAAGTAGGATCGGCGAGCGCGCTCGACGGCGGCTTCGTCCCGACGTCGAGCGCCTCGCGCCTTCACTCCGCGAGGACTCGGCGGGTGAAGATCAGGGGGAAGGCGACGCGGGCGTCGGCGGCGGGCCAGGGGTGGCGGCGCAGGGCGCGGCGCCAGCAGGGCTTCAGGTCGCCGACGTCGGGGCCCTCGATGTCGACGGTGGTCACGCGGCCGTCGCGGAGGACGACGACGACCTCGTAGCGCACGGGGAGGGGCGGGGTGGTCTCGGCCGTGGCGTGCGCCCAGCATCGGCGCAGCTGCCTCTGGAGCGCGCGGCCCTCCGGCGAGACGGGGACGCGCGCCTCTCCGCCGGCCGCCGCGAGGGTGGCGAGGGCGAAGACGAGCGCGGCCGCGATCCGGCGTACGTGAGACGGCGAGGGCACCGCTCCAGGTATACGGGCGCTGAGGGGCGGTCTCCCTCGCGTGGACGGGGCGGTCGAGGTGCGCTGAGATGGGCGCATGGCCGGACCCTCCGATGACGCGCTGGACAGTGATCCGTCGAAGCTCGAGCCGAGCGATCCCTGGCGGCGCCTCGAGCAGACGTTCCCCACCTTGAGCGCGGCGCAGGTCGCGCGGGTCCGCGCGCTCGGCGAGGAGGTGACCTTCGAGGCCGGCGAGGTGATCTTCCGGCGTGGGGACCGACGGGTCCCGTTCTACCTGGTGCTCGAGGGCGCGCTCGAGATCGTGGAGCACGGCGACCGGGTGGTGACCACGCACGGGCCGGCGCAGTTCAGCGGCGAGCTCGATCTCTTCAACGACCGCCAGACGCTGGTGAACGGGCGGGCGGCCGAGCCCACCCGGGTGGCGCGGCTCGACCGCGTCGCGTTCAAGCGGCTGATGAACGCCGAGCCCGACATCGGCGAGCTCATCACCCGCGCCCTGATCCTCCGGCGGGTCGCGCTGATCGGGCACGCGCAGGGTGGGGTCACCCTCGTCGGGCACCCGCGCGACGCCGCCACCCTCGACCTCGCCCGGTTCCTCGAGCGGAACGGCTACCCGCGCGAGCTGATCGACCCCGAGCGCTACGAGGGCGAGCTGCCCCCGAAGTGCCAGCACCCGGCGGTGCTGCTCCCCGGCGGCGAGGTGCTCTCGAACCCGAGCCGCGCCGCGCTGGCCGACGTCCTCGGGCTCACCGAGTGCATCGAGCCGGGGCACGTGCACGACGTCGCGGTGGTGGGCGCGGGACCGGCCGGGCTCGCGGCCGCGGTCTACGCCGCCTCCGAGGGGCTCGACACCGTGGTCGTCGAGTCGATGGCGCCCGGCGGTCAGGCGGGGACGAGCTCGCGCATCGAGAACTACCTGGGCTTCCCCACCGGCATCTCGGGCCAGGCGCTCGCGGGCCGCGCGCAGGTGCAGGCGCAGAAGTTCGGCGCCCGGCTGGTCATCTCTCGCCCGGTCGTCGGCCTGCGATGCGAGGAGGAGAGCCGCACCTTCCGGCTGGTGGTCGAGGGGGGCGAGGAGCTGCTGGCGCGCTCCGTGGTGGTGGCCACCGGCGCGACCTACCGGAAGCTCGCGCTCGAGGGCTACGCCCACTTCGAGCGTCGCGGCATCCACTACGCCGCGACCGCGATGGAGGCCGATCTCTGCCGCGAGGAGGAGGTGATCGTCGTCGGCGGCGGCAACTCGGCCGGGCAGGCCGCCGTCTTCCTCTCACGGCACGCGAAGCGCGTGTACATGCTGATCCGCAGCGGCACCCTCGCGGAGAGCATGAGCGACTACCTGATCGGGCGGCTCGAGGCGAGCGACAAGATCGAGCTCGCCTATCACTCGGAGATCGAGGCGCTGCACGGCGACGAGTTCCTCAGCGAGGTCACCTGGGCGTCGCGGGGAGGCGGGCGCGAGCGGCGATGCGTGCGGAACGTCTTCGTGATGATCGGCGCGCGCCCCAACACCGAGTGGCTCGACGGATGCGTGGAGCTCGACGAGCGCGGCTTCGTGATCACGCCGCCCGACAGCCCGCTGCTCTTCGGGACCAGCCGCCCCGGCATCGTGGCCGTCGGCGACGTGCGCGCCGGCTCGGTCAAGCGGGTCGCCTCCAGCGTCGGCGAGGGCTCGGTCGTGATCTCCGGGCTCCACCGCTACCTGGCGAGCTGAGCTTGCTGGAGGGTTTGGTGCAAACCCTCCCCCCATTGGGCAAAGCGCCAATGGGGCCCCCCTCCCGACTCCGCGGGCGCTTCGCGCTTCGCGCTCGCGCCGCGACCCCAGCGACGGGGCGCTGGGGGCCCTGCGGCTCGCGCTCGCGCTGCGCGCGAGCTGGCCGCCCGCTGCCGCGGGATCGAAGCCGCGGGGGAGGGCACGTTCGGCGACCTCGCTGCGCTCGTCGCCTGCCGTCGTCTCGGGTCGGTCGTCGTGGAAGCGGGCTCGGGCAGCCCCCGCGCAATTGTTTGCCACCTCTTGAGCCGGCGTCAGCGGATCTTGGCGTAGAGCGCGGGCTTCGCCGGCTGGGTGTCGGCGGGGCCGTCGCGCTCCACGCCGAGGATCTCGTGCGCCTGCCGCCGGATCATCTCGGCGATCGAGCGGGTGGGCAGGTCGTTGCAGTCGGTGCCGAACGGGTTCTCGAGCTCGGCCGCCAGCACGTCCATCACCGCCACCGCAAAGTACGCGGCCATGCCGACCGGGATCGCCGCCCACCGGAACTCGCCGTGCAGCCCGATCGGAACGAAGAGCGCGAAGAGCAGCAGGAAGAGGCGCGCGGCCGAGGTGACGGCGAAGGGGATCGGCGTGCTCCGGATCCGCTCGCACGCGCCGAGCACGTCGAGGGGAGCGCGGAGGTGCGGCTGGAGGGTCAGCAGCTGCGCGGTGTCGAGCTGTCCGTCGGCCCGGCGCCGCTCCGCCTCCGTCCAGAGCAGCTGGCTCACGAACGACATCGGGTGGTCTCGGGTTGCCGCCTCCTCGCGCTCCGCGTCGGTCAGGCTCGGCAGCTCGGCCGGCGTCAGCTCCCCGCGGAGGTGCAGCGAGAGGCCGACGGCGAAGTCTCCGATCAGTCCGGCGAGGCGCGCGCGGCCGGCCTCGTCGTCGGGCGCCCAGAGCGTGCGGCCGAGCGCGGCGAGGTTGCGGGAGTGGTTCACCAGCAGCCCCCAGTGCTGACGCGCCTCCCACCACCGCGCGTACGCGTTGTTCACGCGGAAGGCGAGCGCGAGGCTCACCACGCCGCCCAGGGCGCTGAAGGCGAGCGCGCCGTGCGGGAGCTCGAGGTGCACCTGCATCTCGAGCAGGTAGACGAGCAGGCCGGCGTAGAGGCCCATGCCCAGGGTGCCGCGCACCGCGCGGACGAGGGCGTAGCTCAGGGGGAGGCGGACGATGTCGGGCAGCCAGCGCGGATGGGGCTCGTAGCGAATCATCGAGCGAGCCTAGCGCCCATTCGAGCCTTCGCCTTACCGCCGTATACTTCCGTACGTGTCCGCGTTCCCCTCGGTTCAGGCCTACCTCGAGCGTCTCCCGGACGGGCCCGCGTCGTATCCGGAGTGCCAGCTGAAGGCGGCGGTCTTCGTCAACCACATGGACGAGAACCCGCTCCCGGACGAGCTGCTGAGCGAGCTGCCCCCGGCGGTGGTCGACCTCGCGCGGAACCCGCCGCCGGTCTCCGCCTGGATCCCCGAGGCCGCGGCGATGGTCTACCTGCTCGCGATCCGAGATCACTTCTTCGCGCCCGGCGTGGGCGACGGCGCGTACGAGAGCTGGTCCTACGAGCGCAACAAGCGGCTGCTCTCCAACCGCCTCTACCGCGCGGTCTTCCTGCTCGTGTCCCCGGACCGGCTCTTCCGGCACATCGGTGGCCGCTGGGCGCGCATGCGGCGCGGCACGTCGATCGAGGTGCTCGACCGCCGCCCCGGCTACGTGCACCTGCAGACGCAGTACCCGCCGCACCTGCACGAGGAGTCGGTGGCCATCGGGTTCCGCGGCGCCTTCCGCGCGGCCGCCGAGCTCGCGGGCGGCAAGCGCGTCCGCATCGATCCCCCCTCGGTCGCCGAGACCTCGACCGAGTTCGTCATCCGGTACGAGTGACCTAGCGCAGGCCCCCATGAACACCGAGACGTCCCGCACCCTGCTCCCGCTCCTCGCGCTGCTCGTCGTCGCCGCCTGCGACTCCGAGTCCCCCACCGACGGCGGCCCGCCTCCGATCGACGCGGCCACGCCTCCGGGCGAAGACGGGGGCGCGAGCGAGCGTGACGCGGGGTCGGACGACGCGGGTACGACCACGCCCGACGCGGGCACGGCCACGCCCGAGGTGATCCGCGGCCGCTTCGAGTCCACCGCGGCGGTGCGCGAGTGCGGCGGGCTCGCGCGCTGGCAGTCGCCGGACGGCCCGCTCCTCAAGTTCTCGATGGACCTCTGCGGCGACGACATCGACGCGCTCGCCGACACCATCGCCGCCAACCTGGACGCGGTCACCGCGCGCGGGCATCGCGCGCTCGTGGTGATCAACCAGGGGACCAACCTGCCCGACGCGTGGCTCGCGCGCTGCGAGACCTACGAGCTGTCCACCACGCGCTTCGGCGGGCGCCTCTGCCTGCCATGGGATCCGAGCTACCAGGCGGATCTGCGCGCCGCGCTCGTCGACGTGATCGGCCCCCGCGTCCGCGACCACGCCGCGCTCGAGGCCGTCTACTTCACGACCACCACCATGACCAACGGCGCGGAGCTGCACTTCCGGGTCGAGCGCTCCGACTTCCCGTACCCCGGCGACGACGTCTTCCGGGGCGCATACCGCCGGGTGATGGACATCCACCAGCAGGCCTTCGACGTCCCGGTGGTGTTCGAGGCCGGTCACTGCATCTGGTCGGGCGAGAGCCCCGACTGCGAGACGCCGCTCGATCTCTACCGCTACAGCCGTGACACCTACGGTCTGCGGCGCACCGGCGTGGCCATCTGGAACTGCGCCGAGCGCTTCTGGGCGGGCACCGGCACGGGGCCCGAGACCTACGGCGTCCTCGGGCTGCTCGAGGAGGCGAACGCGGACGGCGCGAGCATCGGCTGTCAGACGGTGGGCAACTTCACCCGGCAGGCGTGCCGGTTCAGCGACCCCGACGTCGGCGACTACGGCGCGTCGCTCCCCTCGTCGCCCGGCATGGTGCCGCCGTGCGACGAGGACGATCCGGCGTTCGATCCCGAGGCCGCGTGCGTCGACACCATGCGCTGGTTCGCCGGCGTCGAGGCTCGGGCGGAGCACACCCTGCGCATCCGCGGCACCTGGGGCGAGAACTGGTCGGCCGAGTTCGCGCCCACCGGCGTCTACGAGACGAGCGCCGCCTGCCGCGAGGCGATCGATCTGCTCGCCCCGTGAACTTCGATGGATATGCTACGATCGTGTGGTCATGCGCTGGGGGTGGCTGATCGTGGGGTGGCTCGCGCTCGGCGGGTGCGCCGAGTCGGTGGAGCAGCCGCCGCCCGCGCGTACCTGTGAGGTCGGAGAGACGCCGCCGCTTCGGTTCCCGGCGATCCCGGGTCCCGAGGTCCCCGGGCTCTCCTCTCACGGCTGTCGCGCGTACGTCGGTCGCGACGGCACCCTCTTCGTCGCTGGGATGCACTACGTAGCGGACGGGACTCCCGGCTCGCGTGAGCGCACCTCTCTCTCGCGTCTGGTGGACCGGCGGTGGGAGCCGGTCGCGCCGCCGATCGACGGACCCGTCTCCGTGCCCGTGGGGATCGCCTCGACCCACCGCGCCCTCTACGTGCTGCTCCTGGGCGGCGCCATGTTCCGCGTCGCCGACGAGACGTGGACCGAGCTCGCCGCACCGGGTGAGGGGGTCGAGCTGATGGCCCTCGAGGACGGACCACGTGGGTGGCCGGTGGCCGTGGGCCGCAGAGACGAGACCGCGCAGCTGTACGAGCTGAATGGAGGGCGATGGGAGCCGCTCGGCGAGCCCCTCCCAGACGTCCCGCCTCCGACCTCGCGGCCCCTCGGCGTGGCGTGCGACGGGCGAGTCGTGGTCCTCGGCGGTCTCTCGGCCTTCGAGCTGCGGGCGGACGGCACCTGGCGCCACCTCGGCGTCTTCGGCTCCGACGAGGTCGATCATCCAGGGATCGCCGTAGGGCCCGACGCGGTCTACGTGGCCTGGAGTCGGGGCTTGGACCTGCAGGAGATCCTGGTCGCGCGTCACCGGGACGCGGACGCGGGATTCGTGCTGGTGGACAGCCCCCTCCCGACTCGTAGGGCGCGCTGGGTCGTGCCCTGGGTGTCGAACCGCGGCGAGGTGTTCATCGCCTGGCGCGAGGACCACATCTCGACGGCGCGGCTCGAAGGCGACGTCTGGGCGATCTCGCCGGTCGGAGCCGTGTCTGGTGGAGGCACCCTACCGCACCTCACCGGCGGCTCGGACGGCCTCCCGGTCGTGTGCTGGGAGGCGTACAGCGAGTCGGGCCTCTTCGAAGTCTCGCGGGCGGTGCCCTAGCAGCGCGCGGCTAGATCAGGATCGACGTGCAGACGCCGGTGGGCTCGTCGCAGGTGAGCGGGTCGCAGCAGTCGGCGTCGCTCTCGCAGCGGGTGCCGCAGGCGCCGTCCTCGCCGCAGGTGTAGCCGCCGGGGCAGTCGCCACAGGTGTCGCAGGTCGGCGGCGGGGTGTCGGGGCAGTCCTCGCCGACCTCGAGGATGGCGCGGTCGTAGTGCACGCCGAGCGAGCCGGCGGAGTCGATGCGGCGGCCGAACACCGAGCCGTAGATGTCGCTCGAACCGGCGATCGAGATCGGCGCGCGCGGCGCGTAGAGGTTGCCCACGAAGGCGGAGCCGCCCTGTAGCGAGACCTCGCCGCTCCCGCCGACGTAGACGCGGGTCGCCGCGGGGCGCATCGGATCGCCGAAGCTCATCGAGCCGGTGCCGTCGAGGGTGCCGGCGACGAAGACGTCGAGCTCTCCCTCCGGGCCGAGCTCCACGTTCAGGCTCCCGGACACCCTCAGGTCACCGCCGATGTAGAGCGCGGTGCGGCCGTTCACCTGGAGGGTCAGGTCGCCCGCCCCGCCGATGCCGTCGAGGTAGAAGCGCCCGCAGGGGAGCTCGATGACGTTCGTGCTGACCAGGTCCGTGTAGGCGTCGGCCGCGAGGTCCACGTCGGCGTTGTGGTTGTCGGTCCGGGCCGCGGCGACGATGGCGTCGATGTCGAGCACGTCGTCTCCGCACTGACAGGGCGGCGCGATCTCGACCGGCGCCTCGACGGTCGCGCCGCCGACGGTCACCCCCGACATGCTGGCGCCCGCGGGCTGGTGGAGATCCCGCGCGACGCGCACGTCGCCGATCCCGGCGAAGTCACCGGCCACGACCGCGTCGCGCGCCACCGTGCCCGAGCCCGTGATCGACACGTCGCCCGCCGCGCGGAGGTCGCCGCCGATGCGGGAGCCCGTCCCGGTGAGGCGGACGGTCGGCCCGGCCGAGGTTAGCGTGCCGCCGATGTCCAGGGTCGAGCTCGAGCTGCCGAAGCTCCCGTTCGTGCCCACCGGCCCGCCCGAGTCCACCGTCATGCCGCCGCCGTCGCTGTCGAACGAGTCGGTCCGGAAGTCCCCCGTCGGCTCGAACGACTCGCAGGCGCACACCGCGTAGCGGAAGATCCGCTCGGCCACCTCGCCCGCGCACAGCGTCCCCGAGGGGCTCGGCAGGGTGAGCGCGGGCCCCGTCCCGGAGCAGTAGGCCTCGCGCGGCTCGCTGGGCGTGGGGGTCGCGTCGGTGGGGGTCACGCTCCCGTCGGTGGGCGACGGGACGCTCCCGTCGGCGGTCGCGACCACGTCGGTGCCGCCGCAGGCCGTGAGGAGGACGGCCGCGGTGATCGCGGCGAGGAGGGGTGCGCGCTCGGTGTACATGTCCCGTGAGTGTCGCGACTCGTGAGACCGGGTCACGGAATTCCGACTTGCTCCCCGAGCGCCTTCCTCGACACCCTCGCCGCATGGCCCGGGGCGCCCTCGCGTGTCTGATCCTGCTGAGCGCGTCGCCCGCGCACGCGCAGCCCCACGCGCTCCGGGTGAGGATCGTCGACGGCGGAGATCTCGACCCGCTCCTCGAGCGGCTGCGCGGTCAGCTGAGCGACGTGGACGTGGAGCTCTCGGTCGGCGCCGACGCCGAGGGTCGGCACGACGTCGTGCTCCGCGTGGAGGGGGTGACGAGCCTCGACGGCCCCGCGCCCGAGCTCACCGTCGTCGTCACGGTGCCGGGGCGCCGGACGAGCCTGCGACGGAGCCTCCGCGCGGCGGGGCGCGGCGGCGCGCGCTCGGCGCTGCTCGAGGAGGCGGCCCTCTACGTGCGGGCGACCCTGCTGGCGCTGGCCGAAGGCGGGACCCTCGGCGTGCGCCCGGCCCCGCCTGCACCGCCGCCACCGCCCGCGCCGCCGACCGAGCCCGCGGCGCCGGCGCCGGCCGTGCAGCCCGCGATCGCGGTCGG
This sequence comes from Myxococcota bacterium, assembly GCA_036149055.1. Lineage (GTDB taxonomy): Bacteria > Myxococcota_A > Polyangia > Polyangiales > Sandaracinaceae > JAVJQK01. Next base: position 12,090 of record JAYZQJ010000128.1, on the reverse strand, counting down.
GGTGTGGGGCGCGGTCGACGGCCAGACGACGTTCGGGCAGCGGGGCGTCGAGCTCGCCTTCGACCTCGAGATCGAGCTCCTGCGCTTCGGCGCGCGGCTCGGCTTCGGCCTGCCGAGCGAGAGCGAGGACGCCCGGACCCGCCTGCACCTCACCCACCACGGCCTCGACGGCTACGCGTCGGTGGAGGGCGAGCCGGTCGAGGGCGTCCACCTCGGCGCCGGCGCGTCCGTCGGCGTCGGGCTCGTGCATCGAAGCACCGAGCCGCTCCAGCCCGGGATCGCGTCCACGCCCCCCGCCTGGACGGCGTCGCTCCGGCTCGGGCCCCGGCTCTCGGCCCGCTGGCGCCCGGGCGATCGCGTGGAGCTGGAGCTGGCGTTCACCCTCGACCTGGTGCCGTCGCCCGTGGTGTTCGCCTACGCGGGTGAGGGCGGCGAGCGGGCGCTCTGGAGCGCGCAGCCGCGGCTCGGGCTGGGGGTCCGGATGTTACCGTGACCCGATCGGCGCGCTCGTGACACCGATGTCCTGGAGCGTGACCGTGCTGCCGAGCCTCGCGATGCAGACCCTGCCGTCGACCGATCCCCTGACCGCGCTGGCGCTGTCCGCCGCCGGAGGGGACGCGACGGCGCAGGAGGAGCTGGTCGTCTCCACCCTGCCGCGGGTCCGGAACCTGGTCCGCTACCTCGTGCGCGGCGACGCCGACGTCGACGACATCGCCCAGGACGCGCTCGTCACCGTGCTGCGTCGGCTGCCGAGCTTCCGCGGCGAGAGCGCCTTCTCCACCTGGCTCCGCTCCGTGGTCACGCGGGTCACGCTCGACTGGGTGCGAAAGCGGCGGCGGAGGGAGAGCCTGGCCCCGCGCGCGGCCGAGCCGCACCTGGACCTCGTGGCCGACGTCTCGCGGCTCCCCGACACCTACCTCGAGCACCGCCGCGCGGTCGCGCTCCTGGAGAAGCTCCCCGACGAGCAGCGGCTGGCGCTGGTGCTCCATCACGTCGCGGGCATGACCGTGCCCGAGATCGCCGAGGAGCTCGAGGCCCCGGTCGAGACGGTGCGCAGCCGCCTCCGGCTCGGCCTGAAGAAGCTGCGGCACCTGGAGGGCTCGCGATGACCGAGCCGCCCGAGCCGCTCTTCCGCTCCCTCCACGTCGAGCTCGAGGATGGAGGCCCGGCCGCGCCCCTGTCGACCGCCAAGCGCCGCGCGATGGCCCAGGCGATCCTCGCCGCGGCGCGCGCGGAGGAGCCGGCGGCGGCCGCGCCCCCGAAGGCTGCCGCGACCCGGCGACGACGCGCCCGGGCCGCGGTGCTGCTGGTGGCCGCGGCGCTGGTCTGCGGCGGCGCGATGGCCTCGGCGATCGTGTGGTCGTCGCGCGAGGCGCCAGCAGAGGAGGAGGAGGCGCCCACCGCGCGACCGCGATCCCCGGAGGCGCCGCCACCGCGCCCCGCGACGGACCTGCAGCCGCCCGAGCTGCAGCCGCTCGAGGTGGAGCCGACCCCCGTGGAGCCGGAGCCGGTCGCGCACGAAGAGGAGGTCGCGCCCCGCCCGCGCGCGCGCACGTCCGAGCCGCGCACCTCCGAGCCGCGCAGCTCCGAGCCGAGCACGCCTGCCGACGGGCTCGCCGCGGCCAACGCGCTCCGGAGGGACCGCCGCTGGAGCGCGGCCGAGCGCGCCTACCTCGCGGTCGCGCGCCGCTTCCCGTCGAGCGAGCAGGCCTACGCGGCGAGGCTCGCCGCCGCCGACCTCCAGCTCACCCACACCGACCGTCCGGCCCGCGCCCTCGCGAGCTACCGGGCCGCCCTCGCCGCGCGCCCCCGAGGGAGCCTCGCCGCGCAGGCCCGCTACGGCGTCGCCCGCTCCCTGCGCCGCCTCGGCCGGGCCCGCGACGAGCGCCGGGCCCTCGAGGCCTTCCTCGCCGCCCACCCGGACGACCTCCGCGCCGCCTCCGCCCGGACCCGCCTGTCTGCTCTAGCGGCTGACTGAGCGGCGCCAGACGCAGAGGCCGAGGAGCGCGAGCAGCCAGAGGGCCGGGCGGTCGTCGCCTCGCGGGTGACGGGCGACCGCGCAGTCGCAGGAGATGCCGGAGCCTGCGGGGCGGCCGGCGGTGGCGCCGGCGTCGAGGCCTCCGTCGGGCGCGCCGGCGTCGGTCATCGGGCCGGCGTCGTCGCCCGGGGCGCGGGGCTGGCAGGCGTCGTCGACGCAGTCCGGGCGATCGGCGTCGCAGCCCTCGTCGACGTCGTCGCCGGTGTCGGCGCAGACCGCGCAGCGGCGGCCTCCGTCCTCCACGCAGACCGGCGTCTCCGGGCCGCAGCCCGGGTCCTCGCCGTCGCCGCCGTCGCTGCAGGTCGCGCAGGTCATGTCGGCGTCGCAGAGGAGCGAGCCGCACTGGCCGTTGTCCTCGCAGGGCTGGCCGGGCCCGAAGAGGCAGGCCGCCGAGCAGGTGGCGGTCGCTCCGCCCTCGTCGCAGGCCTCGGCGCCGGCCACGTAGGCGTCGCCGCAGCCCTCGAGCCAGTCGCCCACGCCGTCGCCGTCGGCGTCCTGGAACGCGGCGAGCGGCGCGACGACCGGGCCGCCGACCGCGTCGCACAGGGTCGCGTCGCAGTCCGGGTCGAAGGCGTCGTCCACGCCGTCGAAGTCGTGGTCGGCGCCCGCGGCCACGCGCTCGGTGCCGGAGAGCGAGCCGTCGCCGTCCTCGTCGAACGCCTCGACCGTGTCGTCGATCCCGTCGCCGTCCGCGTCGAGGTCCAGGAAGTCCGGGCCGTCCATGGCGTCGGTGTCGGCCGCGCTCGCGACGAGGAGCGACGCCCCGCCCGCGGTCTGGCAGGCGCCGGTCGCGTCGACCGCGGCGCAGCCGTCCGGCCGCCCGTCGCCGTCGTCGTCCACGCCGCCCGACTCGCGGGCGTCCGTCAGCCCGTCGCCGTCGGCGTCCCGGTCGAGGTGGTTGGGCACGCCGTCGCCGTCGAAGTCGATCGCGGCGGGGAGCGGATCGCAGACCTCGCGCGAGGCGCAGCCGCCCGGGACGTGATCGGCGTCGCGCCAGTCCGGGATCCCGTCGCCGTCCTGGTCGTCCCCCGGATCGCCCGGGAAGCCCGAGACCTCGAGCGCGTCGGGGATCCCGTCGTCGTCGTCGTCCACGTCGTCGACGTCGGCGACGCCGTCACCGTCGGCGTCCTCGAGCAGCGCCTGGAGCGCGTCGTCCACGCCGGAGTCGCTGAGCACGTAGAGGTAGCCGAAGCGGACGGTGGCCCCCGCGCGGATGTCGAAGCGCGTGGCCAGCGCGATCGCCTCGTCCGCCATGCGCACCTCGCCCAGCGTGTTCGTGAGCGGGGCGGTGCCGTTGTAGATGGCCTCGGCCGAGCGGTTGGAGAAGCCGCCGTGCGCGACCACCGCGAAGGTCGGCTCCCGCGCGGCCAGCGCCAGGTAGGTCTGGTTGGTGCAGCTGGGCGAGGTCATCGGGTCCTGCTCGGCCGAGACGAGCGCGCGGTCGCCGGTCCCGAGCGGCGGGCGCTGCCGCACGATGGTGTTGCGCGTGACCGCGCCGCAGCTGTCGGTCGAGTTGTTGTCGGGGTCGACGTTGCGCATGTAGTAGACGTCGGTCAGGTCGGCGTCCCCGAGGTTCCGGATCCGGATCTCGAAGAGGATGAAGAGCCCCTCGTTCAGCAGCACCACCTCCTGCTCGATCTCGAGGCCGGAGGAGTGGTTGCCCCGCCAGATCACGCGCGCCCCGCCGCGGCCGCCCGGCGCGAGCCCCGAGGCGACGCAGTCCGCGCTCACGATCGCGCCCGGGATCTGCTCGGTCATGCCGGTCGTGTTGTTGTTCGACGAGGCGCCGCCGACGGTGAGGCCGAAGCCCTCCTCGGGCGTGCCCGGGTAGAAGAAGTCGCCGTCGTAGCTCGTCCAGCCGTTGCGCTCCGGGTTGGCGACGAAGCCGAGGTTGCGCCGGGCGCCGCCGGGCCGCGGGAAGTAGCCCTCGCCCATCGGCGCCGGGCCGACGGTGCCGAACGCGCCGAGGCGGTTGAGCCCGACCTGGGTCAGCAGGGTCCGGGCGAAGGCGTCCTCGCCGATCACCTGCGCGTCGCACTCGCTGGCGCAGCCCGCGGGGTCGATGGCCGCGCCGGCCGGCGTCTGGTCGCAGAGGTCGCGCCCGTCGGGGATTCCGTCGCCGTCGGCGTCCTGGGCGGCGGCGGTGGAGGCGAGCGAGGCGACGATGAAGAAGGAAGCGAAGTACGAAGCGCGCATCACCGGGCAGCGTGGTCGGGGCGCCGCGGCGAATCAAGCGGCGGAGACTGAACGGGGTTCGCTCCGAACCCCTGCCAAAGGCGCCGGGTTCTGGTACGAACGGCGCGCATGACCGATCGGCCCGACGACACCGAGGCGAGCCCGCCCCCGAAGACGCGCTTCCCGATCGGTCTGAAGCTCGGGCTGCTCGCCACGCTGCTCGCGGTGGCGCCGCTGTCCATCGTCGGATTCGTCCTCATCGACGTGAACGCCGACGCGGTCGAGAGCTTGAGCCGCGAGGTGCAGCTCCTCGCCCTCGAGGACATCACGCGCACCGTCGACCAGGAGATCGTCGACGCCCAGGACGCGCTCGACATGATGGGCTCGCTCTTCGCCGACCCGTCCCTCGACGACGGGACGCGCATGACGGTGCTGCGCGCGATGGTGACCGGCCAGGAGGCGGTCGATCACGTCGCGCTCTACGACGTCGAGGGGCGCCGCGTCGCGGTCGTCGCCGAGGAGGGGCTCGATCACATCCAGCCCCCCGAGACGCTGCCCGAGGCGATGCGCGCGCAGATCGAGCAGCTCCACGCGGCCACCGGCCCGGTCGCGCTCCACGGCGGCGAGCCGCGGGTCCCGGTCGCCGTGCGGATCCGCGTGGGCGAGCGCACCACCGGCTACGTGCTGAGCCTCGTCGATCTCGAGGACGTGCAGCGGCGGGTGGAGCGGCTGGCCGACGGGCACTTCAACGGCATCGACGACGCGCTGCTCCTCGTCGACCGCGACCTCCGCACGGTGGCCCACGCCGATCGCGAGCGAGCGATCAGCCTCTCGAGCGCGCAGGATCAGGGCATCCTCCGGGACGTGGACCCGGCGCTGCTCGGGCCGCGCTTCAGCCAGTCGGGCGAGTACGAGGCCGCGGACGGCGCGCCGATGCTGGGCTCGGCGGTCGGGCTCACCACCCAGCCGTGGACCGCGATCGCGCAGGTCCCGCAGTCGATCGCCTACGCGTCGATCTCCCGCATGACGCGCATCGTCTTCCTGGTGGTGGCGATCGCGATCGTCACCGCGCTGCTCCTCGGCCTGCTGATGGCGAGGCGCATCAGCGCGCCGCTCCGCCGGCTCACCGACTACGCGCGTCAGCTCGCCGAGCGCCGCTTCGACGCCCGGGTGAAGGTCTCCACCTCCGACGAGCTGGCGGTGCTCGCCCACTCGATGAACCGCGCCGCCGCGGACCTCCGCGCCAGCGAGGAGCAGCTCGCGCGCGAGGCCGCCATCCGCGGCGACCTGGGCCGCTACCTCTCGCCGGACATCGTCGATCAGATCGTGCGCCGCGAGGCCGACATGGATCTGGGCGGCCGGCGCCGGCCGGTGACGGTGATGTTCGCCGACGTCGTCGGCTTCACGCCCCTCACCGAGCAGCTCGATCCGGAGCACGTGGTCACGATCCTGAACGAGCTCTTCACCATCCAGACCGACATCATCTTCCGGCACGGCGGCACGGTGGACAAGTTCATCGGAGATTGCGTCATGGCGATGTGGGGCGCGCCCCGCGAGCACCCCGATCACGCGCGCCGCGCGCTCGACGCGGCCGAGGACATGCTCAGCTGGCTCGAGACGGGCAACGAGCGCTGGGAGCAGCAGTACGGGGTGACCGTGCAGCTCGCGATCGGCGTGCACACGGGGGTCGCGGTCGTGGGCAACATCGGCTCCGAGAAGCGCATGGAGTACACGGCCATCGGCGACATGGTGAACGTCGCCGCGCGCCTCGAGGCGATGGCGCGGCCGAACCAGATCCTGGTGACCGAGGACGTCCGGCGGGCCGCGCCCGACTTCGACTACGCCGACGCCGCCGAGCACTCGCTCGCCGGTCGCGAGCAGCCCATCCGGCTGTACGAGGTGCAGTGGTGAGAGAGGCGCTCGCGCAGCCCGGGGAGATCATCGGCGGCCGCTACCGGGTCGGCGCGCTGCTCGGCGAGGGCGGCATGGGCGCGGTCTTCGAGGCCCAGCAGACGCAGCTCAACCGCGCGGTCGCGATCAAGCTGCTCCACCCCGAGGTCGGCGCGCAGCCCGAGGCCCGGGCCCGCTTCGAGCGCGAGGCCCGCGTCACCGCCGCGCTCCGGCACCCGCACACCGTCGAGATCCACGACTTCGGGGAGGACGCGGGCCGGCTCTTCCTCGTCATGGAGCGGCTCGACGGGGCTCCGCTCTCGCACCTGCTGCGCGGCGGCGTGATGCCGCTCCCCCGCGCGCTCGAGATCGTGCGCCAGGTGGCCGACGCGCTGGTGGCGGCGCACGCGCTGCCGCTCATCCACCGCGACCTCAAGCCCGAGAACCTCTTCATCGAGCGCGACGATCGCGGGCACGACCGCGCGGTGGTCGTGGACTTCGGCCTCGGCTTCATCGCCGAGCGCGAGGACGCCGACCGGCTGACCTCGGCGGACGTGATCATGGGCACGCCGTCCTACATCTCGCCCGAGCAGATCCACATGAAGAACCTCGGGCCGTGGTCCGACGTCTACTCGCTCGGCTGCATCCTCTACGAGCTGATCGTCGGCCAGCCGCCCTTCGACGGCGCGCCGATGCTCCTGCTCTCGAAGCACGTCTTCGCCGAGCCGGTCCCGCCGAGCCGTCGCAACGCCGACGTCTTCGTGCCGCGGTCGCTCGAGGCGCTGGTGATGCAGATGCTCGCCAAGCGCCCCGAGGAGCGGCCGTCGGCGGCGGCGGTGCGCTCGGCGCTCGAGCAGCTGGCCAACACCCTCGGGGAGCGCGAGCGCAGCCGCGGGGCCGGCGCCCTGGTGGAGCGCGCGGCGCGCATGGTCCCGGCGCCGGAGAGCGCGGGGCAGGCGACGGGCGCGGCCCCGGTGGGTGACCAGCTCGTCGTCGCGGTCACCGCCGGGCTCGAGGAGCAGATCGCGGTCGGGCTGCGGGTCGACGGCCTCGCCCCGCGCGTCGTGTCGTCGATGGAGGAGATCCCGCCCGAGGCGGCGGCCATCCTGGTGCCGCAGGGCGACGCGGCGATCGTCGCCCAGCTGGTGGTGCTCGGGCGCCCCGTGATCGCGGCCGCCGACACCTCGGACGCGGCGCACGTGCAGGCCCTGCTCAACGCGGGGGCGGCGGACGTGGTGAGCGCGCCGCTCCGGGTGGAGCAGATCGCGCGCAAGGTGAAGCGCGCGGTGAAGAAGGCGAAGAGGAGGATGCGGTGAGAACGATCCAGGCCACGGCGCTGACCCTCGCCGCGTGCGCGCTCCTCGCCTCGCCGGCGGCGGCGCAGCAGATGCGGTCGTACACCGTGCGCGAGGGCGACTCCTGCGGGAGCATCGCCCGGCGCGTGTACGGCAACAGCCGCCGCTACGATCTCATCCACCAGCACAACCCCGAGCTCGGCCCGATGCCGCACGACCTGGAGCCCGGCACCGTGCTGTCGCTGCCGGACGTGCAGGTCAGCTCCGGCGCCGAGGCCACGGTGACCGCGGCGCGCCGTCAGGTCCGCGGTCAGCCGCCGCAGGCCCCCGACTGGGACGCGGTGCGGGTAGGGCAGGAGCTGGATCGAGGCTGGCGCGTCTCCACCGGCGAGCGCTCGAGCGCCGACCTGACCTTCCAGAGCTCCGCGGTCGCGCACGTGCGCGAGCAGACGCTGGTGATCGTCTACGGGGGCGGCGCGCAGCGAGTGCGGCGCGAGGGCGCCCGCGCGGTGGTGCGCGAGGGCAGCGTGCTCAGCCGCATCAGCTCGCTCAGCGGCGGCGAGTCGCTCGAGGTCGAGACCCCCTCGGCGCTCGCGAGCCTCAGCACCGGCGAGGCGAGCCTCGACGTCGACGGCGAGGGCACCACGCGGGTCGCGGTGCATCAGGGCGACGCCGCCTCGGTGAGCCGCCCGAACGGCGCCGGCCGGGTGAGCGTGCGCGCCGGGATGGGGACGCGGGTGGCCCGCGGTCGCCCGCCGACCCCGCCCCGGCCGCTGCCGCCCGCGCCGACCTGGAGCGCGGACACGCCGCGCACCTTCCTCTCGCTCGGCGGGCACGGCGCGACCCTGCGCGGCGCGTGGGGCGCGGTCCCGAACGCGCACCGCTATCGGGTCGAGGTCGCGCGCCGCGAGGACGGCCGCGACCTGCTCGCGTCGGTCGAGGTCGCGGCCGAGGTGACCGAGCTCGAGCTGCACCGCCTCCCGGCCGGCACCTACTACGTGCGCGTCGCCACCATCGACGAGGAGCGCTTCGAGGGCCGGCCGGCCCAGCCGGTGGAGGTCACCGTGCTGTCCGCGCAGGTCGTGCCGCCCGGAGGCACGCCGGCCCCGGTGCGCGAGCCCGACCCCTTCGGGCTGGAGGCGATCGACAGCGGCCTCGCCGAGCTCGACTTCGAGTCGGTGCCGGAGTCGCCGCCGAGCGCGCCGCGCTTCTCGCGCCTCTCGGTGCCCGCCGACGTCGACTGCGGCGACACCACCCTGCGCGAGGTCGGCCGCCGTGAGGTGACCTGTCGACGGGACGGCGCGGTCCTGGGCGCGCTCGCCATCGAGGTGACCGACGTCGCGGTCGACGTCCGCGGCCCGAACGGCGGGGAGGCCACCGCGGCGCGCGAGGGGGCGAGCCCGGTCGTGATCACGGTCGAGGGCCTCGAGGACGTCTCGGGGCTGACCCTCCGAGGCCTCGGCGGCGCGACCGCGACGGTGACCGACCGGAACGGCGGCGCGCTCCGCGCGAACGTGATCGCGGGCGACGCGCCCGAGGCCGCCTTCGCGGTGGTGAGCGACGACCCGGCGGCGCTCGAGGTCGGCGCCTTCACCCTCCCGGTGACGAGCGAGGCCGTGGCGGCGGTGTCCCCCGAGGCGCCGCCTCCGTTCCCCTCGGCGCAGGAGAGCTTCGGGCTGAACGCGTTCCCGAGCGCGGTCGGCCTGGTCGACGAGCGCCGGCGCGGGAGCGGCGCCCACCTCGCGGCCACCCTGGTCAGCGCCGAGGCGGGCGACGCCGAGGTGAGAGCCCGGCTGAGCGCGGGGCTCCGGCTGGCGCTCCTCGAGGATCGCCTCCGTATCGACGTCGCCGCCCCGCTCGACCTGACCGGCAGCGTCAACCGCCCGGCCCAGCGCGGCTCGCGCGATCTGCACGCGGCGCTCGGGAGCCTCATCGTCGACGAGGGCGCGTTCGGCCTGGCGGCGGAGGCGGGCGTCTGGCTGCCCGCGGCCGGAGACCAGGGCCTCGACCGGGTGCGCCTTCGGCTCGCGGTCGATGGCTCGATCCGGCTCGCGGACGACCAGGTGATCCTCCGCACGCGTCAGGCCGCCTTGCTCGATCTCGACGACACCGGCAGCCGGCTCTGGGCTTCGGCGTACGGCGCCGACTGGCGCGCCGTCGGGCCGCTGATCCTCGGCGCCGAGCTCGGCCTGGTGCTCGGCGAGGAGCAGGGCTTCCGCGCGGCCGGCACCGTGGGCCTCGCCGTCGGGCTCGACTTCCAGGCGGTCGTCGTCGCGCTCTCGGGCCGGGTCGGCTTCGGCGACCACGAGCTCGTCGGCCTCGGCGCCGCGACCCTGGCCGTGCGCGGGCAGTACGACCTCTGAGGGATGCAGGACATGAGACACGTGATCCACGCCGCTGCTCTCGGCCTCGCCGTCTGCCTCGGGCTCGCCTTCGCGGCCCCCGCGTCCGCGCAGCCCTTCCGCCTCGACCAGTACCGCCCCGCGCCCACCGTGCGTGACGGCTTCGCGGTCGAGCGCCCGATCGCGCCCGGGCACCTCCGCCCCGCGTTCGACGTGCACCTCGACTACGCCCACCGACCCCTGGTCGTCGACGGGCTCGGGCCCGACCCGGTGCCCTACGTCGAGCACCTCGCCGGCCTGCACGTCGGGGTCGCCCTCGGGCTCTTCGACAGGCTGCTCGTGCACGCCCGGCTGCCGGTGATGCTGGCGCTCGAGGGGGAGGGCGTGCCCGGCTTCCCGCCCGCCGGCGGGGCGGGGCTGTCGGATCTCCAGCTCGGCGCGCGCTGGCGCCTGGCCGCCACCGACGACGACCGCTTCGCGCTGGCCACCAGCCTCGTCGCCACCGTGCCCACCGCGGGCGCGGCCCAGGGCGATCAGCAGCTCGCGGGCGAGGCCGGCGTCACCTTCACGCCGAGCCTCGTCGGCGAGGCGCAGCCGATCGACGGGCTGCACGTCACCGGATCGGTCGGGGTGCGCTTCCGCGAGGCGTCGGGGCTGCCGAACCTCGCGCTGGGCCACGAGATGACCGTCGCGCTCGGCGTCGGCTACTGGTTCCTCGACGACCTGCTCGAGGCGCGGATCGAGACCTGGGCGAGCACCGCCGTCGAGCGCTTCGGCGAGTCCCAGACGAGCCCGTGGGAGGCGCTGCTCGGCGTGCGCGTCCAGCCGGTCGACGGACTGATCGTCGGCCTCGCCGGCGGGCCCGGTCTCGGGCGCGGCGTGGGCACGCCGAGCTTCCGCGGCGTGTTCAGCGTCGGCTGGACGCCCGAGGTGCACGTGGCGACGTCGGCCGGCGGAGACGCGGACCCGGAGGCGCGCGCGTCGACCGGGGCGGCGACCGAGGAGCGCGGCGCGGGAGAGACCGCGAGCGCCGCGGCGGCGGCCGGAGACGACGAGGACGCGCCGTTCCGCGAGGTCACGCCCGAGACCCCGCCCGGGGTCGAGCCTCCGCCGGACCCGCCCTACGCCGCGCGCCGCATGCCCGCGGGGGAGACCGCGCGCACCTACGCCGAGATCGACCGCGACGGCGACCGGATCATGGACTCGCTCGACCGGTGTCCCCTCGACCCCGAGGACTACGACGAGATCGCCGACCGCGACGGCTGCCCGGAGGCGGACGCCGACGGCGACGCGGTGGCGGACGAGCTCGACCACTGCCCGCTCACCCGCGGCGCGTCCGGCTCGGACGCCTGCGCCGGCTGCCCGGAGCGCGCGTGCATGGCCCGCGGCGGCTCGATCGTGATCGGCGAGCGCGTCGAGTTCGCGGTCGGCACCGCCGACATCGAGGAGCGCAGCCTCGACGTGCTCCGCGACGTGGTCTCGATCCTCCAGACCAACCCGCAGATCGAGCGCGTGCGCATCGAGGGTCACACCGACGCGGTCGGCAACGACGCCGACAACCTCGCCCTCTCCACCGCCCGCGCGCGCGCCATCATCGACTGGCTCCGCGAGGCCGGCGTCGCCGCCGAGCGCCTCGAGGCGTGGGGCTGCGGCGAGATGCACCCGCTGGACGACAACGCCCGCAGCGAAGGCCGCCAGCGCAACCGCCGCGTCGAGTTCCTCATCATCGTCCCGTCGAGCGGTCAGCCCCTCCGAGAGGGCTGCCGCCCGGCGAGGTGATCAGGCGAGGGTGAAGAAGAGCGCCAGGTAGGCGCCGCTCTTGCCCTGCTTCTCGAAGGCGCGGATCGCGTACGTGGCCTCGTCACCGACGACGTCGCCGGTCCACGCCGGCGTCGGTCCCTCGTCGCCGCGGCCCTTCACGGCCCGGTCCAGCATCCCGCGGAAGGCGTCCGGCGGGTAGGTGTTGGAGTCACCGCGCGGGGGCGCCAGCGAGATCGAGAGCCGATCGTCGCGCCGCCACGCCTGCATGTCGTAGGGGGCGCCGTCGATCGCGCAGGTGCCGCGGAGGTCCGGCTGACTGGGCTTGCGCTTGTCCTTGTTCTCGAAGAGCTGGCCCTTGTCGCGACTGTGCTGCGGGTTCGACATGGCCGGTCCTAGCACGGGCCACGCGGCTCCGCTCCGAGCGCGGCTGGAGCGGCGATCAGTTTGGAGAGCCGAGGGATGTGGGAGCGCGAGGGCGGTCAGGCGTGCTCGGGCGGGACGAGGCGATGCTAGGGCATCGTCGAGGAGCGACCGGGCGCGCCTGGCCGCGGTCCCGCCCCGCAGCGCCGGTGGTTTCAAACTGATTGCC
>JAYZQJ010000127.1:0-15049 GCA_036149055.1 Myxococcota bacterium | reverse complement strand
CGCTGGCCGCCCGCTGCCGCGGGATCGAACACGGGTGGTGGTGGTCCGTGCGGCGACCTCGCTGCGCTCGTCGCCGGCCGTCGTCTCGGGTCAGCGTCGTGGAAGCGGGCGGGGGTGCCCCGGCGGCGGCGGGCTGAGAGCCCTCGGAGCGCTCAGGGGTTGCGGAAGATGTCGGGGATCTTGAGGTCGCCCGAGCCGCCGCCGCGGCTGCCTCCGCCGCCGCCGGTCTGACCGCCGCCGCCCTGCTTGGACGCGCCGCCTCCGCCGCCGGAGGGGCGGACGCGCTGCATGGCGAGCTGGATGGCGGTGTTCTCGCTGGGCGTGATCTCCATCTCGCCCTGGTGCCGGCCGCGCCGGGCGCGCACGGTGATGGTCTCGCCCGGGTCGGTCTCGAAGCTGCACGGGGTGCTGTCGCAGACCTCGCCGCGGCCCTCGACGTACACGCGCACGCTCGGGGTGTTGTTGACGCTGACGGTGACCGTCTGCGGGCCGGCGTCGACCTCCTCGGGCGCGGCGACGCCGGAGTCGGCGGGGCCCGCGGCCGCGAGGGTCACGCCCGCGTCGGTCGGCTCGTTGGCGATCGGCTCGCCGCCGCCGGGATCGGTCTCGCCGTCCTGGCCGAGGTACCAGACGGCGCCGCCGCCGACGGCCAGCGCGACGAGGAGCGCCGCGCCCCCGAAGATCAGCCCGAGCGGCGGGCCGCTCTTCACCGCGGGGATGCCGCCGTGGGTGGTCTCGGGGGTCATCACCCGCGCGCCGCCGCGGGCGCCGGGGATGGGGGAGCCGTAGCCGACGTAGGTCGCGCCGCCGGCGAACTTGCCGGCGAGCGCCTCCTGGAGCGCGCCGGCCATCTCGTCGCAGCTCTGGTAGCGCTGGTCCGCGTCCTTCGCGAGGCCGCGGTAGATGAAGCCGATCACCCCCTCCGGCACCTCGACGTGGGGGTTGATGTCGGCGAAGGGCGGCGGATCCTCGAACATGTGCTGGGTGAGGATCCCCATGAACGTGTCGCCCACGAACGGGACGCGCCCGGTCAGCATCTCGAAGAGGATGACCGCGAGCGCGTAGACGTCGACGCGGTGGTCGAGCTCTTTGCCGGCCGCCTGCTCGGGCGACATGTACTCGGGCGTGCCGAAGATCATGCCGGTCTTGGTGAGCTTCCGGCCCGGCGCGCCTTCGGTCTCGATGTCGCTCATCTTCGCGATGCCGAAGTCGACGATCTTCACGAAGTCGTGCCGGCCGTCGCGCTCGGTGAGGAAGATGTTCTCGGGCTTCATGTCGCGGTGGACGATGCCCTTGGAGTGCGCGGCGCCGAGGGCCTTGCAGCACTGCAGGATGATGTCGGCCGCGCGGGCCACCGGCAGGTAGCCCTCGCGCTGGAGCACCTCGGCGAGGTCTTCGCCCTCGAGCAGCTCCATCACGAAGTAGCTCGCGCCGCTCGGGGTGGTGCCGAAGTCCGAGATGTCGACGATGTGATCGTTGCCGATCCGGCTCGCGCTGCGCGCCTCCTGCTTGAAGCGCTCGACGACCTCGGGCCGGCCGGAGAAGTCGTCGCGGAGCACCTTGAGCGCCACCCGCTTGCCGATGGCGACGTGCTCGGCCTCGTAGACGAGGCCCATGCCGCCCTCGCCGATCTGCTTGAGGATCTTGTAGCGCTCCGAGAGCACCGTCCCAACCATCGGGTCGACGCCGTCGCCGATCTTGGTCGGGCCGTCCCACTGGGAGGCGGTCACGAGGCGCGCCCCGTCGTTGGGACAGAAGACCTCGCCCCCGCCGAACTCGGTCTTGCAGGAGGGACAGATCTTCATCGCGGGAACGGGCGCGGCATGAGGTGAGAAGAAAGTGAGATCACGGGAGCTTCGGCCTCGTGACGGACGGACCGCGCAGCCGGCTTGGGCTTTGGGGGGATCCTAACCAGCGGCACACGCGAGCGGCAAGCATGAGGCCGAAGAGCATGGTAACCGTGGCCCGATGGGTGGTCGCATCCGCGTGCTCGACGACGCCCTCGCCGACCAGATCGCGGCGGGCGAAGTGGTGGAGCGTCCGGCCTCGGTCGTCAAGGAGCTGCTGGAGAACGCGATCGACGCCGACGCCACCACGGTGCGGATCGAGATCGCGGCCGGCGGGACGCGGGAGATCCGGATCACCGACGACGGCACCGGCATGAGCGCCGAGGACGCGGCCCTCGCGGTGCGGCGCCACGCCACCAGCAAGATCGCCCGGCTCGAGGATCTGACCGCGATAGGCACCCTCGGCTTCCGCGGCGAGGCCCTGCCCTCCATCGCCTCGGTGAGCCGCTTCGAGCTGCTGACCCGGCCCCGCGACGAGGTCGGGGGCACCCGGGTCCGGATCGACGGCGGCGGCGAGGCGGAGGTCCGCGAGGTCGGCTGCGCGCCGGGCACCACGGTCTCGGTGCGCGAGCTCTTCTACAACGTGCCCGCCCGGCGAAAGTTCCTGAAGTCGATCGGCACCGAGTCGGCCCGGGTCACCGAGGTCTGCAAGCGCGCGGCGCTGGCGCACCCGGAGCTCCGCCTGCTGCTCTTCCGGGACGGCCGCCGCAACCTGGAGCTGCTCCCGAGCGAGAGCGCGATCCAGCGGGCGGCGATGGTGCTCGGCAACGAGCGCCTCAACGCCATCGAGGGGACCCGCGACGGGGTCTCGGTGGTGGCGCTGCTCGGGGCCCCGGAGCGAGCCCGGGCCGGCGCGGGCGGGCTGCACCTCTTCGTGAACCGGCGGCCGGTGAAGGACCGGGCGCTCTCGCGGGCGGTCGCCTTCGCCTACGGGTCGGTGCTGCCGCCCGGGCGCTACCCGGTCGGCGTCGTCTACGTGGACGTCGATCCCGAGGAGGTCGACGTGAACGTGCACCCGCAGAAGGCGGAGGTGCGCTTCGCGCGGGGGCGGGACGTGCTCGACGCGATCACCCGCACCCTGGCCTCGGGGCTCGGCACCAGCGCCTGGTCGGGGCCGGGCGCCCGCGGCGGCGGCTTCTGGAATCAGCGCCTCGGGGGCGGGCCTCCGCCGGCGCCGCCGCCCTCGCCCAGCACCACCGCCGAGTCCGACCCCTGGGGCCTCTCGGGGGCCGCCGACGGGCCCGCCGCCTTCGAGCAGCCGGCCGCCGAGCCGCGCGCCTACGCGCCCGACCTCTTCGCCGGCGCGGTCCCCTTCGAGCCGCCACCGTCGACCCCGGATCTCCTCGGCGAGACCGGCTTCTTCGCCTCGCTCCGGGTGCTCGGCCAGATGCGCAAGATGCTGATCGTCTGCGAGGGCAAGGACGGCCTGCACGTCATCGATCAGCACGCGGCCGACGAGCGGGTCCGCTACGACCAGCTCCGCAAGACCCACCGAGAGCGCGCGGTCGCGACCCAGCGGCTGCTCATGCCCGAGCGGGTGGAGCTGTCCGAGGAGGAGGTGGTCCTCTGCGAGGAGCAGCGGGAGGCGCTGCTCGCGCTCGGCCTCGACGTCGCGCCGCTCGGCGAGAGCACGGTCGCGGTGCACGCAGTGCCGGCGCTCGTGAAGCGCGCCTCGCCCGAGACGCTGATGCGCGACGTGCTGGCCGAGCTGTCGAAGAGCGGCGAGCGCGCCTTCGGGGACCGGGTGGACATGGCGCTCGCGACGATGGCCTGCCACGGCGCGATCCGGGCCGGCGATCCCCTCTCGCTCGAGGAGTGCCGCGCGCTGCTCGCCAAGATGGACCGGGTCGAGGACTTCGGCGGGCACTGCCCTCACGGCCGCCCGGTGGTGTTCTCGGTGAGCTTCGGGGAGCTCGAGCGGAGGCTCGGGCGTTGAAGCCGAAGATCGTCGTGCTCGGCGGGGTCACCGCGGCGGGCAAGACCGGGGCCGCGATCACCCTGGCGGAGCGCCTGGGGGGCGAGCTCATCGGCGCCGACAGCGTGCAGATCCACCGCGAGCTCGACGTGGGCTCGGCCAAGCCGACGCCCGAGGAGCTGCGCGGAGTAACGCACCACCTCATCGACCGGCTGCCGCCGACCGAGACGATCGACGCGGCGCGCTACGCCGCCCTCGCCGACGCGGCCATCCGGGACGTCGCGGCGCGCGGCCGGCTGCCGATCGTGGTCGGGGGGACCGGGCTCTGGCTGCGCGCGCTGACCCGCGGCCTCGCGCCGCTGCCGAAGCCGGACCCGGCGCTGCGGGCGCGGCTCGAGGCGGAGGCGGCCGACGATCTGCCCGCGCTCCACGCCCGGCTGACCGAGGTGGATCCCGAGGCCGCCAGCCGGATCCACCCGAACGACGCGCTCCGGATCGTGCGCGCGCTCGAGGTCTTCACCCAGACCGGCGAGCCGATGAGCGCCCACCACGCCCGGCACGCGCGCGGCGGCCCGCGCTACGAGATGCGCTTCTACGCGCTCGATCTGCCGCGCGAGGTCCTCTACCCGAAGCTGAAGGCGCGGATCCGGGCGATGCTCGACGCCGGCTGGGTCGAGGAGGTGCGCGGGGTGCTCGCGCGCCACGGGCGGGTCCCGCCGCTGAAGAGCGTCGGCTACGCCCAGGTGGTCGAGCACGTCGAGCAGGGGGTGCCGATCGAGGAGACCGAGCGCCTCGCCTACAAGGCCACCCGGGTCTACACGCGCCGGCAGCGCACCTGGTTCCGCGGCGAGGGGGAGGCCGTCAGATGGACGAACGCCGACGCCCTGGTGGAGGCGTCGGCGCTTTCCGAGCTCGAAGGCTGGGTCAGGCGAGGCGGCTGATCGTCTCGACGATCGCTCGCGCCTCCTCCTCGTGGCCGCCCATGATGAAGCCGATCACGGTGTGCCAGAAGAGCCAGGCGAGGAAGGCGAAGTCGACGATCATGAAGGGCGCGTTGAGGCCGAAGAGCAGCCCGGTGCTCTTGTCCTCCGCCCACTTCTGGACGCCGAGGCCGACGAAGATCCAGCCCACGAAGGTCAGGCAGAGCACGATGGCGGCGACGCCGAGCGCCCAGCCCCACTCCATCATCACGATGTCGGCGAGGATGTACAGGATCAGCGCCGCGATGCCCAGGACGAGGTTCAGCCCGGGAACGACGGACAGCGTGATCGCGAAAAAGCGGCGGTACACCAGCGTGTGGGCGTTCTCCATGGCGCGGACTATGGCCGAGGACCCGGGCGAAGTGCAAGAGCCTCGGACGCGCGATAGGTTTCGCCGGTGAACTTCTTCGGGCATGCGGTCGCGGCGCTCTGGGAGCACGACGATCCCCGCTGGATCCTCGGCGCGATGCTGCCCGACTTCGCCTCCATGTGCGGGACCCGCTTCGACCGGGCCGGCGACCCGATGGTGGCCGAGGGCGTGCAGCACCACCACGAGGCCGACCTGGTCTTCCACGGGCTGCCGACCTTCCTCACCTGGTGCAACGGGGGCGCGGACGTGCTCGAGGGCCGCGGCGTGGGGCGCGGCGCCGCCCGGGCGGTGGCCCACGTGGGCACCGAGCTGCTCCTCGACGGGGTCCTGCTCGACCGCTTCCCCGAGGCGCGGGAGCCCTACCTGGAGGCGGTGGCCCTGCCGACCGAGGGCCTCGATCTGCGCTTCCACGGGGGCGGCGAGCCCTTCGAGCGCCTCCAGGCCCGCCTCCGCGAGCACGGCCTGCCCGACGGCTACCGCGACCCGGCCGAGGTGGCGCGGCGGCTCGAGCGCATCCTCTCTCGGCGCCCGCGCCTCGCCATCCAGCCCGACGAGCTGCCCCGGGTCACCGCCTGGCTGACGCAGACCCAGGCCGAGCTCGAGGAGCGGACCGGGACGCTCTGTGACGAGCTGCGCCGCGGGCTCGACGCGGTTGACACGGTGCGGCAACGGCGTGCCATACTCGGGAGCGAAGACGTGTCGTTCGCACACGGATCCTCCCCTCGAGAGACGGCCTCGACGAGGCCCCTGACGGACCCCGAGAGTGTCTGAAGCTTCCGCGCAGGCGCCGCCTCCGCCGCCGAACGGGCCCGCCGCCGATGGCGCGAACGAGCCCAACATGCCGATGCGATTCGGCAAGTACACGCTCATGCGCAAGCTCGCGGTGGGCGGCATGGCCGAGCTGTTCCTCGCGCTGCAGAAGTCGGTCGCCGGCTTCGAGAAGCTGATCGTCGTCAAGCGCGTGCTGCCGCACCTCGTGAAGGACGACAGCTTCATCGAGATGCTGCTCGCCGAGGCGCGGATCGCGGCGACCCTCAACCACCCGAACGTCGCGCACATCTACGACGTCGGCCGGGTCGACGGTCAGTTCTACATCGCGATGGAGCACGTCCACGGCGAGGACCTGCGCTCGCTCGTGCGGCAGATGAAGAAGAAGGGGGTCACCTCCTTCCCGCTCGAGCACGCCCTCGCGATCGTGATGGGCTGCTGCGCCGGCCTCGCCTACGCGCACGAGAAGCGCGACCTCGACGGCGAGCCGATGGGCATCGTGCACCGCGACGTCAGCCCGCAGAACATCCTCGTCACCTTCACCGGCGACGTGAAGCTCGTCGACTTCGGCATCGCGAAGGCGGGCCGCGGCGGCATGGAGGACACGGGCAGCGGCCAGCTCAAGGGCAAGGTCCCCTACATGAGCCCGGAGCAGGCGCAGGGCCTCGACCTCGACAAGCGAAGCGACATCTTCTCCCTCGGGATCATGCTCTTCGAGCTGACCACCGGCCGCCGGCTCTTCCGCGGCAAGAACGAGATGGAGACCCTCCGCAAGATCGTCGAGGAGGAGTACCCGCAGCCGCGCCAGCTCAACCCGAACCTGAATCCGCGCCTCGAGGAGATCATCCTCCGGAGCCTCGAGAAGGATCCGGAGCGCCGCTACCAGACCGCCAGCGAGATGCAGGCGGACCTCGAGGACTACATCCGCTCCGAGCAGCTGAAGGTCAGCGCGCTCTCGCTCGGCAGCTGGATGCAGGATCTCTTCGCCGACAAGCTCGACCAGCAGAAGCAGATGCTGGCCGAGGGTCGGCAGCTCGCCGAGGTCCTCGCCGCGCAGGCGGCCGAGGAGGCCGACTCGATGGAGCACTCGCTCCCGGGCGGCAGCTACGGCTCGTTCGTCCGCGCCAAGCCGCCGAGCAAGGCGCCGTGGATCATGCTCGCGGTGGTGCTGCTCGCCGCGGCGGGCGGGGTCGGCTGGTTCCTCACCCGGCCCCCGCCCGAGCCGGCGGTCCCGACCGGGCCCGGGGTGATCGCGGTCGAGAGCACGCCCGCCGGCGCCGCCATCTGGATCGACGGCGACCGGCGCAGCGAGCGCACGCCCGCGGTGCTCGAGCAGCTCCCGGTCGGCGCGGCCTACAGCGTCAAGCTCACCCACGAGGGCTTCGCGCCGCACACCCAGCGGGTCTCGCTGACCGAAGGCGAGCCGCGCGTGGATCTGGACGTGACCCTGGAGCGCCCGAGCGCGAGCGACTTCGGCGTGGTCCGGGTGCGCACCATCCCCGAGGGCGCGCGCGTGCTGCTCGACGGCCGCGACACCGACCTGACGACGCCGGCGACGGTGCCCGAGATCACGCCGGGCGAGAACCACACCCTGGCGCTCGCCCTCGACGGCTACGTCACCCGCAACGAGACGCTCAGCCTCCAGGCCGGCCAGGTCGCCGAGCTGAGCTTCGAGCTCGAGCGCACCCCGCTCTCGGACGGCGAGAGCATCCTCCGCCTCACCACCGAGCCGGCGGACGCGCGCGTGCGCTTCGACGGCGAGTGGCACGAGAGCGGCTCCCCTTACGAGTTCCGGGTGCCGACCCGCAGCTACCCGATCACCGTGTCCCGGAGCGGTCACCGCAGCGACGAGCGCACGGTGCGCCTGGAGAGCGGCGAGGTGACCGAGCTCTCGATCGAGCTGCGCGAGCGGCGCGGCGGCGGACGACGCGGCGGCGGCGACACCCAGGCGGCGACGCCGACGTCGAACGAGCCGGGCCGGCTGACCTTCAACAGCAACCCGTGGTGCAACGTGACGATCGACGGCCGCAACGCCGGCCAGACCCCGGTGGTGAACTTCCAGCTGCCGCCGGGGCGACACACCGTGGTCTGCACCAACCCGCAGGCCGGCACCCGGCGCGTGAGCGTCGACATCCCGCCCGGACAGACGGTCCGCCGCGCGATCACGCTGCAGTGATCCTCGCGGCGGTGACTCACGCAGCAGTGATGGTGCCGGACCTCGCATGAGCGAGCCGACCGAGCCGCCGAGCCCGGCCAGGAGCACGGTGAGGAAGTGGCTCTGGCGCGGGCTCCGCTTCGGCGGCACCGCCGCCGCCTTCGCCTACATCCTCAGCATCGTCGACCCGGCGGAGCTGGGCGGCGCCTTCGCGCGGGTGAGCGCCCTCGCCTTCTTCGCCGCGTGCCTGACGACGCTCGCCAACCTGTGGGTCGGCGCGGTGCGCTGGCGCCTGCTGCTCGCCGCCTACGGCGCGCCGCGGCGCCCCTCCCTGCTCCGCCTCACCCACGTCTACTGGGTCGGCTTCTTCTACAACAACTACGTGCCCGGCGGCGTCGGCGGCGACGTGGTGCGCGGCCTGGTGACCCGCCAGAGCTTCGGCGAGCGCGGCACCACCGCCTCGATGACCGTGGTGCTGGTCGAGCGCGCGCTCGGGCTCGGTGGGCTGCTGCTCCTGGTGAGCGGCGCCAACCTCATCCGGCCGCTCCCCGGCACCGGTGACGTGCTCTTCCTCTCCGCGCTCGGCCTCGCGGCGGCCGCCGGCGGGATCGGCTTCGTGGCCGTCAGCCGCCGCGTCGCGCCCAGGCTGCCGGGCAAGCTCGGCGAGCTCGCCGCCTCCATCCCGGAGATCGAGCGCCCCCTGCCCTTCGCCGGCGCCCTCGGCGTGTCGCTCGGCACCCAGGGCCTCGTCGCGGTGACCGGCTGGCTGCTGCTCGGGTCGGTGACCGGGGGCGCGGTCACGCTCGGCGACGCGCTGGTGGTCGTGCCGCTCTCGATGGCCGCCACCTACATCCCGTTCTCGGTCGGCGGCGCCGGCTTCCGCGAGGGGGCCTTCGT
This sequence comes from Myxococcota bacterium, assembly GCA_036149055.1. Lineage (GTDB taxonomy): Bacteria > Myxococcota_A > Polyangia > Polyangiales > Sandaracinaceae > JAVJQK01. The sequence continues at coordinate 6,117 of JAYZQJ010000127.1, read as the reverse complement.
CTACTTCTGCGCGACCTTCCTCGGGGTGGCCGAGGCCGACGCGGTCGCCGCGTCGCTCCTGATCTGGGGCAGCCAGCTCGTGGTCGGCGGCCTCGGCGGGCTCAGTCAGCTCGTCTTGCCGATCTCCCGCGAGGAGGAGTCCCCGTGACCCTCTCGAGGCCGCGCGCCGCCTGGCTCACGGCCGCCGCGGTGCTCGCCGCGTACGCGCTGACGCTCGCGCCGGGCATGACCTTCTACGACAGCCCGGAGCTGGCCCTGGTCGCGGCAGAGCTCGGGGTCGGTCACCCCGTCGGTCAGCCGATCCACACCTTGATCGGCTTCGTCTTCGCGCACCTGCCCGGCGTCCCGGCCACCCTCGGCCTCACGCTGCTGAGCGCGATCGCGGGCGCGCTCTGTGTCCTGCCGGCCTGGTCGCTGGCCGACGCGCTCGCCGGGCCCGCGCGCGCCGGCCGCGAGCTGTGGGCCCGCGCGCTGCCGCTCTTCGGCGGCGGCCTCTCGATGATCGCGTGGGAGCCCTCGACCCGGGTGGAGGTCTACTCGCTCGCCTCGCTCCTCGTGCTCCTCGCGCTGGCGCGGCTCGCCGACCCGACCCGCCGAGGGCGCGGCGTGCTCGCGGCCGCCCTGCTCGGCCTCGCCGCCGGCGCCCACCTCGTGATCGCCGCCGCCGGGGTCGCCGCCGCGCTCGCGATCGCACTGGGCGAGCTGAGACAGGAGCGCCAGCAGAGACAGGAGCGCGAGACGCCCGAGCTCTCCATCCCGCGCGGCGCCGGCGCCTTCGTCGGGACCGCGGCGCTGTCGTATCTCTACCTGCCGCTCGCCGGCGCGCGCGCCCCGGAGACCTTCGCCTGGGGGGCGCCCACGAGCCTCGACGCGTTCCTCTCCTACGTGCGCGGCGAGGACTACGGGCACAACCAGGGCATCGACTTCCCGACCTGGGCCGAGCACCTCGTCGACCTCACCGAGTGGTCCTTCGCGCACGGCACGCTTCCGGTGCTCGCGCTCGGCGCGGTGGGCTTCGTCGCCCTGTCGCGGCGCGGCCTCCGGCTGGCGCTCCCGCTCACGGCGACCGTCACCGTCGGCTTCGTCGCCGCCAACGTGGTCTTCCACCCCGACGTGCCCGACTACCGCGGCTACTTCCTCGCGCCGCTCTGGCTCTGCCTCGCGGGCGTCGCCGGCCTCGCCCAGGTCGCCGCCCGCCACGACCGCTACCAGCGCTACGCGCCGCTCGCCGCCGCCCTGCCGTTGCTCGCGCTGGTCGTCTCGCCGACCCACCTGCTCGAGCGGCGCGACGATCCCTCGCTCGCCGACGTCATGGCCCACGGCGCGCTCGAGGAGGCGCCGCCCGACGCGATCCTGGTGGTGAGCGCCGATCACTGGGTGGCGCCCCTGCTCTTCGCCCAGGAGGTCGAGGGCGTCCGGCCGGACGTGGTGATCGTCGCCACCGGCCTCGGCTCGTCGCGCTGGTACTGGGAGCACCTCTTCGCCCGCCACCCCGGCCTCACGCCGATGACGCTCGTCGGCCCCGGCGGCCGCGCCGGGCGGCTCCGCCGGCTGCTCCAGGCCAACCCCGAGCGCCCGGTCCTGCTCGAGTCGATCGCGCTCGGCGAGCCGCTCGGCCTGCTGCCCTGCGGGGTCGGCTGGATGGTCTGGACCGAGGGCGCCTGCGAGGCCGGGGGCCCGGAGGCGCACGTCGCCTCGGCCGCGATCGAGCGGACGGCGCCGCTCTCCGGCGAAGCGCTCGAGGTCGCGGCCCGGGTGAACGAGCGGCGGGGCGAGGCGCTCTGGCGCTTCGGCCGGGCCCGCGCCGCGGCGCGCGCGATGATGGCCGCTCTGCCGCCCTCGGGGCTCGGCCGCCCCCTACCCGGCGACCTGCCCGACCGCGGGCCGCCCCTGACCGGCCCCCTCCCCGACTGGTCGCGCGCGGCCGCGCTGCACGATCCGGCGCGCAACCTCGTCTTCACCGGGCTGCTGCTCCGCTCGGTCGGCCGCCCCGGCCCGGCCCTCCAGCTGGTCGACGAGGCCGCCGCGCTCGGGCTCGAGGGCGCCGGCTACGCCCGGCAACAGATCACCGCGCCTCCTTGACCCGGGCCCCCGCGCGCGCTTGGCTCGCGGCGCATGGAGCGGCGAAGCCACGGCGACGGTCGGTTCACCCGGGAGGCGCTCGCCTCCTGCGGCGACGGCTGCGTCTTCGAGGAGGGCGTGCTCGTCTTCCACCCCGAGAACGTGCACGTCGGCCGCGGCGTCTACGTCGGCCACCAGACCGTCCTCAAGGGCTACCACGCGGGGGTGATGCGGATCGGCGACGGCGCCTGGATCGGGCAGCAGTGCTTCTTCCACGCCGCCGGCGACCTGACGATCGGCGAGAACGTCGGCGTCGGCCCGGGGGTGAAGATCATCACCTCGACCCACCGCGAGGCCGGCCGCGAGACGCCGATCCTCCACGCGCCGCTCGACTTCGCGCCGGTCGTCATCGAGGCGGACGCGGACCTCGGCGTGGGCGCGATCGTCCTGCCGGGCGTCACCGTCGGCCGCGGCGCGCAGGTCGGCGCCGGCGCCGTCGTCACCCGGGACGTGCCGCCCTACGCGGTCGTCGCCGGCAACCCCGCGCGCACCCTGAGGACGCGATGAGGCTCTCGATCATCGTCTTCGCCTTCGACGAAGAGGAGAACGTCGAGGCGGTGCTCGGCGAGCTGATCGCCTGGCTGCGCGACAACGCGCCGCCGTCCGAGATCGTCTTCGTCGACGACGGCTCCCGCGACCGGACGCTCGAGGCGGCCGAGCGCGCCCTCGCCGGCTTCCCGCACCGCACCGCGCGGCACGACGTGAACGGCGGCATCGGCGCGGCCCTCAAGACCGGCGTGCGGCTCGCGCGCGGCGACTGGGTCACCTTCATGCCGGCCGACGGGCAGATCGAGCCGGCCGCGGTCGGCACCCTGCTCGACGCCGCCGACGACGACGCGGTCGACCTCGTGCTCAGCGTCTACGACCACCGCGACGACGGCCTCGACCGGACCCTGCTCTCCGCCGGGGTGCGCGGCCTCATCTGGCTGGTGCACGGCGTGCGCCTCCGGAGCGACGGCCCCTACCTCTTCCGGCGCCGCCTCTTCGTCCCCGAGGAGCTCCCGCCGGACAGCTTCTTCCTCAACTTCGAGCTCCCGATCCGGGCCCTCGCCGCCGGCATCCGCGCGCGCACCGTGACCATCGCCTGCCGCCCCCGCCGCGCCGGCCAGTCCAAGTCCACCGGCCTCCGCCGCATCGTCGGCGTCGCCCGCGACCTCGCCGACCTCCGCCGCCGCCGCCTCCGCCGCGCCTGGCGAATGCTCTCGGGGCGCTGACTTCAGCCAGCCTCTCGACGTCGACGCGCGCGGTTGTAGCGATCGCGGAGCGTCGAGCGCGGGATACCGAGCGCGCGGGCGGCGGCGGTGAGGTTGCCCCCGTGCTGGTCGACGACCTCCTCGATGGCCCAGACCCCGGAGCCGCGCGCCTCGACGCCCATCTCGTCGAAGATGGCCTCCACGTCGCGCAGCGAGATCCGGGCGCCGGTCGCGCGGGTGGCGCAGCGCCCCATCACGTTCCGGAGCTCGCGGGCGTTGCCCGGCCAGTCGTGCGTCAACAGGAGCTGCATCGCCTCCGCCGAGAGCGCGCGCCCGCCGCCCTTCTGGGCGAGGAAGTGCCTCGCCAGCGCCATCACGTCCTTCGGGCGCTCGCGGAGGGGCGCCACCCGGATCTCGAGCTGGGCCACGCGCCAGTAGAGGTCGTCGCGGAAGGTCCCCTCGCGGACCATCTCGCGCAGGTCGCGGTGGGTCGCGCACACGAGCCGCACGTCGACCTTGTGGATCTGCTCTCCGCCCACCCGGCGGATCTCCCAGTGGTCGAGCACCCGGAGCAGCCGCTTCTGCATCTCGAGCGGCAGCTCCCCGATCTCGTCGAGGAAGAGCGTGCCGCCATCCGCCTGCTCGAAGAGCCCGCGGCGCGAGGCGGCCGCGCCGGTGAAGGCGCCCCGCTCGTGACCGAAGAGCGTGCTCTCCACCAGCGACGCGGTCATGCCCCCGGCGTTGATCGCGATGAACGGCTTTCCGGCCCGCGGCCCGCGGGAGTGCAGCGCCCGCGCGACCCCCTCCTTGCCGGCGCCGCTCTCGCCCCGGACGAGCACCGCCTCGCGGGCCTGCGCGTAGCGCTCCACCAGCTCCAGCACCTCGCCCATCTCCGGAGACTCCGCGATGAGCCCGTCCTCGCGGGCGTCGCCCGGCCGACCGCGGCCGACCAGGCGGAGGCGCGTGCGACCGATCTGGATCTCGGAGCCGGGCAGGACCCGGGCGAGCTCCACCGCCACCCCGTCGACGTGCGTCCCGTTGCGGCTCCCGAGGTCCCGCAGCCAGAGCGCGTCGACGCACGGCTCGAGCCGGCAGTGCCGGTGACTCACCGTGCGATCGTGCACCACCACGTCGGCGCGGCTGCTGGCCCCGATGGTGAGCGGCCGGCCGTCGAGCGGGATGCGCCGCGCCTCGTTGCCGCTGCCGACGATCAGGCTGACCTCGCCGTCGGCGCAGGCGTCGACGCCCAGCGGCTCGGTGTGCGCGCGGCTGGGCCCCGGGCGCGCGACCTCGCTCCGCATCCGCGTGATCGTGTGGTGCAGCCCTACCCGGATCGGCACGTTGGGCTCGAGGGCCCGCACCGGCGCTCGTTTGCCGCCGGCGCGCAGCTCGTAGAGCATCACCGACCCACCGATCGCGCTCGCGAGCAGGTGCCGCTCCCGGACCCGCGCGTCGTGCACGACGATGTCGCAGCCGGGACCGCTCCCGATCTCGAGCGGCCGGTGACCGAGGGGAAACTCGCGCAGCGGCTCGCCGCGGTAGCTCAGGACCAGAACCTCCATGACCACTCCTTTCCTCGCAGGACGGAGGGGCTATCGCGGGCGATCCGTCGACGTTGCGTGGATCGTGTGATCTCGGGTGAGAAAATGTGCGACGGCCTTCCCACCCGGCTGGCGACGGAAGGACGCACATCGGCCGCCGCCCCGCGACGTTGCGTTCGCACCGTGAGGCGGCGTCACACCGTCACAGCGTCACTCGACGCGTGACGTCACGGCGAGGGCGCGGCGCGCCTCGTCCTCACGGCGGTGGAGGCCGTAGAGCACGGGCGCGAGCAGGATCCCGCCGGGCAGGAGGATCATCGCCAGCCAGAGCAGCGCCTTGATCCAGAGCATGCCGACACACGAAGCACGATGCGTGCCCCGCTGCGGATCGCCCTACCCTCGCTCGCCCCCGCGCACCCACTGCGACGTCCCTGTCGCGGTACCCCCCCTCCTCTCCGATCTGCCGTCGGCTCGGCCCCCCCGACTCGCGGGAAGGTCGGAATCTCGGAGTCTCGGAGACGGGGACGGGCAGGGAGAGGGGAGACGGGAGGCGAGGAGGAAGTGTCGCTGCGCGACACGCGGGCTGGGGGCAGCGGGGTGGAGGCTCGCCGCCGGGACCCGGCCCGCGCCCGCCGCGGCCGCCGCCCGGGGGGGGCCGCCGACGCCGCGCGGAATCTGATTCCTCTACGCCTCCCACCTCCCATCTCCCTCTTCCCGGCCGCCGAGCCGTCCCCGACCGGCGCTCGGCTCGGACACGCCGACTCGCGGGAAGGGAGGAAGGTCGGAAACGAGGAGACGAGGACGGACAGTGAGAAGGGAGACGGGAGGCGAGGAGGAAGTGTCGCTGCGCGACACGGGGGCTGGGCATGGGGCAACGGGCTGGAGGCTCGCCGCCGGGACCCGGCCCGCGCCCGCCGCGGCCGCCGCCCGGGGGGGGCCGCCGACGCCGCGCGGTATCTGATTCCTCCACGCCTCCCACCTCCCATCTCCCTCTTCCCTGCCGCCGAACGGTCCCCGACCGGCGCTCGGCTCGGACACCGCCGACTCGGGGGGAGGGGGGAAGGTCGGGAACGGGGCGACGTGGCCTGGGAAGGAGCGGGGTGACGGGACGCGGGGTGCAGGGGTGGGTGAGGCCGGCCAGTGCGACTCCATGGCGGCTCACCGTGAAACATGAAACAACTCCAATGTGTTCAAAACCCTGCAGCTTTGCCGCGTACCAAAAGAATCCCGGAAGATTCTGACTCAGGAGCGTGGGTACCCAG
>JAYZQJ010000126.1:0-10822 GCA_036149055.1 Myxococcota bacterium | reverse complement strand
CCGCGCCAGGTCACGCACCGCACGCGCCGGCGGAAGCCGAAGGCGCCCTCGTAGCTCGGCTCAGAGGCCGTCGAAGGCCACGCGCGGCTCGGTGACGGCCCGGGCCGCGCGTTCTTGCGTCCGTCTTGGGGGGCGGCGTGTACGAATCCGCTCTGAGTAGCGCGAACCGTCGGTCGAAGGGTCTCTGGGGAGCTCCTCATCGAGGATGCCCTCGATGCAGGTCCCGATGCAGGTCCCAAGACTGCCGAGATCGGCGGGCCGGGGGCGCGGATTTCGGGGCAACCTGGGTGTTCGAGACGGTCAACCTGGGATGGAGCGCTATCGCGATCTCAAACCGCCATCTCGAACCGCTTCTCGAACGGCTCGGAGCCCGCACGGAGCTTGTCCCGCTCCGCCGCACGAAGCAGGCGAAGAATGTGTGGCCCGAGCACGTCGACCTCGGTCGACACGTACTGCTCGCCTCCGAAGCGCCGGATGTTCTCCGTCTGTCGCTCCAGCACGAGCGCGTCCTGGCGGAAGATGTGGAGCGCGATCGGCTTGAGGAACGGGACGACCAGCCAGCCCGGGACCGGGAGCTTGAAGCTGATGACCGGCCAGAGATGCGTGACGTAGTCGCTCTCCGGCGTGAGCGCGGCGCTGACGAAGAGGTGGGTCTCGCCGAGTCGGTATTCGACCTGGACGATCGAAGGCAGCAGGAAACGGTCCCAGTGCTGCACGACGCCGCCGCCGGGCGAGAGCAGGCGGCCCACGACGCCCTCGGGGCGAGGCTCGCCACGGTACTCGGCCTCCACCCGATCGTGCCATCGACGCACGATCACCTCGATGCGGTTGCGCTCCCGCTCGTCCGAGCGGAACAGGCCCGCGTGCAGGAACGCGGTGTGGGGGACATCGAGGGCGTTCTCGGCGGTGGCGTGCAATGAAGCCTGCGCGACGACGTGCTCCCGGACCGTGGTGTAGCCGGGCGCGTCGGCGTACTCGAAGCGGTGAGGCTCCCCCTCCGGCGGGGCGACGGCGTCCGGCCAGACCCAGATGAAGCCGTCCTGCTCGCGACACCCGAACGCGGTCGCCGCACGCCCGCTCGCGCTCCCGGTCGCGCACAGCGCCGGGACGTGCCGACAGGTGCCGGCCTGGTCGAAGCGCCAGCCGTGATAGCCACACTGGAGAAGGCCCTGCTCCACCGAGCCCATCGACAGCGGGACGTTCCGGTGAGGGCACCGGTCCAGCAGCGCGCCGGGCGATCCCCCCGCGCCGCGAAAGAGCACGATGGGCACTCCCAGGATCGTGCGCCGCAGGGGCTTCCTCCCGAGCTCACTCGCCGGGCAGGCGATGTACCAGGCCTTCGACACCCGCGCGACGCTGGTGCCGCGGGCGCGCGGCGGTTCGAGCTGCACCTCGTCCACGGCGTTGGTATGTAGCGCGCGAGCCCTCGCCATGGAAGCGGACACCCTCTACACCGAGCCCGCCTACTACCGCCTGCTCTTCCGCGAGCGCACCCACGACCGCGCGTTCTACGAGCGGGTCACGCGCCCCGGCCAGACGATCCTGGAGCTCGGGGTCGGCGACGGGCGCGTCGCGCTGGCCCTCGCCGAGAAGGATCGCCGCGTGCTCGGAGTGGACGCCTCCGCGCCGATGCTCGAGGCGCTCCAGGCCCGAAAGCGCGAGTGCTCCAGCACCGTCGCCGCTCGCGTCACCGCCATGCACGCCGACGCCCGCACGCTCCGCCTCCGCCGCTCGTTCGAGCGCGTCGTGCAGCCCTTCAACGGGATCGCGCACTTCCGCGACCACGCCGCGCTCCACGAGCTCCTCGCGACGGTCCGCGCGCACCTGGCGCCGGATGGTCTCTTCGCGTTCGACGTGATGCTCCCGGACCCTCGCCTCCTCGCCGGCGGCGCCTCCTCGATCCCGCGCGTCGAGCACCCACGGACCGGCGCCGTCTGCCGGGTGGAGGAGCGCTACGACTACGACGCCATCCGGCAAGTGCTCACCGTCACCACCACCCTCGTCGAGCGCGAGTCGGGGACACGTCAGACCCTGGAGCTGCGCCTCCGACAGCTCTTCCCGCAAGAGACCCAGCTCCTCTTGGAGACGAGCGGCTTCGAGATCGTCGAGCGGTCCGAGGAGCTGGGCGACTCGATCGCCTACGTCTGCCGGCTCCGCACCTGAAGCTCACCGCCCGCCGAACGGACGGGGCTCCAGCCCCTGCAGGTAGGCGAAGAGCGCGGCGATCTCCGGGTCGGTCAGGTGCCGGGTGGCGCTGATCGGCATGAACCTCGGGTTCAGTCGCCCCGTGGGCGTGCTGCCCGTCCGGAGCGCCGCCTCGAACTGCGCCAGCGTCCATCCCCGGAGCCCGGTCTCGTGCGGCGTGAGGTTGCGGGGCACCCCCGTCTGCTCCTCGGGCGCGCCGGGGATGGGTCCCCCCGTGAGCCCCTGCCCGTGACAGCCGCGGCACCCGGCCGCGAGGCGCTCCCCGAGCTCGCCCGGCGTGGCCTCGGACACCGCTGGCTCCGCCTGGTCGATGATCTCGGCCGGATAGATTGGCGTGTCGAACACTCCGAAGAGGGCGAGCACCCGCCCGAGCGGACGCAGCTCGCTCTCGGGCAGCTCTCGCCGCTGCGGCGGCAGCGCGCGGACGTGCGCGACGATCAGCCCGAGCTCCGCGTCCGGCATGCGCGCGTACTCGTGCGACGGCATGAAGAACAGCGGCGCACCGTCCGCGTCCACCCCCCGGCGTACGGCAGCGTGCATCTCCGCGCCCGTGAGGCTCGAGCCGGTCAGATTCGGGCCCGCGACGAAGAGAGGCGGCGCGTCGATGACGACGGCGCCGCCCCCGTCCTCGGCGTGACAGTCCGCGCACCCCCGCGCCCGGTAGAGCCGCTCGGCCTCCCCTCGTGCGGCCTCGTCCAGCGTCGGGATCGTCAGCGCGTGGCGAGGCGGCGCGTAGCGGGCTTCCACCCGCGCGGCGTGCGTCCAGGTCGCCACTCCGAACAGCCCCACCCCGACCACCGCCAGTCCCCCGATGACCAGCCCGATCCACTTCGCGACGACGCGAGCGCGATCCTTCATGTCCCCCCCTGCTCCGCGCCGTCACTGTCCGGCCGCGGCCACCCCCGACTGTCTCCAGGCCAGCAAGATCCCCTGCTCGATCGCCCGCAGCATCGACGCGCGCCCGCTGCCGGTGCACGCGACCCACGGGATGTCGTGCTCGCTGCAGCGTCTGCGGATGTGCTTTCCGAGCATGGTGCGGACGTAGCGCATCAGCACCACCACGCGCGCGCGGGCCAGCTCGCCCTCCATGTTCTTCAGCTGGTCCCCCCAGCTCGACGCCCACCCCGTGCGCTCGAAGATCAGCGTCACGTTCGGCCACTGCTCCTTGATCGCCGCGACGATCGCGTCGTCCTGCGCCTGCTGCGTCTCGTTGCCGCCGACCACCAGAACCAGCCCGTAGAAGTCCTCGGGGTCCACCGTCGGCGGGACCACCAGCCCCGACTGGCTCCGCCGCTCGAAGACCTCCTTGTACTGCCGCAGGCGCGGCTCGAGCGACTCGACCGCCTCGTCCCCGCCGAGCGCGCGGATGTCCTCGAGCAGCGCCTCGGCCTTCCCGAGCGCCCACTCGTCGTCCACGTCCAGCGTCGCGTGGAAGGCCCGGCTGAGCTCGGTGGCCGCGTTCGCGAACTGCCCTCGCGCCTCGTAGAGCGTGGCGTGCACGATCCGCGCGTCGAGCGGGTCGGTCGCCGTGCGCCAGGGTCCGCGCTCGTCGCCCAGCAGCTCGATCATCTCCTCGATGAACGGCTCCTCGTCCGCCAGCTCCACCAGGACGTCGAGCGCCTCGGTCGCGCGCTCCTTGCTGACCGCGGCGTCGTCCCCGCTCGCCGCTTCGCGCATCGCGTGGCTCTCCTCCAGCACCGTCAGCGCCGCCTCCCAGCGCCGCCGCTTGGCGAGGCTGGTCCGCTTCGCCCCGCTCAGCAGCTCGTCGAGCGCCTCGGGGACGTGACGGATCAGGCGCGTCTCCGACAGCACCGGCAGCGCCTTCGCTCCGAGCGAGCGGTGGAACGCGCCCGCCAGCTCGACGCCCACCTCGGGGTCGGTCAGCTCGAGCGCGGCGAGCGCACGACGCAACATGTACTGCGGCGCCTTCGCCTTCGACTCGAGCGCCTGCGTGAAGAGGTCCTGCGCGTAGGGCACCCGCGCGAGGTCGGTCGTCTCGGCGAGCGCGGTGGCGAGCGCGAGGCGCGCGCTGTCGAGCGGGCCGAAGCGGCCGTAGCGCTCCGGGTCCGCGCTCATGCCCGCGACCGCGCGCTCGAGGTACGGGATGGCCTCCTCGCCGTCGCCCCTCGCGAAGAGCGCCATGCCGATGCAGAAGTCCCCGTGGTTGCGCCCCCCGGCCGCGACCCGGCTCGAGCGCTCGAAGAGCTTCCAGCCCGGCTCGAACTGGGCCGCGAAGTCGCCGAGCATCTGCTCGTCCGGGGGCAGCCGCACGTCCGCGAGGCTGCGCAGGCCGCACTCGATCAGGCCCAGGTCGGCGAGGATGTCCGAGCGCACCCCGGAGTCGGCGACGTCGAGCTGCGGCTCGAGGAGCGTGCGCGCCCCCTCGAAGTCGCCTCGCAGTCGCGCACAGTGCGCCCGGCGCCGCTGGAGCAGCACCTCGAAGTCCTCCGGCAGGTCCGGGTCCTCGCGCAGCACCGTGAGCGCGGCGAGCAGCACGTCGAGGAGCTTGCGCGCGTCCGCCTCGCGCCGCTCGCGGATCAGCCCGGAGGCCGCGTCGAGGACGCCGCGCGCGAGCTCGACCCCCGCGCGGGCCACCACCGACGGCGTCAGGAACCGCGCCGCCTCCGCGAACCGGCCCTTCCGGCAGAAGGCGTCGAAGACCACCGACACGACCTCCTCGGCGTAGCCGGTGCCCGGACGCGCGAGCTCACGCGCGAGGTCGGGGCGGCCGACGAGGAGGTCGACCACCGCGTCGAGATCGCCGCGCCGCTTGTAGCCGAGGATGGCGCCGCACGCGTACCAGCCGCGCCGGGGCTCGCTCGCCTCCGGGAAATCCAGCGACAGCTCGCGCCCGAGCAGCACGGTCATGAAGCCGCGATGGAAGTAGCTCTGGTGCCGCTCGAGGTTGAGCTGGATCACCTCCTCCACGAGGTCGTCGACCTTCTCGGGCGCGAGCGCCCCGTGCACCTCCGCGACGGCCGACACGACGCTGCGCATCAGCATCTGGTCGAGGGTGGTGAAGGTGGGCGGCGTCTCTTCCTGCGGGGACGCGCGATCTCGCTGCGGCTCGCTCGGCTCGTCCGCGAGCTCGCTCGCGAGCTGCCCGGCGAAGGTGTCGGTGGGCGCCTGCGCGCGCTTCTTCGGCTCGAGCGCCTCGTCGACCAGCGACTCCTGCCGCGCGAGGTCGAACTCGCGGAAGACGTCGAACGAGGTCTGGCACGACACGACGTCGAGGAAGAGCTTCACGTGGCTCTTCGGGAAGGTCGCGACCATGCGTCGGATGGCCGCGACCATGCGGCTCCGCGCCGGCGCCTCGAGCTCCTCGATGTTGTCGATCAGCCCGCGCTGGTTCGGGATCTTGAGGAAGTCGAGGAAGCTGACGACCAGGCGCTCGCGGCGGGCGAGGTGATAGTGGGTCAGCAGCGCGGCCGCGAGCTGGGCGTTGGGCAGCCGCCGCATCCGCGCGAATCGATCGGCCCGCTTCTCGGCCGGCCAGCGCTCCACCGTCTGCCGCCGCACCCGGTCGTGCTGGGCGAGCGCGAGGGTCGCCATCTTGCCGATCTTGGGATGCTCCCACGCCGCCTCCGCGACCACGCGTCGCGTCGACGGGTCGAGATCCTTCCAGACGCCGAGCCACGTCCGGCCCTTCGGTGCCCCGCCCATGCCGCCTTATACCAGCGCGTCGGTGACACGTGCGAGACGCGTCGAGACGAGGTATGTAGCGGCGTGGTCAACTGGTTTATCCAGCACGCCATGGAGGCGTTTTATCCCCGAACGGAGACCCTCCCGGGCATCGCGGACACCGACGTCCGCGGCTTCCTGCGGCGCTACCGTCGCGAGGCCACCGGCCTCATGTGGCTGGGCCTGGTGATGGGCACCCTGGTGTTCGTCTGGACGCCGCTCCTCACGGTGGGCTGGCCGCTCCCGTCCTTCCTCCTCCCCCGGAAGACGCTCGACCGCCACGCGCACCGCATCACGAGCTCGCGCCTCTACCTGGTCCGCCAGGCGGTCTTCCTCGTGAAGCTCGCCGCCGGGCTCTGCTGGGGCGCCCACCCGAAGGTCCGCGAGCGCTTCGCGATGGCGCCCTACGCCGAGGATCCGGGCACCTGGAGGACCACCTGATGGGTCACACCGCGTTCCGGGAGCGAGGCGACGACGTGGCCCTCGAGGCCGACTACGTGGTGGTCGGCAGCGGGGCCGGGGGCGCGGCGGCGGCGGTGCAGCTGGCGCGCGGAGGGGCCGAGGTCGCCATCGTGGAGGCGGGCGCCTGGCGCGACCCCGAGCACTACCCGGTGAGCGCGTACGGCGCGATGCGCGATCTGCTCGACGACTGGGGCTCGCAGATCGCCCGCGGTCGCGCGCTCTGGCCCATCGTGCAGGCCCGCTGCGTCGGCGGCACCACCGTCGTCAACAGCGCCATCTGCGTGCGCACGCCCGGCGACATCTTCGCGCAGTGGCAGCGAGAGCGCGGCCTCGACGCGGCCCTCGCGGACGCCGTCTGGGCTCACCAGGACACGGTCGAGCGCGATCTCTGCGTGGAGGAGGTCCCGCCGGCCGCCCGCGGCCACAGCAACCGGCTCGCGATGCTCGGCGCCGAGCGCGAGGGCTACGACAGCCACTGGATCCGGCGCTACGTCAAGGGCTGCGAGGGCACCGGCCAGTGCCTCCAGGGCTGCAAGAAGCTGCGCAAGCAGAGCACCAACCTCAACTACGTGCCCGAGGTGCTCGAGCGGGGCGGCCACGTGCTCAGCGCCGCGCCGGTCGACCGGGTCCGCTTCGAGGGTCGCCGCGCGACGGCGGTGACCGGCAGCTTCGTCCACCCGCGCGAGCGACGCCGGGGCGGGCGCTTCGAGGTGCGCGCCCGCGAGGCGGTGGTCGTCGCGGCCAGCGCCACCCACAGCCCGGTGCTCCTGATGCGCTCGGGCGTTCGGAGCCGCGCGCTCGGCCACGAGTTCCGCGCCCACCCCGGCACGGGCGTCTTCGGCGTCTACGACGACCCGGTGGACATGAACGCCGGCGCGACCCAGGGCTGGGCCTCGACCGCGTTCCGCGAGGAGCCCGGCCTGAAGCTCGAGACCCTGAGCATCCCGATGGAGATGGTCGCCAGCCGGCTCGGGGGCGGCGGCGCCGCGCTCATGGAGCGCCTCCTCGAGTACCGCCACGTCTGCATGTGGGTGCACGCGGTGCGGGCCGAATCCACCGGCGTGGTGAAGAAGGGCTTCGGCGGCAAGCCGGTCGTGAAGTACGGGCTCCACCGCGAGGACATGCTGCGCTTCCGCGAGGGCATGTGGCGGGTGGCGAGGACGCACGTGGCCGCGGGCGCCAAGAAGATCATCCCCGGCATCCACGGCCTGCCCTACTCGCTCGCGCCGGACGAGGTCGATCGGCTGAAGGAGGCGCCCCTCGACCCGCGGGCCTACATCGCGATCCTCAGCCACCTCTTCGGCGGCTGCGTGATGGGCAGCGATCCGGCCACGTCGGTGGTCGACGGTCGCGGGCGCGTGCACGGGTACGAGGGGCTGGTGGTCGCGGACGCGTCGGTCATCCCGAGCAACCTCGGGGTGAACCCGCAGCACACGATCATGGGCCTCGGGATGACGTTCGCGGACGCGCTGCTCGCGTCCTGACGCTCACCGGAAGGCGCCTTGCGCGCCGGAGCCGGCGGCGACCGGCGCCAGGAGCACCACCGCCGCCTCGGCCTGCGCGAGCGTCGGGGGGCTGCGCCACGTGAGGGTCAGGGACGCCCCGTCGCTCTCGAGCGCGCAGCGGCCGACCCGCCGCAGGTGATGCGAGAAGGAGGGGTCGAGCACGCCGTCGGGGAGCGCTCCGTCGAGCTCTCCGCTCGCGTCGACGCCCACCCGGAACACCGGCACGTCGCGTCGGGTGGCGACCGTCGCCAGCGTGACCGCCGCGCCCTCGACCCGGGCGACGCGCAAGCTGACCTCGGCCTGCCCGCGGCGGACCCGGACGCGCGGCCCTCCCTCGGCCCGCGGCTCCCACGCGCCGCCGTCGATCGCGGCGAGCTCGCGCAGATGATCGGCGCCGTGCCGGGCGAGCGCGGCCACCAGCCGGAGCGCCCGCTCCAGCACCTCGGCGGTGCGCTCGGTGCCCCCCCACTGCAGCAGGACGCGCTCGCCGTCGCCGCGGAGCGTGAGCCCGCCCGGCATCGCCTCGAGCAGGGTGAACACGCGCGGAGACAGCACCGCGCCCAGCGCCTCGGGGTCCGCGCTCGCCAGCCTCGAAGGGAGCTCCCGGCGCGGCAGGTCGGTCGCGCCGCGCTCGTGCCCCTCGAACACCGGGCCGGCGCCGAGCAGGTACTCGGCCCACGCCTCGGTGTAGGAGCCGACCGCGGGCTCCACCGGCACGGTCGCGCGTGCCGACGCCTCGACGTCCTCGAGGCGCGCGACGAGGCGCAGCTCCCGCGGCGCCAGCGCCCCGCTCCCGCCGACCTCGAGGGTCCCGCCGAGCGAGTCCGCCGCCTCACGCCAGCGCGCCTCGACCTCGTCCTGCCACCGGGCCGCCCGGCGCGAGTGCGCGGCGCCGACGAGCGCCGTGCCCCCCAGGAGCGCGCTCACCGCGATCGACAGGACGATCCACTCCGGGCCCACGCTCCATCTCTGGCGCTTTCGTCTCCGGCGCGCCAGCGCTACCGTCCCGCCGATGCGCTCGCTCGGCCACCTCGGTCGCTCCCTCGCGATCGCCGCCGTCGCCCTCTTCGCGCTGCTGCGCTACGGCCTCGGCCGGCTCGCCACGCTGATGGAGCGCGATCCGGAGCGGCGCCGCCGCGCCGTCTCTCACCTGCGCGGCCGGGTGCTCCGCGGCGCCTTCACCACCCTCGGCGCGACCTTCATCAAGCTGGGCCAGGTGATGAGCACGCGGCCGGATCTCTTCGAGCCGGAGCTCATCGACGAGCTGTCCCTGCTGCAGGATCGGCTGCCCGCGTTCGGCGGCGCTCGCGCGCAGATCGAGGCGGCGCTCGGCCGGCCGATCGACGAGGAGTTCGCCGAGCTCGACGCCGAGCCCGTCGCGGCGGCGAGCGTGGCCCAGGTGCACCGAGGGCGCCTGCGCGACGGCACCGAGGTCGCCGTCAAGGTGCTGCGCCCCGACGTGCGCGAGAAGAGCGAGCGCGACGGGCAGATCCTGCTCTCGCTCGCCCGGGTCGCGATGAAGCTCCACCCGCACGCCCGCCACGCCAACCTCGCCGGCCACCTCGAGCACTTCGTCGACGGGGTGCTCGCCCAGACGGATCTGCGCATCGAGGCGAAGAACTACGAGCGCTTCCGGGCCAACTTCAGCCGCGTCGATCACATCACCTTCCCGGAGATCTACCCGGCGCTCAGCGGCGAGCGGGTGATGACGATGGACTTCATCCGGGGCAAGAAGGTCGACGCGCTGGCCGACGGCGAGCACCCGGAGACGGCCGTGCGCCTCCGACGCGCCTTCCTGAAGATGCTCTTCGAGGACGGCTTCCTGCACGCGGACTTGCACCCTGGCAATCTGCTGATCCAGGCGGACGGCAAGGTCGCGATCTTCGACGTGGGCCTCTCCAAGGCGCTCGACGACGAGCTGCTCGAGCAATACATCGACTTCAACAAGTGCCTGGTGATGGGCACTGGCCCCGACTTCGTGAAGCACCTGCGCACGTACCACTCGTACGCCGAGGAGAGCGTCGACTGGGAGAACCTCGAGGACGACGTCAACGGCTTCCTCTCGGGCTTCCGCGGCAAGCCCGCGAGCGAGATCGAGTTCGGCGCCCTCATCGAGCGCGTCTTCGCCGTCGGCCGCCAGCACGGCATCCGCCCCGTGCCGGACATGACGCTCATCATGGTGGGCCTGGTGACGGCCGAGGGGATCGGCAAACAGCTCGATCCGGAGAGCGACTCGTTCGGCGAGGTCGCCACCTATCTCATGCCCATCCTCGCCCAGCGAGGCATGCTCCCCGCCGGGCTGGCACCTTCCTGACGGGAGCTCGCGACCGACTCCGACTCCTCGGGCAGTGCCGGAGCCCCCAAAGCTCCGTCGCACCGAGAGGGCGAAGGAGTGCCGCCCGGTGCGTTGGCTCCGCGCGGCAGCTACCGCGTCCGGCGATCCCGCGGCTCCAGCGGGCCCGACTCCCCTCCCACGGCGTTGAGCACGACGGTGCAGCTGCGCTCGAAGTCGAAGTCCGAACACTGGCTCATGACGTAAGTGGCGCGATGACCGCACCCGACAGCCCCGTAGCTGTACTCGGTGATCTTTCGCACTCGCACCCCCGCCTCACAGTCGAGGTCGAACGTCGCTCTGCTCTGCACCCGCTCCACGCGAGCGCTCTCGCTCATGGCGCCCCACGCGCAGCTGGACACCAGCGAAGCAGCGACGAGCGTCAACGTGGCGTGATGAGTCACTCGCATCTCTGCCCACCATCACGGTCGAGCGCAGCGCGGAAGGCTGGGCCGCACGACACCGGCGACCCCGCCACACGTGGGCATCCACACTCTCGGGCTCGGGCGCCCGCGGACTCGGACTCGGACTCGGACTCGGACTCGGACTCGGACTCGGACTCGGACTCGGACTCGGACTCGGACTCGGACTCGGACTCGGACTCGGACTCGGACTCGGACTCGGACTCGGACTCGGA
>JAYZQJ010000125.1:0-89454 GCA_036149055.1 Myxococcota bacterium | reverse complement strand
GCGCGCCAGTCGCTCCTCCGAAATGCTGAAGCATTTCGTCGTCGGCCCGCCGCGCTGGACGCGACGTCGCGCTCGCCGATCCATCACGCGCATATTCGCCGCACGCTGCTAAGATGCCGCCGCCCTGCCCCCCGCCGTCCGCGAGGCGCCGACACAGGCTTCGGGGGGCGGCGCTGACTCTCGGCGCCACCGCGGACCTTCGGAGATCGATCGAATGAAGCTGAACATCGTCACCCTCGCGCTGGCGGGCGCGTTGCTGCTGGCGGCCGGCTGCTCGGAGTCCCACGACGAGATGCCCGACGCGGCCATCGTCTTCGACGCCGAGCTGCCTCCCCCCGATTCCGGCCCTCCCCCTTCCAACGTCGGAGACGCGTGCCGGGGCTCGATGGACTGCGACGTCCCGGCCGAGGAGTGTCTCGAAGACCTGTTCGGGTTCCTCCCCTTCCCGGACGGCTACTGCAGCCTCTTCTGTGACACCGAGGCCGACTGCCCCGACGGCTCCGTCTGCGTGAGCGCCGGCGGCGGGGGCGGCCAGTGCCTCCGCGCCTGCGAGCCGGGCGCCCCCGACCAGTGTCGACCGGGCCACGGCTGCGCGGACAGCATGCGCCTCCCGGCGGTGTGCCTCCCGGGCTGCGAAGACGACACGGACTGCGGTGACGGCGCCACGTGCGTCGTGGGCAGCGGGTTCACCGGCGCCGGACAGTGCATCGATCTGACGGCGCCGCTCGGCGGCGCGTGCACGAGCTCGGGCGACTGCGCCGAGGGCGCCTTCTGCGCCTCTGAAGACGACTCCGGCTTCCCTGGCGGCGCCTGCGTGACGTTCGGGTGCGACGCGGACGGCGACACCGGGTGTCCGGACGACGCTCACTGCTTCCCGCAGCGGGGTCCGGACATCTGCATCGACGGCTGCGAGACCGACGACGACTGCCGGGCCGGCTACGCCTGCACCACCCCGGAGGGCGCCCCCGATCGGGCGGTCTGCCTCCCGGCGTTCGATCCGGCGAACCTCGGCCAGGTCTGCTCGGGGGATCCGCCGCGCGGTCCCTGCACCGGCGGCGAGTGCTTGAGCGAGTTCGAGACCGGTTACCCCGACTCCTACTGCGTGCAGTCCGGGTGCGACCCGGAGGCCGCCGATACGGGCTGCGAGGGTGATGGTGTCTGCGTGGCCACCCCCGACGGTGTCGGACGTTGCCTCGAGAGCTGCGCGTCCGCGACGGACTGTCGCGAGGGCTACGACTGCGCTCCGAGTGACCCGGCCGACGCCAGCAGCGCGCTCGCCTGCGTCCCCGGCTGCGACGACTCGAGCGTCTGCGGGAACGACGGCTTCGAGTGCAACCCGGGCACCGGGCTGTGCACGGAGCCCTTCGCGGAGGCCCGCCTCGGCGAGCCCTGCGCGAGCGGCGAGGACTGCCCCGGCGGCCGCTGCCTCGCGGAGGCCTCGGACGGCTGGCCGGCTGGCACCTGCAGCTACCCGGGCTGCCGCCTGACCGGCACCGGCCCGGGCGCGACCTGCCCGAGCGGCGGCGTCTGCGTCGACGACGGCGCCGGCGATCCCGAGCTCGGCGTCTGCGTCGACGGCTGCACCGTGGGCGGCTCGGACTGCCGCCCCGGCTACGCCTGCCTCCCGAGCGCGCCCACCGGCCCCACCGCCTGCCTCCCGGCGTGCGCCGACGGGGATTGCGGCCCCGGCACCACCTGCAGCGCCACCACCGGCCGCTGCGAATAGACCCACTCTCGGTCCGAATGACGACGCGGCGGCTCTCGGGCCGCCGCGTCGTTCATGTTCTCGGCTCAGCCCGGCTCGAGCACGGCCAGCTGGATGCCGGGGTAGCCGGCCTGGCCCACCGAGAAGAGCACCTTCCGGAGCACCCGGAAGTCGGTGCCCCGGTCCGCCTGCACGATCACCCGGCCGGGGAACGGCTCACCGGGGTGCAGGATCTCGTGGTTGTCCCGCGCGATCTCGAGGTCGCGGACCAGCGGCTCGATCCGGGTGAGGCGCGCGTCGGCCGCGAGGCCCGGGACATCGGCCACCCGCCGCCCGTCCACCAGCACGCCGTGCGGATCGACGGTGACCACCGGCGCGATCTCGAGGGCCTCGCCGTGCGACGCCCGCGGCAGGTCCGCCTGCGCGCTCAGCCCATCGGCCGAGAACGACATCAGCAGGAAGACCAGCACCGTCAGCAGCAGGTCGATGAACGGGATGAGCGCGATCGGCGCGTCGACCGACTTCCGCCCGCCTTTCCTCCCCTCCACGAACCGCAGCGGGACGTCGCGCAGCAGCCGCGCCCCTGGAGTACGAATTGCCATCTCTCACCTCCGCGCCGTCCGACACGCGCGGGGGCGGGGAGTTCCCTCGCCGTCAGGGTCGGCGGCGATCAGGGTCGGCAGCGACTGCGCAGCCGGACCACGAGGAGCAGCACGATGAAGCCGGCCGCGGCGAGGATCAGGGTCCATCGGGCCCGGCCGCCGGGGGCGGAGACGCTGCAGAGCGACTCGAAGAAATTGCCCTGCACCGGATCGACGCAGACCTCGCCGCCCTCGTTGTCGGCGTAGTCGACGTTGCCGACCCCGTCGACGGCGGCGACGGTCACGCAGATCGGGCTCGTGGCCTGGTCGGGCGGGAGCGCGAACGCCATCGGGATCTCGTCGGTCGCGAAGTTCCGGACCCGGTCGCGCAGCACCGGGCCGTCGATGTCGGTCCCGCGCGTCTGATAGAGCAGGTACTCGACCGAGCCGGGCGGGCCGAGCTCGGTCGCCGGCTCGAAGAAGACGCTGATGCGGTAGCTGCCTCGCGGCGCGTCGCAGCGCTCCTCGTCGACCACCGTCGAGGTGACCGAGTTGATGACCCCGAGCCGCGGCGGGCCGGCGTCGTCTCCGGTGCCGGTGCAGAAGCTGAACTCGAGGGTGGCGTCGACCCCGCGCGCGATGCCGCGGTAGGCGGTCTCGGGCTCCCACCCGGCGCTGGGCATGAAGACGAGCTCCTCGCCGAGGACCTGCACCCGGCCGGGCACGAACTCGCCCTCCCCGTCGGCGCAGTCGGCGGTGAAGCAGGTCGAGCCGCTGCTCGGGCAGCGGAGGAGCGTGATCATCGTGGTCGGGTCGCCGCCCGGGCCGCCCGGCTCGAAGTACCCCGGCGAGTAGCGGGCGCGCACCGGGGCGTCGAGCGACACGGCGGTGGCGTTGTCGGCCGGGAAGACCTCGAGGGCCTGCCGCGCCACCGGCTCGTCGTCGCACACGATCGTGCCGCCGTCCTGCGCCGCGACCGGCGCGCTCGCGAGGAGCGCCAGCAGAGTCGTGGCGATGGAGAGCCGGGTCACGCGCCCAGTATACCCGCGGTGGAGGGGACCGCGAGCGGCGTGCTACAGGTGATGCCCGTGAGCACCGCCTTCTTCGACGGCATGGCGCTGGCCGCGACCGCCCAGGGCGACCGCGACGGAGCCGGCGCGCGCGGCGGGCTCGCGCCCTCGCTGGCCGAGCCGTTCGAGGCCCGGATGCGCTCGCTCGCCGCGCTCGACCGCACCCAGCGGCGGCGCGAGGTGAAGCGGCTCGCCGAGCAGCGCCGGGCGGTGGCCGAGGACGCCGACCTGCCGCCGCGGGCCCGGGCCCTCCTCGCCGCCGACGTGCCCAAGGAGGTCGGCCGCGCGTGGCTCGCCGCGAGCCCGGTGCGGCCGGGGTTCCGGGTCACGCCGGGGCTGAAGGCGACCCTGCGCCGGCTCGCCGCGCCGGCCGAGCCCGATGCCGCGGCCGACGAGGAGGCGGCCGCCGCCCGGGCCGAGGCGCACGTGCACGCCGCCGCCCTCCGCCGCTTCGCCCAGAAGCTGGGCGGCGAGCGCCGCGTCCTCGGCGCGCTGCTGCTCGGCGCGGAGCGACGCCTGGGCGGAGACGCGACCAGCCGGGCGTGGCGCCGGATCGGCCACGAGCTGCGCGTCGCGTGGGAGGCGCCGTGGCGCGGGTGATCCGCGGGGACGGCGCGAAGGTGATCCCGGCCGAGGTCGTGGACGCCCACGCGGAGGCCGAGCGCATCGTGGCCGAGGCTCGGGCCCGGGCGGACGCCCTCGAGCGCGAGGCCCGGGAGCGGCTCGAGGCGCGGGTGCGCGAGGAGCTCGAGGCGGAGCTCGCCGCCGGATGGGCGGCGCTGGAGCGCGCCCGCCAGGCCACGCTGGAGGAGGCGCGGAGCGCGACGCTGGAGCTCGCCCTGGCGGTGGCCGGCCACCTCGTGCGGGACGCGATCGAGGCGGACCCGGCCCGGGTGCGCGGGCTGGTCGAGGACGCCCTCTCCCGGGTGCGCCGCGCCACCGCGGTGAAGGTGCGCGTGCACCCGGACGACGTCGGCGCGCTCTCCGGTCTCGAGGCCGAGCTGGTCCCCGACGCCACCCTCTCCCGCGGCGACTGCGTGGTGACGAGCGAGCTCGGCGAGGTCGACGCGCGCCTCTCCGTGCGCCTCGCCGCCCTGAAGCGGGCGCTCGGCTGAACGCGCCCCATACTCAATGTCCGATGTCCCGAGGGGGCGTGCGCCCCCTCCTGCCCGAGCCCGCGTCATGAGCGAAGCAGAGCTGTCCGAAGTCGAAGCGCCGCCCGAGAGCGCGCTGCTCGAGTGGCGCGTGCCGCTGATCCTGTTCGGGCTGACCCTCTGGTCGACCACCTGGATCGGCCAGCAGATGGTGACCAGCGACGCCAACCCGAACCCGGCGCTCTGGGAGGGCTGGGTCTTCTCGGTTCCGCTGATGGCGATCTTGCTCGCCCACGAGATGGGCCACTACGTCGCCGGCCGCATCCATCGGGTCGAGATCTCACCGCCCTACTTCATCCCGGCGCCCATCTTCCTCCTCGGCACGCTGGGCGCGGTGATCCGGATGCGCGGCGAGATCGGGAGCCGCAACGCCCTGCTCGACATCGGCGCCGCCGGTCCGCTCGCGGGCATGGTGATCGCCGTCCCCGTGCTCGCGATCGGAATCCTGCAGTCCGCGATCGAGCCCCTGCCGGCGACGATGCCCGAAGGGATGTTCTTCGAGGGGCACAACCTGCTCTACGACTTCATGCTCCTCGTGCTCCGCGGCGGCATCCCGGAGGGGCAAGACATCATGCTCAGCCCCACCGCCTTCGCCGGCTGGGCGGGGCTCCTGGTGACGCAGATCAACCTCATCCCGGTCGCGCAGCTCGACGGCGGGCACGTCGCCTACGCGCTCTTCGGCGAGCGCCAGAACCGCTACTCCCGCGTCGCCCACGCCCTGCTCCCGCTCATCGGGATCGGCGTGAGCGCCTGGTACGTCTGGCAGGCCTGGGCCGCCGGCGAGCGCGGCGCGGAGCTGCACGGGGAGGCGATGGCGGGCGCGCAGTGGATCTTCTGGGCCCTCGTGCTCGGCGTGCTCGTGCGCGTCTCCGGCGCCGACCACCCCCCGACCGACGACGAGAAGCTCACCCCGCTCCGCCGGGTCATCGCCGCCGGAACGCTGCTCCTCTTCGTCCTGCTCTTCATGCCCAGCTGGATGTACGTCCCGAGCATGCAGCTCTGGTGAGGCTCACACGCCGACGGCGCGGGGCGCGGGCAGGTCGCGGACGGTCTCGGCCTGGGCGGCCACCCCGCGCGGCTGCGCGGGCGCCTCGGGGCAGTCGGCGAGCGCGGTGACCACCCGCTCGAGCTCCAGGAGGGTCGCCGGCGCCCGCCGCAGGACACGCCGCCCGCCCCGCGACTCGACGCGCTCGAGCGCGGGCAGCGCCTCGGCGAGGGCGCGCTCCGCCGCGCTGTCGGCCCGGGTGACCACCAGCAGCTGGAGCTCGCTGTCCCAGCCGCCCGCGTGCGCGACCTGGGCGACCGCGAAGTCGAGCCGGAGCAGCCCGCGCGGTCGCACCGCGAGCACCGTCCGGACCCGCGCGTCCTGGACCTCGCCGCGCACGTCGACGTGCATCACCGGCCGGAGCGCGACGCCCTCCGGCAGGGTGCGGGCGCGCGCGGTGAACGCGAGGAGCCGGCGCAGGGTCTCGGCCGGGCCGCGCGGCAGCGAGAGCGCGGTGCCGGTCGCGAGGATCGGGAACGGGAGCGCGGCGGCCAGGATCAAGACGTCGAGCCCCACCGGCCAGGTGATCCACGCGCTCGAGAGCGGCGCCGCGAGCCACAGCGCCGCGTGCAGGGCGCCGAGCCCGGTCGTCACGTCGAGCAGCCCGCTCGGCGCGATCGCCCTACGCCAGGCGGCCCGGCGCGCGGCGGCGACCCAGCGCGCGTCGGCCGGCCTCCAGGCGCCCAGCCGAGACGAAGGCGGCGGTCCCCCCGGTCGGAACGCGGCGAGCAGCGCCACGCCGCCGAGCGCGCCGAAGGCGGCCCAGCTGGACACCCAGACGCCCAGCCAGCCGCCGGTGGCGCAGCCGATGAGGATGGTGGGGACGCGGATCCACGTCGGCATCGGGACGAGCGGGGGCGGGACCGCGCGGCTCCGCTGACCGAGCCGCGCGACCGCGACCAGCTTCAGCAGCGCGAGGAGGCCGAGGAGCGCGGCCAGGCCCACCCACACCGGCGTCGGGTCGCGCGCGATCGACTCGCCCACCCCTCCACGGGGCGGCGGCGGCGCCGGCAGGCTCGGCGGCCCGCGCAACGTCTCGTGCATCGCCTCGGCCGGCACGTCCGCGGCCACCGTCCACGCCAGCGTGCGGGGGAGGTGCGCCCGCCGCCAGCGGAGCAGGGTCTGGCCGTCGAGGGGCTCGGCGCTCTCCTCGAGCTCGGCGCCCGAGTCGGACTCGGCGCGCGGCCCGAGCGTGGAGCCGTCGGGGACCAGCATCTCGATCTGTACGCCGTCGAGGCCCGCGCTCCAGCCGGGCAGCGTCCACGAGACCCGCACGCGATCCTCGCCTTCGAGCGGCTCGGTGCCGCGCTGGGCGAGCGACGTTCGATACGCGAAGCCGATCGTGACCGTGCCGCGGCGCGGTGAGCGCCCCGGGAACGCGATCTGGACCCGCCCTCCGCTCAGCAGGGTGAGGCGCGGCCGGTAGCGGGCGCCCTCCTCGTCCACCGCCCAGGGCTCGGTCTCCTCCTCGAGCACGAGGTCTTCGTCCAGCCCCGCGAGCTCCAGACCCTCGAGCCACCCGCCGTGGATGCGCACGCTGGCCTGGAGCGCCACCCGGGCCGAGGCGTCGGGGGCGACCTCGACGTGCGCGTGCACCGTGCGCACCGCCGCGTCCGTCCAGGCGGTCGCCGTCGCCGGGACCATGAGGGCCCACAAGAGGAGCGCCCCGGTGAGCTTCCGCGGCATCCCCCGGACCCTACGGGACCCGCCCGCGAGCCTCCCAATTTGCGGCGAAACGGAGGATCAGGGCCGGCAGAGGGTGTGCGCCGAGTGCACCCGCACGAGCGAGCCGTCGTCGCGCCGGAGCTCCCAGTCGACGTCGCCGCCCAGCGTGCCGACGACGCGGGTCACCGTGCCTTCGGCGTCGGAGAAGCCGGGGCGGCGGAACACGAGCCGCTGGCCGACGAGGTCGGGCGCGCGCGAGGTCTGCAGCTCGGCCGCCTCCGCCGCGGAGACGGTCCGGTGCCCGCGGTTCGACGCGTCGAGCTCGATCGACCCGTCGTCGCGCCGGCGCACCTCGGCCAGACACTCGCCCTGGTCGGTCTCCATCCAGGCGTACTCCATCTCGGCGTCGGTCGCGGTCACCTCGCGGTCGAGGACCAGCATCGAGAGGCCGCAGCCGATGCAGCCGCCGAGGCCCCAGCCCGCGGCCGCCGCGACCACCGCGCCGACGAGCACGAGCCGCTGGGCCTGCTTCGCGACCGCGGCCACGCCCTCGCTCTGGCCGCGGACCGAGGCCGCGAAGTCGGCGACGTCGGCCACCGCCGCGTCCACCCGGCGATGGAGCACCTCGGGGAGGACGAGGTTGTCGGCGCCGCAGTACCCGCAGCGCGAGAAGGCCTCGGCGCCCGACGAGGTCACCGGGCCGCCGCAGACGTGGCAGGCGGCGGGCTCGCCCGGCCGAGGCGGCGGCGTGGCCGCGAGGCGCAGCCGCAGCGCGCCGATCTTCCGACCGATCCACGCGTTCCCCACCAGCGCGAACCCGGCCATGAAGAGCAGCGGCGAGGCGCAGACCAGCCAGGTGACCGCGTGGCCGAGGTGCACGGTGCCCGCGCGGGAGAGCTGCGCAGACGTCGCGGACGCCAGGCAGAGCGCGAACGGGAGGCTGACGCCGGCCGCGGTCAGCAGGAACACGATCGTGCGCGTCGACGCGGCGCCGAGGATCCGGCGCGAGAACCCCGAGAGCTGACGCTGGGCGCGGTCGAGACCCTCGAGCGCCCCCGCGGCTTCCCGCAGGCGCCCTGGCGTGTCCCCCGGAGGCGGGCCGGCGTACCCACACGCGGCGCACGACATGTGGTCGGGGCTCGCGAGCGACAGCTCGGCCGGCTTGCCGCACTCCGGGCAACGCGTGGTGATCATCGAGCACGGGGGTACCCCGCCGCGCCCGTGATTACAACGCGGCGAGCAGATCGCGCAGCTGCACCATGCGGAGCTGCGAGAGGTGCTGACCTTCGAGGTCCGAGACCGCCTGCTCCACCGCGGGGAGCGCCTCGGCGCCGTAGATCGTGATCAGCGCGTCGGAGGCCGCGTCGCCCACGCTGTCGCGCGCCGCGAGGTCCACCAGGTTGGCGAGCACGCGCCGGTCCCCGCGGGCGTCGGCGTCGATCTGGAACGCGCGCTCGTAGCGACGGATCCCCTCGGTGTACCAGCCGCGCGAAACGAAGAGGTGGCCGAGGAGCAGCAGCGGGCGCGGGTCCTCGGGCATCGCCTGGGCGAGCGCGTAGAGGGGTCGGATCTCGGCGCGGTCCTCGAACGCCCGCCCCTCCTCGACCATCGCGAGGAAGGGCCGCAGCGGCTCCGGCGGCGGCGTCGCCCACGGGTCGGCCACCGGCTCGGCGGCCTCGGTGGGCTGCGCCCGTTCGTCGGGCTCCGAGGACAGCGCGTCCACCGGCGGCTCGCGCGTCGCCCACCAGGTGCCGACGCCGACCGCGCCGAGCAGCAGCGCCGCCGCGAGCCAACCGAGGACCCCACGCGACTTGTGTCGCCGCACCGCGCGCTCGGGCTCCCCCGCGACCTGGGTGTCGGCGATGCTCACCTCGTGCTCGGGCACGAGCCACGCGGCGGGCTGCTCGATCGCGTCGAAGGCGGCGAGCATGTCCTTGCCGTTCACGTACCGGTCCGCGGGATCCTTGGCCATGGCCACGTCGATGAGATCGACGAGGTCGTCGCGCAGCCGCAGCTCGGGGCGCGCGCTCGCGATGCGCGGCACCGGCGCGGAGAGGTGGCAGCGCAGCAGCTCCGCGCGCGTCTCGCCGAGGTACGGCCGGCGACCCGCGAGCAGCTCGAAGAGCAGCGCCCCGGCCGAGTAGACGTCGGAGCGCTCGTCCGCGGGCGAGCCCGCCGCCTGCTCCGGGCTCATGTAGGCCGGCGTGCCGAAGACGACCCCGCGCTTGGTCAGGGCCACCTCGGGGTCGTCGCCGTCCTCGTCCTGCACCATGCGGGCGAGGCCGAAGTCGAGGAGCTTCACGTGCTCGGTGCCGTCGCTCATCCGGGTGAGGAAGACGTTGGCCGGCTTGAGGTCGCGGTGCGCGATGCCCTTGGCGTGCGCGAAGGCGAGCCCGCCGAGCATCTGGCGGAAGAGCGCCAGCGCGCGCTCGGGGTCGATGGGATCGCCCCGGACCAGGTCGTCGAGCAGGCGCCCCTCGAGCAGCTCCATCACCAGGAACGGGCGCTGGCCGTCGATGCCGTAGTCGGAGATCGACACGACGTTCGGGTGGGTCAGCGCGCTGAGCACCCGCGCCTCGCGCTCGAAGCGGGCCCGCAGCTCGGTCAGCGACAGGAGATCGTCGTGCAGGACCTTGATCGCGACCGGCCGCTCGAGCGGGAGCTGGGCCGCGCGGTACACCACGCCGATCCCGCCGGTGCCGATCTTGGCCTCGATCCGGTAGCGCTCGACCAGCACGTCGCCGGGAGAGAGCTCGCGCACCTCTCCCTCGCGGACGCCCCCCGTCTCGCTGCGCTGGCTCGATGTCATGACGCTGGATCAATCCAAGGCCACGCCGAGGGTAGAACATCCCAGGGCCCGCGCACCTCGACGCGTGCGGAGGCTCGCTTTATTCGCAGGTCGGGTCCGGGACCGCGCGATCGGTCATGCCGATCTCGTTGGTCGTGGTGTCGAGCCAGCGGAAGAGCACCCGGAGGTCTCCGGCGCAGGCGTCGGCGGCGGTCGCGACGTCGGCGGTGGCCGGGAAGGTGGCGGTGAACGACTCCCCCGGGGCGACCCGGGCCTGGAAGCCGGGCGGCGCCATGGGAGAGAGGGTCGCGACGAGGGTGTCGCCGGCGTAGAGCTCGATGCCCTGCGGCTGGAAGGTGCGCTCGCCCTCGGCGTAGGGCCCGACGCGGTAGGTCACGTCGAGCTCGACGTCGATCGTCGTGCCCACCACCGAGACCCGGGCCGCGTCGATGTCGGCGTCGAGCCCGAGCTCGGTGTCCACGCAGCCGGTGAGGAGCAGCGCGACCGCCGGCAGCAGCCGCAGCGCCCTCATGAAGGCGTGGCCAGGCGCAGCTCGAGCGGCCGCTTGATGGTCTCGACGTTCTTGAGCTCGCGCGCGACCTCGTCCTCGTCGAAGTCGAGCTCGTCGATCAGCGCCTCGTGCACGGCGTCGTAGAGCCAGGTGCTCGACTCCTCGTCGCGCGCGCACTGCGACGCCGTGTGGCCCTGATGGTTGAGCTTCGGCATGCCGTCGACCGCGTCGTCGAGCACCTTGAGCAGCTCGCCCAGGTACGCGCGGATCGACGTCATCTGACGCTCGAGCGGCTCCATCAGCTCCGGCGAGTCCTCGCGGTGCTGCGCCATCACCTCCGGTGCCTTCTCCTCGAGACGCTCCAGCACCAGGCGCAGGACGATCACGTCGTCCACGTACGCCAGGATGCCGCGCATCCCGGGGATGGCGTTCTGCCCGGACAAGACGTGCAACAGCGCACCCGCGGCGAGCGTCCGATGCTCATCCGCCAGATCGGGATCCTCCACGATGCGGAGGATGGCCTTCATGTCCTGCGGGAGGGACATGATCCCTTCCTGCAGAACCGCTTCGAATTCGTCCTTTGCCATGTTGAATCGTCGGGTCGCGCCGTCCCCCCGCGCATCCCCGTCCCCGGAGGATGGCAAAAAGGAAACGCGGGGATCAATAGCCAAGCCCGCATACGAGAAAGCCCCTGGATCCGCCGGGGAGCCAGGGGCGATCTCGGTTGCGCTCGTTCAGGTCACCGCGGGATGAGCTCGCGACCCGCCGGGCAGGCCACCTCGACCCCGGTCGGGCCGTCCTCGGTGCGGATGATCTTGAACTCGACGCGTCGGTTGCGCTCCCAGGCCTCCTGGTTGTGGCGCGGGTCGACCGGGCAGCGCTCGCCGTAGCCGGCGCTGCGCAGGCGATCGCGGGCCACGCCGCGCTGGACCAGCGCCTCCACGACAGCGGCCGCGCGGTCGCGGGTCAGGCGGATGTTGTACTCGTCGCTCGAGCGCTCGTCGGCGTGACCCTGCACCTCGATGAGCGTGATGTGCGGGTTGCCGACCAGGGTCGCGGCGACCGCGTCGATGATCGGGAACGAGCGCGCCTGGATCTCGGCGCTGTCCGTCTCGAAGTAGATCTTCTCGAGGATGACGATCGAGTTCTCCTCGATGATGACGCTGCCGGTGTCGGGGCAGCCGTCCTCGTCCTCGGTGCCGTTGTAGGTCTCCGGCTCGTTCGGACAGGTGTCGTCCACGTCGAGGATGCGGTCGGCGTCGTTGTCCGGGTCCGGGCAGCCGTCCTGGTCCTGGAACTCGTCGCGATCCTCGGGATCGTTCGGGCAGAGATCGTCGGTGTCGAGGATGCCGTCGGAGTCGTTGTCCGGATCGGGGCAGCCGTCCTCGTCCTGGAAGCCGTCACGGTCCTCCGGGTCGTCGGGGCACTCGTCCTCGTTGTCGAGGATGCCGTCGCCGTCGCGGTCGCCTTCGTTGCCCTCGGGGCAGCCGTCCTCGTCCGCGTCGCCGTCGCGATCCTCGGGCACCATCGGGCACTCGTCGTCGACGTCGAGGATGCCGTCGCGGTCGTTGTCCGGATCGGGGCAGCCGTCCTCGTCGGCGAAGCCGTCGAAGTCCTCGGGCTCGTCCGGGCACTGGTCGACGTCGTCGCGCAGCCCGTCGCCGTCGCGGTCGCCGATGGAGGGCTCGAAGATGAAGCCGACCATGCCGCGGATGTCGGCCGCGGTGGCGCCGCCGGTCGGGATGCCCGCGCCGCCGCCGAACACGAGGTAGGAGTTCCGCTCGACGAAGATCTTCAGGCCGAGGAGCGCCTCGAGGTTGAGCGCGCCCTCCTCGTAGAAGTCACTGCCCGCGTTGTACCCCGTCATGATGTAGTTGCCGTACAGCTCGGCGACGAGGTCGAGGGGCGCGTCCCCGAGGCGGAAGCTCGCGCCGAGGCCGAAGGTGATCTGGTCGTCGTAGACGAAGTTCGATCCGGCCTGGGTGATCATCGGCAGGGTCGCGTTGCCGCCCATCGGCATCGTGCGACCGTTGACCGGGAAGGCCGCGCCGTCGCCGATGACGAGGCGGTAGCCGACGTCGAGGTTGAAGCGGATCTGACGCAGCGGGCGCCACTCGCCGATCACGTGCGGCCAGAGCACGAAGGTCGGGTCACCCGCGAACTGGTCCGGCGAGCCGGTGGGCAGCTCGAGCTGCAGGATGGCGCCGAGGCCGAAGCCGTCGTTCCGCTCCGCGCGCAGCAGCCGGATCTTTCCGTGGACCGCGATGTTGCCGAGGCTCTGGTTGTCGAGGCCGCCGGCGAAGTCGGGCCGGGGGCGACCCATCGAGTCGACCGGGTCGTTGTAGACGCCGGGGATCGTCAGGTTCGGGCCCGAGCCGATCGAGACCGGGATCTGCAAGCCGACGATGAGGAGGTTCGCCAGACCGAGGTTGAAGTGAAGGGTGCCGGTGAGCTGCGCGTTGACCAGCCGGTTGCAGAGCGGGCCGCCGCAGAAGTCCGCGTCCTCGGCCGCCACGTCGGGCTCGTTGACGAAGCCGTTGTACGGGAGGATGCCGAACCCACCGTCGAGGATCAGGCCGAAGCTGATCCCGAGGTGCGGCAGGATGTCGGTGCCGTTGACCGAGAGGTGCCCCTTCGAGTCCACCGCCGGGCGGAAGAGGTGAAGGTCCATGCCGCCGGAGAGCAGCCGTCCGGTGCGGTTCGGCTCCTGCGCGTGCGCGGTGCCGGGTGAGGAAGCCCCGAGCGCGAGGCACCCCAGGAGGGCGAGCAAGGGCAGCGAAAGCGCTGCGCGTCCGATTCGGAACATCGTTCTCCCCAAAAAAGGCGGCGAAATCACCACGGATCTCGCGTGGCGCCGATTATCGCGCAGGGGGGTGCCCTGTCAACGGAATGGAGCGCAAACGAACGCGCCGCCCGCCCCGTGCCCCTGCCCGCGAGGAATCAGTGCCGCGCGAGGATCTGCCGGTAGGCGGCCGCGCGAGAGTGGCTCGGGAAGCGCTGGACGAACGTGCGCATGTGGTTGAGCGCCGCGTTCGTCTGGCCCCGGGCCCGGTAGGCCTCGATGAGCATCGCCATCGAGTTCGGGGTGCGGGCGCGGCCCTCGAGGAGCCGGATGACGCAGCCGTTGTCGCCGCTCATCGTGCACTGACGCGCCTGGTCCTCGACGCTCGCGCCGCCAGCCCCGCCGCCGCCCCGGGTCGGGGTGGAGTCCTGGCCGCCGCCGGCGCTGGCCGTCGCGCCACCGCCGCCGGACTCGGTCGAGCCCCCGCCGCCGCGCTGGGTGCCGCCGCCGCCCCGCGAGGTGCCGCCGCGACCGCCGCGCCCGCGACCGCCGCGCGTGCCGCCACGGGTCGGAGGCGCCGTCGCCACCTCGGGCGGGTCGGTCGCCTGGGCGTCACCGCCGCGATCTCGCGCGTCCCGCTGGAGCTGGGTCGCGAGGCTGCGCTGATCGTTGGTGATGCCGTGCATGTTGAGCACGAACTCGGCGAGGCGGAGGGCCTCGGACGGGTTCTCGGCGAGCGCCTCCTGGCCCTCGCGGAGCTGCACGCCCGCGTAGCTGCGGACCGCCTGGCGCACCTGGGGGCGACCCCGGAGCGCGCTGTCCTCGGGCAGGCTGTCGAACTGGAAGTACGCCTCGGCGAGCTCGCCCTGCTCGAGGTGCCGCACGCCGCGGTTGAACGTCTCCTCCTGAGACTGCACCGACTGGGCGCGGGTCTGACAGCCGCGGGCGGCCTCGTCGCCGGGTCGCTCCTCGAGCGCGATCCGCGCCTGGTCGAGGGCCCGGGAGATCTCGTTCGCCTCGAGGGCCGCGTTGCAGGCGTCGAGCGCCTCCTGGTAGCGGTCGACCGGGGTGTCGGCGAGCGTGTCCTCGGGCGAGACCCCCTCGAGGTCGGTCACCGTCGGGTCGTCGTCGCCGCCCCAGAAGGCCACCACCACCGCGCCGATCACGGCGAGGATCACGATCGCGACCGCGACCAGCAGGGGGATCTTGTTGCCGCCGCTGGCCGGCTCGACCGACACCGCGTCCATCTGGACGGTGCGGTCGGCGTCGAAGGCGTAGTGCTCGCCCGCGGCGACGAAGCGGAAGCGGACCTGGCCGAGCTCGACCACGTCGCCGGCGCCGAGGAGCGCGTTCTGGACGTCCTGTCCGTTGACCCGCACGCCGTTGGCGCTGCCGAGGTCGATGAGCCGCAGGCCCCCGTCCGGCTCCTTCTGGATCTCCGCGTGCTCGCGGGAGATGGAGCGGTGGTTGACCCAGATGTCGAGGTCCTCGGCGCGGCCGATGCGCACCCGCTCCGCGGTCAGCGCGAACTCGGCCCCGGGCGCCGGCGGGGTGATCATCACCAGCCGGGCGGGCGGGCCGGGCGAGGCGATCATCGCCGTGTCGGCGTTGGCCACCGCCGGCGACATCTGCTCCGGCACGGTCGCGTCGGCGGCCTCGACCTGGAGGGCGAGCTGGTAGTCGCCGATGCCGATCTGATCGCCGGGCTCGAGCTTCGTCTCGGCCCCGATCTTCTGACCGTTGATCTTGACGCCGTTGTACGAGTGCAGGTCTTCGAGGATGAAGCTGCCGTTCGCCTTACGCAGACGCGCGTGCCGCCGCGACACGTTCCGCTCGGTCAGTCGGATCGTGTTGCCTTCCTTGCGGCCAATCGTGATTTCGTCTCGAACGAGGGGGACTACCGTCTGTTTCCCCTCATCGTCCGATATGACGAGCTTGAACATCCCACCTCGGCTCTGGCGAGCTCCGAACGGCGCCGAAGCTCAGGAGGATCAGGTTCTACGGCTACTGCTTCGCGGCAAGCAAGGATGGTACCCCTCACCCCCCGAGTGTCAATCGTATCGACTCGGAGGCTCGGGAATCCTTGGGTTTGTCGAGCCCGCCGTGGACGGTGGGCTCTCCGGGTGACACCTTGCAGCGGTGCGGTCGAAATTACCAGTCACATCCGGAGTGGGCTGGTCGTTCTTCGCCGCGACCCTGATTTTCTCGGCCGCCTGCGACGGCCCCGCGCCCCCTCCCCCGCCGCGCCCCGACGCCGGGGTCCGCAGGGTGGACGCCGCCGCGCCGCCGCCCGACGCGCAGATCGCGCCGCCCGGTCGGAGCGACGCCGGCCCCCGGCTGCCGCCCGTCGATCTGGAGGTGGTGCTGCCCTATCTGGGCGACCCCGTGGAGGAGACGCTGGAGGTCGAAGGCGAGGTCGGCACGCTCGACGTCTTCTTCGACATCGACACGACGGGGAGCTTCGGCGGCGAGATCGACAACCTCCAGGCCGAGCTGCGCGCCACCGTGCTCCCCGAGCTGCGATCGCGGGTCGACGACGTGGCCTTCGGGGTGGGCCGCTTCGAGGACTTCCCCCGCGATCCGTTCGGCGCCGCGTCGGACCTGCCGTTCCGCCTGCTCACCGCGATCACCAACGAGGAGGCGCGGGTGGCCAACGCGGTGGCGTCGCTCGACCAGCCGCTCGGCAACGGGGCCGACGTCCCGGAGTCCGGCGCGGAGGCGCTCTACCAGATCGCCACCGGCGAGGGCTTCGGCTCGATCGTGCCGCCCTTCGACGATCCGGCGCCCGGCGGAGGCGAGCTCGGCGGGGTCGGCTTCCGGGGTGACGCGCTCCGGGTGGTGGTGCACGTGACCGACGCGCCGGCCCACTCACCGGCCGACTATGGCTCCGCCTTCCCCGACGCCCACTCGCTCGACGAGGCGATCGAGGCGATGAACGCGCTCGGCATCCGCGGCCTCGGGATCGCGAGCGGCGAGGCGGCGCGGCCCCACCTCGAGCGCCTCGCGTTCGGCACCGGCGCCGACGCCGAGCCGGAGGGCGGCGTCTGCCGGACGGGGGTCGGCGGCACCGCGCGCCCGCCGGTCTCCGGCCGCTGCCCGCTGGTGTTCGACGTGAACGCGGACGGCTCCGGGCTCGCCGGGGTGGTGGTCGACGCGATCACCGATCTGCTCGCCACCGTTCAATACGAAGAGGTCTGGGGCGAGACCGACGACGCGCTCGGCTTCGTCCGTCACATCGAGGCGGCGAGCGCCGAGCCGATGGAGGGGATCTCGCTCGCCGACGCGCGCCCGATGGACGGGATCGACGACACCTTCCTCGGGGTCCGGCCAGGCACCCGGCTGCGCTTCCGCGCGGTGCTGCGGAACGAGCGGATCCCGCCGGCCGACTACGACCAGTACTTCAACCTGACCCTGCGGGTGGTCGGCGACGGCGTGACGCTGCTCACCCGCACCGTCCGGGTCACGGTCCCGCGGGGCAGGCTCGTCCGCGACGCGGGTCAGGAGATGGACGCGGGCGCGGCGATGGACGCGGGGCCCGACGCGAGCGCGCCCGACGGCGGCTGAAGTGCCCGTCTCTTCGACCGGGTGGCTCGCGTCCGCTATGACTGCCGGCCTCATGCCCGCCGACGACCTCCTCCCGATCCTCGAAGTGCTCTGGATCTGGATCGCCGCGCCGCTCACCGCGGTGGCCGCGATCGCCTACATGGTGCGCCTCAAGGCGCCCCAGGTGACGCGGCTGGGCGAGGCCTTCCGCGCCATCCGCACGCACGACGAGGGCTCCTCGGGCAGCGTGCACCCCGCCACCTCGGCCGCGCTCTCGGCGGCGGCGGCGTACGGCGCGGCCGGCGCGGTCGGCGCGGCCACCGCCGTCTCGCTCGGCGGCCCCGGCGCCGTCGCCTGGGTCTGGCTCTTCACCCTCCTGCTGATGCCGCTGCGCATGGGCGAGGCCGCGCTCGCTCGGACCGCCCCGGTCGGCCGGGCTGGCCAGAAGACCGGCTCGCTCGCGGCGCGCCTCATGGACGACGAGCTCGGCGGCCTGCGCGCGATCGGCTGGGCGATCTTCGTGCTCGTGCCGCTGGCGGCCTTCGCCTTCTACGGCGGCACCCACGGCGAGGCGGTGACCGACGCCGCGGAGCAGCTCCTCCCGGGCAGCGCCCTGACCCTCGGCCTGGTGGTGGCCGGCGTCGGCGGCGTGTTCGCCGTGCTGCCCCTCAGGCAGAGCGGCTCCATCCTCGGCTGGATCGCGGCGGTGGCCCTGATCGCCATGTTCGGCGCCGGCCTCATCGCCTTCCTCAGCGACCCGGGCCGCGGGTTCGGCAGCTTCAGCCGCGCGGTGGTCGACGCCTTCGACGGCGCGCCGCGCATGTCCGCCTGGAGCGGCGCGGTCGCGGGAGAGATCGCGGTGGCGGCGATGCTGCACATCCTCCCGCCGGTCGCGGCCCTCGGCGGCGTGGACGGCGCGCTGCACGCCGAAGCGCAGGCCGAGACCACCAAGAAGCAGGCCTCGGTCGGCCTCCTCGGCCCGCTCTTCTATGGCGTCGTGGTCACGGTGGTCGGCCTCAGCCTCGTGGCGACCGGCGCGTTCAGCCGCCCGGTCGAGACCTCCCGCACCCTCGACGAGGTGCGCTTCTACCGCAACGGCATGGGCCCGGAGACGGCCAGCCAGCGGGGCGAGCTCGACCGCACCTACACCGGCTTCATCCGGGTCATCGACGGCGAGACCGGCGTCGTCGAGTACGACGTGAGCACCGACCGCGGCCTGATCCGCACGCCCCGCTACCTCGAGGGCGACGAGTCGGCGGACTTCGCGCTCCACGTGTCGAACGGGCGCGCCGACGATCTCCAGAAGCCCGGCCACCTCGGCGCGCTGGAGCGGCGGCCCCTCGAGGAGCTGCGCGCGATCACCCTGCACGGGCGGATGCTGCCGGAGGGCGGCAACCTCCTCGCCGCGTCGATGACCGCGGGTGGCGGCTCCATCACCTCTCGGGTGGCGCTCGCCGCGCTGCTGCTCCTCGCGGCGCTCGGGCTCGCGGCCTGGGGCCTGGCCGTGGCTCGCACCCTCTCGTCGCGCCTGCCGGCGGCCACCGCGCGCTGGACGGCGCTCATCCCCGCGGTGGGCCTCGCGCTCGCCGCCACCGGGGTGATCCCCGGGCTCGGGGCGATCGGATCGGTCGTCGCGGGCGCGCTCGCGGCGGTGGTGGCGATCGCCCTCGTGGTCCGCGCCAAGGACGCCGCGCGGATCGCCGGATGAGGCGGCTCCTCTCCTTCCCCCTCGCGCTCCTGCTCGTCGCCTGCGACGGAGCCCCCTCCCCGCCCGACGCGGCCGCCCTCGACGCCGGCCCGGGCGACGCGGGTCTCGAGCCGGTGGACGCGGGGCCGCCGCCCCCGACCGGGCCGATCCGCCTGGCCACCTGGAACCTCGAGACCTTCCCCCGCGCGCCCCAGACCCAGGCCGAGGTGGCGCGGGTCGTGGAGGCCGAGCGGCTCGATCTGGTGGCCGTGCAGGAGATCACCGACCCGGCCGCGTTCGCCGCCCTCGAGGCGCGGCTGCCCGGCTGGCGCGCGATCGCGACCGACGACGATCGGTGGCTGCAGGTCGGCCTGCTGGTGCGGGAGGCGCGCTTCGAGGTCGAGCGGACCGACGTGCTCTTCGGCAGCGAGGGCTACGTCTTCCCGCGCTCGGTGCTCTCGGCCCAGCTGACGGTGCGGCGTCCCGTCGACGCGTCGCCGGTCGACTTCCGGATCCTCGTGCTCCACCTCAAGGCGGAGATCGACGAGGAGAGCCGGATGCGCCGCGAGGCCGCGATCCGCCGCCTCGACAACCTGGTCCGCGGCCAGCTGAGCGACCCGGCGCTCGAGCACGACATCGTCATCGCGGGCGACTGGAACGACGAGCTGGGCGATCCCCCGGACGAGAACGTCTTCGGCCCGATGCTCGACGCCCCGGACGTCTACCGCTTCCTCACCCGCGAGCTCGAGCGCTCCGGGGAGGTCACCTTCCTGCCCTTCCCCGTCTTCCTCGATCACGTGGCCATGACCGCGGACGCGCTGGCGAGCTTCGGTCCGCCCACCACGATCGTGCGGCACCTCGAGCGCACCGACGACGACTACCGCGACACCCTCTCCGACCACCTCCCGGTGATCGTGGAGCTGCCGCTTCAGTAGGCGCGGGCGTAGACCTGGCGGGAGACCACGTCGGGCAGGTCCTCGAACCAGCGCTCGCCGCTCACCAGGGTCACGTGGAGGTCGCGGAAGGGGCCGGTGGGGCCCGGGGCGTAGCGCAGCAGCACCACCCAGGGGGCGTCGTCGCCGAGCGCGTCGAGCCTCCGGAGCAGCCGGGCGCCCTCCTCGGACTCGAGGATCTGGTCGATCACCATGAGCGCCGGCCGGTGGTGCACGGCGATGTCGTAGGCCACGTCGAAGTCCTGCACGTGGACGCACTCGACGCCGTGCCCCTCGAGCTCCTCGGCGATGTGCGCGCCGACCAGCGGGTCGTCGTCGACCACCACGACCAGCTCGGTCGGCAGCGTGGGGGTCGGGCTCATGGCCGGTGCGAGCTCCACGGGGTGTCCATTCCTCCTCGCGTCCTACCGCGAGGACTCACTCTGGACACAACGTCGGCCCGCGGCCGCCCTGTACCCCCCGGGGTCCGGCGGCGGTCGACGGCGGCGCCCGTGGCTGCTAGCGTCCCGCGCCGCGCGTGGCGTGCTCCCCGTGCGCTCCGAGGTCCCCCGAGAGGGACGGGCGAGCGTCGGCGAGTGGGGTCGACACCGGTCCATGGGTGTCCGACGCGGAGCTGCGCAGGCGCGAACCGAGGGAGACGGAGCGGATGGGCGAGAGGGTCCTGGGAGTCATCGGCGGGAGCGGGCTCTACGCGATGGCGGAGCTCGAAGAGGTCGAGGAGCACGCGGTCGAGACCACGTACGGCGCCCCGTCCGACGCGATCGTCTCGGGTCGCCTCGGGCCCACGCGCTTCCTGTTCCTGCCTCGGCACGGTCGGGGTCATCGCTTCGCGCCCCACGAGATCAACTACCGCGCCAACGTGCTCGCGCTCAAGCAGCTGGGCGCGGAGCAGATCGTGAGCGTCTCGGCGGTCGGCTCCATGAAGGAGCAGATCGCCCCCGGGGACGTGGTGCTGCCCGACCAGTTCGTCGACCGCACCCGCCACCGCCCGAACACCTTCTTCGAGGGGATCGGCGTGGTCGCCCACGTGGAGCTGGCCGACCCGGTCGACGCGGCGCTCCAGCAGGCGCTCTACAAGGCGGCGATCACCGCCGGCGCCAAGACCCACCGCGGCGGCACCTACGTGTGCATCGAGGGGCCGCAGTTCTCGACCCGGGCGGAGTCGAACCTCTTCCGCAGCTGGGGCGTCGACGTGATCGGCATGACCAACCTGCCGGAGGCGCGCCTCGCCCGCGAGGCGGAGCTGCCCTACGCCACCGTCGCGATGGCGACCGACTACGACTGCTGGCATCAGTCGGAGGAGAGCGTCAGCGTGAACGCGGTCATCGCCGTCCTCCAGAAGAACGTGAAGATGGCGCAGGCGATCCTGCGCGCGCTCGCGTCGAACGTGCCCGATCCGAGCGAGAGCCCCGCGCATCGCGCCATGGAGCACGCGATCATCACCGCGCCCGAGCGCGTCACCGAAGAAGCGAAGAAGAAGCTCGCCCCGGTCTGCGGGCGTCTCTGGAAGTAAGAGGAGCAAATCGAGATGTCGTCCATGCTCGTGGTGGGCTCGGTCGCCCGCGACACCATTCACAACAACCAGGGCACGCACCCGTACGTGCTCGGCGGCTCGGCCGTCTTCGCCGCGCTCGCCGGCGCCCACTTCGTGCAGCCGCGCGTCGTCGGCGTGGTGGGCACCGACTTCCCCGACGAGGAGGTCTCGCTCCTCAAGTCGAAGGGCATCGACGTCAGCGGCCTCGAGATCGTCGACGGCAAGACCTTCCACTGGGAGGGGCGCTACTCGGACGACCTGACGAGCCGCGAGTCGCTCAAGACCGAGCTCAACGTCTTCGGCGACTTCCACCCGAAGATCCCCGAGAGCATGCGGGACACCCCCTACGTCATGCTCGGGAACATCCACCCCGATCTGCAGATCGAGGTGCTCGAGCAGATGCGCCAGCCGAAGCTGGTCATCGCCGACACGATGAACTTCTGGATCGAGGGCACGCCCAACGAGCTCCAGAAGATGCTGAAGCGCATCGACGTCCTCGTGATCAACGAGGAGGAGGCGCGTCAGCTCACCGGCATGCACAACATCGTGAAGGTGGCCAAGGAGCTGCTGACGATGGGCCCGCGGATCGCGGTCATCAAGCGCGGCGAGTACGGCGCGCTCCTCTTCGAGGGCGACTCGGTCTTCAGCGCCCCCGCCTTCCCGGTCGACAAGGTCCTCGACCCGACCGGCGCCGGGGACACCTTCGCCGGCGGCATGCTCGGCTTCATCGCCCAGAAGGACGCCGTCGACCAGAGCACCCTGCGCCGCGCGATCGTCTACGGCTCGGCGCTCGCCTCCTACTGCGTCGAGGGCGTCTCGGTGAAGCGCCTCGCCGACGTCAGCCGCGACGACGTCGAGGAGCGCTACCTGGCCTTCGCCCGGCTCGCGCACTTCGCGACCGACGAAGAGCTGAAGCGCGCGTAGCCCTTCTGTTACATTCCCCGCTCGGCGACGGACGTGTCGCCGAGAAGGGGATCGGGATGACGCGCTTTCTTCGCCTTTTCTGTGTCTTCGCCCTGCTCGCCGCGAGCGGCTGCGACGACGGCTCCACCGACCCGGCGGACTCCGGCACCGGCACGACCGACGCGGGCATGTTCTGCCAGACGCCGCCGGATCTGCCGGAGGGCACCCCGCCCGATCCGGGCAGCGTGACCTGCCCCGACGAGGGCACGCCCGCGCCCGGGGAGCAGATGGGCACCTGCTGCTGGCGTCACAGCAACGCCGACCAGACGGGCACCCCCGAGCTTCGCCTGAGCTACATCGACATCGTCGGCCCGGCGGGCTCGCCGCTCGCCAGCCAGACCGTCCGCCGGGTGCTGAACGAAGCGGTGCAGGAGGAGACCTTCAACTGGCTCATCCGCACCGAGGGCGCGGAGGCGGACGGCGACGTGACCATCACCACCGGCTTCGGCCGCCGCACCGCCGACGGGACGTACGAGTTCTCGCAGGGCAGCGCGGGCGGCGACCCCGATCTCTGGTGCCCGGTGACCATCCCGGCGTCGCTCGCCGGCGAGACGGTGACCTCGAACGCGATCGACGGCTCGATCACGGTGCCGATCTTCAACGAGGAGGGCACCGAGGTGCAGGTCGAGCTGACCCTGCGCAACGTGGCCATCGAGGAGGCGACCTTCGGCGAAGACCGGAGCTGCGTCGGCTGGCAGTCCTCGCGCCCCTTCACCTACGTGCCCCAGGGCATCATCACGGGCTACGTCGAGGTCGAGCCGGCGCGCACCGGCATCATCAGCACGCCCGGCGTGATGACCACCGTCTGCTCCGCGCTCGCCGGCAGCCTGAGCCTCACCTACTGCGACGACACCGATCAGGCCGACTGGTCGATCAAGCCCGACGCCCTCTGCGACGCGAGCGGCTGCCGCGCGAACGAGCCCTGCGGCGACGACGTCTGCGACCCCGCGACCGAGTGCAACGCCTGGCGCTTCGTCGCGCACTTCGCCGCCAACGGCGTGGACATCACGAACGACGCCTGCCCGTAGAGGCAACCGGTCGCTGCGTTCCCCGATGACCTGGTACGCTCACGCGAGCGCACCGAAAGGGGACGTGCACCATGCGACCGGCGATCCTGGCTTCTCTCCTCCTCCTCGCGGCCTGTGATGGCGAGGTCCCGCCCGACGACGCGGGGCCTCGCGACGCGGAGCCCTCGATGGACACGGGCCCGGCGACGGCCTGCACGTCCGACCGCGAGTGCGAGGACGCGCTCTTCTGCAGCACGCACCGCTGCCTGCCCGGCAACCCGAGCGCCGACCCGCGCGGCTGCGTGCTGGACGACGGCCCGTGCCAGGCCGGAGAGGTGTGCGACGAGGGCGCGCGGGTCTGCACCATGGAGGCCTGCGGCGCCGTACCCGACGCGGACGACGACGGCTTCGACTCGATCGCCTGCGGCGGCGGCGACTGCGACGACGACGATCGGCTCCGCCACCCCGGCGCCGCCGAGGTCTGTGACCCGATGGGCCACGACGAGGACTGCGACCCGGAGACCTACGCCGGCGACGCGGACGGCGACGTCGACGGCGACGGCTTCGTCAGCGCCCTCTGCTGCAACGGCGTGGACTGCGGCGACGACTGCGACGACGGCGACCGCGCCGTCTTCCCCGGCGCCCGTGAGCTCTGCAACGGCCGCGACGACGACTGCGACGGCGCCTCCGACGAGGAGCCGGCCGGGGCCGACCCGCTCTGCCCGGGAGGCACCTGCCGCGCCGGCCGCTGTGATCTCGACGGTTGGGATCGCACCTTCGGCGGGCCCGACGGCGATCTGACCTCGTCGGTGACCATGGACGACGTGGGGCGGGTGTACGTCGCCGGGTGGTTCCAGGGCACCGCGAGGTTCGGCGGGCCGGCCGTCACCTCGGCCAGCCCGGACCAGCCGGACATCTTCGTCGTCGCGTACGAGCCCGACGGCGCCTTCGCCTGGTCGCGTCGCTTCGGGGGGAGCGGCGCCGACGTCGCGATCGACATCGCGTACGATCCCGTCTCCGCGCAGCTCTACGTCGCCGGGACCAGCTACGCGGACATCGATCTGGGCGGCGGCGTGCGTGCCGCCGGGACCGACGGAATCTCGTATGTGTTCGCCCTGGATCGCGCGGGGAGCTATCGGTGGGACCACGTCCTGCCCGTGTTCCCGCTCATGGCGCTGGATGCTCACGACGGCGTGGCGATCAACACCGTCTTCACGTCGCCGCACGACTTCGGAGGCGGCACGCGCACTCCGCGCGGCGACGACACCGTCGTGCTGCGGCTGGGGACCGGGGGCGAGTATCGGTGGGACGTGCACGTTCGCGCGCCTGCCGGAGGCGCGGTGATGCCCGCCCGGATCTCGCTGGACGACGCAGGGCTCGTCTCCGTCGCAGGGCTCTACTCCGGTGGATCCGTCGACTTCGGCGGCGGCGCGCGCGTCAACCGGGGCTCGCGAGACATCTTCGCGCTGCGTCTCGACGCCGCCGGCGCCTACGTGTGGGACTACACGGCAGGGGGCACCGGCTACGACTTCGCGGCCGGGCTCCGGTCCGCCCCCGATGGCACCAGCTACATCGTCGGCGGGTTCGAAGGGACCGTGGACTTCGGGTCGGGGCCCGTGACCGCGCCGGCCCGGAGCAGCGCGTTCGCCGTTCAGCTCACGCCGGATGGCTCGACCTCCGGAGTACAGACATGGGGAGGCATGGGGGACGACAACGCCGCTCGCGGGCTCGCCGTCGACTCCGCCGGCAACCTCCACGTGGTCGGGACCTTCTCCGGCGCGGTGAACTTCGGCGGCGGAGCGCGCGTCGCGCCTGCCGTCGGCGCCGGCTTCCACGTCGTCTTCGATCCCCGGCTGAACTACCGCTCGGACACCATGTACGCCTACGTCGGCGCCGACGCCGGCCTCCCGTGCCCCGCCTCCGACGGGACGAGCTGCGCCGTCAACGTCTTCGACATCGCGATCGGACCCGCGGACAGCACCGCCATCACCGGCTACTTCGGCTTCTCCGTCGACCTGGGCGACGGCACGCGGCGAAGCGAAGGAGAGGACGATGGCTTCGTTCGGCGCCTCGGGAGCTGACGCGAAAGCCGGCTGCAAGGCGTCGGCGCCATTGAAACAGGTTCAACCACCGCTGTATGCTCGTCCAGTCGTGTTCGACCGCTGCGCAGTCATGCGCGCGGCGGGCCTTCTGGAGGTCAGGGGATGGACCGCTTCGACGTATCTAGCTTTTATCGTTCCACGCTCATCGTGGCTTTCGCGCTCGCGGCCACGGCCTGCGACGGCGGCTGCTCGGGCTGCGAGGAGTGCGGGATCACGCCGATCCCGGGCGCCTACCCGCTCGAGCATCGCATCGACGATTCCGCGCAGGTGAGGCTCACCTCGAGCGGCATCCAGTTCATCGAGGACAACATCGCGGCCATCGTGATGACGTTCATGCCCGACGGCCTCGACTTCGACGTCGACCGCCAGGAGGTGGACGCCGGCATCACGATCACGATCTGCGAGGACAACGACTGTACGGCCCACCTCGAGATCGACTCTCTCGAGATCTCCCCCACGGACCCGAACGTCCTGCGAGCGCACATCGAGCTCATCCTCGACAGCCGCAATCGCGCCGGCGAGCGGGATCGCTGGAACGGCACGTGCGATCTGGACCTCGACAGCCGTCGCGGCAGTCGCCCCATCGTCGGCTTCGACGCAGACATCCGCTTCGCCGGCATCCCCGTCGACGACCCGGTGCGCGCCGCACGGCAGGGCTACACCGAGGTGATCGTCGAGAACGCCACCCTGGCGCCGGGCCAGGGCATCGAGGACGAGGACATCCGCATCTCGGGCGGATTCCTCGGCTCCTGCGGAGCCCTCAACCTGGGCTTCATCAAGAACTTCATCATCGACATGGTCGAGGATCAGGTCGACGGGCTCGTCGACGACGCGGTGAACGACGCGCTGTGTCAGACCCGCGGCGAGTACGGCTGCCCGACCGGCACGTTCTCGGTGCCGGACGAGAACCCCGACTCCACCTGCCGCTTCGAGAACAACGAGGACGCGCAGTGCGTGCCCATCCTCTTGGGGAGCGACGGCCGCGG
Organism: Myxococcota bacterium; assembly: GCA_036149055.1. Taxonomy (GTDB): domain Bacteria; phylum Myxococcota_A; class Polyangia; order Polyangiales; family Sandaracinaceae; genus JAVJQK01. The sequence continues at coordinate 63,378 of JAYZQJ010000125.1, read as the reverse complement.
CGACCTCGGCGGCAACCTCATCGGTGGGTTCTCGCCGGGCACGCACGCCTACATCCAGTTCCTGCTGGCGTCGGGCGGCGACGGCGAGGCGGTGAACGAGGGTATGAGCCTCTTCTTCTACGGAGGCTTCATGGGCATGGACCGGACGTTCACCGAGACGCCGGCGCACAACCCGTGCGTGCCCATCGTGGAGCCGCCACCGCTCCCCGAGATCCCACGGGCCGCGGCGTTCCGCGCGAACACCATCCCGGGCTCCACCACGGAGACCCACCTCGGCATCGGCATCGCCGAGGACTACATGGACTACGCCGGGTACGGGTTCTTCGACTCCGGCGCGCTGTGCATCGGGGCCGGGACGCGGCTCAGCCAGCAGCTGAGCACCGGGCTCGTCTCGGCGGCGATCATGTCGCTGCCGGAGCTGACCTTCCCCGAGGAGAACGCGGCGCTGACCATCGCGGTGCGGCCGCAGCTGCCGCCGGACTTCACGGTCGGCACGGGGACCGGCGACGATCCGCTCCTGACGATCACGCTGCCGCAGGCGCAGATGGACTTCTACGTCTGGAGCACCGAGCGCTACGTGCGCTTCATGACCTTCCAGACCGACCTGGTGATCTCCATGAACCTGGTCGTCGAGGACGGACAGATCGTGCCGATGATCCTCGGCGTCGAGGCCGAGAACTCGATGGTCACCAACAGCGAGCTGCTCGCGGAGCGCCCCGAGGCCCTCGCCGGCACGCTGGAGACGGTCATCAGCTCGTTCGCCGGCATGCTGACCAGCGGCATCAGCCCGATCGACCTCCCGGAGATCATGGGCTTCAACCTCGAGGTTCCCGAGGGCGGCATCACCCAGGCGACCGAGGGTGAGGATCGCTTCCTCGCCATCTTCGCCAACCTCGCGCTCGCCGGCCCGATGCCCTACTCCGCGCCGGTCGAGACCACGGTCGAGGTCAGCGACCTCGAGCTCGACCGGACCTCGATGAACCCGGAGACCTGGGCCGAGGGCGACGGCAACCGCGCGTGGCTCCACTTCGCGGCCGAGGGCCCCCTGGGCGTCGAGTACGAGTACAGCTACCGCATCGACGGCGGGCCCTGGTCGGCCTGGACCACCGACGAGCGGATCCAGATCGCCGACGAGATCCTGCTGCTCCAGGCCCGCCACGAGATCGAGGCCCGGGCGCGGGTGGCCGGCGAGCCGCTCAGCGTCGACGCGTCGCCCGCGCGGGCCGAGCTCGTGGTCGACATCCTGCCGCCGACCGTGGTGGCGGAGCGCACCTACGAGGGCATCGAGGTGGACGCGACCGACGTGGTCTCGCCCCAGGACGCCCTCGAGTACCGCTTCCTGGTGAACGGGAGCTGGACCGCGTGGACCGCCGAGCGGGCGATGCCGCTCGAGGGCGACGCGCAGGTCGAGCTCGTCGAGGCGCGCGACGAGGCCGGCAACGTCGGCCGCTCGCAGCAGGCGCTCATCCGCGGGCTGCCCAACGCCGCCTCGGGCGACGGCTGCGGCTGCGCCGCTCCGGGCGCCGGCTCGAAGCTGCCCCTCGGCGCGCTCGCGCTGCTCGGGCTCTTCGGCCTCGCGCTGACTCGACGGCGGGCGCGGGAGGTCCCGCGTCGCCGCCGGCGCCTTCCCTTTCTGTCGCTCTTCTCGGTGATCGCGCTCTCCGCGCTCCTGGCCAGCGGCTGCGAGTGCGGCGACCCGATGGACCCGCCGGGCCCCTGCTCCGGCGGGTGCCCGCCGGCCTCCCCGCCGGCCGACACCAGCGGTGAGATCTGCTGCGAGGCGATGGACATGTGCGTCGCCTACGACGTCGACGACCTGTGCGACCCGGGCTTCACCTGCCCGGTCGACAACGTCACCCTCGACGGCTCGTGCGGCGTGTCCTGCTCCGCGTGCGAGGAGAAGCCGCCGCTGCCGCCCGGGCAGCTCGCGACCCACCTCGACGCGGTGATCGACGACGCCGGCAACGTCTTCGTGAGCGGCTACAGCCCGGGCACCCCCGGCCTCCCCTACGGCGACCTGGTCTTCGGCCCGTGGAACGGCACCGAGGTGGAGTGGGAGATCGTGGACGGAGCGCCCGAGGGCCCGGTGGCGCGCGGCCCGAGCGGCTGGCGCGGCGGCGTGGTCGCGCCCGGCGACGACGTCGGCCAGTGGACCAGCATGGTCCGCCAGGACGGCAGCTTCCTGATCGCCTACTACGACGTCGGCAACGGCGCCCTCAAGCTCGCGATCGGCGGCCCCGGCGGCGCGTGGGCCACCCACACCGTCGACGCGACCGGCGACAGCGGCCGCTACGCCTCGCTCGTCCTCACCGACGCGGGCGTGCCGGTCGTCTCCTACCTCCGCATCTCGGAGGACACCGAGACGCCGGGCAACATCCGGAGCGCGGTCATGGTGGCCACGGCCAACATCGGCAGCCCGGCGTCCGAGACCGACTGGACGATCACCGAGGTCGCCGCGGGGCCGATGGCCTGCCGCCCGCAGTTCTGCGGGCTCGGCACCACCTGCATCGAGGACGGCCAGTGCGTCACGCCCACCTCCGACTGCAGCGCCGAGTGCACCGGCGGTGACGTCTGCTTCAACGGCAGCTGCCGCGCGTCGCTCCCGATGAACTACGTCGAGGACATGCCGCCCGCGCTCGGGCTCTACACCTCGCTGGCCGACATGGGCGGCGGGCAGCTGGCGCTCGTGTACTACGACCGCTCGGCCGGCAACGTGCATGGCGTGCACTTCGACGGGGCCGCCTGGGGCGCGCCCTTCCTCATCGACGGCTACGCCCGCATGGACCCGGACGTCGGGGACTCGGGCATGAGCGCCGATCTCTTCATCGACGCGGCCGGCCTCTGGCACGTGGCCTACGTCGACGGCACCGAGGAGACACTCCGCTACGCGCAGGTCCAGGCCGACGGCACCGTGGTCACCCGCGAGGTCGTCGACGACGGCTCGACCGACGGCACCGAGCGCTTCACCGACGGCCGCCACATCGTCGGCGACGACGCGTCGCTCGTGGTCGACGAGGCCGGCGGCGTGCGGGTCGTCTATCAGGACGCCACGGCGCAGGACGCGGTGGTCGCGGTCCGACCGGCCGGCGGCGGTGACTGGGCCATCCTCCACTTCGACACCGAGGGCTCGACCGGATACTGGCTCGAGCAGGAGCTGCTCGGCTCGGTCAGCTACGCGGTGATGTGGTGGCGGCAGCGCGAGATGCGCAACACCCTCAACGGCGTGCGCGTGATCCCGCTCGAGTAGGCGCCCCGCAGACGCCGAAAGGGCGCGGCCGGGACTCCGGTCGCGCCCTCTTCGTTTCCGTCAGGCCGCGTGGCGGCGGGCGTCGTCGGCGTCGAGCGCGTCCTTGCGCGCGTCCGAGACGGCGCGGAGCAGCTCGTCCCGGTCCACGAGGCCCGCGTCGATCAGCGCCCGCATGTACCCGTCGGCGTAGCCGTGGGCTCGGGCCAGCTTGGCGTAGAGGGCGCCTTCGAAGCGCGCCTCCGTCACCTGCCGGACCAGCTCGCTCACCCGCTCGAGAAGCTCTTCCTTCATCATGTCGACCTCCCTGGGCCCGCGTCATTCGCCCGACGCGAGGCCACTGGCTCCTCGGGGAGTGCCGGACGGAACGCCTCGCGGTCAAGAAAACCGGGGCTCCGAGGCATCTTGCGCCACCCGCCGGATGGCCACACCGGGGGGCGGGGCGATTGTTCGCGTCGGGTTGGCCAGCCCTGGGGACTGGCCCAAGCGTTCTCGACGTGAAGCGCTCAGTCCCCCTCGATGTCGCGCCCGGCGAAGGCCCGCTCCCGCTCCTCGTAGAGCGAGACGAGCTGGGCCTCGAGCCGCCGCACCATCGCGATGATGTCGTCGGGATCGGCCGTCCCGAGCTCCCGGTAGAGCTTGGCCCGGTCCGCGTAGAGGCTGACGAGCTGCGACTCCAGGTCCCCCTCCGCTTTCGGAAGGAGCTTCTCGATTTCATCAGAGGACGCCATGACTGATTCCAAACTCGCGACCGAAGAGCAGGGTGAGCTTCTCACCACCAGTGAGGCCGCCGAACGACTCGGCGTGAGCCCCACGAGCATCAAGCGTTGGGCCGACGCGGGACGATTGCCAGCGCGCAAGACGGCGGGAGGCCACCGTCGGTACCGGCGCCGCGACGTCCAGAGCTTGCTCGAAGAGGGCATCGACGCGCCCGGCGACTTCGAAGACGAGCGCGACCACATCAACGGTCACGCCCGGCTCCACGCCGACGAGATCGCGCGCGTCCTGCCGGACCTGCCCCGCTCGAAGATCGACGTGCTCCCGGTGGGCGTCATCCAGCTCAGCGACGAGGGCCACGTGCTCCTCTACAACGCCACCGAGACCCGGTTCAGCGGCATCCCCCGCGAGGACGCCGAGGGGAAGCACTTCTTCGGGGAGCTCGCGCCCTGCTGCAACAACCGCCTCGTCTACGGACGCTTCAAGAAGGGCGTCGAGAGCGACGAGCTCGACGCCTTCATCGACTACACCTTCACCTACCGGATGCGGCCGACCAACGTCCGGCTGCACCTCTATCGGGACAGCGAGACCGGCTCGAACTGGTTGACGGTGCAGCCTCGTTGATCGGGGCCTAACTGCGCTCTCGTGCGCAGGATGCTCCCACTGGCCCTCTCGCTCACGCTCGCCTGCGGCAGCGGCGTCTCCGTGTCCGAGGCGGTGTCCCTCATCAAGCACTCGGGCGTGCAGCAGCTCCGCCGGCCGATGCGGGCGGCTCGCGGCGGCACTCGCCTCATCCTGATCGGGCTCGACGGCGTCGGCGGCGACGAGCTGGGCGCGGCGATCGACGGAGGTGAGCTCCGGAGCCTCGAGGCGATCGCGGGCGAAGGCCAGGACGAGCCCGGCCTCTTCGCCCACGGCTATCGGGCCCGCGGCGTGCTCAGCATCCTGCCGAGCACCACCATGGCCGCCTGGACGACCATCTACACCGGGGCCCCCGCCGGCGAGAGCGGCGTCCCCGGCAACGAGTGGTTCGACCGCACCGTGCCCGCGTTCTTCGCCCCGGCCCCGGTCTCGGTGCGCGGCATGGACCACGCGATGCAGATGCACACCGACGGGTTCATGGGCGAGCGGATCCAGGTCGAGACGATCTTCGAGCGGCTCGACCTCCGCAGCCACTCGAGCCTCGGCCCGGTGCACCGCGGCGCCGACGTCTACACGACCCCGCACGCGCTCGACGCGGTGCAGATGTTCTCGATCCTGCCCGAGTCCCTGCGAGGCGAGCACAGCGTGAGCGAGGAGGCCTACGCCCAGCTCGACGAGGGCTCGGTGGAGGAGGTCCTCGAGGCGATCGAGGCCTTCGGCCTGCCCGACGTGCAGACGATGTACTTCCCGGGCGTCGACCTCGTCGCGCACTCCCGCGAGGACCCGCTCGGCGAGCAGCACGAGCACCTGATGAACGTGATCGATCCCGGCCTCCGGCGGGTGTTCGACCGCTACCGCGCCGACGACGCGCTCGAGGACACGTGGATCGTCGTCGTCAGCGACCACGGGCACACCCCGGTCCAGCACGACGAGCAGCACGCGCTCAGCGTCGACGACACCCGGGACGACCCGCCCGCCGTCCTGCGCCGCGCCGGCTTCCGCCCGCGCCCCCCCGAGCTGACGCTCCCCGAGGACGCCGACTTCGACGCCGTGCTCGCCTACCAGGGCGGGCTCGCCTACCTCTACCTCGCCGACCGCAGCCGGTGCGCGGCGGAGGGCGAGCGCTGCGACTGGTCGGCGCCGCCGCGCTACGAAGACGACGTCCTGGCCGCCGCTCGCGCGTTCTGGCGCGCCTCGCAGGACGGAGATCCCTTCCCGTCGCTGCAGGGCAGCCTGGCGATGGTGCTCGTGCGGGAGCCGGCCGCCCCCGGCGAGCGTCAGCGACCTTTCCGGGTGTTCGACGGAGAGCGCGCCCACGACGTCAGCGCCTGGCTCGAATCCCACCCGCGGGACGACTGGGTCGACGTCGCCCGGCGCCTGGAGCAGCTCGCGGTGGGCCCGCAGGGGCACCTGGCCGGCGACGTGATCCTCATCTCGAACCTCGGCCACGACATCCCGGAGAAGGACCGCACCTACTTCAGCGGGCCCTACCACTCGTGGCACGGCAGCCCCTCCCGCCGGGACTCCGAGATCTCGCTCTTCGTCGCGCGGGTCGGGCGGAGCGGAGGCGACATCCGCTCCACGGTGGAAGCCGTGCTGGCGCCGCAGCGATCGCAGATCCGCGTCGCCGCCCTGCTGGAGCGCCTGCTGGAGGAGTGACCGGCCGGGCCAAAATGGATTGACCCGCGGGGCGAGGCGCGAGAGGGTGCAAATCTCGCTCCTCGCCGTACCCGGAGACCCATGGCTCGCTCGTCCCTCGGCTGGGCGCTCGTCGCGCTCGCCTGCCTGCTGTTCCTCCCCAGCTGCCGCTCCCGCCAGCGCTACGGCTGGGCCCGCCCGGTCACGGCGCAGACGGTGGGCTGGCAGGACGTGTCCCCGCGCGGCACCGGTATCCGCGTGAGCATGCCGGCGACGCCGACCGGTGAGACCGACGAGGACGTCACCGACGATGGCGCGCGCGTGCGGCAGACCAGCGTCGCGGTCGAGGCCCCCTACGGCCTCTTCGCCGTGCACGTGAACCAGTTCGAGGGCGGCTTCGTGGGCGACCCGCTCATCGCCGCCGCCGCGCTGGCCGAGTCCATCTTCGAGCACGCGGACCTGCAGCGCGACCGCAGCCAGCGGCTGACGGTGCAGGGCTTCTACGCCCGCGAGGACACCGGGCGCGGCGAGAACGACACCTTCGTCGCCATCCGGCAGTTCGTCGGCGCCGACCGGGTCGTGGTGGCGCTGGCCGTCGTGCCACGCCGCAGCCGCGACGCGCTCCGGATCGCGAGCCGGTTCATGGGCTCGATCCAGCTCGACCCGGAGCACGCGCTCATGCCCGCCCAGGGCGCCCGACATGCGGACGGAACGTGGACGCCGCTGTATCTCCCCGAGGCCGACTTCGCGATCTCCATGCCCCGCGCGCCGGCGCTCGAGGAGAGCGAGCTGGTGCTCGGCGGGCAGCGCACCCCCGTCTGGACCTACGAGACGCGGGACGACTGGGGGCGCTACCGGGTCCGCGTCGTCTCCTTCGGCCGGTTGGTCCCAGAGGACGCGTTCGGCCAGCTCACCGAGCAGCTGCGCCTGCAGCGGGAGGTGCGGCCGGTGCAGACCAACGGCTACCCCGGCCGCGTCTTCACCACCGACCAGAGCGGCACCCGCGCCTTCACCCGCGTGTACCAGACCGAGACCCGCCTCTACGTGGTCGAGGCGATCGGCTCGCGCGCCTCGCTGCGGAGCCGCGACCGAGCCCGCATCCTGATGGCCTACTTCGACTCCTTCCGGATCCTCTGATGACGCGCTCGACCCTCGCGCCCCTCCTCTTCGTCGGCCTCTCGCTCACCGCCGGCGCCGCGCGCGCGCAGGGGGTCGAGCTGCGCCCCATCGACCGCGCCACCGTGCGCGTCATCGGGGTGTCCGGCATCGCGCCGACCCAGGGCACCGGACGCACCACCGGCGTGCGCCGCGTCGGCGCCGATCCCTCGATGGGGCACGGCTCGGGCGTCGCCATCGGCCCGCGCCTCGTCCTGACCGCCCGCCACGTGGTGTGGGGCATGCACGCGTGGACGGTGATCCCGCCCGGGGAGTCCACCCCGATCCCGGCGCGTCCGGTCTACGTCGACATCGCGCACGACATCGCCTTCGTCGCGGTCGACCGCGATCTGCCGCACCACGTCGCGCTCCCGGACGCGGCGCGGCGGCTGACGATGAGCGAGCGGGTCAGCGTCAGCGGCTACCCGCTGGACGTGCGCGAGCCCAACCCGGCCGCCTCGAGCGGCGAGGTCAGCCGCATCACCCGCGACGGGCTCCTGCACCTGAGCATGTCGGTCAACCCGGGCAACTCGGGCGGCCCGGTCATCGACGAGGCGGGGGAGCTGATCGGCATCGTGTCCATGCGCGGCCGCCCCGACCAGGGCGTCTCCGGCCTGACCATCGCGGTGCCGGTCGACCTCGTGCGCGAGGCCCGCGGGCGGGTCCCGAGCGAGACGCCGACCTTCGCGCCCTACGAGCGCGAGCTCTCCCGCGCCATCTCCCTCCTCGCCGCGCTGAGCGACGAGGAGCTGAGCCAGCGCCGCGCCGAGGTGCGCGCCCTGGTCGAGCACGGCGAGCGCGCGCGGGACGCTCGCCCCGAGCACCGCCTCATCTTCGCCGCGCTCGGCTGGAACACCGTGCTGACGATCATGGAGGAGGAGCGCGCGCGCGAGGCCCGCAACCTCAGCCCCGCCTCCCGGGCGCAGGTCGCGCCCATCTACCGGGTGTCGGTGGCCATGGCGCGCCACGCGCTCGAGGAGGCGCCCCACGTCCGGCGGTCCTTCCCGGTGGCGCGCGCGATCGCGCTCGGGCGGACCTCGCCCTTCGGCGAGTGACGTGCGCGTCCTCGTCACCGGCGCCACCGGCTTCCTCGGCCTCCACCTCTGCCGGGCCTTGACCGCGCGCGGCCACGCCGTCCGCGCCTTCGCGCGGCCGACCAGCCGGACCGGCGAGATCGAGGCGCTCGGCGTCGAGGTCGTGCGCGGCGCGCTGAGCGACCCCGAGGCGCTGCGCCCGGCGATGGAGACCGACGCGGTGGTGCACGCGGCGGGCGGCGGCATCGTGCGCGAGGTCGCCGACTTCTACCGCGGCAACACCGACACCACCCGCGCTCTGATCGAAGCCGCGCCCTCGACCCTCCGTCGCTTCGTGCTCGTCTCCAGCCTCGCCGCCCACGGCCCGTCGCCCGGGCCCACACCGCACGCGGACGGCGCGCCCGACGCCCCGGTGAGCCACTACGGCCGGAGCAAGCACGCCGCCGAGGCGCTCGCGCTCGCCAGCCCCCTCCCCGTCACCTGCCTGCGCCCCCCCGCGCTCTACGGCCCCGGCGAGCACCGCATGGTGGGCCTCTTCCGGGCCGCCGAGCGCGGCGTCGTGCCGATGGTGCACCCGAGCGGCACGATGTCGATGCTGCACGGCGCCGACTGCGCCGAGGTCATCGCCCGGGCGCTCGAGACCGAGCACCCGCGCGGCGCCTACTTCGTCGCCGAGCCCGCGCCCTACCCGCGCGCCGAGGTCGCGCACCTCATCGGCGCCGCGGTGGGCCGGCGGGTGCGAGTGCTCCCGGTGCCCTCGCTCGCGATGAAGGCGCTGGGCGCCGCGGCCGAGCTGACCGGGCGGCTCCGCGATCGGCCGGTGATGCTCTCCCGCGACAAGGCGGCCGACGCGACCCAGCCACACCAGAGCTGTGATCCGCGGCGCGCGATGCAGACCTTCGACTGGGCGCCCGCCCACGACTTCGAGCGCGGCGCGCGCGAGGCCTACACCGACTACCGTCGGCGCGGCTGGCTGTGATCTGCCGGGCGAGGGACTCGAACCCTCATGAGGTCACCCCCGAGCGATTTTAAGTCGCCTGCGTATGCCAATTCCGCCAGCCCGGCTCTGCTGAGTGGTCGTGATGGGTTTCGTGCATGTACGCCACGCCCGGAAGGGCATCAAGCGGGGCCCGGGATCACCACCCGCGCTGCGGATGCGCCAAGAGCTCGAGCCCGCCCGTCCGGAGCAGACGCTGGCCGATCGGCGTCTCGCGCAGCAGCGCTCGGTCGTCCTCGGGCAGCCCGCGAACCCGGAGTCGCTCGAGCTGGTCGAGGGGCGCCGCGGCGAGCGCGCGAGCGGTCTCCGAGCCGATGCTCTTTCCCGCGATCGCCAGCGACCGGAGGTGCTCGAGGTGACGCCAGCCCACGAGACGCTCGACGTCGCCATCGCCGATGTCGTAGGCCGATCCCAGTCGCAGCGTATGAAGCTGCGGCAGATCGGCGCCGACGAGCGCGCTCACGACCGGCGCCTCGACGGAGTCGAAATCGCCGAGGTCCAGCACCTGGAGCGTCTCGGCGAGGCCGCCGTCCAGCAGCGTGGGCAGAGCGGTCGCCTCCTCGGCCTGTGCGCGCGGCAGATCCAGCTGGCGGAGCTCCGCGAGGCACGGCGCTGCGGCGAGGACTTGGGCCGCCTCGGTCGAGACGGAGCTGTCCCCGAGATCGAGCGCCTTCAGCCTCAGCGCGCCCGGCGCGCTGCCCCAGGGAATCTCCGCGAGCATCGCGTAGACGAACTGGAGCTTCAGGCTCTCCACGGCGGTGAAGTGCTCGGACTCGAAGAGGGCCTCGAACCCCTCGGGCTCGATGCGGTTGCCGCCGAGGTCGAGCCGCCGGATGCGCGCGAGCCCCGGCCACCGGGCGAGCCTCTCCATCGCCGGCACGTCGAGACCGCCGTCCCAGTGGCTCCAGCTGTCGTCGGTGGTTCCGCGCTCCTCGAGCTGGAGGGCGACCAGCTCGGGCAGATCCACCTCGACGAGAGCGACGACCCCCTCGCGGCCCACGAGGTGACGCGCCAGGCTGAGCTCGCGCAGCCCCCGCAGGTGCGGCGAGGTGAGCAGCGCGTGGGTCCCGGGCGCGTCCGCGTAGCCGTCGACCAGCGCGAGCTCCGTGAGGGTGGAGAGGAGCGGCGACGCGGCGAGCCAGAGCGGCTCGCGCGGGTCGATGATGGCGCGCTCGATCCGAAGCCCGCGCAACGTCCCCATGGCGCGCGCGCCGGCCGCTTCCCGCTCGGACGTCGGCCAGGGCGCCGTCACGTGATGGAGGGGAGCCGCGCGGGCGAGCGCGTCGTGACCCTTCACGAGCGCGCCGAAGGATTCGGCCTCCGCTCGGGCCACGAAGCCCCGCTCGAACCCGGTCCAGGTGACGCCGGGGACGTCCGCCACCTCGCCGAGCCAGGTCGCTCCGTGCGCTTCGAGCAGCGCCCTCTCGGCGACCTCCAGCGCAACCTGGCGGGCGTCCCACGGATCGCGCCGCGCCCGCTCGAGCTGAACCCGGATGAAGCTGGCGCGCGGCAGGTCGCCCTGCTCTTCACACCAGTCCGCGTAGACCTCGCGCACGTCGTCGTCGTCGGGACGCGCGATCACTTCCTCCATCAGCGAACGGTTCACGAGCCCCCTCCCAGGATCGGCGCCAACCTTCGTCGCACCCCTGCGACCACTTCGTCCAGCGTTCGCGCGCCGCCCGCGCGCCGCCACCGCAGCCGCGCTCGCCGACCTCCCAGCAGGTCGGGGCTCGCCCATACGTCACGCGCCGCCTCCAGGCTCGAACCCACCGTGGCGAAGGCGTCGGCGCAGGCTCGTTCGATGATCGCGTCGTCGAGGGGCTGCCCGGAGAGCAACCGGGACACGTCGAGCAGGTCCTTCGCGCGCCAGCGATCGGTCCCCGCCTCCACGATGACCTGCACCTTGCGGCCCAGCAGCGTCTCGGGCGCGCACTGCGCCAGCCACGCCTCCCCCGTCGTCGCGCGGAACCGCTCGACGCGGGGAGGCGGCCAGATCTGGAGATCGGTGCGCAGATCGACGCGCAGATCCACGCCTACACCATCGACGCGAGCGGGGGTGATCGCGCGGTAGCCCATCAGCCCGCGCGGCCCCTGCATGGCGTCGACACGCAGCCGCGCCGGGTCGAGCTCGACCCCGTCGCCCACCTGGTCGTCGGCCAGCGCGCCGCGCAGCAGCTCCGCGATCCCCCGCGAGTCCGCGCCCCCGCGCCACACGAGATCGACGTCGAGAGCCGGTCGCTCTCGCGCGACGGTCAGCTGCCGCATGCGCATCCCGCCGCGGAGCGCGAAGGCCTCGGGCTCACGACGTGCAACCCGCAGCAACAAGCCCTCTTGCGCGCGGTGTCGCCGCGCGGCCGCGTCGTGTTCCGCCCCTGGCGACCGCCGCATTTCAACGCTCCGGCGCGACGAACATGCCGCACGACGCGGCGACGTCGAAGCCCACGCGCGGGATCACTTTGACGCGGGCACTCGGAAGTCGGCGCCGAAAGATGTCGACGTGGCGGGCGATGACGGGCTCCGGCGCCTCGCGGCCGAGCCGCTCCGACGCGGGGTTGTAGCGCACGATGTTCACGTGCACATAGAGGCCGCGCGCCTCGAGCGCGTCGCAGATGGCGTGAACGTCGGCGTCGCGGTCGTTCTCGCCGTCGATCAGCGCGTGGTGGATCTTGATGATCTTGTAGGTGGCGCGCTGCCAGGCGGCCAGACGGTCGAGCGCTTCGCCGGTCGGGAGCGCGTTCGGCAGCCAGCGCCGCCGGAAGTCCTCGTCGGTGGAGTAGAGCGAGTAATAGAGCTCCGGGTGATAGCGGTCGAAGACCTCCTCGAGGGCGCGGTCACCGAGGGCGCGCGGCAGGATCGTCGAGACGAGGAACCGCGGCCGGACCGCGGCTTCGCGCGCCCGTCGCCAGAGGCCGTCGAAGAGGGTCGCGGAGTCGTGCAACACGACCGGACTCACCAGCGGCTCTCCCCGCGCCATGAAGTTGTAGTGCACCTCGCGAGCGGGTCGGGCGTCGCGAATTCGCCGGTAGTGCTGCAGCACCACGTCGGCCTGCGCGTGGAGCTCCTCGAGGGTCACGTCGCGCATGCGCGTCTGCTTCGTGGCCGTCAGGTGACACATGCGGCACGCCTGCCGGCAGCCGGTCTGCGAGGAGAGATAGACGACGAAGTAGTCATCGCTCCGGCGGACGTAGCGCGCCTCGATCAGCCCGCGGTCGACCTCGCGCACCCAGTTGACCGACGCGTCCAACCGGCTCTCTCTCCGGACGAGCTCGGTGCCGACGGTCCGAGGCGTGGCGGGCTCGAGCACGGTCGCGAGCGTAATCTCGGCGGCGGATGCTGCCAAGCGCGGGTGTAGTATCCGTTCATGTGCGCTCTCCACCATCATCTTTGCGGGGCCGAGCCGCGCCTCTGCCGGTGAGGATGCCCGAGGGAACGGTCGCGTTCGGGGTGGGCAGCGGACGTTGCGGGACGACGCTGCTGTCGCGGCTCGCCGATCGCGAGCCTGCGGTCGCGGCGTCGCACGAGCGCCTGCGCCGCGCCGCCACCTTCCACATGTTCTGCAAGTGGCACCGCATCCCGATCGATCCCGAGGGCTTCCTCCGGGACCGGGACGCCGTCGTCCAGGAGGACCTCGCCGCGCGTCGCGTCTCCTTCGAGGTGAGCGCGCTGCTCTCGCACTCGATCGCCGAGCTGTACGAGCGATACGACGCCAGGTTCGTGATGCTCGTGCGCCGCCCCGACCACACGGTCGCGTCGTTCGCCGCTCGCGGTTGGTTCCTCGAGCCCATCCCGTGGGCCGACGCGACGCGGCCGCCCACCCTGCCCGACGCGATGGAGCCCCGACACTTCTTCGGTCGAAACCTGCCCCGCACCCAGCCCGAGCTGGATCGGTGGAGGGGGCTCTCGCAGATCGGCAAGCTCGCCTGGTTCTGGAACGCGCGCTACCGCGCCATCGTCGAGCAGCTCACGCGCCTGCCCGAGGACCGCGGGCGCATCCAGCGCATCGAAGATCTCGACCACGCCGCGTATGGACGGCTCGCGCGCTTCCTCGGCTGGGAGCCCACGCTGGAGGCGCCGGCGTTCGAAGAGCTGGTGCACAAGAGAGTCCACACCGGGCCCAACCCGCCGCGCAGACCGGAGACGTGGACCTCGCTCGAGATCGAGGAGCACGAGCGGGAGACGAGTCGGCTCGCATCCGCGCTCGGCTACGAGCCTCGGATCGGCGAGCTCGCGCGCGGCGCCCCGGTGACGAGGCGGCCCTCGCCCGATCCGCGCGCCGTGCTCGCCGCGCTCGAGGAGCCGGCGTGAGCGCCCCCGACCGGGTTCGAGCCGTCGCGTTCGATCTCGACAAGACGCTCGTCGACCGCGACGCCGCGGCAGGAGCCGTCAGCTGGGCATCTCGGCGAGGTGGCGGGGCATCGCCGGGCCCGGCCGCTCGGCCTCGATCTCGCGGACGGCGTTGTCGTCGTCGACGAAGACGACCTTGGGCTGCCAGGCGCGGGCCTCGGCGTCCTCCATCTCGCCGAAGGTGGCGAGGATGACGGTGTCGCCGGGGGCGTTGCCGTGGGCCGCCGCGCCGTTGATGCAGATGACGCCCGAGCCCTCGGGGCCCCGCAGCGTGTAGGTCACGAGGCGGGTGCCGCGGGTCACGTTCCAGACGTGCACCTCCTCGTGCTCGAGCATGCCGGCCGCGTCCATCAGGGTGCCGTCGATCGTCACGCTGCCCTCGTAGTGGAGGTCGGCGTGGGTGATCCGAGCCCGGTGGATCTTCCCCAGGAACATCCTGCGCTTCATCGCTCTGACTCCGTTCCGCGTGCCGTCCGCGAGGCGGTACAGCCGCGGCGGGAACGTAGCAGCGAAGAAAATTGGATCCAATCCCGCCCCCGCCCGTCAGGCGCGAGCAGGAGGAACCCATGCGCATCATCCTGACCACGCTCGCCGCCCTGACCTTGGCCCTCGCCTTCGGAGGCGTCGCCTCCGCCCAGAGCCGCCCCGCCCCCTCGACCCCGCCGGACGCCGAGTTCACCTTCGAGGACGACCTCGTCGAAGGCGGCACCATCGGCCCGGAGGGCTCTCGCATCGACGTCCGCGACCGCCACCGACGCAGGAGCCTGGTGCGCCCCCGCGTCCACTTCGTCCCCGAGCTCGTGCACTCGATCGAGCGGATCTGACCCGAACGCCCCGCCCCCAGCCCCGTGCCCGCCGGACGGGCGCCCCGAAGCATCCCGCCCCACCCTTCCCTTCCTTCTCTTCTCCCCACGGATGCGAGGGGACGCACGGTGTCACCCAATGTGCGCTTGACCGAAGGGGGATCGCCCGTGACAAAGGGGGCGATGCTTCACCGATCCTTCCTTCACGCGCTGCCGACGGCGCTCCTCCTCTCTCTCTGCCTCGTCGCGTGTGACGACGGGCCGGCGCCGGTCGACGGCATGGTGCCCACCGACGGTGGCACCACCGACGGCGAGGTCCCGCCCACCGATGGCGGCGACGGCGGCATGCCGCCGAGCGACCTCTTCCCCCCGCCCATCATCACCACCTGCCCCGGCGACGCGCTGCCGCCGCCGAGCTCCGGCCGGTGCGACGTGACCTCGGGTGACGACAACGTGCTCATCACGGGCGACGTGCTCACCCCCGGCGAGGTCTTCCGCGGCGGTCAGGTCCTCGTGGGCGCCGACGGGCGGATCGCCTGCGTCGGCTGCGACTGCTCCGGCGAGGCGGGCGCGGGCGGCGCGACCCAGCTCGTCTGCCCCGACAGCGTGGTCAGCCCCGGCCTCATCAACGGCCACGACCACATCACGTTCAACAACACCGTGCCCTACCCGGCCGAGGGGCTGCTCACCGACGAGCGCTACGAGCACCGCCACGACTGGCGCACCAACGAGCCGAGCCCCCCGCACACCAGCGTGTCGGCGGGCGGCGGTCGCGCCACCACCGAGGAGATGCTCTGGAACGAGCTCCGGCAGCTGATGAGCGGCACCACCAGCGTGTTCGGCAGCGGCGGCCCCGACGGTCTGCTCCGCAACCTCGACAACGACGGCCGCAACGGCCTCGGCGTCGAGGCGGAGTACGAGACCTTCCCCCTCGGCGACTCGGGTGAGACCCAGTTCACCGACAGCTGCGGCTACTCCTACTGCAGCAGCTGCACCGCCAGCAGCGTCATGGGCCTCCACGCCTTCGTGCCCCACGTGGCCGAGGGCATCAACGAGGAGGCGCGCAACGAGTTCCGCTGCATGCGCGACGGCGACCGCGACTTCGTGATGCCGGTCAGCGCCTTCATCCACGGCGTCGGCCTGCTCGCCGCCGACATCGCCGAGATGGCGATCGAGGACGTCGAGCTCATCTGGTCGCCCCGCACCAACATCACGCTCTACGGCGACACCGCGCGCGTGACCGAGTACGCCCACCTCGGCGTGCCGATCGGCCTCGGCACCGACTGGGTGCGCTCCGGCTCGATGAACATGCTCCGCGAGCTCGTCTGCGTGGACCAGTTCAACGCGAACCACCTCTCCGGCTTCTTCCCCGACGAGCAGATGTGGCTCATGGCCACCCGCAACACCGCCACCGCCTTCCGCATGGAGAGCCAGATCGGCGTGCTCGCGGTGGGCGCCCAGGCCGACATCGCCATCTACGACGCCTCGAGCGCGCGCGACCACCGCGCGGTCCTCGGCGCCGGCCCCGACGACGTCGTGCTCGTGATGCGCGGCGGCGACGCGCTCTTCGGCGACAGCGGCGTGATCGACGGGCTGCGCTCCGGCTGCGACACGGTCGGCGACGTCTGCGGCAGCGCCAAGAGCGTCTGTCTGCAGGAGCTGTCGACCTCCTTCGGCGACCTCATGAGCGAGGCCAACCGCCGCGAGATGCAGTACCCGCTCTTCTTCTGTGGCGAGCCCGAGGGCGAGCCGAGCTGCCTCCCCGAGCGCACGCGCATGACCAGCCCCGACGCGATGGTCAACGGCAGCAACTACTACACGGGCATGAGCTCGGCCGACGACATGGACGGCGACGGCATCATGAACGCGTCGGACAACTGCCCGATGGTGTTCAACCCGATCCGCCCGCTGGACAACGGCGCGCAGGCCGACTCCGACGGCGACGGAATGGGCGACGCCTGTGACGCCGACCCGGTCGACGCGAGCGACATCGACGGCGACGGCACCGACAACGACACCGACAACTGCCCGACCACGCCCAACGAAGACCAGGCGGACCGGGACGGCGACGGCATCGGCGACGTCTGCGACGGCTGCCCCGACATCGCGGTGATGGCCGGCGCGCAGACGGTCTACGCCGTCCGCTGCGGCGCCACCTCCGGCGCGGTCACGCTGAGCGACCTCGTGGTCACCGCCCTCGACGACAACGGCTTCTTCGCGCAGCAGCTCGAGGGATCCACCGACTACGCGGGCGTGGACTACAGCGGCCTCTTCATCTTCACCGGCGCCGCGCCGACCGTCAGCCGCGGCGACGTGGTCGAGGTCACCGGCGCGCCGGCCGACTTCTTCGGCCTCGCCCAGGTGGAGAGCACCGGCGTGACCGTCACCGCCAGCGACATGGAGCCGGCGCCGCTCGTCGTCAGCCCCAGCGACGTGGCCACCGGCGGCCCGCGCTCCGAGGCGCTCGAGAGCGTGCTCCTGCGCGTCGACTCGGTGACGGTGACCAACCCCGACCTCGGCTTCGGCCAGTTCGAGGTGAACGGCTCGCTCCGCATCGCGCAGGAGCTGTTCAGCATCGACCCGCCGCCGGCGATGGACGAGATGTTCTCGTTCATCCAGGGGCCGCTCACCTTCGCCTTCGGCGACAACCGCATGCTGCCGCGCGACACCATCGACGTCGGCTTCGACGCGCTCCGCCTCTCGCCGGCCGCGATCATCACGCCCCCGGGCTCGATGGTCACCCTCACCGTGGTGCTGCCGATGGCGGCGCCGGTCGGGGGCGCGGCGGTCACCATCACGCCCTCGCCGGCCACCATCCTCACCGGCGCGCCGACCATCGTCGTGCCCGAGGGGATGCGCAGCGCGAGCGCCGACTACGCCGCGAGCGCGCTCGAGGCGACCGGCATGGTCACCGCCTCGTACATGGGTGACATGGCGACCGCGAGCGTGACCGTGGCGACCCCCGCGGCGGTCTTCTTCAGCGAGTACGTCGAGGGCAACTCGAACAACAAGGCGCTGGAGATCGTGAACGTCGGCGGCGCGCCGGCGGACCTCGCGGCCTGCGAGATCCACCGCTACACCAACGGCAGCACGTCCTCGAGCAGCGTGTCCCTCATGGGCACGCTCGCGGCCGGCGACGTCTTCGTGATCTGCAACGGCAGCATCGCGATGCCCGGCCTCTGCGACATGACCAGCGGCACCATCAACCACAACGGCGACGACGCCTACGAGCTGATCTGCGCCGGCATGGTGGTGGACAGCTTCGGCCGCGTCGGCGAGGACCCGGGCATGGCCTGGGAGGGCGGCGGCCTCGGCACGATGGACTACCGCCTCACCCGCGACTGCTCGCTCACCACCGGCGACCCGAACAGCGGCGACGCGTTCGACCCGTCGGTGGAGTGGGACGGCGAGGTCTGGGACGTCAGCACCGGCTTCCGAGGTCTCGGCAACCGCGACGAGTGCCCGTAGCGGCGCGTCGCTGACCCGCGGAGACGCCCCGGCGCCGACAGGCTCCGGGGCGTTTCGCGTTCAGACGAAGCGCAGGCCGGCCAGGCAACCGTCCGGGAGGGTGCGCGCCCAGACGACCTCGGCCCGCTCGCGGCCGGTCTTCGCCTCCGCGCCGCGGCTCGGGAACTCGAGCTCGAGCGCCAGCGCGTCGCCCTCGCGCACCATGCCGTCGAGGGCCACGCGTAGGCCGCCGGCGCTGGCGTTGAGCACGACCCCGGCGAGGCCGACGTCGGGGACGCGCACGCTGGCGTGCACCGGGTAGCGGGTGTCCCGTCGACGGGCGCCGCGGTGCGTCCAGTCGTCGGCGGGTCCGGTGGGCAAGAGCTCGGCGAGGCGCTGCATGGGTCTCCTCTTCGCTGTGAGGCAACGCAAGGGCCACGCCACGCGGGCGTCCACGCTGAAATCGTTCAGACGGACCGGGGCGAACGCGCACGATCTGCGGCGAACGTCACCGATGCGGCGCGAGGGCCGCGTCGAGGCGCGCGAGCGCCCCCGCCGTGCGGACGCCGTACCAGAACAGGTCTTTCCCCGACACGAGCAGCCCCTCGAGCCCCCACCCGCGCAGCTCCGCCACGTGGGTCTCGTCGAAGCGGTAGGGCTCGTCCGGCAGGAGCACGAGCCGGGGCGCGCGCTCCCTCAGCTCCGCCTCGCTGACCCGCGGATAGCGCGTGTCCCGCGCGCCGGGATCCGCGGGCGCCGCGTCTCCGACGTCGGCCGCGAGCGGGTAGCGCCGCGCGCGATCGGAGAAGACGTTGTCGCACCCCAGCCAGGCCAGCAGGTCGCTCCCGTAGGTGCGCCCGTCCATCGTCATCCACGGGTCCCGCCAGATCGGCACGCACACCGGCAGCGCCCCGGCCCGCCGGGCGGGCGAGGGCCGCGGCGGCGGCTGGACGTGGAGGAGCGCGGCGAGCGCCTCGACGTGATCCAGGCTCTCCTCGACGGTGCACGGGAAGCTCACGAAGACGGTGAGCCCCGCGTCGATGAGCCGCTCCACGTCGCGTCTGGAATTCTCCTCCTTGTTGGCGAGCACCAGGTCCGGCGCCGCGGCGACGATGGCCGCGACGTCGGCGTTCTTGGTGCCGCCGAAGGTCGGGACGCGCTCGATCGCGCCGGCCGGCTCCTCGCACCACTCGGTGCGGCCGAGCAAGCGCTCCACCCCGGCGAGCGCGGCCACGCTCTCGGTCTCGCTCGGCACCAGGCTCACGATCCGCCGCGGCGGCGCGGGTGTCGTGACCTCGCGGCCGAGCGCGTCGCGCATCAGAGGCCCAGCGCGCCCGGGCGGAGCGACGGGATCGGCGGCGGGAGGTGACTCTGGCGCGCGTCCGGATCGCGGAAGGTCACGCCGTGGAGGGCGAAGTCGCGCTCGAGCTGCGGCAGCGCGGCCCGGATCTTCTCGCAGGTCGTCTCGAACGCGATCTCCTCGATCTCGCGGCGATAGAAGTACTTCATCGGCGAGCCGCCGAGGATGCGCATCTCGTCCGCCTCGGGGCGGAAGAGGTGGAAGGCCACGTTCGGGTGCATCTCCGCGATGGCGTGGTTGGCCTTGTCGAAGCGACCGTTGATCAGCGCCTTGAGGCCCTGGGCCACCGAGAAGATGCCCCCGCGCGCGTGCACGTAGCCGGGCTCGCTGCTCCGCACCGGGACGAGCGGGTCGATCAGGAGGCAGAGCGTCGCCCCGCGCTTGGCCGCCTCGCGCATGTTGGTCGTGCGCGAGAAGGCGCCGTCGATGTAGCGGCGGCCGTCCACCTCGACCGGCGGGTAGAAGGGCACCAGCGCGCAGGACGCGTGGAGCGCCTGGTGCACCGGCACGTGGTCGTGACGCTCGTCGCCGAAGAGCACCGCGCGCGCGGTGTCCTGGTCGGTCGCGCCCACGTACAGCGGGCGGCGCAGGGTGCGGAAGTCGTCGCTCAGCCCGGGGCGGTTCAGCTGGGTCTCGAGCCAGTCCCCGAGCCGCCGCCCGCTGAACGCCGCGCTCGGCACCGCGCGGGTCAAGGAGCTGATGACGCCTCGCGGCCCCTGGCCTCCGCGGGCGAGCTCGCCGAGCAGCGTCCAGAGCCGGCTCCCCACCTCGGCGAGGTTGGGCTCGAAGAGGGTGTAGCGGTCGATCGGGTCGAGGCGGTGCCCCTCGCCGTCGAGCGAGGCGAAGATCTCCTCGGGGCCGACGCCGTTGGCGAGCAGGGCCGCGACGATCGCGCCGGCGCTGATGCCGCAGAAGAGATCGACGTCGACCACCGCGCGGTCCTCGAGGAAGTGATCGATCGCGCGCAGCACGCCGAGCTCGTAGAGGAGCCCCTCGATGCCGCCGCCGGCGAGGCAGATCGCGATCTTGCCGTGGCCGCGCCCGGCGAGCAGGCCCTCGAGGCGCTCGGGCAGGGTCGCGGGATCGGCGAGCACACCGCCCACCCCGTGCCGACCGAGGCGGTGCGCGGGCTCGATGCCGTCGACGATCGCGAGCACCCGGCGGCGCAGCAGCGGGCCGCCCATGCGGCCGTGCGGGAAGAGCACCTCGAGCAGGCGCTCGGCGCGCTCGAGCTCCGGGCCGCGGGCGTCGACCACGAGGGCGTCGACCGGGCGGTGCCGCACGTAGCTGACCGCGCGCGGGAGATCGGCGATCCCGACGACCCGCCGCCGCGCGGCCACCCCGGCGTCGTCTCGACCGAGGTAGTGGATCGAGCCGTCCTCGGCCGCGCGAGCGCCCTCGAGCCGGTCGAGCGCGAGCGCGTCGAAGGCGGATCCGAAGTAGACGATCGTGTCCAAGGCGAGTCTCCGTGGAGGTCCGCCGCACGTCCAAAGGCGAGGAGTCGCCGTCCGAAGACCGACGGGGGACCGACGAGGGACCATACGAAGCCGGATCCGGAGCGGCAAGGCGGTCCGCGCCGCACCGCGTCATCGATGATCCCGCGCGTTGCCGGTTCGGGTGCGCTGGTGATAAGGTGCGGAGCCGTTTCAGCGGAGCCCCGGGGCAGCGGTCCCGGGTCAGGAGAGGACCCCGAGTGAGCAGTACGGACCTTCAGCAGGTCAAGAAGCACCTCCTCGACGCAGGCCTGGAGGTGTACCGCACCCGTGAGGCCGAAATTCAGGTCGCCGAGCGGGTGAGGCTCCACATCATGGACTCCGGGATCCGGGTCCGGATGGCGGAGGGCCTACGCGTGGTCTTCACCGCGCGGTCCCAGCGCTCCGACTACCCGAGCGTGGGCGCGGACGCGCTCTTCGAGCGGGTGCGGGAGACCGTCGGCCAGCAGGCGCTCGCGCGCGGCTACGCCGAGGAGGGCGCCCAGACCGTCGACGTGAAGGACCCGATGGACGACGCCAAGGTGCTCGACACCTGGCACGAGATCACCTACGCGAAGCCCGCCGACGATCTGTCCACGGTCGTCGAAGAGGTCCGCTGGGCGCTCGAGATCGACAAATACGTCGCCCCCTGACAGCGCGAAAGCGCTGTCAGCCCGTGCCCCTGCCCGCGCCCGTGCCCGTGCCCGAAGAAGGGACGAAGCGACGGAAAAACGAAGGGGCCGCGACAGCGTCGCAGCCCCTTCTTTCCTACCCCCCGAAACTGATCGTCAGGCTTCGGCCTGGGGGACCTTCATGACCTGCTCGGCCAGCGGACCCTTCGGGCCATCGCGCAGCTCGAACTGCACTTCCTGACCTTCACGCAACGTGCGAAACCCATCCCCAGAGATCTGGGAGTAGTGCACGAACACGTCCGGTCCGCTGTCCTGCCGGATGAAACCCCAGCCCTTGGCGTTGTTGAACCACTTGACGGTACCGACTGCCATCAACCCCTCCAATGTCCGCTACCCGCGGCCTCACGCCCGGCCAAATCGAGCGCAACGAGCTTTGACAGCTCGCTCGAGAGGAATGCAATCGACGCTGGAAGTGCCCCGAATGATCCCCCCCGAGGGCAGCGAAAGAGTAGAACTCGGAGAGACCGAGTCAAGGTCATTTGGCCCAGAAAAACGGGGTTCTGAGGCTGGTGCTGCACACCCGAACGGCGTTGGATCCAACAGGGGTGGACCAATCTGCTGAGAGAGTCCTCACTGTCCGCATCGGCGGATATCAGTCGCTCTCGATGACGATCCCGAGCCGGGTGAGGGCGCGGCTCAGCCGGGCCTCGGAGACGCCCTCCCGGATGAGGACACCGCCCTCGGGACCGCCGGCCGCGATGAGCGCGCGGAGCTCGGGGTCGTCGACGAGCCGCTGCCGGATCGCCTCGTCCGCGATCGGCAGCCAGGCGCTCGCGGGGACCCGACCGATGACCGTGCGGGCGCGGGCCGCCGCCTCGATCGCGCGCTCCGCGCCCGGGTCGAGCTCGGGCGCGGCCGCCTCGAGCCGCGCCCGGATGTCGCCCCTGGTCAGCCCCGCCGCCAGCGCCCGGGTCACCGACGCCTCGTCGACCTTGAGCACCAAGCCGCCGGCGACCGGCAGCGCGTGCGCGGCCGCCGCCGCCTCGAGCACCGTCCCCACCCGCGCGGCCCGGCCGACCTGGAGCCGCCCGCCGCCCTCCCAGCGCGAGGGCTCGGGACCCGGATCGGCGCCGCCCGCGATCCACGCCCGCGCCCGGCGAGACAGGCGCACCACGTCGCGGCCGTCGACCTCGCCGCGATCGGCGGCGCCCAGCGCGGGCAACGACACGGTCGCGATGCGGGTCGCGATCTCCACCGGGCTCTGACGGAACGCGCCCCGGTGCCGCCCATCGGCTCGCTCGAGGAGGCGCGGCGCGCCCAGGTTGCGCAGATCGCGCGCCGCCGTCCGGCACACCTCCTCCACCGGCGCGAAGCGCTCCTCGGGCATCGCCTCGAGCAGCTCCACCAGCACCTCGCGCAGCCCGCGGGTCGGGGTCGGCGCGCTGGCCACGTCGGGCTGGGCGCGGTGGGCGTCGGGCTCCTCGCGCGCCTCGTCCCAGGCCGCGCCCTCGCGCCAGACGCGGAAGAGCACCGCGCCCACCTCCCGCATCGGCGCCCGCTCCAGCCGCGCCCCCGCGTCCCGCGCCAGGGCCACGAGCAACGACGCCGCGTCCTCGGCCACCCCGTGCTCCGCCGCCGCCGCCCGCAGCGCCGAGCGCCGCACCGCGCGCGAGCCGCCGGGGAGCTGCCCCCCGGCCTCCAGGGTCGCGAGGAGCGCGACGGCGTGGGGCGCCGGGTCCTCGCTGAGCTTCGCCCGCGCGGGGCTGAGGTCTTCGTCTTCGGCGACCTGGGCCAGCAGCTCCTTGCGCCGGGCCCGCTCGGTGGTGCGGCGCGGCGCGCCCACCGACTCGGCCACCTCGCGCGGCACCGCCCAGAGCCCGCGCGCCCGCGGCAGCAGCAGCCCCCGGACGAAGAGGAAGTGCGACGCCGACCGGGTGGGCAGCGCCGCGCCCCCCGCGAGCTGCACCCGCGTGGGCGAGCGCTCGAGCGCGAGCAGCTCGTCGGTCTCCAGCTGCCCGCCGCGCGCCTCGATGGCCTCGAGCAAGCGACGTTGCTTCGGCGAGACCTCGGACAGGAGCGCGCTCCGCTCTCCGGGCGTCTCGAGCCGATCGAGCAGGTCGCCCATCCAGAGCGGGGCCGGCCCGACCGGCTGGCGGCCGAGCAGCTGGGCCCCGAGCGCGTGCGCGACCTCGTCGGTCTGCACCGCGAGCAGCGCCCGGGCCGAGGTGCGGTCCTCCCCGCTCGCCGGCGCGAGCTGCACCCGGTACGCGCTCGGCATCGCCACCCGGGTGGAGTCCGCCGGATCCTCGAAGACCACGTCCTGCTCGAGGAGCGGCAGCAGACCGCCGCCGAGCTCGCGCCGGTCGGCCCCGCCCGGGTGCTCCATCAGGTAGCGGCAGGCCTTGCGGGCGGGCCCGGGCAGCTCGTCGAGGCGCACGACCCGGATCCAGTCGGCGAGCTGGCGCGCGGCCTGCTCGGCCGGGGCCAGCCGCTTGCGCTCGTCGACGACCACGCCGCGCCGGCGGCAGAGCCGCTCGAAGCGCTTCGGATCCATCGACGCCAGCACGTCCGCGAGCCGCATGGTCGCGGCTTGATCGAGCCGGGCGCGCGGCGCAACTCGAACGGGCAGCCCTTGCAGCCGTCTCCCGGCTCTCCTACATCGATCCGCTGGAGGATCCGCCATGTTCGAGAAGCTCACCGAGGCCCTCTCCGAGAAGAAGAACCGCGACCTGGCCATGCTCGCGGTCGGCACCGCGGGGTTCATGGGCGGCGCCAAGCTGGGCGCGCTCTCGATCGCGGCCCGCGGCCTCGTCGGGCTCGAGGAGGAGTGGCGCAAGGCGCACCCGGACTGGGACGGCGACCTGAAGGATCGCTGGGACCGCGCCATCGCGTTCTACGACGAGACCCACCAGGACCCGACCAACCGGGTGCTGCACACGGTCGGCATCCCGATGATCCTCGGGGGCGCCCTCGGCATGCTCGCCGCGCCCCGCTGGACGCCGCCGTGGTGGCTCGCCAACGGGAGCTGGACGGTCGGCTGGGCGCTCAACTTCGTCGGGCACGGCGTCTTCGAGAAGGGCGCGCCCGCGTTCGCCGACGACCCGCTCAGCTTCGTGGCCGGCCCGGTCTGGGACTTCGTCCGCATCAAGGACAAGCTGCTCGGCAAGGCGAAGGGCCCGGTGGACGCGCCGCCCCCCGCGCCGGTGGCCGCCGCCGCGTGACCGACGAGGAGCCGCGCGGGGAGCTCTGGGACGCGCCGCTCGGCGAGGTCCCGCTCCTCTGGCTCGACCTCGAGATGACGGGGACC
This sequence comes from Myxococcota bacterium, assembly GCA_036149055.1. Classification (GTDB taxonomy): domain Bacteria; phylum Myxococcota_A; class Polyangia; order Polyangiales; family Sandaracinaceae; genus JAVJQK01. Next base: position 38,586 of record JAYZQJ010000125.1, on the reverse strand, counting down.
GACCCCGACACCGATCACATCTGCGAGGTCGCGGGCCTGCGCGTCGAGGGGGGCGTGGAGACCGCGCGCTGGGTCGGCCTGGTGAAGCCGCCCTGCCCGGTCGGGGACTCCGAGCGGATCCACCAGATCTCCGACGAGGCGCTCGAAGGCGCGCCCCCGCTCTCCGCGGTGCGCGAGCCGCTCGCCGCGCTCTTCGCGGGCGCCATCGTGGTGGGGCACACCATCGGCTTCGATCTGAAGTTCCTCGCCGCCGCCGCCGCCCGAGACTGGATCGACCCGCCCCCGGCCCACGCGCTCGACACCCGGCTGCTCGCCCGCCGCGCCTGGCACCGCCCGAGCTACGGGCTCCGCGCCCTCACCAGCGAGCTGTCGCTCCCGCAGCCCACCCACCGCGCCGAGCCCGACGCGGTGGCGGCCGGCAAGCTGCTCGAGGTCGTCGCCGCCGAGCTCAAGGCGAAGACCCCGCGGCAGCTCTGGCAGGCCCAGCGGCGCGGCGACCCGATCCGCTTCCGCGAGGACGTCGAGGCGGTGCTCCGCCGGGCGCGCGAGGAGCGGCGAGCCGTGCGCGTCGCCTATCGGGTCCCCGGCCGCGATCCCTTCGTCGACGTGCTCGAGCCCTGGGCGATCGAGGGCCCGCGGGTCGAGGGCAGGCTCCACGCGCGCGACGTGCGCAAGATCCTCCGCGGCGACCGCCTGCTCTGGGCCGAGCCCACCGAGCACGCCTTCTCCATCCCGGAAGGGTTCGAGACCTCGTGCCCCTCGGCCTGAGGGCCGCCTGGGCGGCGCTCCTCATCGCTTGCGGCGGAGCGCAGGTCGCGCGCGCGCCCGCCGTCGATCCGGACGTGGCCACGAGGCGCGCCGCCGAGGCCTGGGCCGGGCTGGACCCGGAGGCGGCGCTCCGGGAGGCGGAGCGGGCGCTCGAGGCGGGGGGCGGCCCGGACGCGAGGGAGATCGCCGCGCGGGCGGCCCTGGCCCTCGGTCGCCCGGAGCGCGCGGTGCGGGCGCTCGCCGGGATCGAGGACGAGGCGCTGCTCCGCCTGCGGGGCGCGGCCCAGATCGCGGCCGGGGATCGGCGGGGCGCGCTCGCCACCCTCGAGGCGGCCGAGCGTCGGGCCCGGGCGCCGGATCCCTGGGCGGGCGCGATGATCCCCGCGCTCCGCGCCGCGCCCGAGCCCTACGCGGTGGAGGGCGCCGAGGCGACCCTGCCCCTCGCGCCCTTCCCCCTGCCCGTCGTCTCGGTCCGGGTGGACACCGTCGAGACGCTCGCGATCCTCGGCTCCGGCGCCCACGTGGCGGTGCTCGACCCCTCGATCCGGAACGCGCCCGGCGCGATCGACGAGCTCGGCCTCGGCGCGCTCCGGGTCCGCGGCGTGCCCCACGTGGTCCGCTCGCTCGAGGCGATCAGCGCCGCGCTCGGCGCCGAGATCGGCATGGTCATCGGCGCGGAGCTGCTCCTCCGGCTCGCGGCCACCCTCGACGGGCCGGGCGGTCGCGTGACCTTCCGGGCCTCGCCTCCGTCGTCGGGCGAGACGAGCGCTCCGTGCATGGCCCTCGGCGGGAGCTTCCTCGCCGCGCCGGCGACCCTGGACGGGCGAGCGGCCTGGCTGACCCTCGACACCGCGGGCGCCTACCCGCTGGCGCTCACCCCGGCCGCGGCCGAGGGGCTCGAGGGCTGGCGGAGCGACGCGGTGACCGTGGGGGCGCTCCGGCTCGGCGCGCTCCAGGTGGAGGACATCCCCGCGCTCCGGGGCGTGCTCGACGAGGGCCACGCGCGCGCGGTGGCGGCGCCGGTCTCGGGCAGCGTCGGGTGGGGGCTGCTCGGCCAGCTCGTCCTCACCTTCCACCCCGGAGGGCGCATCGTGTTCGAGGGCTCTCGATTCGAGGAAGCCGCCCCCGCCCCGTGACGTATCCTTTTCCGGGAACCGTCGCCGCGGCTCGGTGTCCCAGGGACCACGACATGCGCCACGACCCCTTCTCCACCCTCGGCCTCTCTCGCGACGCGACCCTGGTGGAGGCCCGTCAGGCCTATCGCCGCCTCGCCCTGAAGCACCACCCGGACCTCAACCCGGGGGACCCGACCGCCGCCGAGCGCTTCAAGGCGGTGCTGCGCGCCTACCGGGCGATCGCGAGCGGCGCCTTCCGGAAGAAGGGCGCGCCGAGCACGCCGCCCCCGGGCCCGCGCCCCGATCGCTACGGCTGCGGCCGCTGCGGCGACTCGTTCCCGTTCCCCGAGGAGTGCCCGCGCTGCGGCGTCGCCCTCTGCGACCGCACCGCCGGCCGACCGGTCGTCACCGAGGATCCGCGGGTCCGGGCCCTCGAGCTCGAGCTCGACGCGCGCCCCACCACCCTCGAGACGCCCTGGGAGGAGCGCCTGCCGGTGCCGGCGATGCTCGTCTTCGGCAGCCTCGCCGCCTCGCTCGTCGTCTTCCAGGTCGGCGTGGTCGGCGTCGCGATCCTCTTCGCGGGCTTCGCCCTCTACGTCGCGGCGATCGAGGCCCACCGTCGCGCGCTGATCAACCTGAGCCGCTGAGATCGGTCAGGGAGCGAGGCGGACCATGGTCCAGCCGGAGTCGGTCCTCGTGTACCGAAAGCGGTCGTGGAGGCGGGCCTCGCCGTTGATCCAGCGCTCGATGGCGGTCGGGATCACGCGGTAGCCGCCCCAGTGCGCCGGGCGCGGCACCGCCTCGCCTTCGTAGCGCGCGGTGACCTCCTCCAGCCGCCGCATCAGGGTCTCCCGGCCGTCGATCTCGCGGCTCTGGTCGCTCGCCCAGGCGCCGAGCTGGCTGCCGCGCGGGCGGGACGCGAAGTAGGCGTCGCTCCGGGCGGCGGCGGCGCGCTCCACCGTGCCCTCGATCCGCCACTGCTCGTCGAGCTCCGCCCAGTGCACGCAGATCGCGGCCCGCGGGTTCTCGTCGAGCTCCCGCGCCTTGCGGCTCTCGTAGTTCGTGTAGACGAAGAAGCCGTCCTCGCCGACCTCCTTCACCAGCACGTAGCGAGACGACGGCATCCCGTCCTTCGTCGCGGTGGAGAGCACCGCCTTGGTGCCGTCGAAGAGAGCCCCCGCCGCCACCGCGGCCGCGCGGCGTTCGAGGAAGAGCGCGATGGGATCCATGCCCTGTCGTCTAGAGCGGCGAGGCCGGGAAGGCCAGCGTCAGGAGGCGATCAGCTCGACGTCGGTCGCCGCCGCGAAGGCCATCGCCTTGGCCTCGTCCCAGTCGGGGTGGCGGAACATCAGGTAGCCGTCGCTGACCAGGGTGTGGCGCCAGTTGCGGCGGGTCGCGCCGACCGGGAGGAGGCGCTCCTCGACCAGCCAGCGGCCGCAGCGGCGGCGCAGCGCCTCGACGCCGCGGACGGCGGCGATGCGGCCCTGGCCCTTGGCGCGCTTGAAGGTGATGGCGCAGTTGTACTTGCGCTCGGTGGGCCCGTCGAAGCGGCCCCAGCACACCGCGCGCGCCCACTCGACGAAGAGGTCGACGTCGCAGGTGTAGTTCATCTGGTCGACGAGGTGGGCCCCGCCCGGGCGCGCGCCGATCTCGCCGAAGACCGCCTCGCCGGAGTCGGTCAGGAACCACTCCATGTGGGTGAAGCCGTCGTGCATGCCGAGCGCGTCGAGCACCGCGCGGCCGAGGGCGAGGCCGGGCTGGATCGCCGGCTGCTCGTGGTCGCGCACGGTGATGATCACCGGGCTGATCCACTCGTTCGAGCGCGCCTCGAGGGGCTTCGGGAGGTACTGGGCCACGTTCTCGAAGACCGGCCGGCCGTCCACGCAGACCGTGTCGTAGGTGCGCTCCTCGCCGTCGACGAACTCCTCGACGCTCACCTCGGGCACGTGACGCACCGCCTCGAGCACCCGCTCGAGCTCGACCGGATCGTCCACCCGGTAGGTGTCGGCGCTGCCGGCGCCCGCGATCGGCTTGATGATCAGCGGGTAGCCGACCTCCTCGGCCGCCGCCCAGACCTGTCGCACGCTCCGCGCGCGGGCGGCCCGCGGGACCCGGAGCCCCGCCGCCTCGACCCGGCGCTTCATGACGTCCTTGTCGCGGAAGCCGATGGCCCCGTCGACCGACATGCCCGGCACGCCCCAGCGCTCCCGCATGCGCGCCGCGAGCACGATGAGGGGCTCCCAGTTGCAGAGCACCCGGTCCAGGCTCCGCCCGCGCAGCCAGGCGCTCGCCCGATCGAGCACGTCGTCCTCGTCGAGCAGCCGGGGCACCTGCAGGTAGCTCGAGAGGTAGCGGCGGCTGTCGGCCGGCAGGGCGCCCGGCGGCGTGTCTCCCACCCCGTGCACGCGCGCCCCCACCTCGGCGAGCCCGCGCACGTACTGCCGCATCTCGGGGGGATAGGTCGGCGCGAGGAAGAGGACGTCGATGGCGCCAGCTTACCGGGAGGCCGACGTGGACCGCCACCGAGAAAGTCACCGCGCGACCTCCGATGCCATCCACCGCTCGGCCGTGAGAGGCGGTACGATGCGGGCGTGTCGAGGGGAGAGACCGCGCTCTTCGAGCGCCTCGCGGCGATGACGGACACCATGGTGTTCATCACCGACCTCGAGGCGAACTCGCTCTGGGTGAACGACGCCCTGGTGAAGCTCACCGGCTACACGCTGGACGACTATCGCTTCCAGCGCTTCGAGAACCCGTTCATCCCCGCCGAGGACGTCGTCCGGGTGACCGAGTTCCTCACCGCCTTCCTCGGCAGCGACGAGGTGGTGAGCCAGGGCTTCGTGCGCAACCGCTTCGTCGATCGCTGGGGCGGCACCCTGCACGTGCGGACCCGGGTCGCCAAGGTCGAGTGGGACGGCGCGCCCGCGCTGCTCTACTCGACGCAGCTCGAGTCGCGCGAGGAGGCGGTCTCGGACGCGGAGGAGCGCTACCGCTCGCTGGTGGAGGCGGCGACCGACTCCATCGTCCGGCTCCGGCCCGACCTGACCTTCCACTTCACCAACCGATGTTTCCAGGAGCTCGTCGGGCGGACCCCGGTGCAGCTCAACGCGATGTCCTTCCCCGAGCTCGTGGCGAAGGAGGCGCGGCAGACCGTGCGCGAGGCGCTCGCGGGCGACGCGCCCCGGGTCTCCGTCGCCGCCCCGGTGCGCCGCGCCGACGGGGAGACCGCCTGGCTCGAGGGGACCTTCGTGCGCATCGCCCGCGGCGAGGACACCGGACACCTGCAAGCCATCCTGCACGACACGACCGAGCGGCGCCGGCTCGACGCGCGGATCCAGCGCGCCCAGAAGCGGGAGACGCTGGGGGAGATGGCGGGCGGCATCGCCCACGACCTCAACAACATCCTCACCGGGATCCTCGGGTCGGCGACGCTCGCCGAGCGGGAGGTCGCGGCCGGCAGCGCCCCCGCCGAGGCCCTGTCCGACATCCGGCTCGCGGCCCAGCGCGCCGGCGAGCTGAGCACCTCGATGCTGGCCTACGCGGGCGAAGGCAACGCCGAGCGGGTCACGGTGGACTTCGCCGAGCTCGTCGGCGAGATGAAGCCGCTGATCGGCACCGCGCTGCCGAAGGGGGTCGAGCTCACCGTCGACGTGCCCTCGGCCCCGATCCCGGTCGCCGCCGACCAGGTGCAGCTCCGCCAGGTCGTGATGAACCTGATCGTCAACGCCGGCGACGCGACCTCGGACCACGGGGGCCTGGTGGAGGTGTCGGCGGGGACCTTCGAGCCCGCCGGGGCGTCGCCGGGGGCCCAGGTCTTCGGGACGCTGCCCGAGGGACCGAAGGTGGCCTTCGTCCGGGTGCGGGACGAGGGCGGCGGCATGTCCGACGAGGTGCTCGCGCGCATCTTCGACCCGTTCTTCTCCACCAAGGGCAAGGGGCGCGGCCTCGGGCTCGCCGCGGTGCTCGGCATCCTCGAGCGCCACGGGGGCTGCGTCGGGGTGCGGAGCCGGCCCGGGGTGGGCACGTCGATGGAGGTGTGGCTGCCGCTCTCGGACGCGCCGATCGCCCGGGCCGCCGCCGCGCCGGTGACCCGGAGCATGGCGCAGGAGGCGTGCGTGCTCGTGGTCGACGACGAGCGGCTGCTGCGGCGGCTGGCCCGGCGCGCGCTCGAGCCGCTCGGCTTCGAGGTCGTCGAGGCGGGCTCGGGCGAGGCGGCGCTGGAGGTCCTCGAGGAGCGGGGCGACGCGGTCTCCGTGGTGCTGCTCGACCAGACCATGCCGGGCATGGGCGGCGACCGGGCGCTGGTCGCCATCCGGGAGACCTTTCCTCGCCTGCCGGTGATCCGGACCAGCGGCTACGCGGCCGATCCCCAGCTCGCGACCGAGGACGACTTCACCAGCTTCCTCGGCAAGCCCTACGGGATCCGGCAGCTGACCGACGCCGTCGCGAGCGCGGTGGCGAGCGCGGGGGCCGAGGCTGCGCGCTAGGTCACGGTCTGGCCTTTGACCGCCCTCGCGGCTGGAGTAGACGGGGCCCCCGATCATGAACGTCGCCTTCATCGCCCCCTTCCCGGCCGAGACCACCCTGCGCTTCGTGCGCGCGAGCAAGCGGCTCCTCTCCGAAGACGGCGGACGCGGCCGCCTCCTCGGCGTCGTGCACACGCCGCCCGGAGGCGAGGACGCGGCGCTCTTCGACGACGTCGAGCGGGTGGAGAACCCGATGGACCTCGGCCAGCTCGCCGGGGCCCTCGAGCGGCTGGCGAAGCGCAACGGCCGCCCGGCGCGGATCCTCGGCATCCTCGAGCCGATGCAGGTCGAGCTCGCCAAGCTGCGCGAGCACTTCGGGGTGCCCGGCACCGACGTGCGCACGGCCGGGCTCTTCCGCGACAAGGCGATGATGAAGGACGCGCTGCGGGCGGCGGGGCTGCCGACGGCGCGCCACCGGCTGCTGCGGTCCTGGGAGGACGCGTCCGACTTCCTCGACGAGGTCGGCTTCCCCATCGTGCTCAAGCCCCCGGCCGGCATGGCCTGCAAGGCGACCTGGCGGATCGCTTCCGTCGAGCACGCGCGCTCGGCCCTCGAGGCGCTGCAGCCGCGCAGCGAGGATCCGGTGCTCGCCGAGGAGTTCCTCGTCGGCCGCGAGCACAGCCTCGAGACGATCACGGTGAAGGGCGAGGTCCGCATGACCTCGAGCACCGAGTACCACCCGACGCCGCTCGAGGTCGTCGAGAACGACTGGATCCAGTGGGCGGTCGTCGCCCCGCGCGAGCAGGACGGCCCGGGCGTGAAGGAGGCGGCGGCGCTCGCCGAGCGCGCGGTGAAGGCGCTCGGCCTCGGCAGCGGCATGACCCACATGGAGTGGTTCCGCCGCGCCGACGGGTCGCTGGCCATCGGCGAGATCGCCGCCCGGCCGCCCGGCGCCAACATCGTCCGGCTCACCGGGCTGGCCCACGACACGAGCATGTACCGCGCCTGGGCCCGAGCGGTGATCGACGAGGCGTTCGACGGGCCCTTCGTCCGGAGTCACGCGAGCGGCTCGGCCTTCCTGCGCGGCCTCGGGCGCGGCCGGGTGCTCGGCACCGAGGGCCTCGACCGGGTGCACCGCGAGATCGGCGACCTGGTGGTGGAGGCCAAGGTGCCGACCGTCGGGGCGCCGAAGTCCGACAGCTACGAGGGCGACGGCTACGTGATCGTGCGGAGCCCGGAGACCCGCGTCGTGAAGGACGCGCTGCGCGCCGTGATCGACGCCGTTCGCGTACGCTACGCCTGAGAGCCGAAGTGAAGATCCTCTACGCCGCATCGGAGGTCGCCCCCTTCGCCAAGACCGGGGGGCTCGCGGACGTGTCCGCCGCCCTCCCCCGCCACCTCGCCCGCCGCGGGCACGAGGTGCTGCTCGTCGCGCCGCTCTACCGGCGGGTCCAGGCCGAGCTGACGCCGGTGCCGGAGGCGCAGGACATCCGCCTCCGGCTCGGGCCGCATCAGGTCCGGGTGTCCCTCCATCGCGCGCCGCTGCCGGACAGCGAGGTGGAGGTGACCTTCGTCCGCTGCGACGACCTCTACGGGCGGGACGGCATCTACACCCAGGACGCCGACGAGCACCTGCGCTTCATCGTGCTGACCTACGCCGCGCTCGAGGCCTGCCAGCGCCTCGGCTTCTCGCCGGACGTCGCCCACGTGCACGACTGGCAGACCGCGCTGCTGCCGCTCGCGCTGAAGTGCCGCTACGACTGGGACGCGGCGCGCTTCGGGCGCACCAAGACGGTGCTGACCATTCACAACCTGGCGCACCAGGGCGCGTTCGGGGCCCACGTGCTGCCGGACACCGGGCTCGCCGACAGCGCGCACCTCTTCCACCAGGATCAGCTGAGCGCGGGCGCGATCAGCCTGCTGACCACCGGGCTGCTCTACGCCGACGCGATCACGACGGTGAGCCCGACCTACGCCAAGGAGATCCAGACGCCGGAGCTGGGCATGGGCCTCGACGGGCTCCTGCGCGAGCGCTCCAGCACCGTGGTCGGCGTGCTCAACGGCATCGATCCCACCGAGTGGGACCCCGCCACCGATCGGCTCATCCCGCACCGCTACCGGCGCGGCGCGCTCGACGGCAAGGAGCGCAACAAGAAGGCGCTGCTCCAGAGCATGGGGCTGCCGTACCACCACGGCCTGCCGGTCGCGGGCGTGGTCACCCGGCTCACCGCGCAGAAGGGCCTCGAGCTCATCCTCGAGGCGGCGCCCCACTTCCTCTCGCGCGGCGAGATGCAGCTGGTGGTCCTCGGCTCGGGCGCGACCCACTACGAGAACGCCTTCGCGCAGCTCCAGCACCGCTTCCCGAAGCAGGTCTGCTTCTACCGGGGCTTCTCGAACGAGCTGGCGCACCTGATCGAGGCCGGCGCGGACATGTTCCTGATGCCCTCGCGCTTCGAGCCGTGCGGGCTGAACCAGATGTACTCGCTCGCCTACGGGACGCCGCCGATCGTGCGCGCCACCGGCGGGCTGAAGGACAGCGTGCGGCCCTTCGACCCGCGCACCGGCGAGGGCACCGGCTTCGTCTTCGAGCACTTCGACGGTCAGGGCCTCCGCTGGGCTCTCGGCGAGGCGCTCTCGGTGTACCGGCGGCCGCCGCTCTGGCGCCGGCTGCAGGACAACGCGATGGCCCAGGACTTCTCCTGGGAGCGGCGGGTGGAGACCTACGAGGCGCTGTACCGGCGCGTGGGGGAGCTCTGATGGACGTCATCCTCGTGGAGCCGTGCTTTCCGCACAACCAGCGCGAGTTCGCCCGGGCGCTGCACGCGGTCGGGGCGCGCGTCATCGGCATCGGCGAGCGGCCGAAGGAGGCGCTCGACGACGCGCTCCGGCACTGGCTGACGCACTACGAGCAGGTCTCGAACGTGTGCGACGAGGCCGCGCTCGAGGAGGCGGTGCGCTTCGTGATGACCGTCGCGCGGCCCGAGCGGCTCGAGGCCACCGTGGAGGCGCACATCCAGACCGCGGCCAACGTGCGCGAGCGCTGCGGCATCCCCGGCACCCGCGCCAAGACCGCGTTCCTCTGCCGCGACAAGCCGTCGATGAAGGCGGCCCTCCGGGAGGCCGGCGTGCCCTGCGCCGCGTCGACCGGGACCAGCTCGCCCGACGAGGCGCGCGCGTTCGCCGCCCGCATCGGCTACCCGCTGATCCTCAAGCCGCGCGACGGCGCGGGCGCGGCCGGCACCTTCCGGGTGGACCACGACGCGGAGCTCGAGGCGGCCATCCGGGAGAGCGGCCTCGGCCGCGGGGCGTCGGTGGCCCTCGAGGAGTTCGTCGAGGGGCACGAGGGCTTCTACGACACCATCACCGTCGGCGGCCGGGTCGTGCACGAGTTCGCCTGCCACTACTACCCGAACGTGCTCGAGGCGATGCGCACCCGCTGGATCTCGCCGCAGTTCATCGCCACCAACCGCCTGGAGAGCGCGCCCGGCTACGAGGAGGTCCGCGCGATGGGCCGCCGGGTCATCGAGGCGCTCGACATCGGCACCAGCGCCACCCACATGGAGTGGTTCTTCGGGCCGAAGGGCCTGCGCTTCAGCGAGATCGGCTGCCGCCCGCCCGGCGTGGGCGCCTGGGACCTCTACAGCGCGGGCAACGAGATGGACCTCTACCGCGAGTGGGCGATGGCGGTGGTGCACGGCCGGCCGAGCCAGCGGCCCTCGCGGCGCTACGCCGCCGGCATCATCGCGCTCCGCCCCGACCGCGACGGGATCATCGACCACTACGACGGCGTGGCCGAGGTCGAGCGCGCCTTCGGCGAGCACCTCATCGACGCGCACCTCCCCCCGCCCGGCACCCCCACCCAGCCGGTGGCGGCGGGCTACATGGCCAACGCGTGGATGCGCTTCCGCCACCCCGACTACGACACCCTGCGCCGCATCCTGGACGCCGTCGGCCAGACGGTGCAGGTTCGCGCGCGATGAAGGTCGTGCTCCTCGGGCCGCAGCGCTTCGATCCCAGCGTGGCGGAGGCGGCGAAGGCGGCGGGCGTCTCCGGGCGCTTCGCGCTGATCACCGCCGGCTGGCAGGAGCGCGAGCCGGAGGACGAGGAGCTGTCCACCCACCTCGGCGGGGAGACGGTGAACCTCGCCCTCCACCAGCGCGCCGACGACGTGTTCCGGAGCGATCGCGAGCTGGCCGCGGCCTACCGCGAGCGGCAGCTCCGGCTCCGGCAGCTCCAGGACTTCTACCGGATCCGGCTGGAGCACCTCATCGAGTCGGCGCGGGTGATCGCGCACCGGGCGGCCCCGCTGGCGCTGCTCGAGGAGGAGCTCGAGCAGTCCGTCAACGCGATCCGCATGCTCGACGCCCATCACCTGCGGCGCTGCGAGGGGGTGCGGCGCGAGTTCGTCGAGTCGTGGGATCCGCACGCGCGCGGGCGGGTGGCGTGGCACCGCTCGGAGCTGACCCGCCTGCTCGCGGGCTGCGACGCGGTGGCGATCGCGGGCGGGCACGTCGCCTCGCTGCTCAACCGGCTGCTGCTCTTCGGGATGACGGACCTGATCGGCGACCGCCCGGTGTTCGCCTGGTCGGCGGGCGCGATGGCGGTCACCGAGCGCATCGTGCTCTTCCACGACGATCCGCCCTACGGCGGCGACGCGCCTCAGGTGCTCGAGCCGGGCCTCGGGCTGGTGGCCGACGTGGTCGCGCTGCCCAACCCGGAGTCGCGCCTGAAGCTCGACGACGCCGAGCGGGTCGGCATGTACGCGCGCCGCTTCGCCCCCGCCTCGTGCCTGGTGCTGCCGCGGCGCAGCTGGACGATCTTCGAGGGCGCGCCGACCCGGAGCGCGCGCGCGCTCACCCTGCACCCGGACGGCCGGGTGACGGACCTGGAGGCGGCGGCGTGAGGACGCTCGCGATTCACCAGCTGCTCGCCGACGGCCCGGTCACCGGCGAGAAGATCGACGCCTTCCTCGGCGCGCACGAGTTCCCCATCGTCGAGGGGCCGAGCGTGACCTTCGCCTACCGCGGCGCGGTGGACGGGGTGAACCTCCGCCACTGGATCTTCGGCCTGGAGTCGTCGCAGCCGCTCGAGCGCGTCGGCGACACCGACCTCTTCTACGCCATCGTGGAGCTGCCGCCGCGCTCGCGGGTCGAGTACAAGCTCGAGCTGCACAAGGACGGCAACGCCCGGTGGGTCGAGGATCCCCTCAACGACAAGCGCGCCCACGACCCGTTCGGCGCCAACTCGGTCGCGCACGGCGAGGGCTACGAGGTGCCGGCCTGGACCCAGCCGGACCCGGAGGCGCGCGCCGGGGTGCTCGAGCCCTTCCGCATGCACAGCGCGGCGCTCGGCGGCGTGCGCGGCGGGCACCTCTACTACCCCGCCCGCTACCGCACCTCGCGCCGCTACCCGCTGCTCGTGGTGCACGACGGGAGCGACTACCTCCGCTTCGCGGCGATGAAGACGGTGCTCGACAACCTGATCCACCGCCTCGCGATCCCGGACACCGTGGTCTGCTTCACCGACTCGCCGGACCGCCTGAACGAGTACGCGAACCACGAGCCCCACGCCCGCTTCATCCGCGAGGAGCTGGTGCCGCACCTCGAGCGCGAGCTGCCGCTCTCCGCCCGGCCGGGCGCGCGCTGCCTGATGGGCGCGAGCTTCGGGGGCGTGGCCGCGCTGTCGACCGCCTGGCGCTACCCCGGCTTCTTCGGCCGGCTGCTGCTCCAGTCCGGCTCGTTCGCCTTCACCGACATCGGCCAGGGCAACCGCACCGGCCCGCTCTGGGCGCCGGTGGTCGCGTTCATGAACGAGCTGCGCCGCGACCTGCGCCCGATGGCCGAGCGCGTGTACCTCAGCTGCGGTGTGTACGAGTCGCTGATCTACGAGAACCGCTCGCTCGTGCCGCTGCTCGCCGAGAGCGGCATGGAGGTGCGCTTCGAGGAGGCGCGCGACGGTCACAACTGGGAAAACTGGCGCGATCGACTGCAGGGCGGGCTCTCCTGGCTCTTCCCCGGCCCGATCTCGATGATCTACGAGTGATGACGATGGCGAACGTGACGAAGACGATCGGGCTCTCCCTGGGAGCCGACCTGTGCTGGCCGCTCTGCTACGAGGACCTGCTGAAGCGGCTGGACCTCGCGATCCCGGTGGGCGGGGACACCGTGTCGCTCGAGGTCGAGCGCGTCTCCATCGAGCCCTTCGATCTGCGGCAGGAGTGCCGCTACGACCTCGTGATCGATCGGCTGACCCACTGGTACCACACCAGCCGGGAGTGGATTAAGAAAGCCGTGTTGATGGACGATCTCTACGTCCTCAACAACCCGTGGTCGCTCCAGTCCATGGAGAAGCAGACCACCTACTGCGCGATGATGAAGCTCGGCATGGCCATCCCCGAGACGTGGATGATCCCGCCGAAGTCGTACGCCCCGGTGCCCGATCTGCGCGACACCCTGCACCGCTACGCGAAGCTCTTCGACGTGGGCCGGGTGGGCCACGAGCTCGGCTTCCCCGTGATCATGAAGCCCTACGACGGCGGCGGCTGGCGCGCCGTCACCCGGGCCGAGGACGAGGCGGCGCTAAGGCGGGCCTACGAGGCGAGCGGCAGCCTGGTGATGCACGTGCAGAAGGCGGTGCACCCCCACGACATGTTCGTGCGCTGCATCGGGATCGGCCCGCAGGTCCGCTACGTGAAGTACGACCTGAACGCCCCGCTCCACGACCGCTACACGATGGAGACCGGCTTCCTCACCCCCGAGGAGGAGCGGGAGATCCGGCAGACCACGCTCACGATCAACAGCTTCTTCGGCTGGGAGTTCAACAGCTGCGAGCTGATGCGGAGCGAGGGGGTCTGGCACCCGATCGACTTCGCGAACGCCTGCCCGGACTCGCAGGTCACGTCGCTCCACTACCACTTCCCGTGGCTGGTGAAGTCGCTGCTCCGCTGGAGCGTGTTCTGCGCCGCGACCGGCCGACCGATGCGCCGCGGGCTCGACTGGGACGCCTTCTACGCGGTGGCGGACGAGGACGCGCCCTACCCCGAGAAGCTCGCGCGGTACGACGCGATCGCGGCCGAGCGCTTCGACACCGAGCGCTTCGAGGAATTCTGCGCGACTCACCTCGGGCACCTCGACGAGGTCGCCTGGACCTACTTCGGCACCGAGGAGGCCAAGCGCGCGGTGCGCACCAAGGTGGCGGCGCTCTACCCCGAGCACGAGGTCGAGGGCTTCACCGACCTGTTCTGGGGCCGCATCCAGCGGTGGCGCGGCGAAGAAGAGGCGGGCGCGTGAGCCTCTACGAGACGAGCGTCTGGTACAGCGACCGGGTCGGGCGCGAGGTCCGGCTCAGCCGCTGGGGCCACTTCGGCGTCCCGGTGCTCGTGTTCCCGACCGCGGGGGGCGACGCCGAGGAGATCCAGCGCTGGCAGATGATCCGGGCGCTCCGGCCGCTGCTCGCCGCCGGCAAGGTCAAGGTCTACTCCTGCGACTCGGTGGCCGGGCAGGCCTGGTTCGCCGAGGAGGGGGACCTCGGCCACCGCATGTGGCTGATGAACCAGTTCCATCAGTACGTGCGGCACGAGGTGGTGCCGGCGATCTACGCCGACTGCCGGACCGACGGGCTGCCGATCTGGACCGCCGGCGCGTCGATCGGCGCCCTGCACGCGGTGGCGATGGTCTGCCGCTTCCCGGACGTCTTCCACCGCGCCCTCGGCATGAGCGGCACCTACGACATCCTCCGCTTCGCCGGCGTCGATCGCTACACCCACGACTACTTCGTGTCGGTGCCGCTCCGCTTCCTGCCCGAGCTGGGCGAGGACGATCCGCGGCTCGCCCTCCTGCGGCAGCGCTTCGTGCTCCTGGCCTCCGGCGAGGGGCGGGCGGAGGCGGTCCAGGAGAGCTGGAACATGGCCCGGATCCTCGGCGACCGGAAGGTCCCCAACTGGGTCGACTCCTGGGGCCCGAGCTGGCACCACGACTGGGAGACCTGGCGCGAGATGCTCCCGAAGTATCTCGGCGAGTGGACCTCTTGATTCCTGCGCGAAGAGCGTTACCCATTCAGTCGTGACGCGCACCTTCACCCTGGCGGAGGCGAACGCGCTCATCCCCCGGATCGCCACCGTGCTCGGCCGGTGCACGCAGCTGCTGGGGCAGGCGCAGCGGATCGCGAGACAGCTCGCGGAGGCCGGCGTGCAGCCCCCGGCGCTGGCCGGAGGAGCGCCGGACGAGGACGATCTGCCCGACGATCGCCCCGAGCTGGCCGGCCTGCTCCACAAGGCCATCGCGCTCGGCGACACCGCGATCGAGCAGGGCCGGATCCTCGAGGGCATGGGCGTCGTCGTCCAGGATCTCGAGCGCGGCCGGGTGGCCTTCCGCTCGGTCATCGACGGCCAGCGCGAGGTCTTCCTCAGCTGGCAGCTCGGCGAGCGGCAGATCACGCACTGGCACGAGGTCGACGCCGCCTTCGTGGACCGGCGCCCGGTCGAGGGCCACGCCTTCTTCCGCAGCCGTCAGCTGGTCCCCCCGCGCTCCCCCGAGTGATCCGGGCGTCCGGTTCGGGACGTTCCGTGGTACGTTGCGAGCGCGCTCCGGCGGGCCGTCGGCCCCTTGGCTGCCCGGGGATCCGCCTCGCTCATGGACGCCACCGCGCAAGAGCTCATCGCGCGCCTGAGGCGCAATCCGGACGACCCGGAGGCGTTCGCCTCGCTGCGCGCGCACTACCAGCGGATCGGCGACTACGCGTCCCTCGCCAACCTGCTCGAGGGCTGGGCCGGGCGCGCCTCCGACCGGGGGGCCGGGGCCCACGCGATGTACGAGGCGGGGGAGCTCGTGCTCGGCGCGCTCTCCGATCGCGAGCGGGCGGTCCGCATGTACGAGCGGGCGCTCTCGCTCGACCCGCGCCACCAGGACAGCTTCCTCCGGCTGCGCGGCCTCTTCGAGGACGGCGGCGAGATGCGGCGGCTGGCCGACCTGCTCGAGAAGCAGGCCGGGGCGCTCCAGAAGGCGGGCGCGGACCCGCGCGACGTCGCGCTGCTCTATCACCAGCTGGGCGAGATCTGGGAGCACCGCTTCTCCCGCGTCGACAAGGCCGTCAACCACTACCGCCGCGCGTTCGAGCTCGACCCGAGCTTCGTCGCCGCGCTCTACGCGGCCCGCGAGATCTACCGGGCCGCCGGCAACATGAAGGCCGCCGCGACCCTGCTCGAGAAGGAGGCGAAGGCGGAGCTCGACGCGGCGCGGAAGAACGCGCTCTGGCGCGAGCTCGCCCACCTCCGGGCCGAGCACCTCGACGACCAGGAGGGCGCCGCGCGGGCGCTCAAGCGCGCGCTGAGCGACGCGCCCGGCGACCTCGAGATCATGCGCGACCTCGCGCGGGTGTACCTGACCCGCGCCGAGCGCACCGGCGACGACCACGTGCGCGCCTCGGACCGGCACCGGGCCGCCGACCTGCTCTACCAGATGGCGCAGCAGGTCCCGACCGATCACGCGCTCGCCTACCTGGAGCAGGCGCTCGACGCGCGCCCCGATCACGACGGCGCGATGCTCCTCTACGAGCGCATGGTGGACGAGGTCGGCCAGCGTGGGCGGCTGCCGCAGCGCTGGGTCGCCTACCTCGCTCACGCGCCGGACCGCCCGGAGAGCGGGCGCCGCCGCAAGGCGCTCGCCCGCGCCTACCTCGACGCCGGCCAGGTCGACTACGCGATCACCTGCCTGGAGTGGCTGCTCGAGGCGGGCGACCCGGAGGCGGCCGAGGAGCTGGTCACGCTCTACCGGCAGGTCGGCCGGCACGACGACGTGGTGCGCGCGCTCGGGGTGGCCGCTCAGGGCCTGCCGCCGGACAAGCGCGTCCCTCGCCTCCGCGAGCTGGTCGCGGCGCTGCGGGATCGCGGCGAGCTCGAGCGGGCGGGGGAGCTCGGCGCGCAGATCCTCGACATCGAGCCCGGCGACCCCGAGGCGCTCCACCTGCTCGAGGAGAGCTGCCGCAAGACCGGCGACTGGACGCCGCTCCGGAACGCGCTCCTCGCCGCCTCCCGGGTCAGCGGGCTGAGCGCGGCCGAGCGCACGCAGCGCCTCAAGCACGTCGCCTCCCTCAGCGAGAAGCACCTCGCCGACGTCGACGGCGCGATCAGCGCGTGGCGCGGCGTCACCGCGCTCGACCCGGCGGACGTCGAGGCGCGCTCCCACCTGAAGCGGCTGCTCCGGCAGGCCGAGCGCTGGGATCAGCTCGTCGAGCTGCTCGAGCGCGAGGCGCTGACGGTGACCGAGGTCGAGCCGAAGGCCGACCTCTATCGGCAGGTGGCCGAGGTGCACCGCGATCACCGCGGCGACCTCGAGGCGGCGATCGAGGCGTGGCGCAACCTGCGCGATCTCCTCCCCGGCGACGTCGACGCGCGCGACGCGCTGAGCGACGCCCTGGTCGAGGCCGGCGCCTACCTCGAGGCCATCCCGCTCCTTCGCCGCCGGATCGACGAGACGGGCGGGGACGAGCGCGCGCGGCTGCTCCGGCTGCTCGCCACGATCCTCGAGGAGCACGTGGGCGACGAGGAGGGCGCGTTCGAGACCTGGGCGCGGCTGCTCGACGAGAACCCGGCCGACCCCGAGGCGATCGCGCACATGGTCGGCATCGACGAGCAGGCCGGGCGCCACGAGCGCCTGCTCTCGACCCTCTCCTACAAGGCCGAGGTCCTCGAGAAGAGCGAGAAGTCCGCGGTCCTGGTCCGCATGGCCGGCATCGCCGACGAGGCGCTCAACGACCTGGATCGGGCGGCGGAGCTCTACGGGCGCGCCCTCGAGCTGTCCCCGCGCAGCGTCGGCATCCTGGACGCGCTCTGCGCCGTCTACGATCGCGCCGAGCGGTTCCGCGACCTGGTGGTGCTGCTCCGCGAGACCGCCCAGCGCGAGGACGACGCGACCCGCCGCGCGGAGCTCTATCGCCGGATCGCGCGCACCCTGGCCCACCCGGTCGGCAACCACGACGGCGCGGCCGAGGCCTGGCGCGAGGTCCTGGCGGCGGGCGAGGACGAGGAGGCGCTGCGCTTCCTGCGCCGCCACGCCACCCGCAAGGACGACCCCGAGGCGCTCGCCGACGCGCTCGCCCGGCTCGAGCCGCTCACCGGCGACGCCGAGGAGCGCAAGGAGATGCTGCTCGAGCGCGCCGACGTGCTCGCCGAGCGGCTCGACCGCCCGAAGGACGCGATCGTGTGCCTGCGCCGGGTGGTCAAGGAGCTCGCCCCCGATCACCTCGGGGCCCTCCAGCACCTGGCCCAGCTCTCCGAGGCGCAGGGCGACCTCGACGGGCTCGCGGACGCGCTCTGGCGCCAGCTCGACGTGGTCGAGGATCCGGGGCTGCGCGTCCCGGTCGCGCGACGGCTCTCGGACCTGCACGAGTCGGAGGCGCCTCAGGTCGCCCGCGCGGTGGACGCGCTCTACGCCTGGGCGCAGGCGGACCCCGCGGACCCGAGCCCGCTCGAGCGCCTCGCCCCGCTGCTCGAGAGCGCGAGCCGCTGGCAGGACCTGGTCGGGGTGCTCGACGCGCTCGCCGATCGGCGCGACGACCCGTCGGCGGCCTCGCAGCTGACCCGGCGCAGCGCGGAGATCGCCTACCGCCAGCTCGGCGACGTGGACGGCGCCTGGGCCCGCCTCGCCCCGCGGGTCGACGCCGGCGACGAGGAGGCCGAGGCGGATCTGCGGGCGCTGGCCAAGGGCGCGGGCCGCGGCGAGCAGCTCGCCGAGCTCTACGTCGGGCTCGCCAAGGACAGCCCCGACCCGGCGACCCAGCGGCGGCGGTGGCTCGACGCGGCGCGCGTCTACGAGGAGGAGCTCGACGCGCTCTCCGACGCGCTCGAGGCCGCGCTCCGCGCCTTCGCGGTCGATCTCGACGACCCCGAGATCCTCGACGAGGCGGATCGGCTGGCCGAGAAGGGCAACCTCTGGGAGCGGCTCGGGCAGGTCTACGAGACCCTGGTGCGCAAGGCGGACGACGCGCCCCGCAAGGTGGAGCTGCTGCTCCGGCACGCGCAGCTCCTCGACGAGCGGAGCGGCGACCCCTCGGGCGCCCTCGACCAGACCCTGCGGGCCTGCTCCCTCGCGCCCGACGACGACGCGGTGCTGGCGCTGGCGGAGGCCCGGGCCCCGCGGGCCGGCCGCGCCGACGAGCTGCTGATCACCTACGACAAGCGCAAGAGCGCGGCGGAGACCGACACCGGGCGAGTCGAGGCGCTGCTCCGGGCGGCGCGGCTCTGCGAGGCCGAGCTCCGCGACCGGCAGCGCGCCGTGCACTACCTCGCCCAGGCGGTCGCCCTCGGCGTGCGCGCCCCCGAGACGCTCGAGCCGGTGGAGGCCCTCGCCGCCGAGCTCGACGCGCGCCCGGGCGCCGAGGGGCTGCAGCGCGCGCTGGTCGAGATCATGGCCGGGCTGGCCGAGGACATGGAGGAGGATCCGGTCGGCGGGGCGCGCCTGCTGCTCCGGGCGTCCCGGATCCTCCGCGAGCAGCTCGCCTCGCCGGGCGACGGCTTCGCGGTGCTCAAGCGCGCGGCCAGCTTCGCCCCGAGCGAAGACGAGGTGCTCGACGCGCTGACCGCCGAGGCGCACGCCCAGGCCAAGCTCGGGGAGCTGGACCATCACCTCGCCCACCTCGTGGAGGAGGCGCTCGACAGCCAGACCGCGGCGGGCCTGCTCCGGCGCCGCGGCGACCTGCTCGAGGGCGCGTTCGGGCGCCACGAGGACGCGGCCGAGGTCTGGTCACGCCTCTCCACCGTCACCTCCGGGTCGCCCGAGGCCCGGGGCCGGCTGCGCCAGGCGCTGCGCGCGGCGGGCAAGCACCAGGATCTCCTGGTGGCGCTCCAGCGCGATCTGCGAGGCGAGGAGGACCCGGCGCAGAAGCTGGAGCTCCGCCGCGAGGTCGCGCGGGTGTGGGACGCCGCGCTGCAGAACCGCTGGGAGGCGCTCGAGGCGTGGCAGAAGGTGCTGCGGGAGGCGCCCGGCGACCCGGAGGCGACGGCCGCGATCGCGCGGCTCGAGGAGGGCGGGCGACGGGGCGAGGAGATCAGCGACCTGGCGATCTCGCTCCCGCACTCCACCGACGAGAGCCTCGCGCCGCCGAGCGACGAGACGCCGGCCCCCGACTTCGCGGACCTGACCGCGCCCGAGTCGGTGGACTCGTCCTCCACGATGCTCGACGACGGCCTGCGGGAGGAGCTCCAGGCGGCGCTCCAGGACGCCGCCTACGAGGAGGTCGCGCCGACGGCCGGGAGCGAGGCCGAGACCGCGCAGCTCCGCGCGCCGCCCGCCGAGGCGGAGCCGGTGACGGAGCCGCCGCCCCCACCCGGGCCCGAGCCGCTCGCGCCGCGGGAGACCAAGAAGCTCTCCCCCGGAGACCTGCGCCGGCCGTCCGAGGCCCCGCCGAGCGAGGGCATGGACGACGCGCTGGCCTTCGTCTCGGCGCCGATGCCGGGCATGCCGGAGGCGGACTTCGAGGACGACTACACGGCGGTGGCCGACGACGTCTTCGATCAGCTCCGCGACGACGACGTGCAGCCCGACGTCGAGGCGCTCGGGACCGGCGAGATCGAGCTCATCGACGACGCGCCGGAGGAGCTCGAGTCGTTCGACGCCCTCTCCGACGTGGTCGAGCTCGACGAGGAGCTGGAGGAGATCGAGGAGATCGACGAGCTCGAGCCCCTCGACGACATCAGCGGCCTGGTCGAGCTGGACGACGACGAGCCCACCGCGCCGCCGCCGTCCCGCACCGAATAGACGCGAGCGTCAGCGGATCTCGAGCAGCTCGCGGGTGTCGTCGTCCCAGGCGTACAGCGTGCTCGTCGCCGCGTCGAAGCCGAGGCCGTAGTTCGAGGTGGAGCCGCCCCAGCTGACGAGGGGCCCGGTGAAGGGCGTCGGCGTGCCGAGGCCGCAGACGAAGAAGACGTCCTCGGTGGACGCGTTCACGTAGAGGATGTCCGCCACCCCGTCCATGTCGGTGTCGTGCGCCTGCACGCTGTTGCGGGTCGAGCTGAGATCGAGGAGCCCGCTGACGACCTCGGTCGCGAGGGTCGTCCGGTCGACGCGCACCACCTCGTCGTTCGTCTGGCAGGCGGTGTAGAAGTAGCGCGAGTCGACCGCGAGCCCGCTGCAGTTGTTGTGCGGGATCGAGCCGATGAGGGTGGCGGTCGCGGGGACCGACCCGGCCGCGAGCGGCACGCTCCAGATCTCCGAGCCCACCGTGGTCGTGAACTCGTGGGTGATCAGGTAGAGGTTCGTGCCGTCCGACACCGCGCTGCGGAAGTCGTCCTGGGGCGAGGGCGAGAAGGTCGCGTAGTCCTGCCGCGTCCAGGTCGCCCCGCCGTCGCTGGTGACCCGGTAGAGGCGGCCGGAGGTGCCGGACGTGATCGAGTCGACGGTGAAGACCTCGGAGCCGGCCACCGCCAGCTCGTAGCCCTGCTCCGAGAACGTCAGCCCGCCGAGCGCCTCGATGTCGGTCGCCGTGCCGCCGACCTTCGGGAGCCGGTAGGTGTTGCCGGTGCCGCCGACGTAGACGAACCCGCCGGGCGCGTCGTCGGCGACCAGGTAGTACTCGGTGAACGAGGTGCCGGAGAGGCTCGTCGGGTACCGCGTGACCGTGGTGCCGACCATGCCGCCGCTCCCGGGCGTGCACGGCGGGACCACCTCGGTGACCGTGAAGTCGAACGGGTTGACCAGCGGCATCGTGCCCGACGTCGTATCGATGACGTAGAACGTGTAGGTGGTGCCGGTGGTGACCGGGAACTGCCCGCGGAGCACCGTCGGCGAGAAGTCGGAGACGCACTGGACCTCGGGCGTCGTGGTGCCGCAGGGCGCGTCGCTGACCACCACCGCGTAGCGCGTCGAGGCGGGCTTGGTCATCTCCCAGCTGAGGAAGCCGTCGACCGTCGCGGTGTACTCCATGACGACGTCCGGGCCGTCGACGCTGGTGCCGGTGCAGCTCACGCCGCCGGACAGGTAGTCGTTGCCGCTCGCGACCCAGTTGATGGTCTGGGTGCCGGGGGTCAGCGTGATGATGTCGCCGGGCGCGCAGGTGTCGCCGCGGCCGCGGCAGATGCCGGCGTCGCAGTCGTTCGAGGCGCAGTCCCCGTCGACGAAGCAGGTCTGACCGACGAGGCAGCCGGCGCAGTGGGTGCCGCCGCAGTCGACGTCGGTCTCGTCGCGGTTCAGCTCGCCGTCCATGCAGGAGACGCAGAGCGAGCCGACGCAGGCGCCGTTGAGGCAGTCTCCGTCGACGAGGCAGGTCTGACCGTCGCCGCAGGGATCGCAGAGCGGGCCGCCGCAGTCGGTGCCGGTCTCCTGGTCGTTGCGCACCCGGTCGACGCAGGACACGCAGCCGCCGTCGAGGCAGCGGTTGTTCTCGCAGTCCATGTCGAGCATGCAGGCGAGGCCGTCCCGGCACGCCGGACAGGTGCTGCCACCACAGTCGACCGAGGTCTCGTCCTGGTTCTGACGGCGATCGTTGCACGAGGGCGTGGTGCACAGGCCCCCGGCGCAGATCCCGGAGAGGCAGTCGTCGCGGTCGAGGCAGCGCAGCTCCCCGGCGCAGGCCGGGCAGGTGTCGCCGCCGCAGTCCACGTCGGTCTCGTCACCGTTCTGACGTCCGTCCTCGCAGCTCGAGCCCTCGCACATGCCGCCGCGGCAGCGATCCGAGAGGCACTCGTCGTTGGAGGTGCAGGGCTCGCCGCCCGGGCAGAGCGGACAGTCGCCGCCGCAATCGGTCCCGGTCTCGTCCCCGTTCCGCACGCCGTCGGTGCAGCTCGCGCGCAGGCAGAAGCTGCGCTCGCACACGCCGGTGGAGCAGTCCTGGGCCACGCGGCAGGGATCGCCCGCCTCGCACGGCCCACACGAGCCGCCGCAGTCGATGCCGGTCTCGTCGCCGCCCTTCACCCCGTCGTCGCAGACGGGGACCGGCGGGCCGGCGTCGACGCCGGAGTCGAGGTCGACCACCGGGCGATCGGGGAGCGGCGGGATGGTGTCGCCATCACAGGCGGTGACGAGCAGGAGGGAGCAACCAAGCAAGATCTCGAGGCGACGCATTCGGACTCCGTGGGCGAGGGTCCAGGTAGGGCCAGACCGACCGCACGCAACCAAACACGTTCGTGCCGCATCGGCACGTGACGTTCGAAGTCGAGTGAGAGTTCTCCGTAGGCGCTCGACTGATGGCAAGCAGTGGCGCCGGGGCAGTCCAAGCCCGCCTCCGCGGCGACTGACCCGAGACGATGGCAGGCGACGAGCGCAGCGAGTTCGCCGCACGCACCACCCACGAGTCGTTCGATCCCGCGGCAGCAGGCGGCCAGCGAGCGCGCAGCGCGAGCCGCAGGCCGCCCAGCGCCCCGTCGCTGGGGTCGCGGCGCGAGCGCGAAGCGCGAGGCGCCGACGGAGTCGGGAGGGGGCAAACCACTGCGCGGCAGGCGACGAGCGCAGCGAGGTCGCCGCACGCACTACGACCCGTGTTCGATCCCGCGGCAGCGGGCGGCCAGCGAGCGCGCAGCGCGAGCGCGAGCCGCAGGGGCCCCCAGCGCCCCGTCGCTGGGGTCGCGGCGCGAGCGCGCAGCGCGAGGCGCCGACGGAGTCGGGAGGGGGGCCCCATTGGCGCTTTGCCCAATGGGGGGAGGGTTTGCACCAAACCCTCCAAAAACCTCAGTGCCCCTGAGTGCGTAGGTAGGCGACGAGGTCGGCGTAGAACGCCTGGTGGTCCCAGTCGTTGCCGCGGCCGGGGGAGTCGCCGAAGAGGTGGCCGATCTCGTCGAAGTGGTCGGCGGGCACGCAGCCGAGGAAGCGACCCCAGCGGGCGTCGCGGACCCGGACGAGGCCGTCGTTGACGATGTCGGCGCTGCCGCCGTCGACGATCTGCTCGGCGATGTCGAGGAGCGGCTCGATCGGGTCGAGGTCGCGGTCGTGGGTGTAGACGAAGCGCGGGCGATCGGGGGCGTCGCAGTCCGGGTCACCGTCGTGGCGGTCGGAGCGGCCGGTGAGCGAGTAGTAGGCGATGCCCTCCTGGTTGGGGTAGCGCGCGTTGAACTCGTCCATGCCGGGCGTCGAGAGCTGGCGGAGCGAAGCGAAGACGCTCGTCTCCTCTCCCGCGGCGTCGTAGAGCGCGGCGCCGATGAGGCGCACCAGGCGGTCGGCGAGGTCACGAGCGCGCTCGTCCTCGACCAGGCCCACCACGACGTCGGCGATCGGGGTGCCGCGGTGGGGCGTGGCGAAGGTGGTGACCGACTCGACGAGGTCGGGGCGCATCGCGGCGACGTAGCGCGCGTCGAGCCCGCCCTGCGAGTGACCGATGAGGTTCACCTTCGCGTGGCCGGTCTCGGCGAGGATGCGCTCCACGTGCGCGAGCAGCTGCTCGCCGCGCGTCTCCGAGTCGTTGAAGGGGTCGACGGCGGGGGTGAAGACGAGCGGCTCGCCGCGCTCGGCGAGGTCGTCCTTCACGCCGTAGAAGTAGGTGATGAACGAGACGCCGGCGAAGTCCTCGAAGCCGAAGAAGCCGTGCGCGAGCACGATGGGGTAGGGCGGGCCGAGCCGGTCCGGGCCCGCGTCGCGCCGCCCCGCCGCGTCCGGCAGCCCGACCACGCGCGCGTCCGGCGCGGCCGCGGCGTCCGCGAACGTCGCGGCGTCGTCAGGGGCGACCTCACCGCCGCACGACGCGGCGAGCAGGGTCAACCCCATGCACCAGGCGCGAAGAGCCATCCCGCGACAGCATACACCCGGAGCCTCGAGTCGCCGACCGCGCGGCCTGGGTAGGCTGCTCGTTCAGCAGCGTGGCAGACCCGCGATACAGTGAGAGGGTGGGCGTCGATTGGTACTTCGCCGTCGAGGAGCGTCGCGAGGAGGGCTGGGCCCCGCCGAAGGCGCTGCGGGACCCTCGGCGCCACTCGCCGCCGTGGCGGGCGCAGCTCACCTGGCTGCCGCGCTCCCGCCGGTGCGCGGTCGAGCTCTTCACCGGTCGGGTCGAGGGCGGGGAGGGCAGCGTGGTCGGGATGCGCGCCGGGGCGCCCCCGGACGCGGAGCGGTCGACGTTCTGTCGGCACTACGGCGAGCGCCTCGGCGCGGGGTGGGCGAAAGAGATCGGCGCCCGCTGGATCGACGCTTCGGACCTCCTCATCGAGTGCTGGCGGGAGACGCGGCTGCTGCTCGGGGGAGAGGTGCGGGCGTCCGCGGCGGATCTGTTCGGAGACGGTCGACGCCCTCTTCCCCGCCAGGCGCTCGTGGCGCGCCTGGGCAGCCCACGGGAGGTCGACGAGCTGGAGCGCGTGGCCGCGCAGGTCTCGGCTGCGATCGACCAGCGAAGCGGTCGCGCGCGTCATCTATGGGAGAGCGCCCCGCCGCACCGCCCGGTGCCAGTGACCTGGGAGAGCAGCGTGGTCGAGATCCTGGGCGCGGACCGGGCGGAAGCCTTCGAGCGACTGGCCGAGCTGGCTCCCCTGACCCGGCTACGCGTCTTCCTGTACCGCGCCTGACCGGCCGGCAGAAGAAGGCGCGCTTCACCTTCCGGGAGCGATGCCTCCGAGACGTTCGCGTCGTCCGGTGAGGGCCACGCAAGCTGCCGAGCGTGCCGTCGGGGCGTCCTCCACGAGTCCCGGACGTCGACCGCCTCGATGACGAAGCCAGACTGAAGCGAGCGATCACCCAGGTGCTCCCACCCCATCTCGCGCGCTGACGCGCGTGGAAGCTGCAGCAATGGTAGCCGCGTCTTCAGTTGCCGGAGAGCGCTGCCTTCGACTCGCGCGCCAGGCGGACCAGCGTCCAGTAGGGCGGGCGTCGCCCGTGCGTCTCGCGGTAGTCGGCGATCCGCCGGTCGAGCCCCTCGCGCACCGCGGCGTGCCGCTGCCGGAGCGACTCGACCCGCAGCCCGGTGGCCGCGCTCATGTTCTCGGGGATCGGGCCGACCGCGCCGAAGCGGTTCAGGACCCAGCTGTAGGCCTTGGCGAGGCGGGCGAGCGGGAGCCGCGCGACGTCGACCTCGAGCTCCTCGCCGGCCTCGGCGCCCTCGAGCAGCACGTCGAGGATGGCGTTGTCCACGTGGTCCGAGAACAGCGTCTCCGGGTCGCGGTACTCGGCGACCACGCGCATCTGCGGGTCGTACTCGAGGTCGCTCGGCGCCTGGGTCTCGAAGTGCCGCACGCCGACCGCGCCCAGCCAGCGGCTCAGGCCCTCGCCGCCGAGGGTGGAGAGCCCGCGCCACAGCTCCACGCCCTCGCGCGCGTAGGCGGCCGACGCGACCTCGGAGCAGAACATCTCCGAGGGATCGCCGTAGTCCATCGCGAAGTCGTACGGGATGTGCCCGGCGCGCGCCGCCTCGAGCTGCGCGGTCGCCGCCCGGTGCGGGAGGCCGGGATCGCCCTCGAGCGCCGGATGATCGGCGCGCAGGCGCAGGACCAGGATCCGCAGCTTCGTGTCCTCGAGGTAGCGCTCCGCGGTGAACGCGCCGACCCCGCTCTCGATGTGCGACTCGACGACGGTGGGGGTTCCGTCCTCGCTGACGTGGAGCAAGGCGACGTGCGAGAAGTTGCCGGGGTAGTCGTTGCCGCGGGCGATCAGCGCGCTGGTCGGCGCGCCCCCTCGCGAGAGCAGCACGTCGCCGCTGTGGAGGGTGACGCCGCGGTAGGTGAAGGACGGGGCCTCGGAGGGCTCGGCCACCCCGTGGGTCACCGAGGGCGCCTCCCCCTCCGGCATCTGCAGGAGCAGCTCCTCGACCGCCGCGCGCGCCCCGTAGAGCAGGCGATAGAGGGTGTCGCGCGCCTCCCGGTCGCCGCGCACGTCCCACCGGACGCTCTGGTCCTTCACCGCGCGCCGCATCCGGCTCGCGCGCTCGAGCAGCGCGGGCACGCGCGCGGGGCAGGCGCCGAGCAGGGGCGCGACCTCGAAGAGCTGCGCCTCGAGCGTGTCCCAGCGCGCGTCCGCCGGGCCGAGCTCGGCGCCTTCGATCCCGGCCAGCGTGTCGTCCAGCCCCGCGAGCCCCGCCTCGATCGCGGGGTCGCTCGACGCGCAGCCTCGCTCGCGCGCGGCGTCGAAGCGCGCCTCCAGCCGGGCCCAGAGATCGTCCTGGCCCCAGACGAAGGGATGATGGGGCGGCGGATCCACGTCGGGGGTCGGCCCGGGCACGAAGAGCGCGGCGCCCAGCGCGAGGACCCCGAGCCCGCTCCCGATCTTCAGCCTGCGGCTCACCCCAGGAGCATACGCAGAGGATCGATGCCCACGCGCCTCAGAAATCCGTAGGTGATCCCGAGCAGCGCGAGGAGCGAGAACAGGAACAGGATCACGCGCCGATGCTTGCGGACGATCTGCACGGACTGGGTGTGGCTCAACGACGGGCGCTGCGCACGTCGCCGACCGCGCCCAGGCGATACACGTAGCGGACGTGCATGCGCTCGGCGGGCAGCTCGCCTTCGATGCGGGCGCCGAGCAGCGGGCCCACCGCGCACCGTCGCAGGCCGGTGGCGCTCGGGAAGCTGTCCCTGAGCTGGCCGGCCATCACCCGGCCGTCGGTCCCGACCTCGAGGCGCACGTCGAGCACCGCGGGGCGGCCGCCGACCTCACGGGCGCAGGCCTCGAGCTGCTCGTCGCGCGCGCTCAGGCCGGCGTCGATCCGGGCGAGGAGCGCGTCGTCCGCCTCCGCGTCCAGCGGCCGCGCGCCGCCCAGCCGGCAGAGCCCGCCCTGCTCGTCGGGGCAGAAATAGAAGGTGCGCTCCACGCGGACCGGCTCGGTCGGGGGCGCGGGGTCGAAGTAGAGGCTGCCGATCCGGCTCCGGACGCACGCCGCGAGCATCGCCTCGTCGCGCGACCACGCCTCGACCGCGACGTCGTCGACGCGCCCGTCGGGCTCGATGGTGAAGCCGAGGCGGACGAGGCCGCTCGCGTTCGGGTCCCGGAGGCGCGCCTCGCCGAAGCAGCCGCGCGCGCGCTCGAGGTGCCCGGCGAGCTGGCGTCGCAGCGACTGGGCGATGTCCGCTTGCGCCGAGGTCGCCGCCGGCGCGCTGCCGGTCGGCGCGCAGCCCAGCAGCCCGATCAAACCCACCGCCCACACGAATCGCATGCTCACCTCTCCCCGAGGTCGTCCCGCGGGCCGCCTCTTTCCAACACCCGCACGGGGTTTCACGAGGCGTGCCACCGCGCGGGTCGCCGCAGAGGCCGATCTCGGTGTGCCATCGCGTGCCCCGGTGGCACTGGCCCCGGGATTCGGGCAACCTCGCCTGTCATGACCGGGCTGCGGGTTCTCGTCCTCACGGACGATCGAGAGGCGTGGGCGGACGTCGCCCGCGAGCTGAGCGAGCGCCGGCACAGCCTGGCCTTCGATGACGTGGGCGACGACCCGGTCGCGGTCATCGTGGTCGACGGGCCGAGCGAGGACCGCTGGGCCCGGGCGGCGATGCGGCGGGCCGCCCACCCGGACGCGGTGGTGGTCGCGGTGACCGACCCGGCGCGGTCCGACGAGGTGGTGACCGCGTTGGAGTCCGGCGCGTCCCATTGCCTGCCGCGCCCGGTCCGCCCGAGCGCGCTCACGGTGCTGCTCGATCGCGTGGCCCGGAAGCCGCAGCCGCCGGCGCTGCCCCCGGGCGGCGAGGTCGGCTTCCACGGGCTGGTCGGCAACCACCCCACGATGCAGCAGCTCGTGAAGCGGGTGCTCCAGGTCGCGCGGAGCCGCGCCACCGTGCTGCTCAGCGGCGAGAGCGGCACCGGCAAGGAGCTGATCGCGGCCGCCATCCACCGGGAGAGCAAGCGCGCGGCGGGGCCCTTCGTCCGGCTCAACTGCGCGTCGCTCGCCCCGACGGTGCTGGAGTCCGAGCTCTTCGGGCACGAGAAGGGCGCCTTCACCGGGGCCACCACGCGGCGGCGCGGCCGCTTCGAGCACGCGGACGGCGGCACGCTCTTCCTCGACGAGATCAGCGAGGCCCCGCCCGAGGTGCAGGTGAAGCTGCTGCGGTTCCTGCAGGAGCGGGAGCTCGAGCGGGTGGGCAGCAACGAGACCATCCGGGTGGACGTGCGCGTGATCGCGGCGACCAACCGGCGGCTCGACAGCCTCGTCGAGGACGGCGCCTTCCGGGAGGATCTCTTCTACCGGCTCGCGGTGGTGCAGCTGGAGGTCCCCTCGCTCCGGGCCCGCAAGAGCGACGTGCCGCACCTCGCCGATCTCTTCTTGCGACGGTTCGCGGAGGAGAACGAGAAGGACCTCGCCGGCTTCAGCGAGCGCGCGCGCTGGGCGCTGCTCTCGCATCCGTGGCCGGGCAACGTGCGCGAGCTCCAGAACGCGATCGAGCAGGCGGTGCTCCTGACCGAAGGCGAGGAGATCGACATCGACGATCTGCCGCTCGCGCAGTCCCCGCCCGCGGCCGAGGCGATCCGGCTGCTCATCCCGGGGGTCACCCTGGCCGAGCTCGAGCGCTTCGCGATCCTCGAGACCCTGAAGGCGGTCGGCGGCAGCAAGAGCCGGGCGGCGGAGGTGCTCGGCATCAGCCGCCGCACCATCCAGTACCGGCTCAAGGAGTGGGGCCTCGGCGGCAAGCCCGACGAGGACGAGGCGTAACACCCGCTGTTACGATCCCCGGCCGATCGAGCGTAACGATCCCGGCGGAGCGTGACGCCGGCTCCCGAAAACGTGAGTGATCTCGGTAGGCGAGCGCCCTGGCACGGCGCCTGCTCAGAGAGGGCTCACGATGACGAGGACGCACCGCAGCCAGGCTCTCACGATGGCCCTCTACACCTTCCTGCTCGCGCTCGGCGCCGCCATGCCGCTGGTCGCCAGCTACCAGCCCGGCCTGACGCAGCGCGCCGACGCCGGGCACGTCCGCTGCGGCGGCTACCGCGGCGAGGGGTGCGACGTCGAGGCGGGGGACGAGGACCAGGCCGAGCAGCGTCCCCGGCGCCGCGTCTCCGCCAGCGTACCGGTCGCGCGAACGGCTCCCTCTGCTCCCGCGCCTGTCCTCGGCTCGACCACGCGAGAGGTCGAGACGACTCCCGCTCGACGCCAACGAACCTGAAACGCTCCCGGCTCGTCGGGCACCGCCAGCTCGAGCGACGCGCTCGGGAGGTGCCGATGAGAGACAGCAGGAGGTCGAGGTTCGTGGTGATGGGGATGCTCCTCGCCGGAGGGTGCACGCGGTCGCACCCACCCGAGGAGCCGCCGGAGCGAGAGCGCGTGATCGTGGACGGTGGAGGCGAGCGCGCGTCGAACCGAGACGACAGCGACCTCGCCGGGTGCGCGACCTGGGTCGCGCCGGTCGACACCACGCAGCTGTCGGTGGGCGCCAATCACGTGTGCGCGCTCGGCGTCGATGGCCGCGTGCGTTGCTGGGGGAGCGGCGAGGGGGGACAGCTCGGTGACGGCAGTCGCACCAGCAGCCGCGGCTGGGTCGACGTGTCCGGCCTCTCCGACGCGCGCCGCGTCAGCGCCGGAGGCGGCTTCACTTGCGCTGTGCGCTCGGATGGGAGCGTGGCCTGCTGGGGCGGACTCGGGGCGGGGCCGCGACCCGGGAGCGGCGCTGGCGTCGCGGCGTCCACCACGCCGGAGCCCGTACCGGGGCTCCACGACGCGGTGGACGTCGCGAGCGGTGCTGCTCTGGCCTGCGCGCTCGATGCGCGGGGACGAGCGCGCTGCTGGGGCGCCGGGGCGGGCGGTGTCCAGGCGCGGCTCGACGGGCTCTCGCGTCTCGTCCAGATCGACGCGGGCTATCAGCACGCGTGCGGCCTGGACCGCGACGGCGCCGTTCACTGCTGGGGTGGGAACGACGCCGGGCAGCTCGGCGACGGGAGCCGCGAGCGCGCCCTCGCGCCGGTGCGCGTCCCCCTCGACCGTCCGGCGGTCGCGATCGCGACGGGAGACGCTCACACCTGCGCGTTGATGAACGATGGCACGCTGAGTTGCTGGGGGAGCAACCGCTACGGACAGCTCGGGGACGGGACCACGGTCGACCGGCTCACGCCCGCCTCGGTGGCGGGGCTGACGGACGTGACCTCGGTCCACGCCGGGCGTCACACCTGCGCCGTCACTCGTGGCCAGACCCTCTGCTGGGGCGAGAATCGCTACGGCGAGCTCTACGACGGCACCCGCGTGCCGCGCGCTCGGCCTCACGCCACGCCGATCGCGGGCCGCATGGACGTGCACGCGGTCACTACCTGCAGCGAGCGCGCGGCCGACACCATCGAGTGCTGCGGCCGCGTCACGCCGGTCGAGCGGTGAGCGTCAGATGTCGAGCTCTTTGACGTCGAGCGCGTGCGTCTCGATGAACTCGCGGCGAGGCTCGACCTGGTCGCCCATCAGGACGCTGAAGATCTCCTCCGCCTCCACCGCGTCGTCGACCTTCACCTGGAGCAGGACCCGCGACTCGGGGTTCATCGTGGTGTCCCAGAGCTGGTCGGCGTTCATCTCGCCGAGGCCCTTGTAGCGCTGGATGTTCAGGCCCTTCCGGCCGCGCTTCTGGACGTGCTCCCAGATGCCGTCCGCGCCGCCGAGCGGCTCGGCGTCGCCCTTGGCCTCACCGGCGTCGTCGACCTCGAGGGCCTCGAAGCGGGTGCCGCCCAGCGCCACCACGCCCTGGTGGATGGCCTTCAGCTGGGCGTACTCGCCGCCGTCGAGGAGCTCGAAGTCGATGCGGGTGGTCTTGGTGCTCACGCCGGCGCGGGTCGCGATCTCGACGTACCAGCGGCCGTGCTCGGCGTCCTGCTCGTAGCGCGGCGCGAGCGGGAGGAGATCGGGATCGATCTCACCGACCGCCTCCTCGAGCCGCTCCATCGCCTGCTCGAGGCGCTCACGGTCGGCGAGCCCCGACGCGTCCAGATCCGTGCCCCGGACGAGCGCGGCGAGGATCTCCGACTGCGCCTTGCGCTCGAGCGCGCGGAGCAGCTTGCGCCACTTCCAGAGGTCGTCGAGCAGCCGCCGCAGCGGGTCGCCGGTCACCACCATCGTCCCGCCCTCGGCGCGGATGGCGAGCTTGTCGGTCCCGGCCTCGAGGATGAAGCGGTTGAAGGCGTCGTCGTCCTTGAGGAACTGCTCCTTCTTGCCCTTCTTCACCCGGTAGAGCGGCGGCTGCGCGATGTAGAGGTAGCCGTTGCGCAGCGTCTCCGGCAGCTGCCGGTAGAAGAACGTCAACAGGAGCGTCCGGATGTGGCTGCCGTCGACGTCCGCGTCCGTCATCACGATGATGCGGTGGTAACGGAGCTTGAGCATGTCGAGCTGGTCGCCGATGCCGGCGCCGAGCGCGGTGATCAGCGTGCCGACCTCCTGGTTGCCCAGCATCTTCTCCATGCGCGCGCGCTCGACGTTCAGGATCTTGCCGCGCAGCGGGAGGATCGCCTGGAAGCGGCGGTCGCGCGCCTGCTTGGCGGTGCCGCCCGCGGAGTCACCCTCGACGATGTAGAGCTCGCACTCGGTCGGGTCCTTGCTCTGGCAGTCGGCGAGCTTGCCCGGCAGGTTGCTCGCGTCGAGCATGCCCTTGCGCTGCACCATCTCGCGCGCCTTGCGCGCCGCGTCGCGCGCCCGGGCGGCCATGACCGTCTTGTCGACGATCTTCTTGCCGGTGCTCGGGTTCTCCTCGAGGTAGAGGGTCAGCCGCTCGTTGGTGACCGACTCGCAGATCCCCTTCACCTCGCTCGAGACCAGCTTGTCCTTGGTCTGCGAGCTGAAGCTCGGGTCCGGGTGCTTCACGCTGATGATCGCGATGATGCCCTCGCGGACGTCCTCGCCGACCAGGCTCGCGCCCTTGAGATCCTTGAGCAGGCTCTGCGCGGTGCCGTAGCCGTTGATCACCCTCGTCAGCGCGGTGCGCAGGCCGGTCAGGTGGGTGCCGCCGTCCTTGTTGTGGACGTTGTTCGTGTAACAGAAGACCTGCTCGTTGTAGGCGTCGGTCCACATGAGCGCGATCTCGACCTCGACGCCCTCCTTGGTGTCGGAGATGTAGATGACGTCGTCGTGGAGCGGGGTCTTGTTCTTCGCGAGGAGCCGGACGAACTCGCGGATGCCGCCCTCGAACTTGTAGGTCTGCTCGCGGGGCTCGTCGCCGCGCTCGTCGCGCAGGACGATGCTGAGGCCGGCGTTGAGGAAGCTGATCTCGCGCAGCCGGTTGTTGAGCACGTCCCAGCTGAAGTGGGTGCTCGTGAAGATCGTGGGGTCCGGCTTGAAGTCGATCTTGGTGCCGGTGCGATCGGTCTGCCCGATCGCCTCGATCGGCGCCTTCGGCTTGCCGCGCTCGTAGGCCTGGTAGTGCACCTTGCCGTCGCGCTTGATCTCCATCTTCAGCCACTCGCTGACGGCGTTGACGGCGGAGACGCCGACGCCGTGGAGACCGGCCGAGACCTTGTACGAGTCGTTGTCGAACTTGCCGCCCGCGTGCAGCACCGTCATCACGACCTCGGCCGCGCTGACGCCCTTGGCGTGCATGCCGACCGGGATGCCGCGGCCGTTGTCCTCGACGGTGACCGAGTCGTCGGCGTGGATGACGACGGTGATGGTGTCGCAGTGGCCCGCGAGGTGCTCGTCGACCGCGTTGTCGACCGCCTCCCACACGAGGTGGTGCAGGCCGGTGCCGTCGTGCACGTCGCCGATGTACATGCCGGGGCGCTTGCGCACCGCCTCGAGGCCCTCGAGCACCTGGATGGAGCCCTCGCCATAGGCCTTGGGCTGGGGGGCGTTCTCTTCGTTCGATTCCATGGTCCCTGATCGCACGAAAACCCCGAGAATTCGGGGTCGAAGTGCGCCTCTGAAGCTCGCCGGAGCATAGCTTTCCGGAGCCTCCGGAGCAACCGCCGGAGACCTGGAATAAGCTCCATGATTCCGGTGGGTTAGTCTTCGCCGCCGGGGGCGTGGGTCCGGAGCCGCGCGGTGGTGGCCACCTGACGGGTCGTGAGCGTCATGTCCATGGCCGACTCGATGAGCACCGGGCCCACCTGCGGACAGTAGACGGTGCGCACCTGGCGGCCGTCCTCGCCCCCGCTCTCGGTCACCTCGACGCAGCCCTCGAAGGTGCCGGCGAAGACCTCGACCGAGGCGTCGATGTCGGTGACACGCGCGGTGCGGCCGCCCATCGCCTCCCACTCCGCGCCCTCGCGGATCGGCGCGCGCAGGAGCCAGCCGCCGGAGCTCGGGTGGCGGATCCCGTCGGCGGTGATCTCGTAGACCACCGGGTCGGCGTGCCGGATCTGGCCGGTGGAGGTCATGCCGCGGTTGTTCGCGATCTGACGCTGGCTGCCGGCGGCCTCGATCACCTCGAAGATGCCGAGCGTCGGCGGCTCCCCGCCGCCGGTGTCCACGTCGTAGACCCACTGGGTCCCGGGCTCCATCGGGTAGAGCGTGGTCGGCGCGAGGCGGTCCACCTCGGGCGTCGCGACGTCGGCGGTCGCGGCGCCGCAGCCGGTCAGGGTCAGGGCGAGCGTGAGGGCGAGCAGGACGTGCTTCATCAGAGGATCCAGACGTACGCGATGGCGGCGACCACCGCGAAGCAAGCGAGGACGACGACGACCTGCACCGGGTCCACGTCGATGCGGCTCCGGAGCGCCTCCGCCGCGGCGCGCACCTCGGCGTCCTCGGCGTCCGCGAGGTCGCGGCAGCGGTCGCGCACCTTTCGGAAGTCGCCCGCCTCGAACGCCCGGACGGCCTCGCGGAGCTTGGTGCCCTCGCGGGTGCCGGCGCCGGGGAGCGGCTCGTCGTCTTCGCGCTCGGCGGACGTCACCATGGGCGCGGAGCATACGCGCCCGTCGCCCCCGTCACCAGGGGAGCGCGCGCCGACCAATCGCCTTGCGGGGAAGCGGGTGCTACCGTGAACGTGTGGCCGGAGGTCCGATCCTCGTCCTCGACGACGACGTCGAGATCGTTCGGTTGATCACCCGCGTGCTCGAGCACGACCGTCGGCGCGTGGTCGCCTTCACCGACGCGCGGGAGGCGCTGGAGGCGGCGCGGCGCGAGGCGCCCGCCCTGGTCTTCGCCGACCTGATGATGCCGCGCATGGACGGCGAGGCGTTCGGGCTCGCGCTGCGGGCCGATCTCCAGGAGGCCACGCCGCCGCTGGTCTTCGTCACCGCGTCGCTGGCGCGCCGGGAGGTGGCCGAGCGCTGCGGCGCGGTGGCCACCGTCGAGAAGCCCTTCGAGGTGCAGGACATCCTGGATCTCGCGGCGCGCTTCATCGGGTGAGCGCGACCACCCCGCCCAGGACCGCCAGGGCCGCCGGCCCGGCGAGCGCGGCGGCGACGGTCCACGCGGTCCGCAGCGCGCGCTGGCGGGCCGCGCGGAGCTCCGGCAGGGGAGGGCGCTCGGTCGCGGGGGCGCCGAACGCGCGGCGGATCTCGCCGAGCGGCTCGAGCGCGCGGGCGAGCAGCAGCGCGCTCAGCAGGAAGCTCAGACCGACCGCGGGCCAGGTGAACCCGGGCAGGCGCGCCTCGAGCCGGTGCGAGATCGTGTCGTCGGTGCGCGTCGCCGCCCGGTCCACGATCACCGACCACCAGCCGTCGTCCGCCCGGAGCCGCACCCGGTAGGCGTCCCGGGTCCGCCGCACCTGGACCCGCTCGACCGCGCCCCGCCACGCCGACGGGAGCGCGCCCGCGCCGCCGCCGTCCCCCGCGCGCACGCCGACCCGCTTGCCGTCGGTGCGGATCTCGAGCGTGGTGCCGGGCACGTGGAAGGTGCGGTTCTCGCCCTCGGGCACCCGCCCGTCGAGCAGCACCTCTCCCTCCAGCGGCTGATCCTCTCCGGGGAGGGGCGGCGCCGGTCGCAGCGCGGTCAGCGTCAGCAGCGCCACGCTCGCCATCGGCGCCACCACCAGCGCGATCAGCGTCGCGACGAGGGCGCGCGGCGGCCGCCCCTCGGCGCGGGTCCACCGGGGCACGGCGAGCAGGTGCCGGCGCTGCGCGTAGGCCGCGCTCACGAGCCCCTGACCGAGGGGGATGGTCAGCGGCACGAGCGGCAGCCCGATCAGCACTCCGTAGGGCGTGGCCGCGCGCTCGAAGGTGCGGGCCACCACCACCGCGGCGATGAGCGCGGGGGCGATCGGCAGCAGGTGGGCGACGAAGGCGAGGCCCCAGTGCCGGAGCAGCCCGCCGCGGCGCACCAGCCAGGCGCTCTCCAGCACGGCGGCGCCGATGGTCGTGCCCCGCTCGATCAGGATGAGCGGCGCGTACACGAACGGGGCGATGAAGCCGACGGCGAGCAGGGTCACGGCGGCGATGAGGCCGGCCCGCTCGAGCGCCTCCCCGCGCGGCAGCGGGGCGAGCGCGCGGTCGGCGGTGGCGACGTCGGGGCCGATGATCAGCGCCGCCAGCCAGGTGGCCGACGCGACGACGCCGACCACGCAGAGCACGAGGAAGCCGGCCCGGAACCAGGCCTGGTCGCGTCGCGGCGGGATCCCGGCGAGCACCGCGAGCTGGAAGGCGAAGATCTCGCAGACGAACCAGGGCGTCACGAGGATCCCGATCCCGAACAGCATCGAGGCCATCGACAGCAGCACCGCCGCGCCGAGCGCGGTCGCGACCACGGGGTGCGCGCGGACGGTCCGCCAGGCGTCCCGGGCGATCGGCCACGACGGCAGCGGCTCGGCCTCGATCACGGCCGCAGCTTACCCCGTGCTATACGCCCTGCCGGAGGCGAGCTTTGGCGGATCAGGTCTTCAGGGCGGGATTGTTCGACGGACAGACGGCCATCGTGACCGGCGGCGGCACGGGCATCGGGCTCGCGGTCGCCCGGGAGCTCGGCTCGCTCGGCGCGAAGGTGGCCATCTGCGGGCGGCGGCCCGAGCCGCTCGCCGAGGCGGCCGCGTCGCTCGAGGCCGAGGGGATCACCGCGCACCACGGCACCGCCGACATCCGCGACCCGGACTCGATCGCCGCCTACCTCGAGGGCGTGAAGGAGGCGTTCGGCCGGGTCGACATCCTGGTCAACAACGCGGGCGGCCAGTTCCCCTCGCCGGCGCAGCACATCAGCCCGAAGGGCTTCGCCGCGGTGGTGAAGAACAACCTGCTCGGCACCTTCAACTTCACGCACGCGGTCGCCAACACCTTCCTCATCCCGCAGCGTCGCGGCCGCATCGTCAACGTGATCGCGCAGGTCGCGCGCGGCTTCCCGGGCATGGCCCACACCGGCGCGGCGCGCGCGGGCGTCGACAACCTCACCAAGAGCCTCGCCGTCGAGTGGGCGCAATTCGGCGTGCGCGTGAACGCGGTCGCGCCCGGCGTCATCAAGACCACCGGCACCAAGCAGTACCCCCCGGAGCTGCTCGAGAACGCGGTGAAGATGACCCCGCTCCACCGGCTCGGCCACGCCGACGAGGTCAGCCACCTCATCGTCTACCTCGCCTCGACCTACGCCGACTTCATCACCGGCCAGAGCTTCTACATCGACGGCGGCCAGTCCATCTGGGGCGACCAGTGGCCCATCCCCGACGACGTCCCGAAGTTCCCGCCTTACGAGTGACGGGAGCTCACCGGGCGTAGTGGAAGTCTACCTGGCCCCCTCTCGGGCCCTGACCACCCGGAGCTCCTCGCCCAGCCGCGCGACCAGGAGCGTGAAGATCTCGGCCGCGTGTCGGCCGAGCGTCACGACCTCCACGACCCGGGGATCGGAGAAGCCCTCGGGCACCGCGCCGCGCGTCCACCCGGGCTGGTCGCCGAGCCCGCTCGTCCCGAGCGGCGCGGCGGGACCGACGCGCACCCGATCCGTCGCGCACCAACCCCCGCTCGGGCACCCCGGCGCGCCGAGGAGGGCGAGCTCCCAGACATACCTCCGGGCCGCGCGCTCGATCGGATCGGGTTCGGTCGCCGGACAGGGGCCGGCGAGCTCCGCGATCGCCGCCCGGAGGGGCGCGACCGCGCCAGGAAAGGGGGCGCGCTCGAGGCGGTCGCGCACCCCGCCGAGCGCGCGGACGACCTCCCGCGCCTCATCGCACCCCGGGGGCGACACCCTCTCGGGCAGCGTTCCGATGAGATCGCCCTCGTCACGCGCGACCTCGACCGCTCGCGGCGCGCACGCGTCACCGCTCAGCCGGTCGAGCCAGCCGGAGACGCGGAGCCACTCGAGCCCGTTCGCCACGCGCCGCTCGGCCTCGGCGCGGGAGACGGGCTCGAGGCTCTGGCCCGCCGCGACCGCGTCCTCGATCTCGGCCGCGGATGGACGCTCGGCCGGCAGCGTTCGCCCCCCGAACGCCTCGCCGTGACGGCGAAGGTCCGGCGACGCTCCGCAGCCGGCGATCAGCGCAACGAAGCAGGCGATGCATGCGGCGCATGACGACTCCACACGGCGAGGGTACGCGCCCGCTGAAGCGCCGTCTCCATGGGGGTGGTCTATCGCGGCTATCGTGCGTCACGATGGGCGCGGGGCGCCGGCCGCGGGCAAGCTGCGGTCGAGATGGGAGGCTTCACATGGCTCGACTGATCGCTCGCCGCGGCGCGCTGCGGCTCCTCGCGGCGGCTCCGTTCGGGATCGCGCTCCACGGGTGCGCGGGTTCACCCTCGGGGATGGACGGGGGACTGGATGGGGGCGCCGACCCCGGTGATGCTGCGCTCGGTGACGCTGCGCTCGGCGACGTCGACGGCGGCGGCTGTCAGCCGAGCCAGGCGGACGCGCTCGGGCCGTTCTTCGAGGACGGGTCACCCGCGCGCATGATGCTCGCGGAGGCCGGCGAGCCCGGGGAGCGCCTGCTCGTCGAGGGCACGCTGCGGTCGGCGGCGCGCTGCGATCGGGGGCTCGAGGGGTACGTGCTCGACGTCTGGCAGGCCGACGCCGAGGGCAACTACCACAGCGGACCCGGGCATCGGCTGCGGGGGCGCGTGGTCACCGGCGCGGACGGAGGCTTCCGCTTCGAGACGATCGTGCCCGGGCGCTACGCGACCGGCGGCGGCCTGCGCCCGGCCCACCTGCACGTGCGCGTCTACGATCCGGCCGGCGCCGATCGGCTGATCACGCAGCTCTACTTCGAGGGCGACCCCTACCTGGGCGAGGCGGACAGCTGCGGCCCACCCACCTGCTTCTCGGACGACGCGGCGCGAGTGATGCCGACCGAGCCAGCGCGGGTCGGAGGCGTGGACGGGCGGCTCGCCCGGGCTCGGCTGATCGTCTGATCGCTCGAGATCGGGCAAGGAATTGGCTCTCGCAAAGGCGCAAGGCCGCCAAGGGGTGGGGTTGGCGGCGGGGTGGCGGCTGGCCGGCGGGTTCCGGTCGGTGGGTGGTGGCGAGGCACCATCCCGCGGCCGCGTGTCCCTTTGCGTCTTCGCGTCTTTGCGCGAGTAATTCGGAGGACCCGCAGCTTA
>JAYZQJ010000124.1:0-5909 GCA_036149055.1 Myxococcota bacterium | reverse complement strand
CGAACATGACTGCGCGCGCCTCGCCGGCGCACATGTTCGCCGCGCGCTGCAGGGAAGCGCGTCGACGGCGAGTGCAGTATCCTCCGCGCGATGGCTCGCCGCGCCGCCGCGCTCGTGATCGGGAACGAGATCCTCACCGGAAAGATCCGCGACGAGAACGTGCACGTGCTCGCCCGGGAGCTGCGGCTGCTGGGCATCGTGCTCGACCGCGTCGTCATCTGCCCCGACGACATCGACGTCATCGCCGACGACCTCCGCGCGCTCCGGCGGAGCCACGACCTCGTGTTCACGAGCGGCGGGGTGGGGCCGACCCCGGACG
The DNA here is from genome assembly GCA_036149055.1 of Myxococcota bacterium. Lineage (GTDB taxonomy): Bacteria > Myxococcota_A > Polyangia > Polyangiales > Sandaracinaceae > JAVJQK01. The sequence continues at coordinate 5,590 of JAYZQJ010000124.1, read as the reverse complement.
ACGTCACCCTGCCGGCGGTCGCGAAGTCCTTCGACCGGCCGCTCGTGCGGTCCGAGATCATCGAGGGGCTCATCCGCGGCTACTGGAAGGAGCGCGTCACCGACGGGCACCTCCGCATGGCCGACGTGCCCGAGGGCGCCGACCTGCTGAGCAACCCCGAGGTCCCCTGGCCGGTCGTCACGATCGACAACGTCTGCGTGCTCCCCGGGGTGCCGGAGATCTTCAAGCTCAAGCTCCGCATGCTGCGCGAGAAGATCGGCAGCGACACGCCGTTCGTCACGCGGGCGCTCTACACGACCTGCGACGAGGGCTCGATCGCCGAGCTGCTCGAGGAGCTCGGCCGGCATCACCCGGCGGTCGAGATCGGGAGCTACCCGCGCTGGCGGGGCGACGACTACCGGGTGAAGCTGACCTTCGATGGGCTCGACGCCGACGCGGTGAGCGCGTGTCTCGAGGCGTGCCGAGCTGCCCTGGACGACGAACAGGTGGTGCGCGTCGAATGATCCCCCGTGTGCTCTTCTGTCTCCTCGCGCTCGCCGGCCTCGGCGCCTGCGGCGAGGACGCGCCGACCCCCGCCCGCGCCCCCGAGCCTCCGCCCGAGGTGCGCGAGGAGCCGCCGGCCTCCGCCCAGCCCGAGGTGCCCGCCGAGCCGCCGCCGCTGCGCGAGGCCCGCGAGGTCCGCATCCCCACCGCGGACGTCACCCTCGTCGGCGACCTGCGGGTCGGCGACTCGATCTCCGCGCCGCTGGTGGTGCTCGTGCATCAGCTCTCGTCGACCCGCGACGAGTGGGAGCCGCTCCTCCGGCACCTCGGCGCGGATCCGGCGCTGACCACGTTCGCGCTCGACATGCGCGGCCACGGCGCGAGCACCGAGCGCGCCCGAGGCGGCGCGACCCTGGACTGGCAGTCCTTCCAGACCCGGCAGTGGGAGGCGGTCGCCGACGACCTGCGCGCCACCCTCGGCCACCTCCGCGAGGAGGAGGGGCTGCAGCCCTCGCGCGTCGCGCTCGTCGGCTCGTCCATCGGCTCGTCCGCCGTGATCCGCGCCGCCGCCGAAGACGAGAGCGTCGACGCGCTCGTCGCGCTCTCGCCCGGCCGCGCCTACCGCGGCGTCGACGCGCTGACCCCGCTGCCGCAGCTGGGCGAGCGGCCGTTCTTCGTGGTCGCCAGCCGGGGCGAGGCGCCGAGCGCCGAGACCGCGCAGGACATGGCCCGCATCGCCGGCGGCGGAGAGCTGCTCCTGGTCGACGGCGACCGCCACGGCGTCGCGATGTTCGAGGCCTCCCCCGACGCCCTGACCCGGGTGGCCACCTTCCTGCGTGAGCAGCTCGCGGGCGCCGCCCCGGCGCCCGAAGACGCACCGCCGACCGAAGAGGGGCCGTGAGCGCGCTCGACCGGCTGGTGGCGCTGCTCGAGGGCGCCGAGCGCGGCGTGGCCCTGACGGGCGCCGGCGTCTCCACCGAGTCGGGCATCCCCGACTTCCGGAGCCCGTCGAGCGGCCTCTGGCAGGAGCACGATCCGATGGAGGTCGCCTCCCTCGAGGGCTTCCGCCGCGAGCCGCGCCGCTTCTACGAGTTCTGGGGTCACCGCTTCGGCGCCCTCGCCGGCGCGCAGCCCAACGTCACGCACCACGTGCTCGCCAAGCTGGAGCGGCAAGGCAAGCTGCGGGCCGTCGTCACCCAGAACATCGACGGCCTCCACCGCGACGCGGGCAGCGAGACCGTGCTCGAGGTGCACGGGAGCTATCGCCAGGCGCGTTGCCTGCACTGCGGCGCCGTCTATTCGCTCCAGGAGATGGAGCGCCGGGTGAAGTCGGGCCGCCTGCCGGTCTGCGACGCGTGCGGCGAGCTGGTGAAGCCCGACGTCGTGCTCTTCGGCGAGGAGCTGCCGCCGGTGTTCCGGGAGGCGGAGCGGCTCACCGAGCGCGCCGACGTCTTCCTCGTGCTCGGCTCGTCGCTCCAGGTGCACCCGGTCGCCGGCCTCGTCGCGGTCGCGCACCGTCACGGCGCGCGCGTCGCGATCGTCAACCGCGAGCCCAGCCCCTACGACGAGCTGGCCGAGGTCGTGCTGCACGCGGAGCTCGGCGCGACCATGCGCGCCGTCGGGTCACGTCTGTAGAGCGTGCGTCGCCACGAGGATCCCGTCCTCGTCGGCGTAGAGGTGCATGCCGGGGGCGAAGCGCACGCCGGCGAAGCGCACGCTGACGTCGGTCTCGCCGAAGCCGTGCTTCGCGCTCCGGCGCGGCGTGGTCGCGAGGCAGCGCACGCCGATGTCGAGGGTGTCGATGACCGCGCTGTCGCGCACGCAGCCCCAGATCACGAGGCCGGCCCAGCCGTTGTCGGACGCGAAGCCCGCGAGCCGATCGCCGACCAGCGCGCTCCGGAGCGAGCCGCCGCCGTCCACCACCAGCACGTGTCCTTCGCCGGGGGACTGCACCGCCGCCTTCACCAGCGGGTTGTCCTCGTGGACCTTCACCGTGCGGATGGGTCCGTGGAAGCGCGCTCGCCGGCCGAAGGACAGGAACCGCCCCTCCGCCACCTGCACCTCGCCCTCGTGGGCGTCGTAGAGATCCGCGGTCGTCCAGTCGCTCATGGTCGATCCGGGGTGCCATCGGCCCGCGCGGTTGTCCAGCGGTGCCGAGTGCCTACCTGTTCGGGGACTCCGCGTCGCCCCTGTCGCTCGACCGAGGGCGACACTAGATTGGGCACCGATGGCGCCACCTCCCACACCCCGAGATCCGAGGCGACCCGGCGAGGACGCGGGCGGCCCGAGCGGCCGTCCGCGCGGCGGCCTCCTGCTCGTGCTCTTCCTCATGATGCTCGCCTTCGGGCTGGCGCAGGTCTTCCTCGCGCGCCCGGCCGCCGAGCCGATCCGCTACGACCAGTTCAAGCGCTACCTTCGCGAGGATCGCGTCGACTGGGTCTCGGTCGGCGAGGCGCAGATCCGCGGCGCGTTCCACGAGGACCGCATCCCGCCGCGGGAGGGGGAGGGCGGCCCCGAGGGCGAGCGCGGCAAGATGTTCGTCACCCCGCGCCTCGACGACGACCGGCTGGTCGCGCAGCTCGAGGAGGCGAACGTCGCGTTCCGCGGCGAGGCACAGTCGCCCTGGGCCGACAGCTGGCCGACGCTCCTCTACATCGGCGTGACCATCCTCCTGATGGTCTTCCTCTGGCGCACGATGTTCCGCCGCATGGGGCAGGGCGCGGGCGGCGTGCTCTCGTTCGGCAAGAGCCGCGGCAAGGTCATCCAGGAGTCCGACGTCGACGTCACCTTCGACGACGTCGCCGGCGCGGACGAGGCCAAGCAAGAGCTGACCGAGATCATCGAGTTCCTCAAGCGGCCGGAGAAGTTCCGCCGCATCGGCGCGAAGATCCCGAAGGGCGTGCTCCTCGTCGGTCCGCCCGGCACCGGCAAGACCCTGATGGCGCGCGCGGTGGCCGGCGAGGCGGGCGTGCCCTTCATCTCGATCAGCGGCTCCGAGTTCGTCGAGATGTTCGTCGGCGTCGGCGCGGCGCGCGTCCGCGACCTCTTCGAGCAGGCGGCCAAGAGCGCGCCCTGCATCGTGTTCATCGACGAGCTCGACGCGCTCGGCCGCTCCCGCAGCGCCGGCCAGGTGATGGGCGGCAACGAGGAGCGCGAGTCGACGCTCAACCAGCTGCTCGTCGAGATGGACGGGTTCGAGCCCCACGAGGCGGTCATCATCATGGCGGCGACCAACCGCCCCGAGGTGCTCGACACCGCGCTCCTCCGGCCCGGCCGCTTCGACCGCCAGGTCCTCGTCGACCGCCCGGATCGCGCCGGCCGCGAGGCCATCCTCCGGGTGCACGTGAAGGGCGTCAGCCTCGCCGACGACGTCGACCTCGAGGAGCTCGCCAAGCGCACCCCCGGCTTCGCCGGCGCCGACCTCGCCAACCTCGTCAACGAGGCCGCGCTCCTCGCCGCCCGCCACGACGCCGCGGCGGTGACGATGAAGCACTTCTCGGCGGCCATCGACCGGGTGGTCGCGGGGCTCGAGAAGAAGAACCGCCTGATGGACGAGGAGGAGCGCGAGCGCATCGCCTACCACGAGGTCGGACACGCCCTCGCGACCACCCTCTCGGGCAGCGAGGATCGCGTCCACAAGATCTCCATCGTGCCGCGCGGCATGGCGGCCCTCGGCTACACCATGCAGCTGCCCGATCAGGAGAAGTACCTGATGACCGAGGCGCAGATCCGCGTGCGTTTGCGCGGCCTGCTCGGCGGCCGCGCGGCCGAGGAGGTCGTCTTCGGCGAGCCCTCCACCGGCGCGCAGAACGACCTCCAGAAGGCCACCGACATCGCCCGCGCGATGGTCACCGAGTACGGTATGAGCGAGCGCCTCGGCCCGGTCCACCTCGCCCGCGAGCGGCGCCCGGTCTTCCTCGGCGAGGGCCCCGGCGGCATGGGCGGCGAGCACGGCGACCGCGTCGCCGACGAGGTCGACCAGGAGATCCGCACCATCGTCGCCCGCGCCCTCGAGGAGGCCAAAGCGCTCCTCGCCGACAACCGAGCCACCCTCGACACCATCACGAGGCGTCTCCTCGACGCCGAGCAGCTCGAGGGCGACGAGCTGAGCGACCTCCTCGCCGACGCCGTCTCCAACAACCGCTGGACCCCCGAAGCCGCCGCCGAGTAGACAGCCCGACCCACCAATCCGAGCCGCGACGCCGACCTCGAAACCCTCGTTGTCGACGCGCATCGAGACCGAGCCCGACGCCCTCGGTGACGACGCAAAAGGGGAGGCGGGAGGCAGGAGGCGAAGAGGAATAGGAAAGTGAGCTCGCCGCCGCGCGGTTCGCCGCCGCACGGCTCGCCGCCGCACGGCTCGCCGCCGCACTCGCTTGCCGTCCCCGCCGCGCTACCGCCCCCGCCGCCGCCTCCGCTTGCCGCCTCCGCTTGCCGCCTCCGCTGCCGCCTCCGCTGCCGCCGCCGCTGCCGCTGCCGCTGCCGCTACCGAGTTTGATGAACGAATAGGATCGTCCCCGAACCCCGAACCGCTGCTCGGCCGCCCCCCGCTGCCGCCGCCGCTGCCGCTGCCGCTGCCGCTACCGAGTTTGATGAACGAATAGGATCGTCCCCGAACCCCGAACGGCTCGAACACGGGCCGAGGCTCGGAGACGCGAGCCGGGACCGACCGACGAGCGCCCCCGGGCACCTCGGCGGCTCCCGAACGTGAGGCGCGGGGTGGGATGAGACCCCGAGGCGCGGCCCACGAGAGGGCCGCGCCCCGGGGTCAGGGGCAGGCTCACTTGTCGGTGAGCTTCACGAGCGTCGCGATGATCTTGTCGAGCCGGTCGAGGATGGCGGGGTCGACCGACGCGAGGATGCCGTCCGCGACGGCCACCTCGAGGCAAGCCACCACCTCGTTCGCGGAGCCGAGAGCGACGTGGTAGCTGACCTGCCGCTTCCGCCCGCGCGAGTAAGTGCCCTCGGCGATGTTGAGCGGCACGGACTTGGCGGCCTTGCGGAGCTGGCGCGCGTGGTCGGTGTCGTCGCGGCGGATGGCCTGCACGAGCGGTCCGACCTCGGTGACCATGGTGACGGCGTCGCGATAGATCCTGAGCTGCATGAG
>JAYZQJ010000123.1:0-20958 GCA_036149055.1 Myxococcota bacterium | reverse complement strand
CATTGGGCAAAGCGCCAATGGGGCCCCCCTCCCGACTCCGCCGGCGCCTCGCGCTGCGCGCTCGCGCCGCGACCCCAGCGACGGGGCGCTGGGGGCCCTGCGGCTCGCGCTCGCTGGCCGCCCGCTGCCGCGGGATCGAACGACTCGAGTGGCGCGTGCGGCGACCTCGCTGCGCTCGTCGCCTGCCGTCGCTTCGGTCAGTGTCGTGGAAGGGGGCGAGGGTGCCCCGGCGCCATCGTTTGCCACCTCTTGAGCTGAGGCCGACCCAACGGAGGCTCGCTCCAGGATGTAGTTCACGTCCGCGAACGTCCCGACGAACTCGCAGCCGGACACCTCGCTGCGCATCTCGACGGTCTCATCGGCCATGATCCGCAGCCCGCCTTCGGTCGCGGAGTCGTGCGGCACGTTGAGCTCGCCGATGATCAGGCCGCGCTCGTCCTCGATGAACAGGTCCTCGAAGTAGTTGGAGATGTCCTGGTTGGCCATGACCGACTGCCTGAGCACGAAGCCGTACCAGCCGGCGCGTCAACTCTACAGACCCGATTCGACCGGGCGCCCCGGCCCGGCTTGACGCTGGGGCGCGGCTGCGCTCCCTTTCGGGGCTCATGCGCTTCGACGACGTCGTCCTGGCCTCTCTCCACGCGGTGGAGGCGACCCACCGGGTGCCCACCGCGGACCTGGAGGCCGAGCTGTCCGCGCACCTGCCGCGGCTGGGGCTCCTCCCCGGCACCCTGGAGGCGCTGAGCGGGATCACCGCGCGCCGCTTCTGGGACGCGGACGTGCAGCCGAGCGACGCGGCCACGAAGGCCGCGCGCGGCGCGATCGAGGACGCCGGGGTCGGGCCCGACCGGATCGGGGTCCTGATCAACACCAGCGTCTGCCGGGACTACATCGAGCCCTCCACCGCCTGCCTGGTGCACGGCAACCTGGGCCTGTCCGAGGAGTGCCTGAACTTCGATCTCTCGAACGCCTGCCTCGGGTTCCTCAACGGCATGGACCTCGTCGCGCAGATGATCGAGCGCGGCCAGGTCGACTACGGGCTGGTGGTCGACGGCGAGAGCTCGCGCTTCGTGGTGGAGAGGACGCTCGAGCGGCTGCGCGCGCCCGACGCGACCCCGCAGACCTTCCGCGACAACATCGCGACGCTCACGCTGGGGAGCGGCGCGGCGGCGGCGGTGCTGACCCGGAGCGCGCTGGCCCCGGAGGGACACCGCTTCGGCGGGCTCGTGAGCCTCGCCGCGAGCCAGCACAACCAGCTGTGCCGCGGCCAGGTGGACTGGATGAAGACCGACACGACCGGCCTCCTCTCGGCCGGCCTCGAGCTGGCCACCCGCACCTGGGCGAAGGCCGAGGAGGAGCTGGAGTGGAGCGCCGACGCGCTCGACCACGCGGTGATGCATCAGGTGAGCAAGCCGCACACCGAGCACCTGGCGCGCACGCTCGGCCTCGATCTGGCGCGGATCCCGGTCATCTACCCCGAGCACGGCAACGTCGGCCCGGCGTCCGTGCCGATGACGCTCGCCAAGGCGGCGGCGGAAGGTAGGGTGCGCGCGGGGGACCGCGTCGCGCTCATGGGCATCGGCAGCGGCCTGAACTGCGCCATGGCAGAGGTGATCTGGTGAGACCCGTTCCGCACACGCTCTTCCCCTTCGCGCCGCACTGGCACGAGCTCGGCGGGCACCGCATGCACTACCTCGACGAGGGCGAGGGGCCGCCGGTCGTCATGGTGCACGGCAACCCGACCTGGTCGTTCTACTACCGCAACCTCGTCTCCGCGCTGAAGGCGGATCACCGCTGCGTCGTGCCCGACCACATCGGCATGGGCAAGAGCGACAAGCCGCGGGACGCCCACTACGACTACACGCTCGGCCAGCGGGTCGACGATCTCGAGGCGCTGCTCGATCACCTCGACGTGCGCGAGGACGTGACCCTCGTCGTGCACGACTGGGGCGGCATGATCGGCATGGCGTGGGCGGCGCGGCACCCCGAGCGGGTGGCGCGGCTGGTGATCCTCAACACCGCCGCCTTCCCGCTCCCGACCGAGCGGCCCTTCCACTGGCCGCTCAAGCTCACCCGCACGCCGCTCGGCGGGCTGCTCGTGAAGCGGCTCAACGCCTTCAGCGAGGTCGCGGCGCGGACCTGCGTGACCCGGAGACCGATGCCGCGCGAGGTGCGCCGCGCCTACACCGCGCCCTACGACACCCCGGAGAACCGCATCGCGACCCTGCGCTTCGTGCAGGACATCCCGCTGTCGCCCCGCGATCCGGGCCACGCGATCGTGCGCGAGACCGCCGAGCGCCTGCACCTCTTCCACGACACCCCGGCGCTGATCTGCTGGGGCGAGAAGGACTTCGTCTTCGACGCGCCGTTCCTCCGGGAGTGGGAGCGTCACCTGCCGCACGCCGAGATCGAGCGCTTCCCCGACTGTGGGCATTACGTGCTCGAAGACGCGTCCGACGAGATCCTACCGCGCGTGCGCCGTTTCCTGACCGAGCACCCCCTGCGTTCGGACGTTTCCTGAGGTGGACTTCCCCTACGGGGGAACCCCCACCGGTGTTCGACGCGTCGAACACATGTCGCGCGCGTCGAACAGTGAATCGTTCGGCCCGGGAAACGGCGCCCCGGAGGCGCTCGCCACAAACTGCGCACTTTCCGTACACGCAGCCGGATTTGTCCTGGAGATCCCCGACGCGTGAACGAACGGCGCGTGTCTTGCTCTCTGAAGGCTCGTGGTTTTGCGGTGCACTGGGCTGCGCGCCCTCCTGGGGTGCGCTCTATCCGTCGGTCTGCTCACAGCATGCGCCGATGTCCCCGAAGACGCGGTCGACGAGGTCGGCGCGTCGAGCGAGGCGCTCCGACTCCGGGTCGAGCGGCGCTCGATCGCGTACGACTGGGCGTCGCGCGACGCGATGCCGCACGGCGTCGCGGGCGACGAGCGGTTCGTCTTCCTGACCGAGCCGCTGACCGGGCGGGTCGTGGCGCTCTCGCGCTACACCGGGCGGGAGCTCGGCGAGCTGCCCGCGCCGCCCGGCGGCTTCGTGCTGCCGTTCGCGCTGCGCTCGACCGGGGTCGGCGGGCTCGCGGTGCTCGACCCGGGCGGCCTCCCCGACCCGACCGCGCCGCCGCCCGTCGCGACGATCCACGAGTACGAGTACCGCTGGGATCGCCGGGCGCGCCGCTTCGAAGCGACCTGGGTGCGCACGCTGCCGCTGACCGGCGCCATCACGCTCTTCGTCGAGGACTTCGAGCTCCTCCCGGACGGCTCCTACGTGGTCAGCGAGTCGATCCTCGGCGCGCTCTGGATCGTGGAGCCGGACGGAACGGTGCGCCCGGGCGTGGTGCCCGCCGGCTTCGCGCCCTCCGACGCCATCCCGGGGCTCGGGCCCTGCGCCTTCCCCGCCGGCGTCACCGTCGACGGCATCCCCTTCGAGCCGCACGGCATGTTCGCGCCGGGCGTCGGCTTCCTCGCGAGCGACGACACCTTCCTCTACTTCGGCAACACGTGCGCGGGGGGCATCCGCCGCATCCCGATCGCGTCGCTGTCGGACGCGCGGCCGCCGCACGAGCGCGGAGACGACATCGAGCTCGTCTCGCCGCCGCCGGCGGGCGCCGCGGTCGACGTGCTCAAGGGCCTGGTGGTCGATCGCTACCGCGACCCGAACACCCTCTACGCGGTGGACGCGCTGCGCCTCGAGGTGCTCCGCGTGGACCTGACCACCGGCGCGCGCGAGCGGGTCGCCGGGCCGGACGCGGTGCTCTTCGACTTCCCGGTCGCGATGGAGCTGCTGCCGCCCGTCTTCGGGATCAGCCCCCTCGTCGTCGTCAGCGACCAGGAGCACCGCTGGACCGGCATCAACGCCGCCCTGACCGAGGACCGCTTCCGCCTGCCCTTCGTCGTCGCGAAGGTCATCCCCCTCCACCGTCGCTGATCCGGGAGAACACCGCTTGGAAGTCTCGCAGTTCATCGCCTCCGTCGAGGCGCTCCACTCCGACGCCCGCCGGCGCGGGCTCTTCTTCCAGTACTGCGAGGACGACAGCGTCCGCGGCCGCCACCTCCACCTGAACGGTGAGCCGCTGATCAGCTTCGCCTCGTGCAGCTACCTCGGCCTCGAGTCGCACCCCGCGCTCGTCGGCGGCGCCATCGACGCGGTGCGGCGCTACGGCACGCAGTTCTCGGTCTCGCGCGGCTACCTCTCGATCCCGCTCTACGCGACGCTCGAGGAGAAGCTCGGAGAGCTCTTCGGGGCCCACGCGCTCGTCACCTCGAGCACGACGCTCGGCCACCAGGCGGCCTTCGACGCGCTGATGACCGAGAAGGACGCGATCGTGCTGGACCATCAGGTCCACGCCAGCGTGCACCGGGCGGCGACCCTGGCGCGCGCCTCGGGCACCAAGGTGGAGATCGTGCACCACGAGGACCTCGGGCGCGCGGTCGAGGTGGTGCAGCGGCTGCGGCGCGAGCGACGCACCGTCTGGTTCGCGACCGACGGCGTGACGAGCATGTACGGCGACGTCGCCCCGGTGGCGCTGCTGCAGGAGCTGCTCGACCTCGGCGACAACGTGCGCCTCTACATCGACGACGCGCACGGCATGAGCTGGGCGGGAGAGCACGGCCGAGGGAGCTTCCTCTCGCGCATGGCGCTCGACCCGCGCACCATCGTGGCCACCTCGCTGAACAAGGCGTTCAGCGCGGGGGGCGGCGCGCTCGTCTTCCCGCGGGCGGCCGAGCGCGAGAAGGTGCGCATGTGCGGCGGGCCGATGACGTTCAGCGGGCCGGTCCAGCCGCCGATGCTCGGCGCCGCGCTCGCGAGCGCGGAGGTGCACCTGAGCCGCGAGATCAGCGACCGTCAGGACAAGCTCGCGTCGATCGTCGCCCACGCCAACGCCCGCCTGCTCGAGGCGCGGCTGCCGCTGCTGACCGCGAACGAGACGCCGATCAAGTTCATCCGCTGCGGTCTGCCGCGGGTGTCGAACGAGGTGGCGGAGCGGGTCGCCGCGCAGGGCGTGTACGTGAACGTCTCGATGTACCCCTCGGTACCGATGCGCCGGAGCGGCATCCGCGTGAGCCTCACCGCGGCCCACACCCGCGCGGACGTCGACCGTGTCGTCGACGCGCTCGCCGGCTGCTTCCACGAGGTGCTCGAGCAGGAGGGCGTCGACGCGGAGGAGCTCGACCGGCTCTTCGAGAAGAGCGTGGTCTCGGATCTGGGCGGCGGTCGGCCCTCGCGCCCCCCGAAGCCCCGCCGCACGCCCGCCTCGGGGCAGCGGATCAGGCTCGACCTGCCCGTCGACCGGGCCCGCACCATCGACGCGCTCGACGCCGCCGAGTGGGACCGCATGCTCGGCACCGCGGGCTGCACCTCGGCCGCCTCGCTCCGCGACGTGGAGGCGGTCTTCCACCCCGAGCGCGCGCCCGAGCATCGCTGGCGCTTCGACTACGTGATCGTGCGCGACGTGCGTGGCCAGCCGCTCGCGGCCACCGTGTTCACGACGCTCCTCCAGAAGGACGACATGACGATGCGCGCGGCCGTCTCGCGCCGGATCGAGGCCCGCCGCGAGGCCGACCCCTACTACCTGACGTCGCTGGTCACCATGACCGGCACCGGCCTCAGCGAGGGCGAGCACCTCTTCCTCGACCGCAGCTCCGGCCGCTGGAGGGAGGCGCTCCGGGTGCTGCTCGCCGAGGGCGCGCGCATCCAGCGGGAGACCGGCGCGACCGCCCTCGTGATCCGCGACCTCGTCGGGGAGGATCCGGAGATCGAGGAGACGATGCTCCGGGAGGGGTTCGCGATGGTGCCGGGCCTCGACAGCCACGTCGTCCAGGTCGACTGGGAGAGCGACGAGGACCTCGTGCGCCGCCTCCCCAACAGCCGCTACCGGCGCGCCTCGAAGCGCAGCCTGGAGCGCCGCGACATGTACACGGTGCGCAGGCTGACCGGCGAGGAGCCGGACCTCGAGCTGACCTGCGCGCGCCTGCACCGGCTCTACCTCGAGATCGCCGAGCACAAGGTGCGGCTCAACACCTTCTTGCTCCCCCAGGATCTGCTGCCGCAGCTCGTCCGCTCGGACGCGTGGGAGGTGATGACGATGCACCTCGACCGCGCGGAGGGCGGGCCCTCGGACGGCGGTCCGATCGCGTTCTGGGCCGCGCACCGATGCGACGGACACTACGCGCCGCTCTTCGGCGGGCTCGACTATCGCTACGTCGCGTCGCACGGGAGCTACAAGCAGCTGCTCTTCCAGGTGCTGCGGCGCGCGCGGGCGGAGGGCATGACCCAGGTGCACCTCGGCATGGACGCCGACCTCGAGAAGCGGCGCTGGGGATCCGTCGCGCGACCGACGTGCATGTACGTACAGGCGGACGACTCGTACCGCGCTAGCCTCCTCCGCGAAGCAGCCGCGGAGGTCGGGCTCGGATGAAGGAAACGGGACGGATGAGCTACTCGGTCACGAAGGTGGGCAGCATGCTGGTGGTGCGCTGGCAGGACATGACGGTCAGCGACATCACCGCGGTGCGGGACGAGGTGAGCCGCTTCCACCGCGAGACCGGCAAGCCGGTGGTCTACGTGTCGATCACCGAGGAGGGCTCGAAGCCGCCCGACGACGACGTGCGCAAGGCGATGGTCCGCTCGGCGGAGTCGCTCATGCCGATGCTGGCGAAGCTCTACGTGGTCATCGACACGGGCGGCTTCATGGGCAGCGTCCACCGGTCGGCGCTCGCGGGCATGCTCCTCATGAGCAAGCTGCGGAACAAGGTGAAGGTCGTGAAGTCGCTCGACGAGGTGCTCACGCTCGCCGCGGCCGACATCGGCGTCGACATGGCGAGCGCGCGCTCGCAGCTCACCGCCGCCGGCGTGGCGATGGGTTGAAAGAGATGGCCGACAAGATCCTCATCGTGCACCCCGAGTCGATGCCCCTGGTGGAGCTCGGCGCCCGCCTCGAGGAGATGGGCTACCAGATCATCGAGCGCACCGTCGGCATCGGCGCCGCCGCGGCCGTCGTGCGCGAGCGCCCGGCGGTGACCATCGTGCACGCGAACATGCCGCTGGTCCCCGGCGCCGACGTGGTCGAGGCGGTCAAGAAGAGCTGGGCCGGCCGCGGGGCGCGGGTGCTGCTCTACGGGACCGAGGGCGGCGAGGCGCTCGAGGCCGAGGCCGAGGCGTGCGGCGCCGACGGGCACCTCTCGGGCGCGAACGACGCGCTCCTGGCCGCGCTGAAGCGGTGGCTGCCCGAGGCGCGGACCGCGCCGACGACGAAGGAGCCGCCGCGGCCGGCGCAGCGACGCGCGCCCTCGGGCACCCGCCTCAAGAAGGTGAGCGGCTACGTGCTCATCGCGTGCGACCCGGAGACGCGCGCCCGCTTCGAGGCGCTCGAGCGCGACCACCAGTGCCACGTGACCGACAGCGGCACCGAAGCGCTCCGGCTCATGTGCTCCCCGGAGCCGCCGCGCGCCGCGCTGATCGGCACGTCGCTCACCGACCTCCGGTGCGAGGTGATCGTGAGCACCGCGCTCCGGGTGGACGAGGCGTGGCGCACCCGGTTGGTCGTGCTCGAAGAGCACGACCGAGGCCCGGTCAGGCCGGAGGCCGAGAGCCTCGGCACCCTGCGCTGGTCGGACCGTGAGCCGGTGCTGGGCCTGTTCGCGATCCTCGACCGCCTCCGCGCCGCGTCCTGATCGATCAGCCCGTGTAGTGGAGCCAGGACATCCACGCGACGAGCGGGGCCACCACGCCCGCGCCGGCCACCCAGCCGTGCACGCTCTCGCCCCGGGCGCGGGCCACCGCCAGCGGGAGCCAGAGCCACCCGAGCTGCACCGCGAACGCGGTCGCGGCGAGCGCGGTCGGCCGGAGCCAGTGCTCCCCCAGCGCGACCGCGCCCACGAAGCCGGCGAGCGCCCCCCAGCAGCCGCCGAGGCCGGACGCGGCCGCCGTCAGCAGCATCCAGGGCTTGCGCCGCACGCGGCGGTGGAAGAGGCGGGGCGCGACGAGGCCGACCGCGCCGCCCCCGAGCGCGGCGACGACGGCGGTGGCGAGCGCGACCGGGAAGCCGAGGGGCGTGACCAGCCCGAGCGCGAGGCCGGTGACGGCGCCCACCAGGGCCAGGTCGGTGGCCCACGCCTGCGCGGGGCCGAAGGGGATCGAGGGTTCGTGATGCGGGTCCATGGGTCCTCCTGCACCCCGAGATGGCAACCCGCGTGCCGAGGCCCGCGGCGTGCGGTTGGCGTCCATGGACCGGACCGGGAGCGACATTCCGTCGCGGCCCCGCCCTCGCGACGGACAGCCCGTCAGCGCAGCGCGTAGGTGGCCACGAGCACGTCCCGGAACGCCGGCCGCGACGGGTCGACCGCCTCCACCGCGGTGACCGCGTGCAGGGCCCGGCGGTCGTCGACCCACGCCGCGTCGAAGGGCTGCGCGAGCGTGAACGCCCCGAGCCGCCGCCGATCGCCCGCGTCGTGGATCGACGTCGTGCCCTTCCGGATGTTCACCCGCCGGATCATCAGCACCAGCACGTGATCGACGCCGTCGCGGTGCATGCCCTCGGGGGTGGGAGAGCCCGCGCGGCCGCGGCTCGCCTCGATCCGGAACTGGTGGGTCTCGACCTCCCAGCGTGGGCTCGGCGGAGAGAGCGGCGCGAAGGTCCGGGCGCCCTCGAGCAGGACGGTGCGCAGGCTCACGCTCTCGGCCACGTGCGGCGCGAGCGGCTCGAAGGCGCGCTGGATGCCGCCCTGGAGCGGGTTGTGGTCGCGCTCCTGGTAGTGCGGCCGATCGGGCGCGCGGCTCACCTCTCCCGGCGCGACGTGGAAGACGCCGTGGCGGCGGCTCCGCTGCCGCCCGACCACCGCGAGGTAGGGGTCGGGGCCGAGGTCGTCCCAGCTCTCGGCGAAGGCCTCCCAGTCGGCGAGGGGCCCGAGCGCCTCGAGGCGCCGGCGCATCGTCTCTCCGCGCAGGAACGCGAAGCCGCGCTCGCGGAGACGCTCGGTGACCGTGTCCATCCGGCCAACGCTGGTGCCTGGGAGGCCTCGCGTCGAGCCGGACGGGCTGCTAGGTACGGTCTCGCCATGCCCGCGCTCGAGGCCGAAGGCGCGGCCGCGCCGCCCGTCGTCAACATCGCCAGCCACCTCCCGGCGATGGCCGAACGGCAACCCTACGCGCCGGCCATCTACTTCCCGGACGGCCGCGCCGACAACGGCCGGGTCCGCTACACGCACTACACCTACCGGCAGCTCGACGAGGCGTCGGACCGGATCGCGCGCGGCCTGCACCGCAGCGGGGTCGGCCCGGGCACCCGCGTGGCGCTGATGGTGAAGCCGTCGCTCGAGCTGTTCGCGCTGGTGTTCGGCCTCTTCAAGGCGGGCGCGGTCCCGGTGATGGTCGACCCCGGCATCGGCCTGGCGAACATGAAGGCCTGCCTCGCCAAGGCGCGGCCCGAGGCGTTCATCGGCATCCCGACCGCGCAGCTCGCCCGGCTCGTGCTGCGGTGGGCGACGAGCTCGGCGGTGACGATCACGGTGGGCCGCGTCGCCCCCTGGGGCGGGCTCACCCTGGACGCGGTGATGCGGCGCGGCGAAGGCGGCGAGCCCGCGCTCGAGCCCACCCGCGCCGACGACCTCGCCGCGATCCTCTTCACGAGCGGCAGCACCGGCGCCCCGAAGGGGGCCGTCTACACCCACGGCAACTTCGCGGCGCAGGTCGAGGCGCTGAAGACCACCTTCGGGATCCGCCCCGGCGAGATCGATCTCCCGACCTTCCCGCTCTTCGCGCTCTTCGACCCCGCGCTCGGCATGACGACGGTGATCCCCGACATGGATCCGACGCGGCCCGCCAAGGCGAGCCCGGAGAAGATCGTCGAGGCGATCGAGGACTTCGGGGTCACCAACATGTTCGGCTCGCCCGCCCTGCTGAACGCGCTCTCGCGCTGGGGCGAGCGCGAGGGCAAGACGCTGCCCACCCTTCGCCGGGTGTTCAGCGCCGGCGCCCCGGTCCCCACGGCGGTGCTCGCCCGGATGCGCGCGATGCTCCCCGAGGACGCCGAGGTGTGGACGCCCTACGGCGCGACCGAGTGTCTGCCGGTGGCGGTGGTCGAGAGCCGCGAGGTCATCGACGAGACGGCCGCGCTCACCGCGCGCGGCGCCGGGGTCTGCGTGGGCCGCCCGGTCGCCTCGGCCGAGGTGCGGGTGATCCCGATCACCGACGCGCCGATCGCCAGCCTCGACGACGCGCCCTCGGTGCCGGTCGACGAGGTGGGGGAGATCGCGGTGCGCGCGCCCCAGGCGACGGCCCGCTACTGGGAGGCGGAGGCCCAGACCCGGCTGGCGAAGATCCCGGCCGGCGACGGCTTCTTCCACCGGATGGGCGACCTCGGCTACTTCGACGCGGCGGGGCGCCTGTGGTTCTGCGGGCGCAAGAGTCAGCGCGTCGTCGACGGCGACCGCGTGTGGTTCACCGTGGCGTGCGAGCGGGTCTTCGACGCCCACCCCGAGGTCTTCCGGAGCGCGCTGGTCGGCGTGCCGCGGAGCGGCCGGGTCGACCCGGTGCTCTGCGTGGAGCGCGAGGAGGGCGCGCGGCTATCGCCGGTCGAGCTCTCGCGAGAGCTCCGGGAGCTCGCCCGCGCCCACCCGATGACCGAGGCCATCGACACCTTCCTCTTCCACGACGACTTCCCGGTCGACATCCGCCACAACGCCAAGATCCGCCGCGAGGAGCTCGCGGTCTGGGCGCGGGATCAGCTGCTCCGATGAAGGTCCTCGTCACCGGCGGCGGCGGCTTCCTCGGCGGGGCCATCGCGAAGCGCCTCGCCGCGCGCGGCGACTCGGTGCGCAGCTTCAGCCGCGGCCGCTACCCCGCGCTCGAGGCGCTGGGCGTCGCGCACGCCCGCGGGGATCTCGGGGACCGGGACGCGGTGGCGGCGGCGGCCGAGGGCTGCGACGCCATCGTGCACACCGCCGCGAAGGCGGGCGTCTGGGGCGACGAGGACGCCTACTTCCAGGCCAACGTCGTCGGGACCCGGAACGTGCTCGCGGCCTGCGCCGCCGCCGGGGTCCCCAAGCTCGTCTACACCAGCACCCCGAGCGTGGTGCACGTGGGCGGCGACCTCGAGGGGGGCGACGAGTCGCTCCCCTACACCACCCACCCGAGCACCGCCTATCAGGCGACCAAGACGGTGGCCGAGCGGGAGGTGCTCGCCGCGCAGTCGGACGCCCTCTCGGTGGTGGCGCTGCGCCCGCACCTGATCTGGGGCCCGGGCGACCCGCACCTCGTGCCGCGCATCGTGGCGCGAGGGAGGCGCGGCCGCATCGCGCTGCCTGCCGGCGGTGGCCATCGGGTCGACACCGTCTACGTGGACAACGCGGCGGACGCGCACGTCGCGGCGCTCGACGCCCTCGGCCCGGGCGCGGCCTGCGCCGGCAAGGCGTACTTCGTCACCAACGGCGAGCCGATGCCGCTCCGGGACATCGTGCTCGGCATCCTCGAGGCGCACGGGGTCGCGGCGAAGGTGGTGCCGATCCCGACCCGGCTCGCCCACGCGGCGGGCGCGCTGCTCGAGGGCGCCTTCCGCCTCGCGCGCACCGACCGCGAGCCGCCGCTGACCCGCTTCGTGGCCGAGCAGCTGTCGACCGCGCACTGGTTCTCGATCGACGCCATCGCGCGCGACGTCGGCTGGCGACCGACCGTCTCGATCGCGGAGGGCCTGGAGCGGCTCCGATCCGCGCAGGCGGCGTAGTCGCCTCGGGCGCGGCCATCCGGATACGCTGGCGGCATGAAGCACGCGCCCCTGCTCGCCCTCGCCCTCGCCCTCGGCTGCGCCGAGCCGCCCGCCTCGCCCGGGCCCGATGGCGGGGACGCCGGAGGCGACGCGCCCGACGCCGCCCGGGTGGACGCGTCCGCGCCCCGGGGAGACGGCGGCCCACCACCCGCGACCGACTGCCTCGGCGAGGCGCTCGACCAGGTGTTCGTCCTCGTGACCGATCTCGACGGGAGCGGCGAGAGCCACCTGCTCCGCTTCGACCCCGAGACGGCGAGCTACACGGTGGTGGGCGAGGTGCGCTGCCCGGTCGAGACCGGGTACCTGACCTCGATGGCGGTGAGCCGCGACGGCGTCGCCTACGCCACCGACCACGGCGGCAACCTGCACGCCATCGACACCGACGACGCCAGCTGCCGCGCCACCGGGATGGAGACCGGCCAGGAGGGCGCGCGCCGCTTCGGCATGGGCTACGCGACGGTCGGCGACTCGAGCGAGGAGCGCCTCTACATCACCGCCGAGGGCGACTGGTACCGCGACGAAACCACGCCCTGGCGTCGCCTCCTGTCGATCGACACCGGCGCCCTGACCGTGACGACGATCGGCGAGCTCGAGGCGCCCACCCCGGCGAACATGGAGCTGACCGGCACCGGGGACTCCCGGCTCTTCGGCATGGTGATCGACGTCCGCAACATCCGGGCGCTGGTGGTCACCATCGAGCTGCTCGACGCCGACACCGGCGCGACCCTGGAGCGCAAGCGGGTCGACCTCGACGCCCGGAGCGGCTTCGCGTTCGCGCAGTGGGGCGGCGACTTCTGGCTCTTCACCGAGGCCCCCGACGGCAGCGCGCGGGTCGCCCGCTTCGACTGGGAGACCGGCGAGATCGTCGACACCATCGACACGCCGCTCGAGGTGCCCGGCACCATCATCGGCGCCGGCGTCTCCACCTGCGCGCCCTACGACCTGATCTGACTCGTCGGGCAGGGGCGGTCAGGTGGCGGGGTGCGCGTCGGGGCCGCGCATCCGCTCGAGCTGGCGGCGCAGCTCGGCCAGGAGCTGCCGGTTCTCCGACCGGCGCACGCCGACGAGGTAGAGCGCGGTGAAGAAGAGGCAGGGGACGCAGAGGAAGGCGTACAGGCCGACCACCGGGCCCCAGATCAGCCAGATCGGACCGACCAGCAGCATCCCTCCCCAGAGATAGGGGAGCCGCTTCCAGTCGCGCTCGAGGAGCGTGGCCTGCTCTTCGAGCCGCTCGATCTCCTTCTCGATGAGGTCGGGTCGCGTTCGCGCCATGGGCTTCCCCTGGGTGTAGGTCGATGACGGATCCGGTCAAGACGTGAGCGTGGACCCCGGCGCGGTTTCCGCGCATCCTACCCGCCTCATGGAACCTCAGGACCGGAAGCTCTACGTCCAGATCCTCGCCCAGATGCTCATCGCCGACGGCGTGCTCGCCGACGAGGAGCGGGCCCACCTCGACCGGGTGATGGACTCGCTCGACATGCCCGAGCAGGAGCGCGCCGAGGCGCTCCGCGAGGTCAGCATCGACAGCCCCGTCGAGGAGCGCGTGGCCGGCCTCAGCGAGGGCGCCAAGCAGAGCCTGCTCCAGGAGGTCCGCAAGGCGCTCATGGTCGACGGCGAGATGACGAACTCCGAGAAGTACTTCCTGGAGCGCGTGACCAAGCTGCTCGCCTGAGCGCCCTCCCCGATGCGCCCCTCCGCCGCCGTCGCGTTCGTCTTCGTCGGGGCGGTCCTCCTCTTCGGCCTCGAGCCGCTGGTGGGGCGGCTGCTCTTGCCGCACTTCGGCGGCGCGTTCCACGTGTGGACGACCGCCCTGATGTTCTTCCAGGGCGCGCTCTTCGTCGCCTACCTCTACGCGCACCTCCTCGCGCCGAGGCTCGGTCGCTGGCACCTCGCCCTGGTGGCGCTCCCGCTCCTGTTCCTCCCGCCGGGCGTGGGCGAGGCGGGGGCGGAGTCGGCGAGCTCGATCGCGATCCTGACCCGGCTGGCGCTCCACGTGGCGGTGCCCTTCGGGGTGCTCGCGACCACCGCGGTCGTGACCCAGCGCTGGCTGGCCGACGCCGGGCGAGAGCCGTGGGGGCTCTACGCGGTGAGCAACTTCGGCTCGCTCGGCGCGCTGCTGCTCTACGCGCTGGTCATCGAGCCCCACGTCGGCCTCACCACCCAGCGCTGGGCGTGGACGGCGGGCTACGCGCTCTACGTCGCCCTCGCGCTGCTCGCGTGGCGAGAGAAGGGGCAAGCGAGCCGCCCGCTCCCGCAGGGCGACGACGCCGTCGGCCCCGCGCCCTCGGCGGCGCGGATCGTCTACTGGCTGCTCCTGAGCGCCGCCCCGTCGGCGTTCTTGATGGCGGTCACGAACCTCGTCGCGCTCGAGGTCGGCAACGTGCCCCTGGTCTGGGTGCTGCCGCTCGCCATCTACCTCGGCAGCTTCGTCGGCGCCTTCGCGACCCCGCCGGCCGGCGAGCCGTCCCGGGTGCCGCGCACCGTCCGGCGGCTCTGGCCCCACGTGGCCGCGGTCGGCGCGTTCTTCTTCAGCGGCGGCGAGGCCGGCGGCGGGTGGCTCGACGTGCTCGTGCACTACGGCGTGCTCGCCTTCGTCGGCCTGGCGGCGCACGGCGAGCTGCATCGCGCGCGGCCGGCCCCCCGCCACCTCACCCTCTTCTACCTGAGCCTCGCGCTCGGCGGCTGGCTCGGCGGCGCCTTCGTCGCCCTGGTCGCGCCGGCCGCGTTCGACGGCCTCCTCGAGTACCCGCTCGCGCTCGCGGCCCTGGCCCTCACCATGGCGGTCGGGCGGCGCGCGGAGCTGACGCGGTGGGTGAAGACGGCGCCCCGGCTCGCCCTGGCCGTGACCGCGGCGCTGCTCGTCGTCATCGCGGTGAAGGTCGGCATCGCGCTCTCCGAGGAGGACGCCACCGACACCCTCGCGGTGCGGCGCAGCTTCTACGGGCTCTACCGGGTCACCGAGCGGGACGGCCGCGTCCGGGACATGATGAGCGGGAGCACCCGGCACGGCCGCCAGCGGGTCGGCGACACGACGCCGCTCAGCTACTACCACCCGGAGGGGCCGCTCGGCGACGCGCTCGCGCTGGTGCCGTCGCCCCGCCGCCTCGGGATCGTCGGGCTGGGGGTGGGCGCGGCCGCCGGCCACCTCGCGCCGGGCGACGAGGCCCGCTTCTTCGAGATCGACCCGGCGGTGGTCGAGCTGGCCCAGGCCCACTTCACCTACCTCTCCGCGGCGGAGGGGGAGGTGAGCGTGCAGGTCGGCGACGCCCGGCTGTCGCTGGAGCGGGAGGAGGCGCGCTACGACCTGCTCTTCATCGACGCCTTCAGCGGCGACGCGATCCCGACCCACCTGCTCACCGCCGAGGCGATCGCGCTCTACGTCTCGCGGCTGGAGTATGACGGGCTGCTGCTGCTGCACGTCTCCAACCGCTACTACGACCTCCGCCCCGCGCTGCGCGGGACCCTCGCGCTCCTGGACCTGCCCGCGATGCACGTCGCGCGCACCCGGGACCTCGCCACCGACCAGGACCCCTCGCAGTACGTCGTGGTGGCCCGCTACCCGGAGCGGCTCGCGCCCTTCGGCTCGCGCGGCTGGGCGCCGATGTCGAGCCTCCCGGCGGCGAGCGCGTGGACCGACGACCACGCCAACGTGCTCCAGGCGCTGGACATGTGAGCGGCCGGGAATAGGTCCGCGCGCATGAGCGAGCTACGCAGAAAGGTCGAGCTGAGCTTCGAGGACGCCATCTCGCGGACCGAGGCCGCGCTGAAGGAGCAAGGCTTCGGTGTGCTGACGGAGATCGACGTGCACTCGGTGCTGAAGGAGAAGATCGACGTCGACTTCCGTCGCTACAAGATCCTCGGCGCGTGCAACCCGAAGCTGGCCCACCGCGCCCTGTCGGCGCAGCTCGAGGTCGGCACCCTGCTGCCGTGCAACGTCGTCGTCTACGAGGACGACGGAGGGATGGTGGTCAGCGCGGTCGACCCGGCGCAGATGCTGCCCGGAGACGACCCGGCGCTGAAGAGCCTCGCCGACGAGGTGCGCGGGCGCCTGGCGAAGGCGGTCGCCGCCGTCTGAGCGTCAGCGCTCGAGCTCGGCGCGGATGCGGGCCTCGCGCTGCTTGCCGCGCTCCTTGGCGCGCGCTCGCTCGACCTCGCGGTCGCGGGTCGGGGCCTGGGTCTCGAGCTGGTCGAGGAGCAGCCGCCGCGTGATCGCCGTGATCTCGTCCACCGCGTTCTGGAAGGCGTCCTCGTTCTGCTTCGACGGCTTCCGCATCCCGCTCACCTTGCGCACGTACTGGAGCGCGGAGGCGTAGATCTCCTCCTCGGTGGCGGGCGGCTCGAAGTTGTAGAGGAGCTTGATGTTCCGGCACATGCCGGAAGGTTACCCCGCCACGGTCTTCGCCGCCTGGTTGGCCAGGCTCACCTGCTCGTTGAGGGTGAGGTAGTCCCAGACGTAGCCGACGCCGAGCAGGCCGCCGGTGCAGAGCCAGACGAGCCCGGTGAGCCACTTCCCGATGTACATCCGGTGGAGGCCGAAGACGCCGAGGTAGGTCTGGAGGATCCAGGCGAAGTCGTAGCTGTAGGGGCCGTCGAAGTAGCGGCGCTCGGCCGAGCGGCAGAGCATCGGCATCCAGAAGAGGTCGAAGATCCACCCCACCCCGAGGAGGCCGAGGGTGCACAGGTAGATCACGCCGGTGGTGCGCTTGCCGTAGTAGAAGCGGTGCGCGCCCAGGAAACCGAACACCCACAGGGCGTAGCCCATCCACAGGGAATGACTGTCGCTGCGCTGCTCGGGTCTGCTCATCTCGTCCTCCGACCGACCATACGCTCGACGGACCCCGGAGATTTCAGCCGGCTTGGGGCCCGGGCGCGCCGAAGTGTACCGTCGAGCCGATGACGCGCCTTCCGCTCCGTCGGAGCATGGTCCTCCTCGGGCTCCTCTGCATCTCCCTGGCCGTCGCCTGCGACGACGGCGCGGCCGAGCTGGACGCAGGGCCGATCGCCACGGACGGGGCGACGCGCGACGCCGCACCCGACGCCGAGGCGCCGCCCGAGGATGGCGGCGCCCCGCCGGCGACCGGGTGGGCGCCGCAGCCCTGGGAGGACTGCGAGGGCGGGGGGCGCACGCTGAGCGCGGGGCCGGGCGACTACCGCGACGTGCTCGACACGCTCGAGCCCGGCGACACGCTGCAGCTCGCCCCCGGCGACTACACCCGCGGGTTGCCGCTGCGGCGCTCCGGAGAGGAGGGGCGCTGCATCGTCATCGAGGCCGCGGCCCCGACCGACCGGCCGCGCTTCGAGGGGAGCGACGCCTTCAACGTCATCGCCGTGCACGGCGCGAGCTGGATCAAGGTCCGCCACCTCGACGTCGACGGGCTCGGCCGCGCCGGCTTCGGGGTCGCGTCGCAGGGCGGCACCGACGCCCCGACCCACCACGTCGTGATCGAGGGCCTGCGGATGACCGGCCTCGGGGGAGGCCAGCAGATCGTCGGCGTCTCGACCAAGAGCCCGGCCTGGGACTGGGTGATCCGCGGCAACCACATCGAGGGCGCGGGCACCGGCCTCTACCTCGGCAACTCGGACGGCAACCAGCCCTTCGTGCGCGGCGTCGTCGAGCTCAACACGGTGCTCGATCCGATCGGCTACTGCATGCAGATCAAGCACCAGAATCCGCGCCCCGACCTGCCCGGCATGCCGACCGGGGACACGATCATCCGCTACAACGTGTTCGCCAAGACCACCGGCGCCTCCACCGGCGGGAGCGCGCGTCCGAGCCTCCTGCTCGGGCACCTCCCGGGCTCCGGCCCCGGCGTCGACGACCGCTACCTCGTCTACGGCAACTTCCTCTACGACAACGCCACCGAGATGCTGATGCAGGCGGAAGGCAACCTGGCGATCTACGCCAACGTCTTCGTCAACCCGAACGGCGGGGCGCTCACCGTGCAGCCCCACAACGGCGTGCCCCGTCAGGTCGACGTGTTCTTCAACACCATCGTCGCCGAGGGGCGCGGGGTGCGGGTGACCGGCGGAGACGGCGCCTTCGCGCAGCGCGTCCGCTACAACGCCATCTTCGGCCCCATGCCGCTGAGCGCCGACGACGAGGCCGGGAACGTGACCGGCGCGGACGCGAGCGAGGCGCTCGTCGCCCCCGGGAGCGCGCCCGGCGCGGGCCTCGATCTGCACCCGCGGGCCGGCATGCTCGGCGTGACCGTCGACCCGGCGGAGCTGCCCGACGTGCCGGACCGCGACCGTGACCATGACGGCCGGGTCCGCTCCGAGGGCTTCGCGGGCGCCTACGCGGGGCCGGCGGACGGGAGCGCGACGCCGCTCACGCTGATGGCGCGGCCTCGGCCGGAGTGAGCGAGCGCTCGCGCCAGGCGCGCTCGGCGTCGAGCCCGAGCGCCGCGAAGCGCGGGAGCACCTCGGCCTCGAGCGTCGCGTAGAAGATCATCGCGTAGACCTTCGGATCCAGGTGCCCGAGGTTCGGCGGGGCGTCCGCGCCGGGCGGGGCCACCTCGATCGCCTGGCCCGCGATCGACTCGAGCGTCACCCCGCCGACGAGGCAGCCGCGCTCGAAGCCGGCGAGGCGCTTGGCCAGCCGCCCCTGCAGCCACTCGCGGTCGGCGGCGTCGAGCCGCTCCCACATCCAGGCGAGCGCCTCCCACCCGAACGTCGCGTGCAGGTGCTCGTCGCGCAGGACCTGCCGCACCACCGCCTCGGGCACCGGATCGGTGATCACCGTGGCGAGCGCCTCGAAGAGCGGCCGCGAGATCGTCTCGCCGATGCAGCAGGAGCAGAGCACCGCGTCGGCCGCCCAGCGCAGCGTGCCCTCGGCCGGCGGGCCCTCCCACGGCGCGCGCGGGGGCTTCCAGTCGAACACCTCGTCGGGCGCGCGCCCGGGGAGCAGCGCCTCGGCCATCTGCGCGCACAGCGACGCGTGGCGCACCTCGTCGGTGATCAGCCGCGCGAGCGAGCCGAGCAGCCCGATCGGCGCGCGCAGGGTGGTGAGCGCGTGCGCGACCTGGGTGAACTCGTTGATCGAGCCGTACTCCTCGCGCGCGCGTCGCCACCACTGCCGCGCGGTCCGCGCGCGGAGCGCCTCGGGATAGGCACCCGCGTCGAACGCGTCGAAGTCCGGCCACGGATCGCGCTGGATGTGCGACCGGGCGATCTTGTCCAGCCGCGCCGTGCTCGGGCGGCTCGGGGCGCGGGTCACGCCCGGGTCACTCCGTCGGCTCTTCGACCGGCTCGGGCGCCTCGTTCGCGGTCGGCGCCTCTTCGACCGGCTCGTTCGCCGTCGGCTCCGGAGCGGGCTCGTTGGCCGTCGTCTCCTCCGGCGGCTCGTTGACGGTCTCCTCGGCCGGCTCGTTGATCATCGGGCCCTCGGGGGACGGCTCGTTGATCTCGACCTCACCGTCGCCGCAGCCGACGAGCGGGGCGCCGAGCAAGGCCCCCGTCACCACGAACCGCAGCACCCGACCGCCTCGCTTCTTCTCGTCGTCTCGCATGCGCGGGAGGGTAGCACCCTCGCCCGACCAGGCGACCCGTGGAATGCTCGCCTCTCGTGTCGGTCTACCTCAACCACGCGGGGACGAGCTGGCCGAAGCCGGCCCCGGTCCAGGAGGCGGCGCGGCGCGCGCTCGCGGGCGATCCGGGCCGCTGGGCGGAGGACTTCGCGCGCGATCATCGCCGGGTGGCCCGCGCGCTCGGCGTGCCCGATCCCGCGCGGCTGCTCCTGACGCCGGGCTGCACGTCGGCGCTCGCGGTGGCCATCGCGGACCTCCCCTGGGAGCCCGGCGACCGTGTCCTCTGCGGCAGCTTCGAGCACCACGCGCTGATGCGGCCGCTGCTGAAGCTCGCCGAGCGCGGGGTCGAGATCGTGCGCGTCCCGCCGGACGGCGACGCGCCCTTCGATCTGGCGGCCCTCGACGCCGCGCTCGACGCCGGCGCGCGCCTCGTCGCCACGACCGCGGCCAGCAACGTGACCGGCGCGCTGTCTCCCTACGCCGAGATCACCGCGCGCGCGCACGCGGCCGGCGCGCTCTCGCTGATCGACGCGGCGCAGGTCGCCGGCTGGATCGACCTCGACGTGCGCGCCCTCGACGTCGACCTGCTCGCCTTCGCCGGTCACAAGGGTCCGCAGGCGCCGTGGGGCATCGGCGGCCTCTACGTGCACGAGAGGCTGACGATGACCACCCCGGGCGCCGTGTGCGACCTCGACGCCCCCTGCGCGCCGATGCCGGGCTACTGCGACACGGGATCGGTCGACCGAGCGGCCCTGGCCGGGCTCGGCGCGGGGCTCGACTGGCTCGACGCGCGGCCCGACCGCCTCGCCCGGGCGCGCGAGCACATCGCCACGCTGGAGGCGACCGCGGTCGACGCCGGCGCGCGCCGCCTGGGACCTCCGATCGAGGGCCGGGTGCCGACCCTGGCCCTCGTCCACGAGGCCCACGCGCCGGCCGCGCTGGCGGCCGAGCTGGCCGAGCGCGGCGTGCTGGCGTCCGCCGGCCTGCAGTGCGCGCCCGAGGCTCACCGCGCGCTGGGCACCGACCCCGACGGCGTGCTCCGCCTCAGCGTGGGCCCGACCACCACGGACGCCGCGATCGGGCGCGCCTGCGAGGCGCTCCGCGCCGCTCTCGGCGCGGGTTGAATCGATCGGGGGCGCGCCCCGTCGATCTCCACGCACCCGCTCTTCAGCCCCCGCGCGAGCCCCGCGCTCGCCGCTTCCCCTCGGAGGTCTCCGATGCACACGACGTGCGAACGCTGCGGTATGTCCGCGACGCCCCGCGCGTCGGCGTCGCGCGCGTTCTGCGACGCGTGCCACGCCGCCGCCGCTCCCCACGCTCGCCCCTCGAGCGAGCTCCTCTTCACCCTGCCCCCTCCGCCCTCCCCCGACGACGCGCGCGAGAGCGTCCCCCTGGTCGAGCTCGTCGCCCGCGCGCCCCACCCGGCGCCGCGGGACAGCCTCCCCTACGCCAGCACCCCGTGGCTCCACGCCCCGGTGGTCCCCGCCCCGCGCCCCCGACGCAACCTCGCCGCCGCCCTCGTGATCGCGGTGAGCGCGGTGGCCCTCGGCGCCAGCGGCGCCCTCGCCATGCACGTCGCGCTCGGGGAGCCGCCCGAGCCGGAGGAGGTGGAGCGCGACGACGCCGAAGGCGATCCCCGCGCCCCCGGCGCCGCTCCCCCCGGCCCCTC
>JAYZQJ010000122.1:0-21688 GCA_036149055.1 Myxococcota bacterium | reverse complement strand
CGTCGTCTCGGGTCGGTCGTCGTGGAAGCGGGCGTGGGGTGCCCCCCCATCGTTTCCCACCTCTCGAGTCGGCAGGGTCAGCGCTGGCAGGGTCAGCGCTGGCGGGGTCAGCGCTGGCAGGGTCAGCGCCGGCAGGCGGGCTCGTAGTCGAGCTGGCAGGCGCGGGCGAAGAGCTCGGTGGCTCGGGCGGCGTCCTGGGGGGCGCCTCGGCCGGAGCGGTGCAGGAGCGCGAGGTTGTAGCAGCCGCGGCCCTCGCCGGCGTCGCAGGACTGCGCGAAGAGCGCCGCCGCCCGCGTCGGGTCGGCCGGCACGCCGGTGCCCTGGAGGTGCAGCGTGCCGAGGTTGTTGCAGCCCAGCGCGTTCTGGCCCTCGCAGGCGCGGCGGAAGAGCGCGGCCGCGCGCGCGGGATCCTGCGGCACCCCGTCGCCGCGGAGGTGGAGGTAGCCGAGGTTGTTGCAGCCCCGGAGGAGCCCGCCGTCGCACGCCCGGGTGTAGAGCTCGACCGCGCGGTCGAGGTTCTGCACCACGCCGCGGCCGCGCTCGAGCATGTAGCCGAGCGAGTTGCAGCCCCGCAGCTCGTCGGCGTCGCAGGCGCGCCGGAAGAGCGCCGTCGCCTCGGAGTCGTCGTGCGCGACGCCCTCGCCCGCCTGGTAGAGGAGGCCGAGGTGGGTGCAGCCCAGGGGCTCGCGCGCGTCACAGGCGTGGAGATAGAGGCGCGAGGCGCCGGCCGGATCCCGCGCGACGCCGCGCCCGCCCTCGTAGAGCCGGCCGAGCCGGACGCAGGCGTAGGGGTCGTCGCGATCGCAGGCCTGGGCGTACAGGCGGGAGGCGGCGGGCAGATCCTGGGTCACGCCCTGGCCACGCTCGCGCAAGACGCCGAGCGCGGTGCAGCCCACCGAGACGCCCGCCTCGCAGGCGCGACCGTGCAGGCGCGCGGCCTCGGCCCGGTCGCGCGGGACACCGCGCCCCGCCTCGTGCAGCGCCCCGAGGTAGGTGCAGCCGAGCGGCGCGTCCCCCTCGCAGGCCTGACGGTAGAGCGTCGCCGCCCTCGCCGGGTCCCGCTCGACGCCGGTCCCCTCCTCGTAGAGCAGCCCGAGGTTCGCGCAGCCGACGTGGGCGCCGCCGTCGCAGGCGCGCTGATAGAGCCCGCGAGCCCGCGCCACGTCCTGGGGGACTCCGTCGCCGCGCTCGACCATGCGCCCGAGGTTGCTGCAGCCCCGGAGGTGGCCGGCGTCGCAGGCGCGCTGGTAGTGCTGCACCGCGCGGTCGAGGTCCCGGGCGACCCCGCGGCCGTCCTCGTGGAGCAGGCCGAGCTCGGTGCAGCCCTCCATCACGTCGCCGGCGCACGCGCGCGCGAACCACACGCTGGCCGCCGACGGATCGCGCGCCGAGCCCACGCCGTCCCTCGTCATCTCGCCGAGCCGCAGGCAGGCCGACGCCTCGCGTCGCTCGCAGGCCCGCCGGTAGAGGCGCGCCGACTCCTCGGGGCGGCTCTCCTCGAGCGCCCGGGCCTGGCCGACGCAGGCGCTGATGTCGCCCCCCTGGCAGGCGCGGGTCCGGAGCGTCGCGGCCCGCGCGGGGTCGGCCTCCACGCCGAGGCCCTCCTGGTAGCAGCGGGCCAGGTGGTCGCAGGCGCCGGGCACGTCGCCCTGGCAGGCCCGCTCGATCAGCGCCGCGCCGCGCGCCGGGTCCTCGACCACCCCGCGCCCGCTCAGGTGCATGAGCCCGAGGTGCAGACAGCCGTGCAGGTTGCCGCCGTCGCACGCGAGCCCGAAGAGGGTCCCGGCGCGGGGCAGCTCCTGGGGCACGCCGCGCCCGAGCGCGTAGAGCGCGCCGAGCCTTCGGCAGGCCTCCGCGTCGCGCCGGTTGCACGCGCCGCGGTAGAGCGGCACCGCCTCGCCGATCCGCTCCTCGTCGACCATCCGGTTGGCCTGCTCGACGCAGGCCGCGGTCTCTCCCACGCACGCCTGCGCCTTCGCCAGCGAGGGCGCGAGCAGGACGGCGGCGAGGAGCAGGTAGCGCACGAATTCCAGGGTTTGTAGACGGTTCGACCGTGCGTGCAAGCGATCCCTTCACCCGGAACCGCAGATCGCGCGCCGGCCGCACGGCCCCCCCGCGTGCGGCCTCGGTCACGATCCGACGCTCACCCCAGCGAGCAGGTCATCAGCGTCTCGCTGACGAAGGCGTTGTTGTCCTCGTCGCACTCGTTGTAGGCGCCGGCGCCGGTGCCGTCGTCGTCCACGATCGCCTCGACCGTGAAGTCGCGGAAGGTGAAGGCGCCCGGCTCGGTCCACTCGAAGACCAGCACCTCGCTCTGACCCGGCAGGAGCGTGGTCATCGTGAACTGCACGCCGAGGTCCTGGACCGTCATGTCGGGCAGCCGCGTCCCGCGCGCCACCACCGCGATCCCCGGCGGCACGCCGAGCGCGCCCCGGTTCGACACCGTGACCTCGATACGGAGCGTGCCCGAGGGGAGGCACTCGCCCACCTGGATGTCGAGCACCTGCAGATCCGGCGCGTCGAAGAGGCCGCCCGGCTGGACGTTCTGGCGGAAGTTGTTGAGGCGCCCGTTGAGCCAGTTCGGCTCCTCCCGGCGCGGCACCTGACCGTCCTCGGTGATGTTGGTGACGTGGTAGGTGTGCTGGTTCCAGACCCGGCGGGTCCGCACCCAGTTGTTGTCCATGTCCTCCCAGATCTCGATCCCGCCGAGCGTCGCGCTCGACCGGTTCGGCTCGGGGATGACCACCTCGCTCTTCCCGTCGTTGTCCACGTCGACCACGATCGGCATCTCCATGCGGGTGTTGCTCTGGTGCGTGGTGTCCTCGTAGAGGATCGCGCCGGTGCGGCCGTCGAAGATGCGGAAGGTCGTCTCGTCCGCGTAGACCACCTCGGCCGCGCCGTCGCCCTCGAAGTCGAACACGCTGGAGCCGGTCGCGCGGCTCGAGCAGTCCTGGTTCGGCACGGTCCAGAGGATGTTCTCGGACGCGCACTCGCTGGGGAGCGGGTCGCCCACGCAGTCGAAGTCGACGACGACGTAGAAGTCGGCGCCCGCGGTGCCGATCTCCGGGCGGCCGTCACCGTCGAAGTCGGCGACCGTCGGCGGGCCGCTCTCGTTGCGGGCGCAGTCGTCGGACGGGATCGTCACCTGGTGCAGCAGCGAGCCGTCGTGGTTCCACACGAAGACCTCGCCCTGACGCACCGCGACGACCTCGCCCTCGCGGTCGTCGTCGAAGTCCCCGACCGCGTTGAAGCCGTCGCACGGCACCGAGCCCTGACACGACGAGGGCGCGGTGGGCCCGTACGTGAAGCTCCACTCCTCGGCGCCGGTGCGGCCGTCGTACACGGTGTTGCCGGCGATGACCTCCATCACCCCGTCGAGGTCGATGTCGGCCACCGTCGACGCCGGGCCGAGGAACGCGTTGTTCCCGACGCCGGAGTTGGGCCCGACCGTCATGTCGCCGTCCCAGATGACCGCGCCGGTGAGCCCGTCGAGCACCACGTTGCCGACGATGACCTCCGGCTGCCCGTCCCCCTCGATGTCGGCGAGCGAGGGCTGCGCGCCCGAGGAGTTCTGCGCGCTGGTCGGGTAGGTGGTGTTGCGCCACATCTCCTCCCAGGCGCTGCCGTCGTCGGCGGTCCGGCGCCAGGCGATGGTGCCGCCGCCGCGGATGACGGTGACGATCTCCGGGTTCGCCTCGCCCGGCATCGAGTCCGGGTGGAGGTTGCCGAGGGCCACGCCCGAGGAGTTGTCCACGAAGGGGGCCTCGATGATCGCGTGGGTGTTCATCGTGCCGTCCGCGTTGCAGGCGCCGCTGATGACGACCAGCCGGCCGCGAGCGGTGCAGCAGCCGTTGGCCTGGTAGTCGAACGCGATGAAGACGATGTCCGGGATGTCGAGCGTGTTGGTCAGCCCGTCGCCGTTGTCGTCGGTGAGGTTCATGACCGAGGGCGTCATCACGACATCGTCGTAGGTGCTGGAGCTCCCCGCCGGCGGGCGCCACTGACACGCGACCCGCGGCGAGAAGGAGCCGACCGGCGGCCGGAACTCGCAGACCTCGACCGAGTCGCGGGGCACGCAGCGCATGAGGCTGGGCAGGCAGATCTCGTCGACGTCGCACTCCTCGGTCAGGGTGCAGGGATCGCCGAGGTCGACGCACGCCTCGGAGAGGCAGGCCTGATCGGCGGTGCAGCACTGCTCGCCCATCGTGCCGCAGCGGTTGGCCTCGTCCGCGCACTCGACCACGCAGGCCCCGTCGAGGCACTCCTCACCCGCGCCGCAGCAGTTGGTGCCGCCGCAGACCGGGGCCCCGCCGCAGTCGGTGGCGCAGACGCCGGCGCTGCAGACCTGACCGGCGGCGCAGCACCGGAAGCCGCAGAGGACCTCGTCCGCCGCGCACATGTCTCCGCCGTCCTCGGTGCCCGTTCCGCCGCCGTCGGGACGAGCCTGGCAGAGGTTGTCCACGCAGACCTGGTCGCTCTCGCAGTCGGCCTCGCTCTCGCACGGCTGCCCGGAGGGGGGACCGCTGCAGTCGCAGCCGGCGAGGAACAGGAGCGAGCCACAAAGCAAGATTCGTCGCATTCTCGGTACCTCTCAGGGGCAGCTCGCCCCGCAGACGAAGGTGTCGGTCCCCGGGCAGCGGGAGACCGCGGTCGGGCAGCCGGTGATCTGGCAGTTGTCCAGGGAGGAGCCCGCGCAGTCGAGCACGCAGTCTCCGCTGCCGCAGCTCACCATGCAGTTGGAGGTGCTCCGGCAGCTCACCCGGCACGCGCTCGAGCCGGAGCAGTTGACGGTCGCGTTGGAGGCGCCGTCGGCCTCGATGACGCAGCTGGCGCTGCCCATGCAGGTGGCGTTGGCGTTGCTCGCCCCCGCCGCGGCGAGCTCGCAGCGGGCCGCGCCGGTGCAGGTGAAGTCGCAGTCGCCGCCGCAGGTGCGCGCGCAGGGACAGGCCGCGGTGCACGTGCAGCTGTCCCCGCAGGCCTCGGGGGCGCAGCTGCAGGTGGGCGGGCAGGAGCCGGCGTCGGGCAGCGAGAGGCCGCCGTCGCCCCCGCCGTCGACGCTGGAGTCGGGCGGCGCCGCGTCGTCGGGCGGCGCGGCGTCGACGGGCGGCCCAGCGTCGTCGGGCGGCCCAGCGTCGTCGGGCGGGAGACCGCCGTCGGGCTCGACGCGCGCGTCCACCGGCGCGGCCGCGTCCCGCCCCGCGTCGCCCGCGCTGGCGTCCATCGCCACGACGCCGGAGTCGCGCTCGCGCTGCCCCTCGCGGTCGAGGGTGCACGCCACCATGCTCGACGACACCACGATCAGCGTGAGGCCGTGGAGGAGTCGGCGAACGTTGCGCGCGGACACGCGGCGGGGCACCTCCGCATCCTATCCGACGCGGCCCTCGCGGTCATCTGCCGCGGGCAGCCGGACGACGAAGCGCGCCCCTCCTTCGGGCGCGTTCGCGGCCTCCAGGGCGCCTCCGTACTGTTCGACGATCGCGTGACAGACCGCGAGCCCCAGCCCGGTGCCCTCCCCGGTCGGCTTGGTGGTCACGAACGGCTCGAAGAGCTGGTCGCGCACGCCCTCGGCGATGCCGGGGCCGCTGTCGTGCACCACCAGCTCGACCCAGCCCTGGTCCTCCCGGACCTCGAGGCGGATCGTGCCCTCGCCGTCGATCGCGTCGGCGGCGTTGAGCAGCAGGTTGAGCACGACCTGCGACATGCGCGCCGCCGAGCCCCGCGCGGGCGGGCAGCCCTCCGCGAAGCGGCGCTCCAGGGTGACCTGCCGGAGGTCCTTCTGCGGGCCCACCAGCCGCACCGCGTCCTCCACCACCTCGACCAGGTCGCAGCCCTCGTCGAGCTCGTCCGGCTGGGCGTCGTCGCGCGCGAAGTCGAGCAGGTCGCGAATGATGTGGTGGATGCGCTCGGTCTCCTTGCGCACCCGCCGCAGGAACTCGCGCTGCTCGTCCGGCTCGAGGTCGCCGTCCTCGACCAGCTCCACCAGCCCCACGATCGAGGTGAGCGGGTTGCCGATCTCGTGGGCGACCCCCGCGGCGAGCCGCCCCACCGAGGCCATCTTCTCGCTCCGCACCAGCGAGCGCTGCGCGGTCGAGAGCTCGCGGGTCATCGCCTCGAGCTCGGCCAGGCGCGCCTTCAACGCGCCGCGCTCCTCCGCGAGCTGGGTCTGCATGTCGTTGAAGGCCAGGGCGAGCCGCGCGATCTCCGCCGCGCCCCGGATCTCGACCCGGGCCGCGCCGCTCCCCCGGGCCAGCCGCTCGCTCGCCCGGGTCAGCTGCTCCACCGGTCGCACGATCAGCCGGGTCAGGAGCACGTAGCTCACGAGCAGGATCGCGGCCGCGGTCACCCCCACGTAGAGGAAGAGGAGCCCCGGGAGCGAGCGCTGCTTCTCGGCCGACTCGATCGCGAGCCGCACCCTGGCCTCGCCTTCGGCGCGCTCGACCGAGACCTCGTCCAGCCTCCCCGCGCGGGCGACCTCGCCCCCGACCTCGAGCTCCGCGCCGATCACCGAGCCGCGCGCGACCGCCGCCTCGAGCGCCCGCTGACGGCCCTCCGCGTCGAGCGCGGCCGCCGCGAGGAGCACGCCGGCGGTGCCCTCGGCCGCCTGCCGTCGGTCGGCGTCGATCGCGCGGCTGCCGAGGCGCGCGGTCGCGAGCCCGATCAGGAGCACCGAGAGGGCGAACCCCACCCCGAGCGCGACCATGATCTGAACGCGCAGCCCGAGCCCGTGGCTGCGGAGCTCGCTCACCGCCCCATCACATCAGAGTCCGACCGGGGGCGCCAGCGTCAGCGGCCGAGGCGACCGGTGCGGCGGGCGAGCGATCCGAGGTCGTCGAGCGCGCCGCCGACGTGATCCTCGCGGTCCATCGTGTGGAGGGACCACGGCAGCCGCCACGACCAGTTCTGCGGCCCGACGGTGTTGGGCGTGTTGATCCGCTCGCGCAGGCCGAAGACGTCCTGCACGGGGATGAGCGCGAGGTGGCTCGGGCTCGCGTAGAGCGACTCGAGCAGCGCGCGGTGCACGTGGTGGTTGTAGGAGACGGCCAGATCCTCCGGCACCTCGCCGAGGCCGGGGATCTCCCGGATGGCCGCGCGCTGGTGGTCGGGCATCGCCTCCCACCACACCGCGGTGGTCTCGGTGTCGTGGGTGCCGTTGGTGGCCACGCTGAGCGCGGGCCACTCGGCCGGCTGGCGGAAGCGGCCGTCGCGCTCCTCCCAGCGGAGCACCCGGAAGCCGGGCACGCCCATCTGCTCGAGCGAGTGCCGCACGAAGTCGGGGATGACGCCGAGATCCTCGGCGATCAGCGCCGCGCCCGCCTCGGCGAAGGCGTTCAGGACCGCCTCGCCCTGCGCCCGCTGCGCGCCCTCCGCGCCGGGCACGAAGTAGGGCTCGGACCCATCGATGGGGCGGTGGTAGGTGCGGTAGAGGCCGACCACGTGATCGATCCGCACGAGGTCGAAGAGCCGCGCCGCGTGCTCGCCGCGTCGGCGGAAGAGCGCGAAGTCCTCGGCCGCGATGCGATCCCAGCGATACGGCGGCAGCCCCCAGTCCTGGCCAGTGGCGCTGAACGCGTCCGGGGGCGCGCCGACGGTGGCGTCGAAGCGGTAGAGGTGCTGATTGCCCCAGACGTCGGCGCTGTCCTCGGCGACCAGGAAGGGCTCGTCGCCGCCGAGGTGGATGCCGAGCGAGCGCAGCGAGGCGCGCGCCTCCTCGAGCTGCCGGAAGGCGAGCCACTGCACGAACTCGTAGAAGGCGATCTCGTCGGCGTGCTCGGCGCGAACCGACGCGACCGCCGCCTCGTCCTTGCTGCGGAGCGGCTCGGGCCACGCGCGCCAGCTCTGCGGGTAGTGCTCCTTGAGGCAGCGGAAGAGCGCGTAGTCGGTGAGCCAGTGGGCGTGCTCGGCGCGGAAGCGCTCGAGGTCGGCGAGCCGCTCGGGCGCGCCGCGCTCGCGCAGCTCGGCGAAGCAGCGCTGCAGCCACCGCTTCTTGAGCGGCCGCACCAGGTCGTGCCGCACCGCGCTCGCGCCCCGGGCGGCGCGCAGCCAGCCGCGGTCTTCGGTCGACAGCGCCGTGCGGCCGCCGAGCGCCTCCATCTCCGGCACCGCGTCCAGCGAGATGTAGAGCGGGTCGAGCGCGAAGGCGGAGATCGGCGAGTAGGGGCTCTCCTGGCCGGGCGAGGGCTCCAGGAGCGGCAGCGTCATCAGCACCCGCATGCCCGAGCGCTCGAGCAGCGAGGCGAAGCGGGTGAAGTCCGGGAGCTCGCCCACGCCCCAGTCCGACGCGGAGCGGATGGAGAAGAGGGGGCAGAGCATCCCCGCCAGGCGGCGGTGGGTGACGGGCAGATCGGTCTCGGACATTTCGTGACTCGCCTCCGAGGCGCGACGATACGCCGTTTCCCGTTCTCGGCAACGCGCGGGCGCGCGAGGGCGCCACACGCGATGAGCGACGACACGGTCGAGCGGTCGCCGGCTGCCCGCGCAGCGCTTGGCGTGGGTCTCGCAACACGCTTCGACCGGGGTGGAAGAAAGAAAGCGAGACTCATGAGCAACGACAGAGAACGATTTCAGGAGCTCCTCGAATCCTTCGACGACGCGATGCTCGTCACTCGGGACGCCGACGGGGCGCCGCGGGCCCGGCCGATGCACGTCGCGAAGCGAGGCGCCGACGGCGACCTGTTCTTCGCGACCAGCGAGGACAGCGGCAAGATGGACGAGCTCGAGAAGGACGCGCGCGCGGCGGTGACGATGCAGTCGAAGGACGCCTTCGTGTCGATCACCGGCACCGGCCAGGTGGTCCGTGACCGCGCGGTGA
Organism: Myxococcota bacterium; assembly: GCA_036149055.1. Lineage (GTDB taxonomy): Bacteria > Myxococcota_A > Polyangia > Polyangiales > Sandaracinaceae > JAVJQK01. The sequence continues at coordinate 12,879 of JAYZQJ010000122.1, read as the reverse complement.
TCGAGGACCTCTGGAGCCCGGCGATGAAGGCCTGGTTCCCCGAGGGCGAGGACGACCCCAGCCTCGTCGTCCTGCGCTTCCGCGCCGAGCGCGGCGAGTACTGGGACATGCGCGGGCTGAAGAAGGTCAGCTACCTGTACGAGGCCGCCAAGTCGATCGCCAAGGGCGAGCAGGTGAAGCCGAACGAAGGCCACCACGGCGAGGTCCGCGTCTGAGCCCACGGAGGGCGGCCCCCACGCGGGCCCGCCCTCATGCGGGTCCGCGGCGCCTACAGCGCCGCACCTACAGCACCACCTACAGCACGGAGCGGAGCGCGGCGATCATCTCGAGGTTGAGCAGGTTGCGCACGTTCTGACCGTGCGCGAGCCCCGCTTCCGTCAGGTCGCAGCCGTGCGCGCGGCCGTCCCGCACCGGAGCGCTCGGGTGCACTCCGTCGGACGCGAGGCCGCGGTCGGGCTGCTCCACCATCACCGCGTGCAGGTCGACGAGCGGGAGGTGACGGCGCTCGGCGAGCGCGCGGAGCGCGGCGTTGAAGCGCGGGACCTGGGCGTCGGCCTCCGGGTCGTCGTTGCGCGGCGGGATGGTCGAGAGGATCGGGATGACGCCCCAGCGCTCGAGCCGGGACACCAGCTCCTCCATCCGGCTCTCGTAGCGGCGCAGGCTCCCGGTCTCGACGTCGTTGCCGCCGAACATCACGAGGGCGAAGCGCGGCTGCATCGCGCGCACCTCCTCGGCGATCGCCGACGAGGACCCGCTGAGCACCCGATACACGCTCCAGCCCACGCCCGCCGCGCGGCTCTGGCGTCGGAAGGAGTCGGTCCCGCGCGCCCGGGCCCCGCGAATGGTCTCGATGAGCGGGCGGAGCTCGGCCCGGCCGTCGAGCATCACCTCGTCGTCGTTCGAGAAGCACTGCATGAACGCCCGGTTCACGGTGGCCGAGTCGCCGACCTTGATGAACACGTCCGGGTTGCGCGCGCGGCGGGCGGCGATGGCGCGCACGTTCTCGATCACCGCGGGAGCGAAGGTCGGAGCGGCGGCTTCACTCGGTGGCTCCTCGTCCGATGACGGAGCGGAAGCCGAAGCCGAGTCCGATGCCGAGTCCGGGTCCGGGGCCGAAGCCGAGTCCGGCGCCGTGTCCGTGTCCGTGTCGGTGTCCGCGTCCGCGTCCGGGGCGGGCGGGGTCGCCTCCGCTTCGATGCGGGGGGTCGCGCTGGCGTGGGAGGCGGGAGGAGGAGGCGCGCCGCCGCAGCCGAGCGACCACACCAACAACCCGATCGACCACACGCGAGACACGACGACACCTCCGACGCCCGCGGTCGGCGCGGGCATTCCGATTCTCGGCGTCCTCGGGCCGGGCCTCAAAAAAGCCGCGGCCATCCGCTACCCTGGAGCCATGGACGACCACGACGATCTCGGGCGACGCGAGGCCCTCGGGCTCTTCGCCGCCGCCTTCGCCGCGCTGTTCTTCCCCGACGACGCCGAGGCCCAACGAGGCGAGCGGCGGCGCGAGCGGCGCCGCGACCGGAGGCAAGAGCGGCGGCAGCGGCGGCGCGAGCGGCGGTGGCGACGGAGGGCGCGGCGAGCCCGGCGCCGAGCGCGCGCGCGGGTGCGACGCCGGGTGCGTCGTCAGCGGCGGCGCGGGCGCGACGTCATCATCGTGCCCACCGACATCGACGTCGAGGACGAGCTCATCATGCCGGACGACAAGGTCGTCTACGTGCTCGACACCACCCCGAGCGCGGTGATCGTCGAGGACGAGACCGGCGCCGAGGTCACCATCCAGGTGGTCTTCGAGGGCAACCTCTAGTCCATCGCCTTCTTGGTCTCGAGCGCCTCCCAGCGCGCGACCTTGGCGTCGAGCTCCGCCTTCGCCGCCTCGAGCTCGCGCGAGAGCGTCGCCGCCTCGTCGCCGCCGCCCTCGTAGAGGGCCGGGTCGGCGAGGCGCGTCTCGAGGGCGCCCACCTTCTCCTCGGCCGCGGCGATCACGTCCATGATCCCCTCGAGCTCGAGCCGCTCGCCGTAGGTGAGCCCCTTCTTCTTGGGCTTCGGCGCGCGCTCCTTCTTCTCGACCTTCTCGGCCTTCTCGACCTGCGCGGCCTCCTCGCCGCGCAGCGCCTTGTAGGTCGTGTAGCCGCCGGGGTATCGCACCACGCGACCGTCGCCCTCGAACGCCAGCGTCGCGGTGGCCACCCGGTCGAGGAACCAGCGGTCGTGGGTGACGACCAGCGCGGTCCCGTTCAGCTCCACCAGCATCTCCTCGAGCGCGGCCAGGGTCGGCACGTCGAGGTCGTTGGTCGGCTCGTCGAGGATGAGCAAGTTGGCGGGCGTCAGCAGCAGCTTGGCCAGCAGACACCGCGCCTTCTCGCCGCCGGACAGCACCCGGACCGGCTGCACCTGCTGCTCGTAGTCGAAGAGGAAGCGCTCGAGGTAGCCGCGCGCGTCCATCGTGCGCTCGCCGACTGTCACCCGCTGCCGACCGCCGGCCACGTTCTCGAGCACCGTCGCGTCCTCGTCGAGCCCCTCGCGCGCCTGCCCGAAGTAGGTGATGCGCGCGTTCTGCCCGAGCGTGACCTTGCCGCCCGCCGGCTCGTGCTCTCCGAGCACCGCGCGGAGCAGGGTGGTCTTGCCGCTCCCGTTGGGCCCGACGATCCCGACCCGCTCCCCCGGCGCGAGGGTGAGGGTCAACCCCTCCACCAGGGTGCGCCCGGGCACCTCGAGGCGCAGCTCTTCGAGCTCGAGCACCGTCTTGCCGGTCCGGACCGTCTCGACGTGCAGCGCGACGTCCTTGCGCGAGCGCGGGCCGTCCTGGGCGAGCGCGGCGTTCGCGCGATCGGTGCGCGCCTTCTGCTTGCTCGTGCGGGCCGGGGCCTGCCGCCGCAGCCAGTCGAGCTCGCGCCGCAGGAAGTTCTGCCGGTTCTTCTCCACGCGCTGCTCGAAGGCCTCCCGCTCGGCCTTCGCCTCGAGGTAGGCCTCGTAGCCGCCCTCGTAGATCCGCAGCTCTCCGCCCGACAGCTCCGCGGTGCGCTTCACCACCCGGTCGAGGAAGAAGCGGTCGTGCGTGATCAGGAGCAGCGCGCCCGGCTGCTCGTGCTGGAGGTGCCCCTCGAGCCACTCGATCGTGTCGACGTCGAGGTGGTTGGTCGGCTCGTCGAGGATGGCCACGTCGGGCCGCGAGACCAGCAGACGCGCCAGGTCGACGCGGCGACGCTCCCCGCCGCTCATCGACGACACGCGCTGCCCGTGGTCGCGCACGCCCAGCTTGTCGAGCATCGCCTCCGCGGCGTGGGTGCGGTCCCAGCCGCCGAGCTGCTCGATGCGCGCGCCAGCCTCCGCCTGCTGCTCGAGGAGCGCCTCGGTGTCGCCCTGCCCGACGGCCAGCTTCGCGCTGATCGCGTCGTGCGCCTCCTTGGCCTCCATCCACCGGGTCAGCCCCGAGAGCGCCGCCTCCCGCGCGGTCGGGTCGCCCTCGAAGACCGGCTCCTGCGGCAGGTAGCCCACCCGCGCGTCGCGCCGCGAGACCACCTGCCCCGAGTCCGGCTCCTCCACCCCGGCGAGGATCCGCCCGAGCGTCGACTTCCCCGATCCGTTGGCCCCCACCAGCCCGACCCGATCGGCCTCGGTCAGGGTGAGCGAGACCCCGCCGAGCACGGTGCGAACGCCGTACGTGCGAGTGAGCTGCTGGGCGTCCAGGACCGACACGGCGCGCAGCATGCCGCGGGGTCACCCCGGCCGCCACGCCGGAGAGAGGGCCGCCGCCTGGCTGGCTCGCTGGCCACCTGACGCGTCGGAGGCGCCGGAGCCCGGGGGGTCTGGTCCCCACCGAGGGGGCCGGCTGCCGGCAAACCGCCACGTGGCGTGTGGCACGAGCATTGCGGTCCTCGGAGACAGGAGGCCGCATGAACGACTCGCAGACCCCCTGGCAGCACACCCTCAGCGGACGCACCGTCGCCGGGCGCTACCAGGTCCTGGGGCTCCTCGGGCAGGGCGGCATCGGGCGGGTCTACGTGGCCGCGCAGCTCGGGCTGGACCGGCGGGTGGCGCTCAAGGTGATCCGGCCGGAGCGGCGCGCGGACGCGGTGACCGCGGCTCGCTTCGCGCGCGAGGCGCGGGCGGCGGGGCGCATCACGAGCCCGCACGTGGTCACCCTCTTCGACTTCGGCTCGGACGGCGGCGAGCACTACATCGCGATGGAGATGCTCGAGGGAGAGAGCCTCCTGGAGCGCCTGGATCGCGGTCAGGTGCCGCTCCTCGAGGCGCTGCGGATCGCCGCCGACGTCGCCAAGGGGCTGCGCGCCGCCCACGAGGCCGGCGTGCTGCACCGCGACCTCAAGCCGGCCAACGTCTTCCTCTGCGAGGACGGCACGGTGAAGGTGCTCGACTTCGGCATCGCGAAGCTGCTCGACGACGAGGACGAGTGGGAGCCGCTCACCGGGGTCAACCGGGTGCTCGGCACCCCGGTCTACATGAGCCCCGAGGCCGCGACCCGGAAGCCGCTGGGCCCGACCACCGATCTCTACGCGCTCGGGCTCCTGCTGTTCGAGATGATCGTCGGCGAGCCGCCCTTCAAGACCGGCGACCCGCTGGAGACGCTCCGCGCCCAGGTGACGCGCCCGGCGCCCCGCCTTCGCCAGGCCGCCCCGTGGGCGCCGGTCCCGGCGGAGCTGGACCTCCTGGTCGCCGCGCTCCTGGAGAAGGATCCCGCCGAGCGGCCGCGCGACGCCGGCGCGGTGGCCGGCCGGCTCGAGGCGATCGCGACGGAGCTCCGCCGCAGCCTCGAGGTGACCCAGACCGAGATCGATCTCCCGCGGCTCTCGGCGGCCCGGCCCTACGAGGTCGAGGACGAGGTCGGCGCCGACGAGGGCGCGGCGACGGTGGTGTGGCGCGCCGCGGCTGCGAGACCGGCCTCGTCCTCCTTCGTGCGCCCCCGGCACCTCGCCTTCCTCACCGCCGGCGCCGGCGCGCTCGCCTTCGCGGCCAGCCTGCTCCTCCGGCTCGGCCTCAGCTGACGGCTGGACGCGCCCTACATAGTTAGGCTAACTAACGAGGGTGGCCGACCATCCGCTCACCGAGCGCCTCTGGGCGCTCTCCGCGGCCTTCCACGGGCGGCTCGCGAGAGAGCTGGCCGCGCTCGACCTGACGGTCGCGGAGCTGCGGCTGGTCGGCGAGGTGATGCGCGCCGAGGGCGGGCTCCGGCAGGGAGAGCTGGCCGCGCTGCTCTCGGTCCGGCCGCCCACGGTGTCTGCGGCGCTCGCCCGGCTGGAGGCGGCGGGCGTCGTGATCCGCGAGCGAGATCCAGCCGACCCACGCGCGCGGCTCGTGAAGGTGGCGCCCGACGCCCCGCTCGAGCGAGGGCTGGCCGCGCTCGACCGGATGGAGCGCGCCGCCGCGACCACGCTCTCGGCGACGGACCGGCGACGACTGCCGCGCGTGCTGGACCGGATGATCGCGGCGCTGGAGGACGACGCGTGAAGGACGCGGAGCGCGAGCGAGCCTGGAACCGGGTGATGACGGCGGCGCCCGGAGATCTCGACCTCCGGGTTCCTCCCGGGGCGATCGAAGGCCAGATCCCGTCCTCCCTGCGCGGCGGCCGCCTGCTCTCCAACGGCCCCGGATGGACGCAGATCGGCGACCGCCTCGCGCATCCCTTCGACGGCCACGGCTACGTGCGCTCCTACGGGCTCGAGCCGGACGGCGGCGTCGTCCTCCGCGCGCGCTTCGTGCGCACTCGCGTGCTCCGGGACGAGCAGCGGGCCGGGCGGCTCGTGCACCGCGGTCTGGCGACCAACCCGGACTCCCGGTTCTGGCGCAACCTCGGTGGCGGCGAGCCACGCAACGTCGCGAACACCACCCTCGTCCCGTGGGGCGGTCGACTGCTGGCCGGCTGGGAGGGCGGCGCCCCCCACGCGCTCGATCCGGACACGCTCGAGACCCTCGGCGTCGAGACGTTCGGAGGCGCGATCGCCGACCAGGCGACGCTGGCCCACATGCACCACGATCCCCACGAGGACCGGCTGATCCTCTGCAGCGTCGCCATGGGACGCCGGACCACGCTGCGCTTCCGGGAGGTCGACCGCGGCGGCCGCGTCGTCGCCGAGCGAGAGGCTCCTCTGCCCGGCCTCGGCTTCGTGCACGACTTCGCCTTCACGGAGCGCTGGTACGTCGTCGCGGGCAACCCCATCGCCCTCCGCCCGTGGGCCCTGGCGCGCAGCCTGGTCGGCGCGGGCACCCTGCTCTCGGCGATCCGGACGCGGCCGGACGCGCCCGGCGAGCTGATCCTCGTCCCGCGGCGCGGAGGCCGGATCCGCCGCGTGACCCTGCCGTCTTCGGCCTTCGTGGTGCACTTCGCCAACGCCTTCGAGCGAGACGGCGCGGTGGTGGTGGACGCCTGCGCGTTCGACGACTTCTCGTTCGGAGAGGAGCTCGGCTACCAGGGCCCGAGCCGCCCGTTGGACCCCGGGCTGCCCGACGCGCGCGGCCCCCAGCGGCTCTACCGCGTCACGGCGCCGGACGGGTCGAGCGAGGCGAGCTGGGAGCGGTTGGCGCCGCACGGCGTGGACTTCCCGCGGGTCGCGCCTCGCGCGCGCGGCCGCGCCGCCCCCTGGATGGTCGGCGCCTGCCGAGCGGACCCGCGCCACTCCGATCCCTTCGACAGCGTGCTCCGCGTCGATCTCGACGGCCCGCGGGAGGCTCCGCGCCTCTGGACGGCCCCCCCGGGCACCTTCGTGGGTGAACCGCTGATCGCGACCGATCGGGCCGGCGGCCCCGCCCACGTGCTCGCGCTCGTCTCGGACGCGGAGCGGGAGTCGACCACTCTGGTGATCCTCGACGAGACGCTCGCGCCCGTCGCCCGCGCCCGCCTGCCGCTGATGCCGGTCGCCTTCCACGGCGAGTGGGTCGCGGCCCGGTGATCTCGTCGCGATCGCGAACCGGGGTTACTGTGTCTCTCGACGATGTTCGCCCGCCTCGCGCTCGCGCTCTCCTGCTGCGCGCTCCTCGCGCTCGCCGGCCCGGCCCGGGCGCAGGAGGACATCGTGATCGTGCTCGACAACTCCGGCAGCATGCGCCGGAACGACCCGAACGATCTGGCGCCCGTCGCGGTCGAGCGCTTCGTGGCGCGGCGCGGAGACGACGCCCGGGTGGCGCTGCTGGTCTTCGACGAGACCGCGCGGTTGGTGACCCCGCTCGGCCACCCCGACGAGGCGCGCTTCGCGGAGGCGCTCGACGCGCACGTGAGCTACCGGGGGCGCCTGACCAACCTCCCGGCCGCGATCGAGCGCGCGGTCTACCACCTCCGCACGGGCGGTCGGGAGGGGGCGCGGCCGGCCATCGTGTTCCTCACCGACGGACGCGTGGACTCGGGCGACCCGGACCGGGACGAAGAGCTCGAGGACTGGCTGGCGGAGGGGCTGGCCGAGTCGGCGGCCGACGCCGGCATCCGGCTCTACGGCATCGCGTTCACCGAGGACGCCGACTTCCGCATCATCGAGAGCGTCACCCGGCGCACCTCGGGCTCCTACGAGCGGGTGCTGCGCGCGGAGGACCTCGAGGCGGCCTTCGAGCGCCTCGACGCGGCCCGGCAAGACGTCGCGGCGGCGCCGGAGGCCGACGTAGCCGCCCCCCAGGTGCCAGCGTCCCAGGTGCCAGCGTCCCAGGAGGCAGCGTCCCGGGTGGCAGCGCCCGAGGTCGAGGCGCCCGCCGCGTCCACGCCGACGGACGAGGGCGAGGAGACCGGAGAGGCGCCGGTGTGGGCGCTCGCCGCCGCGCTGGGCCTGCTCGCGTTCGCGGTGGTGGTGTTCGTCGTGGTCCGGCTCCGGCGCCGATCCGCCTCCGCGGACCCGGCGGGGCCCACGCGCCCGAAGGCGCCGGCGCCGGTGATGCCGAAGGCGTACCTCATGGACACGACCGGCGCGTCGGGCGCGGTCCGCCACGACCTCGGCGAGCTCACCGTCATCGGGCGCAAGCCGTCCGAGCGCGACGTGGTCAGCGTGGTCATCGACCACGACACCGTGAGCCGACGCCACGCGTCGGTGCGCTTCCGGGGCGGCACCTTCTGGCTGATCGACCACCAGACCCGCAACGGGACCTTCGTCAACGGCGAGCGCGTGCGGGACGAGCGCCCCCTCGTGCCGGGCGACGTGATCGCGATCGACAAGCACCAGCTGGTCTTCGACGTCGAGGACTGGACCAGCGACGAGGACGCCACGCGCTACGGCGAGGACGACGAGCGGACCCGGCTGAGCTTCGACTCTCCGAGCTTCACGCCGAGCGGCGTGCGCTAATGATCAGCCCGCGGCGTGCGCGGCCAGCGCGGCGGTGACGAGGAAGAGGGCGTCGTCGTCGGGGCCGACCCGCAGCACGCCGCCCACGACGGCGGTGGCGCCGCGGCGGGTGACGCGACGGCTGCCGGCGCGGCTCCAGACGCGCGCGCCCCCCGAGCAGGCCGCGGCCAGGACGACCTCGCCGCCCTCCAGGGTGACGCGCGCTTGGCCGGGGCCCAGCTCGAAGCGGCCCACGGGATCTCCGCCCGAGCGGAGCTCGCCCTCGCGACCGCGCACCTCGACCTCGTAGAGGACGGGGCCCCCGACCGACGCTCGGATCTCTTCGCTCATGTGCCCAGGGGTAGCACGAAGCTCGCGCGTGCCTTGTCGCGGCGGGCCGCGCGGGCCTTCCCGGCCACCCGGAGCAGCGCGCGATCGCGCTCCCACCGGTCCCGGTCCGCGCCGTCGAGGGCGGCGAGGTCACAGCCCTCGACCAGGGCCTGGGTCTGAGCGATCGCGCCCGCGAGCGCGAGGTGCGTCGCGGCGGAGGAGGGATCGCAGCGCGAGAGGCCCTCCAGGCTCAGCAGGATCGAGAGCGCGCGCTCACGCGCGTCCGGGTCGAGCCAGCCCATCGCGAGCAGCCAGCCGAGGAGCGCCGCGTGCACGTGCACGTCCTCGACGGTGCGGAAGGGCCGCACGTGATCGGACCAGCCGTCGCCGGGCAGCCGCTCGCCGGGCGCGCCCTCGAAGCGCACCGACGCGTGCGGGATCTCCGGCACGAACGGGGTCGGGGGGAGCGGGGTCAACGAGACGCCGTCGGCGTCGGCCGCGACGCGCACCAGCGCGAGCGACGGGCGACCGTCCACCTCGCCCTCGCGGGCCAGCACGAGCAGCTCCTCGGCGTGGGTGCCGAGGGTGACGAAGGTCTTCTCGCCGTGGAGGCGACCGCCCTCGAAGCGGGTCTCGATCGCGCGCGGGTGCACCCCACCCCGCTCGGTGGCGCAAAGGGCCGCGGGGACCTGCCGATCGCGCTCCGGCAGGAGCCGCCAGAGCGCCGCCTCGTAGCCCGCCGCGAAGGCGAACCCGAGCCGGTCCGCCTGCGCGCCCCCGCGCACCGCCACCTCCCAGGGTCCGTGGCAGCGCGCCGAGAGCGCGCGATGGGACGCCCACCAGGTCGCGACGTCTTCGGTCATGACGCGGCCCGGCGAGCGCAGAAGCTCGTCCAGGACCGCGGCCAGGCTCACAGCTCGCCGGCGCGGGCCTTCTCGACCCACTTCTTGACCTCGCGATCGATCACGTCGATCGCCTTGCCCTTGAAGACGCGGAGCAGGAACGGGACCTCGAGATCGACGAAGATCTTCGGTCCCGCGATCTCGATCGAGCCGTCGACGCCGACGCCCTTGGCCTTGAACCCGAGCTCGCCGCGGCTCTCGGTCTTCCACGCGAAGCGCGGGTTGAAGTCGGAGAAGCGCTCCGAGTACGCCTCCATCGCCTTGTCGATGGCCTTCTTGGCCAGGTCCGGCTCGAGGCCGTGGTGGATTTCGTGCTTCATCCCCATGGCGAGGCATCTACCCGCAAACGCGCCCGGGCTCAACCCGCGACGCGCTTCGGGCGCCGATTGCAGGCCAGGATCTTCTTTCGCAGCCGCAGCGCGTCCGGCGTGACCTCGAGCAGCTCGTCGCGATCGATCCACTCGAGCCCGCTCTCGATCGACAGCGGCTTGGGGGGCGAGAGGATCACGTTCTCGTCGCGGCCGGAGGCGCGCACGTTCGTGAGCTTCTTCTCGCGGGTGGCGTTCACGTCGAGATCGTTCTCGCGGTTGTGCTCGCCGATGATCATGCCCTCGTAGACGTCCGCGCCGGCGCTCACGAAGAGCACGCCGCGCGGCTGGAGGTGGAACAGGGCGTAGGGGGTCGCGGTGCCCTTGCGGTCGGAGACGATCGCGCCGTTGGGCCGCTTGAGCATCGGGCCGCCGTAGGGCTCCCAGCCGTCGAAGAGGGTGTTGAGCAGGCCGGTCCCGCGCGAGAGGGTGAGGAACTGGGTCCGGAAGCCGATGAGGCCACGCGACGGCACCCGGAACTCGAGGCGCGCGCGCCCGAAGCCGAGGTTGCTCATCTTGGTCATCTGGCCCTTGCGCGAGCCCAGGTTGGTCGTGATCGAGCCGACGTATTCCTCGGGCACGTCGATGACGACGCGCTCGATCGGCTCGTGCAGCTCGCCGTCGATCTCCTTGGTGACCACCTCGGGCATGCCGACGGCGACCTCGTAGCCCTCGCGGCGCATGGTCTCGAGGAGCACCGCGATCATGAGCTCGCCGCGGCCGTAGACGGTGAAGCGATCCGGCTCGTCGGTGGGCTCGAAGCGCATCGCCAGGTTGCGCTTGGCCTCCTTCTCGAAGCGCTCGCGGAGGTGGCGGGAGGTGACCCACTTGCCGCTCAGCCCCGCCATCGGCGAGGTGTTCACGTGCATCGAGATCTTGAGGGTGGGCTCCTCGACCCGGATGCGCGGCAGCGCCTCGGGCTTCTCGGGGTCGGCGAGCGTATCGCCGATCTGCACCTCTTCCATGCCCGCGACGGCGCAGATGTCGCCCGCGCTCGCGCCCTCGGTCTCGGTCCGGCCGAGCGCCTCGAAGGCGTAGACCTTGGCGACCTTGTGCCGCTTCTCCTCGTCCTCGCCGATGCGGAGCACCTGCGCGCCCTGCTCGAGGCGGCCGCGCATCACCCGGCCGATCGCGAGGCGGCCCACGTACTCGTCGTGGTGGATGTCGTTGACGATCATCTGGAGCGGCGCCGACGGATCGCCGACCGGCGGCGGCACCTTGTCGACGAGCATCTCGAAGAGCGGCAGCAGGTCGTCGTTGTCGTCGTCGAGGGAGCGCTTGGCCACGCCGTCCTTGCCGATCGCGTAGAGCACCGGGAAGTCGGCCTGCGCGTCGGACGCCTCGAGCTCGCAGAAGAGGTCGAAGACCTCGTTGAGCACCTCGTCGGGGCGCGCGTCCGGGCGGTCGATCTTGTTGATGACCACCAGGATCGGCATGCCCTGCTCGATCGACTTGCCGAGCACGAAGCGGGTCTGGGGCAGCGGGCCCTCGGCCGCGTCGACCAGCAGCACGACGCCGTCGGCCATCTGGAGCGTGCGCTCGACCTCGCCCCCGAAGTCGGCGTGGCCGGGGGTGTCGATGATGTTGATCTTCACGCCTTTCCACCGCACGGACGCCTGCTTGGCGAGGATCGTGATGCCGCGCTCGCGCTCCAGATCGTTCGAGTCCATCACCCGGTCGGTGAGGTTCGCCTTCTCGTGGAAGACGCCGGTCTGCCGGAGCATGGCGTCGACGAGGGTGGTCTTCCCGTGATCGACGTGGGCGATGATGGCGACGTTGCGCAGGTTCTGCTGAGAATCGGACGGCATGGGGGTACGGCTCCGGGGAGGGGGGCCGCTGTGTGACACGCGGTCGGTCCCACGGCAACGCGCGTCACTGGTATGCTCCCTTCGGTGGAGGACTCCGCGGGGAACGTCCTGGCCGGTCGCTACCAGCTGGTGGAGAAGGCCGGCGAGGGGGGCATGGCCGACGTCTGGCGGGCGGTGACCCGTGGCGCGGCCGGCTTCATCCGGCCGGTCGGGGTCAAACGCATCAAGGCCTCGCTCTCGCACAACCCCGAATTCGTACAGATGTTCGTCGAGGAGGCGCGGGTGGGCGCGACCCTCGATCACCCCAACGTCGTGCAGCTCCACGACTTCGGGGTCGACGACTGGGGGAGCCACTATCTGGTGATGGAGTGGGTCGAGGGCGTCGATCTCGGGCGCTGGTCGAGGTCCTTCCAGGAGGCGGGCTGGCACACGCCCTGGCACCTGACGGCCGCGATCGGCATCGAGGCGCTCCGCGGGCTGCACGCGGCCCACGGCCGGACCGATCCCTGGGGCAAGGAGGCGCCCGCCTATCACCGCGACGTCACGCCCGGCAACGTGCTCATCGGGCTCAACGGGATCGTGAAGCTCGCCGACTTCGGGCTCGCCCGCGCGATGGACCGGGCGAAGATCACCCGCCCCGAGATGGTGAAGGGCAAGGTCGCCTACCTGCCGCCCGAGATGGTCGACGACTCCAAGACCGAGCCGAGCCCGCAGTCCGACCTCTTCTCCCTGGGCACCGTGCTCTGGGAGGTCCTCGCCGGCCGGCGCCTCTTCAAGGCCAAGACCGACCTCGACACCCTCAAGAACGTCATGCGCTGCGAGATCCCGCCGCTCTCGTCGACCCGGCCCGATCTCCCCGAGGAGCTGACCCGGGCCGTGCACCGGGCGCTCGAGCGGGACCCCCGCAAGCGCTACCGCTCGGCCCAGCAGATGGCGCGCGCGCTCGCGAGGGTCCTCCGCCGGGTGGCCGAGCCCACCGACGCCGAGCCCCTCGGCGAGAGCGTGGCCCTCGCCCGCGAGCGGCTGAAGCTGCCCCCCCGGGACCTGCCGCCCTCCCAGCTCGTCCCCCTGCGCCGCAGCCGCCCCGGCGACCTGCTCGCCCAGCCCGGCGAAGAAGAAGAGAACATCCGCGAGAGCGTCGAGATCCCCGTCGTCCCCCGCGCCGAGGACTGAAGAAGAACCCGAGACGAGGGCGACGAGCGCAGCGAAGTCG
>JAYZQJ010000121.1:0-21767 GCA_036149055.1 Myxococcota bacterium | reverse complement strand
GAGCTCCGTCACGCGCGCGGCCCCGCGAGGCAGCTCCACCCGGCTCCCGGCGCGCGGGGCGTCGGCCTCGGCCACCGCGGCGCGCAGCCGGTCGTCGAATCCCGCCTCGGCCCGCACCACGCGGCGGCGGTCGTCGTTCAGCTCGCGCCAGCCGCGCCACGCCGCGGCCTGCACGGGGTGTCCACGCGCCGCCGCCGCCGCCTCGCGGGGGGGGCGGGGGGGCACGGCCCGGCCGGGGGGGGGGGCGCGCGCCCCGCGGGCGGGGGGGGCCCGGCCCCCCCCCCCCGCGCGGCGGCGGCGGCGGCGCGTGGACACCTCGTGCAGGCCGCGGCGTGGCGCGGCTGGCGCGAGCTGAACGACGACCGCCGCCGCGTGGAGCGGGCCGAGGCGGGCTTCGACGACCGGCTGCGCGCCGCGGTGGCCGAGGCCGACGCCCCGCGCGCCGGGAGCCGGGTGGAGCTGCCTCGCGGGGCCGCGCGCGTGACGGAGCTCGCCTGCGCGCCCCGGGACGTCGCGCGCCTCTGGCCGGAGGCCCCCGACCACGTGACGTGCGTGGTCATGGTGGAGGTCGAGAGCGCGCGTCACACCCCCGAGGAGGTGCTCGGCGGCGTCGACGTGGTGGACGCGCGAGGTCAGCAGCACTTCTCGATCGACCGCCGCGTCGAGCGCACCCGCGCGGGAGCCACGGTGCGGCTCGCCTTCGCGTCCCGCGTCCGCCCCCGGGGCGCGCTGCTGCGGCTGGGCGACCATCGCTTCCTCGCGCGCCTCGAATAGAATGGCGCGGTGGGGGACGAGGCCGACCGCGACGCGATCCTGAGGCGCAGGAGGCAGCTGATCGCGCTCGCGCTGTCCGGGCTCACCGGCGCCGCGTGTGAGGGCGAGCCGCCGGAGCGCGCGCCGCCGGTGAAGGACGAGGTCACGGAGGCGCCGATGGACCCGGTCGCGATCGACGAGGGTCTCGAGCCGCCGCCCGAGGAGCCCCCCGAGGCCGCGACCGCGCCCGACCCCGTACCAGAACCCGTACCCGACCAAGCCGAGATCCGTCACGCCGAGGAGCGGAAGCGGCGTCTTCAGCGGCCGCAGCCTTGCCTGACGCTGCCGAGCGTGTGCCTGAGCGTCGCGCCCCGGGTCTGCCTCTTCATGGAGAAGCCGGACGACGGCTACGAGCCCTGAAGCGGCTCGAGGAGCCAGGTGTCGACCTCGCCGATCCCCTTGAGGTGCACGCTGCCCCGCGGCTCGAGGGCGAAGCGGCCGGCGAGGCGCTGGGCCACCACCGAGCTCACCTGGATGCGCCCCGGCAGCCCGTGGGTCTCGAGCCGGCTCGCGAGGTTCACCGTCGGCCCCCACAGATCGAACGAGAGCTTGTCCGACCCGATCACCCCGGTGACGCTCGGCCCGGCGTGGATCCCGATCCGCAGCGACAGATCGCGCCCGGTGACGAGGGGCAGGACGCGCCGCATCTCGATCGCGAGCGCGGCGACCTGCGCGGTGTGATCCCCCTCGCTGCCCGGCAGGCCGCCCACCGCGAGGTAGGCGTCTCCGATGGTCTTGATCTTCTCGACCCCGTGCTGGGCGCAGAGCTGATCGAAGCTCCGGAAGATCCGGTTGAGCAGCTTCACCAGCGGCTCCGGCTCCAGGTCGAGCGAGAGCTGCGTGAAGCCGACGATGTCGGCGAAGATCACGGTGACGTCGTCGACGAGCTCCGCGATGTTCTCCTCGCCCTCCTGCAGGCGCATCGCGATCGGCGGCGGGAGCATGCTGGAGATCAGCCGCTCCTTCTTCCGCTCCTCCTCCTCGAGGTGCTGCACGTACCGCCGCTCGAGATCGCGCAGCCGCTTCTTCGCGAGCGAGGACTGGATCCGCGCCGAGAGCACCGTCGCGTCGAAGGGCTTCGGCAGGAAGTCGTCGGCGCCCTCCTGGATGCAGTCGGCGACGAGCTTGGTGTCGTCGGCGCCGCTCACCATCACGACCCGCACGTCGCCGGAGAGCCGCTTGAGCACGTTCAGCCCGTCGAGGTCGGGCATGATCACGTCGAGCAGGACCAGGTCGATGCCGCCCCGCTCGAGCCGCTCGAGCGCCGGGAGGCCGCCCTCGGCGACCTCGACCTCGTGCCCCATGCGGCGCAGCAGCCTCGCGAGCGCGGTCCGCACGCGCTCGTCGTCGTCGACGACCAGCACCCGGGCGGAGTCTTTTGGCGTCCCCTTCACCGCGCCCGAACTCTACCCGATCGCGGGCGTCAGAGCCGACCGGTTCGGTAGGCCACCTGCCCGCAGGCGCGGTGCTCGGCGAGGACGGAACCGCTCGCCTCGTCCAGCCAGACCCGCAAGGACTCGCGAGCGCAGCCCGCCGGGAGATCGAGCCGGAGCCGGGCGCCGCGCACCGAGACGACCGCGGCGCGCCCCTCGCGGCGAAAGCCCTCCCCCTCGGTCAGGCGTCGCATCGGCCGGAAGCCCTCGAGCCGCCGCGGCAGCGCGTCGAACAGCGGCTTGATGACGCGGCGCACGTGGGCCGCGCGATCGTGGCCGGGGGCCGGCGCGTGCCAGATCGGGAGGCTTTCGACCGTGGCCCCGTTGGCCGCGCGGAGCACCCGGATGGCACCCTCGCTCGACTCGGCGCAGGGCTCGGGCACGGCGATGCGGCGGCCGAAACGATCGATGGCCGGGAAGACGTTCGGCGCGGCCGAGGTCAGGTCTCGGAGCGAGCGCAGCGATCGATCGTCGACCGCGCCCTCGAGCGCGGCGGCCACCTCGCGGAGGTCGTCGGCGTCGTGGAGCCGCAGCGCGACGGTGGGCGGCAGCGGGCACTCGGCCGCGGCGTCGTCTCCTCCGTCGGAGAGCTCCGCGCACTCGGGGCCCGCGCAGGCGGCGAACGCGTAGCGGCGGAGGCAGCTCGGGCCCCCGCTCGCGCCGCAGCCGGAGCGCACCATCGTGGCCGCGCGCGCGCAGGCGCCGGCGTCTCCCCCGACGCAGGCCTCGGTGAGGCGCTCCACCAGCGGGCCGCCATGCGAAGCGCAGGCCGCGGCGCAGGCCGAGGGGGGCGCGTCCACCGCGCAGAAGCGGGCGACCGCCGCGGTGGCCTCCGCCTCGAGGCCCGCGCGCGCCGCCAGCTCGAGCGAGCCCAGGCAGCCGTCGGCGTCACCGGCCGCGCAGCGCCCTCGCCAGATCCGCCGTGCGCGGCGCCGCCGGAGCTCGGGGGCGCGATGGCCCGCGCAGAGATCGTGGTCGCCGGCGTCGCACGCGCGCGCCGCCATCGCCTCCGCCTCGCTGGCGTCGAACGGCTCCTCGCGCCCGCGGAGCCAGGCCTCGACCGCCCGGTGGCACGCCTGGCCCACGCCGGCGTAGCAGAGCCGGCGCGCGGCGACCGCGGACTCGACGGAAGCGCAGGAGGGCAGGTGGCCGGCCTGGCAGGCCTCGGCGACCGCCTCGCCCCGCCCGACGAGCGCGCCCCACTCGCCGCAGGCGGCGGCCAGGCCCTGCTCGCAGGCCCGCGAGAGCTTCTCGGCGGCGCGCGCGCGATCGCCGCGCCTCAGCGCGGCCACGCCCTCGAGGTGACAGCCGTGCGCCTCGCCGCCCGCGCAGGCTAGCCCGAAGGCCGCCTCTCCGCGGTCCCGGTCACCCGAGAGCGCGTCGGTGAGCGAGAGGCCGACGAGGAGGCACGCGCGGGCCTCGTCCGCCCGGCACCCGGCGGAGAGCTGGGCGGTGGGCACGCCGAAGCAGGCCTCGTGGTACGCCTCGGCGCGCGAAGCGTCGTCGATCGGCGGCGCGTCCGGGTCCTGGAGCGCCGGGGGCACCCCGCCCCACAGCGCCCAGTCGTCGAGGGCGGCGATGCAGGCGTCGCCGTCGAAGCGCGCGCTCGGTCCGGGCGCGGCCGGGGGCGCTCCGCAGGCCGAGAGACAGCAGGCGAGGATCAGGACGCGGGTCTGGTGCATGGCTTCCCCTCCCCTGATCGGTGGGTCCGGCCCGGACTTGACCGGGTATCGCCGAAGCGTCGCCGTTTTTCTCACCGTGCACCTGTCGTGCGCGGGACCGCGCGCCCGCGGCGATCCGCCTCGGTCTACCGAGACCGCGCGTCCGCGGTCGGGGGCGGCACGCGCCTTGTATCTGGGCGGGGCATGCGAACCTTCATGATGATCTGCGCTGCCCTCGCGCTCGGCGCCTGCGGCGCTCAGGGCGAGCCGGTGGTGGTCAACGACAACGTCTCCACCACCGCGGGCAACGCCTCGGCCGACGGCATCGGACCCATCCAGGAGGGCCCGACCTTCGTCGTGACCACCGAGGAGGAGATCGCGGACGAGGTCCGCGAGGAGCTCGGCGACGAGGGCCTCGACGCCGACGCGATCGCGGTCCGGGTCGACGGCACCGCGGTCTGGCTCAGCGGCCGGGTGCGCGACGCCGAGGAGCGCCAGCGCGCGATCGCGATCGCCGAGGACGTCGAAGGCGTCGAGACCGTCGACGCCACCGACCTGACGCACTGATCACGGATCGTCCGCGGCCGGGTCGGGTCGGAGCCGTCGCTCCTCGTCGTAGGGGACGAGCTCGACGATCTTGCCGCGGGCGACGCGCTTCTGGACCTTGCGCCACCAGCCGGCGTCGAAGATGTCGGCGTTGTCGTCGCGCATGCCCTCCTTGAGGCGGCGCGGGACCGCGAGGAAGCGCGGGAACTCCTCCGGGAAGACGTCGTGGGCGCCGACCGCGTACCACGGCTCGGCCCGCATCTCGTCCTCCTCGTGCCGCGCGTCCGGGAGATCCCGGAAGGTCATCTCGGTGAGGGGCTGCAGCTCGTCGTAGTCGTAGAGCGCGACGCGCCCGTGCCGGGTGACGCCAAAGTTCTTGAGCAGCAGGTCGCCGGGGAAGATGTTGCACGCGGCCAGGTCGCGGATGGCGTGGCCCCACTCCGCGAGCGCCGCCTGCGCGTCGGGCTGCTCCTCCTGCCGGATGTAGAGGTTGAGCGGGACGAGCTGCCGGGAGACGTAGCAGCGGTCGATGATCACCCGGTCGCCGTCGATCCGGACGGCCTTGCCGCACTCCGAGACCAGCTCCTCGAGCAGCGCCGGCTCGAAGCGCCCCTTCGGGAAGGCGAGGAACTCGAACTCCTGCGCGTCGACCAGCCGGCCGGCGCGGTCGTGCTCGTAGACCCAGTTGTAACGATCGCGGACGTGCGCGGCCGACGTCGACTGCTTCTCGGGCGGGAACTCGTCGCGGATCACCTTCAGCACGACGTCCATGCCCGGCATCGTGAACACCACCATCACGAGGCCGGGCGTGCCCGGGGCGAAGCCGAAGAGGTCGGTCGACTCCTCGATGTGATCCATGATCGCGCGATAGAGCTCGGTCTTGCCCTGCTTGGGCTCCCCGATCGCGATGTAGATCTCGGCGATGCGCTTCTTCGGGATCAGCGAGCGCAGGAAGCGCATCACGTCGTAGGGCCGCTCGGCCTCGACGTGGAAGTACGAGCGGGTGAACGAGAAGAGGATGGAGACGTCGTCCGACTCCATCAGCGCCGCGTCGACGAAGATCCCCTCCGGCCCGTTCCGGAGCGCGAGCACGAGCGGCACGACGGCGCCGGCGGGCAGCACGAGCCGGCCCACCAGGTAGGCGCCCTTGCCGTGGAAGAACGGCGCCTCGAGCACCTCGTAGGCGACCGGCTGCCCGCGGTCGATCTCGGCGAGCTTCGCGAGCGCGCGCTCCTCCACGAGCGCCGCGTCGGCCTCGAGGTCGACGAAGGGGAGCGCGAAGACGTTCGACGCGATCGCCCGGCACACGAGGTCGCTCACGTCCGAGCCGGCGTAGCGGCGGTAGACCCGGTGCTCGGGCTCCGAGGGCGGCGCGTCGAAGTCGCTGGCGACGAACTCGATCAGCGGGTCGACGCCGACGGTGTCGAAGATGCGGCGGGTGACCCCGTTGAAGAAGGTCTCGGCGACGTCCCAGTCCTGCCGGAGCGCGATCAGGGCCGAGTAGACCGCCTTGGCGCTGACCCAGACCAGGCGATCGCGCACCCGCTCGCCGAGCAGCACCCGGACCCGCATCTCGGCCTTGTCGACGTACTGCCGGTAGAGGCCGAGTCGGCGCTTGGAGTCCTGCCGGAGCCGCGCCCAGTCCCGCGCCTCGAAGCTCTCCCGGGCCCGGCGGGTGACCTCGAGGAAGCCGGCCCGGTTCTCCTGAAAGGCCTCCAGGATCGCCTGCGCCACGGGCGCGGCGAGCCGGCTCGGCGTCGGCGGTCGCGAGGTCACGGCCGACTATACTAAGTTTTCGGCATGCCTCACCGTCTGGAGAAGAACCCCATCCACCTCGGCCTCGGCGCGACCGCGGTCAGCGAGCCCGACTTCACCGGCGACATGAGCTGGTACATGGGCTACGGCGCGCGGCACGCCGCCGACGGCGAGGAGGGGCGGCTGGTGTCGATGCACACCTTCTCGGAGCCCTGGACGAGCTGGGAGATGCACCCGCGCGGGCACGAGGTCGTGGTCTGCACCGCCGGCGAGATCACGCTGATCCAGGAGGTGGACGGCGAGACCCGCGCGGTGACCCTGACGGCGGGGCAGTACGCCATCAACGAGCCCGGCGTCTGGCACACCGCCGACGTGGACGGCGAGGCGACCGCGCTCTTCATCACCGCCGGCGCGGGCACCGAGCACCGGCCTCGATAGCTCCGATTCTCGGAATGGTCGGGTCCGCCGGCCGTTGCGCTCCGTGACGACCCGCGGCGCAGGCTCACAGAGCCGGCTGACAAGCGCCGCGAGGTTCGTGTAGATCGAGCGCTCGCGACGCTCCGGGGGGCATGGAGGGGCCAGGCTCTCGCGGGGGACGACGCGGTAGTGCGCCGAGTCGACGGAGGAGAGCTGAGATGACCGACCTGTACCCGTTGCTGATCGGAGGTGGCGCGCTCGTCATCTTCGCCATGGGCTTCCTCGTGATGTTCGTGCGCTTCTACCGGAAGGTCGATCAGGGGCGCGCCCTGGTGATCAACGGCGCCCGCGGCGAGCCGACCGTCACCTTCAGCGGCGGCATGGTCTGGCCGGTCATCAACCGGGCCGAGGAGATGGACATCTCGGTCAAGACCATCGAGGTCGACCGGCGCGGCGGCGAGGGGCTCATCTGCCAGGACAACATCCGCGCCGACATCAAGGTCACCTTCTTCGTGCGGGTGAACAAGACCCAGGACGACGTCCTGCGGGTGGCGCAGAGCGTCGGCGTGAAGCGCGCGTCGGAGCAGGCGGCGGTCGAGGAGCTCTTCGCGGCCAAGTTCTCCGAGGCGCTCAAGACGGTCGGCAAGCGGCTCGACTTCGAGGACCTCTACAAGGAGCGCGAGAAGTTCCGCGACGACATCGTGCGGGTCATCGGCGAGGACCTGAACGGCTTCGTGCTCGAGGACGCGGCGATCGACTACCTCGAGCAGACGCCGATCGAGCACCTCGACGCGCAGGACGTGCTCGACGCGCAGGGCATCCACAAGATCACGATGCTCACGACGCAGCAGGCCGTCCTGACCAACAAGTACAAGCAGGACGAGCGCAAGGAGATCACCCGCCAGAACGTCGAGTCCGACCAGGCGGTGTTCGAGCTCGAGAAGCAGCGCGCCGAGGCGCACGCGCGGCAGCAGCGCGAGATCGCCGTGATGCAGGCCCGCGAGTCGGCCGAGACGGACAAGATCCGCGCCGAGGAGAACAAGCGCGCCGAGATGGCGAAGATCGGTGCCCAGGAGGAGCTCGCGATCGCCGAGGAGAACAAGCAGCGTCAGGTGGCGGTCGCGCAGTGGAACAAGCAGCGCACCATCACCATCGAGGCCGAGCGCGTCGAGAAGGACAAGGGGCTCGAGGTCGTCGCGCGCGAGCGCGAGGTCGAGCTGTCCCGCATCGGCAAGGAGAAGGCGCTCGAGGGCGAGAAGAAGGAGATCGCGGACCTCATCTCGAGCCGCATCTCGGTCGAGAAAAAGGTCGCCGAGGAGGAGGAGGGCATCAAGACCCTCCGGGCCCTCGCCGGCGCCGAGCGTGACAAGGAGACGATCCGCATCGGGGCCGAGGCCGCGGCGCAGGAGAAGCTCGTCAAGGACATCAAGGCGGCCGAGGCCCAGGAGGAGGTCGCCAAGTTCCAGGCGCGCACCAAGCTCATCGAGGCGGACGCGTCGCTGGAGGCGGCCGACAAGGAGGCCAAGGCGAAGATCCGCGCGGCCGACGGCACCAAGGCCGAGGCGGCGGCGCCGGGGCTCGCGAACGTCCAGGTCAAGGAGGCGATGGCCGCCGCCCTCGAGAAGGAGGGCATGGTCAAGGCGCGGGTGACCCTCGAGCAGATGCAGGCCGAGGCGCAGGGCGAGGAGAAGAAGGGCCTCGCCGGGGTGAAGGTCCGCGAGGCCGACGCCGCCGCGGTCGAGAAGCAGGGCCAGGCCGAGGCGAACGCGACCCGCGAGCGGCTGCTGGCCGAGGCGCAGGGCGAGAAGGAGAAGCTCCTCGCCCACGCGGCCGGCGAGCGCGAGAAGGGCATGGCCGAGGCGCAGGTCGAGGTCGAGAAGGCCGCGGCCATCGAGAAGCAGGGCCTCGCCGAGGCGACCGCAGTGCGCGAGAAGCTCCTCGCGGAGGCGGCCGGCCTGAGCGAGAAGGCCGAGGCGATGAAGAAGCTCCAGGGCGCGGCCAAGGAGCACGAGGAGTTCCGCATCCGGCTCGAGAAGGACAAGGAGGTCGAGCTCGCCCGGATCGAGAACACCCGGCACGTGGCCGAGGCGCAGGCGAAGACCCTGGGCGAGGCCTTCAAGAACACGAAGATGAACATCGTGGGCGGCGACGGCGAGTTCTTCGACCGCTTCGTGAAGGCGGTCGGCATGGGCCAGAGCATCGACGGCTTCGTCGGCCAGTCCGACACCGCGCAGAAGGTGCTCGCCGAGTACCTCGCGGGCGACAGCAGCCTGCCGGGCGACCTCAAGGAGATCCTCACCCGGCCGCGCGTGACCCCCGAGGCGGTGCAGTCGCTGACCCTCAGCGCGGCGCTCGGCCAGCTGATGAGCCGCGGCGGGATCGACAAGGGCAAGCTCCAGCAGCTGATCGACAAGGCGCGTGAGCTCGGCTTCGACGCCGAGGTCGAGGGCAGCGTCGCCTCGTCCGAGGAGTGATGAGCGGAGCGCGCGCCGACGCCCTCGAGGGCGGCAGCTACGAGGTCCTCCGCGAGCGCCTGGCCAAGCAGGGCGAGGTGCTCGCGGAGAAGGCCGGCCGGCTCAACGACCGCCGCCAGGAGGTGTTCGGCGGATCCGAGCTCGCCATCGCCGGCACCACGCGGGTGCGCACGGAGAACAACTGCGTCCCGCGCGACATCGTGCAGGTGGGCGGCCGGCTGCTCTTCGGCTTCAACGTGGTGCTGCACCTCCGCGAGCCGACCGCGGCCGACGTCTTCAGCGTGCACGCGCTCACCGAGGGCGCGGACGGCTTCGAGCTCGACGCGGCCGACGCGCCCGGGCTGCTCGACGCGCCCGACTTCGTGCGCGAGCTCGGAGAGCTCTACCGCTACTACAAGAAGGCGCGGCTCATCCAGCTGCGCATGACCGAGACCGGCTACCTGCTCGCCATCTTCCAGATCGGCGAGACGGTGGACGACGTGCGGGTCTTCCACTGGAGCGTCTCGCCGGACGGGCGCATCGCCTACCTCGGCAACCGGGGCGAGCGTCACCACGTCTTCCCGCCGAGCCACGACTTCGAGTGGATCCAGGTGACGCGCGACGACCACGTGGCCGGCCGCTTCCCGCACGTGAACGTCGACGACGCCCTCTTCGTCGAGACGCTCGGCGGCGACCTGACCATCAAGGTCGAGGACAACACCGAGACCGGCGAGGGCGTCTACCGCGAGCCGGTGGAGCACCGCGACCAGACCCTCGACGACGCCGAGATCGCCTGGGCGAAGGTCGGTGGGCTCTACCTGCTGAAGGTCCTGCCCTACCGGGAGACCGAGACCCGCTACCTGGTCTTCGACACGCGCACCCACCGGGTCACCCGCATCGACGCCATCGGCGAGGCCTGCCTCCGGCTCCCGGAGGACCAGGGCATCATCTTCCCGGGCGGCTACTACCTGCAGAGCGGCGACACGAAGATCTTCGAGGGAGACTCGAGCGGCCTCGAGCTCAAGCGCGCGATCCGCAGCCCGAACGGCGAGGACGTGCTCTACGTCTTCCACCGGCGCGCCGACGGGCTCTACAAGCTCCTGCCCTACAACCTCATCCGCAAGGAGGTGCAGAACCCGATCCCCTGCCACGGCTACTCGCTCTTCGCCGACGGCAAGATGGTCTGCTTCCGGGTGACGGGCGACGAGCCGGTGCGCGTGCACCCGATGCAGGTGTGGCAGACCCCGTTCTCGAGCGTCGAGCACGCCGACCGGGCGGCGCCGACCGAGGGCGGCTACCTCGCGAAGATCGGCAACGCCGAGCTGGTGCGCGGGATCAGCGACGCCTTCACCGTGCGTCGGCTGAGCGCGCCGCGCGCTCCGTCGCGCCAGGGCTTCGAGGACCTCGTCGCCGCGTGCAGCCGCGCCCTCGACACCTACCACTGGCTCGGTCACGCCGACGTCGAGGACCTGGGCGAGACGATCCACGGCCTGCGGCAGACCGCCGAGCTCGTCATCGACGAGTTCGAGAAGGTCGAGACCATCCGGGCCCGCGCGGTGAGCGCGCTCGAGGAGGCGCGCGAGGCGCAGGCCGCGCTCGTCCGCACGCTGCGCCCGCAGGAGTGGCGCGAGGTCTCGAAGTTCATGGACGCGCTGACCGCGCTCCGGACCCGGCGCGGTCACCTGATCACCCTGCGCGTGCTCCGCTACATGGATCTCGAGGCGCTCGAGGCGCTCGAGGCGGAGACGACCGAGCGCTACGACGCGGTCGGCAAGGCGACGGTCGAGTTCCTGCTGGACCCCGCGTCCCTCGCCCCGCTGCGGAAGCGCATCGAGGCGGCGCTCGCGAAGGTCGAGGCGGCCGACAAAGGCGCGGCGCTCCAGGCGCTCGAGGACGAGATCGGCGGCATCGGCGAGGGCCTCGAGGTGCTGAGCGAGGTGGTCTCCGGCCTGCAGGTGGAGGACGCGACCGCGCGCACCGCGATCCTCGAGCGGATCGGCGAGGTCTACGCGCAGCTCAACCGGGCCCGCGCGACCCTGTCGAACCGCAAGAAGGAGGTGCTCACCCGCGAGGGGCGCGCCGAGTTCAGCGCGCAGTTCGCCTTGCTCGGCCAGAGCGTGCAGAGCGCGCTCGCGCAGTGCGAGACGCCCGAGCAGTGCGACGAGCAGCTCTCCCGCCTGATGGTGCAGCTCGAGGAGCTCGAGGCCCGCTTCGGCGAGCTCGAGGAGTTCATCGGCGATCTCGCCGACAAGCGCGAAGAGATCGTGACCGCGTTCGGCGCGCGCAAGCAGCGCCTCCAGGAGGAGCGTCAGCGCCGCGCCGGCACGCTCGTCACCGCCGCCGAGCGCATCCTCGAAGGCGTGGGGCGCCGGGCGCGCACCTTCAGCGAGACCGACGCGCTCAACGCCTGGTTCGCGTCGGACGCGATGGTGCTCAAGCTGCGCGACCTGGTGGAGCGGCTGCAGGAGCTCGGCGACTCGGTGCACGCCGAGGAGCTGGCCGCGAAGCTCAAGACCGCGCGCCAGGACGCGCTCCGGACCCTGCGCGACAAGCAGGATCTCTTCGAGGACGGCGACTCCATCATCAAGCTCGGGCGCCACCGCTTCGGGGTGAACGCGCAGCCGCTGGACCTGACCATCGTGCCGCGCGGCGAGGGCCTCGCCTTCCACCTCACCGGCTCGGACTTCTACCAGCCGATCGACGACCCGCGCCTCGCGGAGCTGCGCGATCTCTGGGACCAGCCGCTGCCGAGCGAGAGCGGCGAGGTCTACCGGGGCGAGTACCTCGCCGCGACGCTGCTCTTCGCGGCCGAGAAGGACGGCGCGATCCACGCCCTGCACGAGGCGCTGCGCGAGGGCCGGATCGAGGCGCTCGTGCGTGACGCGGCGCAGCAGCGCTACGACGAGGGCTACGACCGCGGCGTGCACGACACCGACGCGGCGCGGATCCTCGAGAAGCTGCTCGCGATGGAGAGCACCGCAGGGCTCCTCCGCTTCCCGCCGCAGCCCCGCGCCCTCGCCTGCCTCTTCTGGGCGGCCTGCAAGGACGACCGCCTCCGTGGGCGCCTGCAGCGCGTGGCCGCGAGCCTCGGGCGGCTGAGCCGCACCTTCGGGCGCAGCCCGGCGATGGCCGAGCTCGAGACCGAGATCGAGGCCGCGCTCCGGCGCTTCGCCGACGCGGAACAGCTGGCGCGAGACCCGCGGCACGCCCCGGCCGAGGGCGAGATCGCGCTCGCCGCCCGCTACCTCGCGGCCGAGCTGACCGGCGAGGCGCTGCGCTTCACCACCAGCGCCGAGGCGGTCGAGCTGACCGACGCGCTGTGGAGCGACCTCGAGAAGAAGAACGCGCGGCGCCTGCTCGAGGACGAGCTGAAGAGCGCCGACGTCGACCTCGTCGACCGGCTGAGCCTCGCGCGGGCCTGGCTCGAGGCGTTCCTGAGCCGCGAGTCGGCCCTGGGCCCGGACGCGGCGCGGCGGGCGGAGCTGTCCCCCTCGCTCGAGGAGGCGGCCGCCCTGCTCGTCACCGAGGGCCTGCTCCCGCGCGAGACCAGCGCCGCGCTCGGGACGCTGCAGCTGAGCGGCCTGCTCGGGCAGCACCCGCGGATCGACGGCGGCGTGATCACGCTGCGCCTCGACGAGGTGCTCGAGCGGCTCGACCGCTTCGTGCATCACCAGGTGCCCCGCCACCGGGCCTACCGCGCGCTGCGCCAGAAGCTCATCGATCAGCAGCGCCGCAAGCTGCGCCTCGGCGAGCTGATGCCGCGCGTGCTCAGCTCCTTCGTGCGCAACCGGCTGATCGACGAGGTCTACCTGCCGATGATCGGCGACAACCTCGCCAAGCAGATCGGCACCGCCGGCGCCGACGCGCGCACCGATCGCATGGGCCTCCTGCTCCTCATCAGCCCGCCCGGCTACGGCAAGACGACGCTGATGGAGTACGTGGCGAGCCAGCTCGGCCTCGTCTTCGTCAAGGTCAACGGCCCGTCGCTCGGGCACGCGGTCACCTCGATCGATCCGGCCGAGGCGCCGAACGCGACCGCCCGCCAGGAGGTCGAGAAGATCAACCTCGCGCTCGAGATGGGCAACAACGTGATGCTCTACCTCGACGACATCCAACACACCCACCCCGAGCTGCTGCAGAAGTTCATCAGCCTCTGCGACGGCCAGCGGCGGATCGAGGGCGTGTGGGGCGGCGAGACGCGGACCTACGATCTACGCGGCAAGCGGTTCTGCGTGATCATGGCCGGCAACCCCTACACGGAGAGCGGCGACAAGTTCCAGATCCCCGACATGCTCGCCAACCGCGCCGACACCTACAACCTCGGCGACATCCTCGAGGGCAAGGGCGAGCAGTTCGCGCTCTCCTACGTGGAGAACGCGCTCACCAGCAACCCCACGCTGGGCCCGGTGGCGACGCGCTCGCTCGACGACGTGCACCGCTTCGTTGCGCGCGCCAAGGGCGGCGAGGTGGCGAGCAGCGAGTTCGAGCACGACTGGAGCGCGGTCGAGGCGCAGGAGGCGGTCGGCGTGCTCCAGAAGCTGCTGAAGGTGCAGGCGGTGCTGAGCCGGGTGAACGCCGAGTACATCCGCTCGGCTTCGATGGAGGACGCCTACCGCACCGAGCCCCCCTTCAAGCTCCAGGGCAGCTACCGCAACATGAACAAGCTCGCCGAGAAGGTCGTGAGCGCGATGAACGACGAGGAGCTCGAGCGCCTCCTCGACGACCATTACCAGGGCGAGAGTCAGACCCTGACGACCGGCGCGGAGCAGAACCTGCTCAAGCTCGCCGAGATGCGCGGCCGTCTGAGCCCCGCCCAGAAGCAGCGGTGGGAGGAGATCAAGCGCGAGTACAAGCGCCTGCAGACGGTCGGCGGCGGCGACGACGATCCGGTCACCCGCGTCACCGGCACCCTGAGCGGCCTCGGCCGGCAGCTCGACGAGATCAACCGCAGCATCCGCGACGTCGCCGAGCGCATCGTGCCCGAAGCGGACTACGAGCTGGAGTGAGCATGGGCCACCGCTACGTCCCCCTCCCCTTCACCGCCGCCCGGATCGTGGCCTTCGACTGGCCCTGGGTGACGGTGGCGCAGGAGCACCTGTCGGCGCGGGTGAACGTGGAGAGCGGAGAGACCGAGACGCGGAAGGGCGGCGCGCCGCCCCTCGAGGAGCGTCGGGCCCCGATCGCGGGCGTCGCGGCGCGCACCGAGGAGACGGACGCCGGGCCGGTGTGCACGCTCGAGGGGCCCGGCCTGTCGGTGGCGATCGAAGGCGACGTCTTCCGCGGCAGCTTCGACGGCGCGCTGCTGGTCGCGCTGGCGCAGGACGTCCGGGGGCGGTGGCAGGCGGTGGGCGCCGCCGGAGAGACGTCGCTCGTGCTGCCGGCCGGCGAGCGCCCCTCGGCGCGGGGCCGGTGGGTGATCTGCCCGACGCTGTCGCTCGCGCACCGCTTCGAGCGTCGAGAGGGAGCGCTCCGCGCGCTGACCGTGCCGACGCCGGGCACCCCGCTGGACGCCGCCGAGAGCGAGGGGCGCGCGGCGGTGCTCGCGGTGGGCAAGCTGGTGGTCCTGGAGCTCGACGCGCTCGACCGGAGCGCGCGCCACGCCTCGACGCCGTTGACGCTCGAGCCCCTCCAGGCGGTCTCGACCGACGCCCCCACCGAGGCGGAGGTGCTCTTCGCGTTCCCCGGCAGCTTCGTGGTCGAGCACCCCGAGCACGGCCGCATCACCGTGCGCCGCGAGCCGGGCGGCCCCGAGGTGGAGCCCGGCGACGTGGTGCTGCTCGAGGACGTGCGGGAGGACCTGCCCGGCGTCTTCCGCGTGCACGCCTGGCGTCCCTCGGGGGCGCGCACGTCGGAGCGACCGGCGGCGGCGACGCTCGAGCTGCCCGCA
The DNA here is from genome assembly GCA_036149055.1 of Myxococcota bacterium. GTDB lineage: Bacteria > Myxococcota_A > Polyangia > Polyangiales > Sandaracinaceae > JAVJQK01. The sequence continues at coordinate 6,802 of JAYZQJ010000121.1, read as the reverse complement.
CCCGTGTTGCCCGAGCCTCCTCCGCCCGAGGAGGCGACCGCGGCCGAGCTCCGGGCGCTGGCCGCGGCGCACGGCTTCGAGGCGCCGCCGCTCCTGCTCCGGCTGCTCGAGGAGCGCGAGCGCGAGCCGGCCTTCGCGCGCTGGCTCGACCAGTGCGGCTTCGCCTACTTCGAGCTGCGGGGCCTCACCGCGGACTGGGACGCCGACCCGTGCCTCCTGGCCTTCGCCGGCGGCGGCGGCGGCGACGAGCTCTGCCTGCACGTCTATCCGCCCGCCGGCTCGTCGCCGGCCGTCGTGGAGTTCTTCCACGAAGACGGCACGGTCGAGCGGCGCGACGCCGACTTCGCCGCCTTCTTCGACGCGGAGCTCGAGGCGCGCGCCGCGTGGGCCGACCCGCGGCTCGTGCAACGCATCCGCGACCGCCTCGCGCTGCCGGCCGGGAGCACGTCGAAGGCCGCGCCGCCCGCCGTCGCCGACGACGAGGAGCGCGCCCTCGTGGCGCGGCTGCGCGACGGCGACCTCGACGCCCTCGACGCGCTCGCCGAGATCTACGAGGCCCGCGGCTGGACGCTCGCGCTGGCCCACGTGCGCGAGGCCCTCGGGGAGTAACTCAGGGTGCGTAACGCACGTCCCCCGAGCCGGCGCCGCGCTCGTCGCGCTCGGGCGGGTCGCCGCGCACGAACACGCTGCCCGACCCGTCGACCCGCGCCTCCAGGCGGCCCGTGCAGTGCACCCGGGCGCTGCCGCTCCCCTCGATGATCGCCTCGACCTCGGCGGCCGGGACCGCCGAGACGTCGGCGTCGCCGCTCCCCCGGATGGCCACGGTCACCGACCGACTCTCGCCGCGCAGCGCCCGCACCGAGCCCGAGCCCGCGACCTCGACGTCGAGGTGCTCGGGGCGCGCCTCGCGCACCTCGAGATCCCCCGATCCGTCGACGCGCAGGGCGAGCGCGGCGCCGGAGACGGGCGCGTCGACCTCGAGCGAACCGGAGCCGGCGACCCTCGCGAGCCGCAACCCGACCGCGGGCTCCGCGCTCCACACGCGCAGCGCCCCCGAGCCCGCGATCTCGGCTTCGTCGATCGCGGGCGCGACGACGTGGACCTCGCACCGCGCGCGAGGCTGGAGCCACACGCCCGGCGCGGCCGAGACGATCAGGCGCCTGCCCTCGAGGCGGGTCTCGATGTGCGGGATCAGGTTCTCGTCACACGTCACGCGGGCGCGCGGGTCCGCCCCCTCTCGCACCTCCGCCGTGACGGCGAGCGAGGACGCGTTGACGACCGCGTCGAGAGCGCCGAGGGCGCGCTCCTCCTCCGCCACCACACCGTTGCCCTGGACGCCGCAGCCGAGGAGGAGAGACGCACAGAGAGTCATCCGTAGGGTTCGCATCGAAGCTCCTTTCCCCGCTCGGTGCCCGACCCTCGGCGCCCCGTTCAACGAGGTGCTTGGTTCGACGAGGTGCTTGCGGGCGCGCTCGCGGGCCCCGAGACTGCGCGCATGAGCGCCAGCCTCCAGGACCGGTACGCGCCGCACAACGCGTGCTTCGGCTGCGGCCCCGCCAACGAGAAGGGCCTGCGGATCAAGAGCTTCGTAGAGGGCGACGAGGTGGTCGCGCGCTGGCGCCCCGAGGACCACCACCAGGCGTTCCCCAACGTGCTCAACGGCGGCATCTGCGGCGCGCTGCTCGACTGCCACTCGAACTGGACGGCGGCCTACACGCTGATGAAGGCGACGGGCGACGAGAGCCCGCCCTGCACCGTGACCGCGGACTTCCACGTGCGGCTGAAGCGGCCCACGCCGATGGACGTGGAGCTGCGCCTGGTGGCGCGCGCCACCGAGGTGAAGGACCGCACCGCGGTCATCGAGGCGACCCTGGAGGCGAACGGGAAGGTCACCGCGACGTGCAAGGGCACCTTCGTCGCGGTCACCGAGGGTCACCCCGCCTACCACCGCTGGTAGCGTCAGCTGTAGGCGGGCGGCTTCTCGTTCGGCGGGTCGCCGGCCGGGGGCGGCTCGTCGGGCACCGTGGCCGGCGGCTTCTCCGGCCCGGGCGGGACCATCGGTGGCTCGTCGTCGTCGGGGTCCTTCGCCGGCGGCTTCTTCTTCGGGGGCGTGATCGGCTCCTCGTCGGAGCCGGGGCCGCCTGGCATGTCCTCGGGGCGCTCGGGGATCTTCGGGTCTCCCATGTCCCATCCATAAGTCCCCACGAGCCGGTTGCCGAGGCCCAGGCCTCAATTACCTTGATGACGATGTCGACCCCACGATCCCCCCTCGTGGTGGCGGCGCTGCTCTGTCTCACCGCAGGCACCCTCACCGGCTGCCTGGTCGAGGAGCAGGGGCAGATCGCCGCGAGCCAGACCGGGGCCCTCATCGAGCCGCCCGCGGCGCGCGGTGACGCGCTCGCGTTCGCGATCGAAGGCTGCGGTGAGCCCGAGCGCCGCGCCCGCGCGGTGGTGCGCCAGCCCTACGTGCAGCGCGTCGAGCCGCGCTCGGCCCGCGTGATGTGGACCGAGACCGGCGCCCACACGCTCCAGCTCTGGCGGCCGGGCGAGGCGCCCCGGACGATCGAGAGCGCGCGGGACGAGACCACGTTCCTCGACGCCGACACGAGCCAGCGCGTCGCGACCCTCGACGGGCTCACGCCAGGCGCGTTGCACTGCTACGCCCTCCTCGACGCGGACGGCGACCGCCTGGGCCCGTTCGGGTTCCGCGCCGCGCCGGAGGGCGTGGACGAGCCCATCGACGTGCTCGTCTTCGGCGACTCGGGGCGCGGGTTCCCCGACCAGTGGACGCTCGCCGAGCAGATGCGCACCGCGCCGGTGGACCTGATCCTCCACACCGGCGACATCGCCTACCCGGACGGCACGCTGCAGGAGTTCGAGGACTTCACCTTCGCGGTCTACGAGGACCTCTTCTCGTCGATCCCGTTCTTCCCCGCGAGCGGCAACCACGACTACGGCACCGCCGACGCGGGCCCCTATCGCGAGGTCTTCGGGCTGCCCGAGAACGGCGGCGAGCGAGGCCGCGAGCGCTGGTTCTCCTTCGACTGGGGCCCGGCGCACTTCGTCGCGCTCGACACCGAGGTCAACGGCGACGACCAGATCGCGTGGCTCGAGGCCGACCTCGCGCGGGCCGACCGCCCCTGGACGATCGTCTACGCGCACCGGCCCCCCTACTCGTCCGGGCCCCACGGCGGCGACGGCGGCTTCGAGGCGCGCTACGGCGACATCCTGCGGGCGCACGGCGTGAAGCTCGTGCTCACCGGGCACGACCATCACTACGAGCGCTTCCACCCCATCGACGGCGTCACCTACGTCGTCACCGGCGGCGGCGGCGCGGGCACCCGGTGGGTGAACCCCGGCGAACGGACCGCCTTCGCGGAGTCGGTGACCCACTTCGTCACCCTGCACGTCACGCCCGACGAGCTGCGCGTGCACGCCATCGACGCGGTCGGTCGCGAGTTCGACGGAGCCCGGATCACGCGCTGAGGCGCTCGCGCGGCCAGAGGGCGTAGAGGAGCAAGGGCGCGAACATCAGCGCCTCGACGGCGAGCACGTAGAGGCCTCGCGCCGAGAGCATGCCGGCGCCGATCGGCGCGACCGGGATCGGGCGGAGCGGCGCGAACAGCCGCGCGTCGTCGAAGGGCCAGAGGAGCGCCGCGCCGAGGCCGCCGTCGGTGAGCGTGTCGAGCAATCCGTGGCTGGCCGCGACGCCGGCGGCGAGGAGGCCGAGGCGGAGCCGACGCGCGGGCGCGCGCGCGAGCGGCACACAGAGCGCCCCGAGGGCCAGCGCGACCAGCAGCGAGTGGCTCGCGCCGCGGTGCCCGAGCGGGTGCTCGTACGGGACGCCGAACGCGAAGGCGACGACGTCGAGATCGGGCAGCAGCGAGAGCGCGCTGAAGCCCAGCATCGCCGGCCACGGACGCTCGCTCGCGTGGAGCCGCCCGGCCGCGAGGCCCACCGCGACGTGACCCAAGCTCGCCATGCGCCGAGCATGTCACGTCCGCTCGGCCCCGGCCGTGTCATCTCGCCACGACGTTCGGCGTGAATTCGCCCGAATTCGCCGGCACGCGCCTTGCGGCTACCTGTCGAGCGAAAGGACGCACACACATGAAGAACGTCGAGAAGAAGAAGAACGAGGGCAAGCTCGAGAAGGTCAAGGGCAAGGTCAAGGAGAAGGCCGGCGAGGTGGTCGGCAACGACGACCTGAAGCGGCGCGGCAAGGCCGAGGCCGCGTCCGGCGAGGCCAAGAAGCAGACCGCGAAGAAGGCCGGCCAGGTCGAAGGCAAGGTGAAGGAGCTCGCCGGCAAGGCGGAGGAGAAGCTCGGCGACCTCACGGGCGAGAAGTCGACCAAGGCCCGCGGCAAGGCGCGCAAGCTCGAGGGCAAGGCGGAGAAGCACGCCAACCGGTGAGCGGACCGCACGCACCCCAACACGACCGCGACACGCGCGGCGCCGAGGAGGCGTCGCGCGTTTCGCGTATGCTGCGCGGCGTGCATGCGCGACCCCGCTTCCTCGCCCTCCTCCGCCTCGACGACGGCGTGCTCCACGCGCACGACCCGTGGCGCCCCGACGCCGCGCCCGTCCGCTACGAGGGCGACGCGCAGCCGGGAGACTGGGCGCAGGTCGAGGTCGACGGCGCGGTCGCGCGCGGCGAGGTCTACGCCCCCGCCGGCTCGGCGCTCGCCCGGCTGGTGCGCATCGCCGCCGACCACGGGCTCGATCCGGTGTTCCCCGACGCTGTGCTCGACGAGGTCGAGGCGCTCTGGGACGGAGCGAGCGAGGCCCCGCCGGGGACCGACGATCCGTCGCTCGCGGACCTGACCGATCTGCCCTTCGTCACCATCGACAACGAGGGCTCGCGAGACCTCGACCAGGCGCTGCACATCGCGCGTGACGGCGCCGGCCACCGGGTGCGCTACGCGCTCGCGGACGCGAGCTTCTACGTGCGCCCCGGCACCGCGCTCTGGGACGAGGCGCTCGCCCGCGGCGCGAGCTTCTATCTCCCCGGCTGGATGGTGCCGATGCTGCCCCGCCGCCTGAGCGAGGGCCTCGTGTCCCTCAACCCCGGGGTGGACCGCCGCGCGCTCGTCTTCGACATGCGCCTCGACGCCTCCGGCCGCTCGGCGCGGACCGCGGTGATCCGGGCGCGCATCCGGAGCCGCGCGAAGCTGACCTACGACGGCGTACAGGCGGCCCTCGACGGCGCGCCGGGCGACGCGGCGCCCTGGGACGAGAGCCTCCACCTCCTGGCCGAGGTCGGAGCGCGCCGGATCGCCGACGCGACCGAGCGCGACGTGGTGCGCCACCGCCGCCGGTCGGTGGAGGTCGGCCTCGAGGGCCTGCGCTCGTTCGTGCTCTACGGCGGCATGCGGAACGACGTCGAGCGCTACAACGAGCAGATCTCGCTCCTCTGCAACGTGGAGGGCGCGAAGCTCATCGCGGCGGCGAAGGACGACGCGGGCATGCAAGCGATCTTCCGGGTGCACCCCTCGCCGCCCGCGCCGCGCGTGGAGGCGTTCCGCGCGATGACGGCCACCCTGGCCGCCCACCACGGAGTCCCCGCCTGGCCGGAGGACCAGAGCCTGGCCGCATATCTCGCCGCGCTCCCGTGGGAGGGCGAGGCGGCGAGGGCGAGCCGCGCCATCCAGCGTCAGGCGATCCTGATGAACGTGCGCTCGACGTTCTCGGACGAGGCGGCCGGACACCACGGCGTCGGCGCCGAGGTCTACGCGCGGTTCAGCTCGCCGATGCGGGAGATCGTCGGCGTGTTCCTGCACAAGGAGCTCTGGGAGAGCCTGCACGGCGAGTCGCTGAAGGCGCCGGGCGCGGCGGACGACGAGGCCCTGCAGGCGGCGGTGATCGAGGCCGCCAATCGCAGCAAGGCGCTGCAGCGGCGCCTCACCGCGCTCGGCAACCGCCTGGCGATCGACGAGCTCTTCGAGCGGGACCTCGCGAGCGCGTCGGCGCCGACGCGGCGAGGCACCGTCATGGGCCTCACGAACGGCAAGCTCCACCTCCAGCTGGACGAGCCGCCGATCGACGTGAAGCTCTACCGAACCGATCTCGAGGCCGCCCTCGGGCGGACGCTCCGGCTCACCGACGACGGCGCGGCGTGGCGCGATGAGCGAGGCGAGGCGGTGGCGCGGACCGGCGATGCGCTCGACGTCCGGGTGTCACATCGCGACGTGGGGCGAGATCGCTGGGTCCTGGTGCCGGACGCGTCGTCTCTGCCCGAGTGAGGCACGCGGCCTCGCCTCCGGCGGCGGATGGGCGGCGTCCGAGCGAGCGGTACGCGCCTTGCGGAGGGCCTCCCCAGGAAAGGAGCCCTTCGAGATGAACGATCACGCACGCGTCCCCGTCGACGTCGCCCTGGCGCAGCGGAGCGAGAGCAATTTCTACACGGCCTTCGACGGCACCGTGGGCGTCTTCTGGGCGACCTACGAGCCCATCCCGATCGGCACCCGCGTCCGGGTGACCCTGCACCTGCCCGGCGGGCTGAAGCTCGAGCGCGACGCGGTGGCGACCTGGGAGCGCGAGCCGGTCGAGGACGGCTGGCCGGGCGTCGGGCTCATGTTCGAGGAGGTCGACGCGCTGCTCAAGGATCGCATCCGCAGCTTCGCCCGCTTCCGCGAGCCGATGTACATCCCGGCCCGCTCGCTCCGTCAGCCGGCGTACGCCGAAGCGGTGTGAGCCCCCCGCGGTCGGGGGGCGCACACCCCCGGGCCCCGGCCCCGGGCCCGGCCCCGGCCCGCGGTGGAGCGTCCGGTTCGGCGCGCCCCGCGCCGCCCAGCACCACGCCGCC
>JAYZQJ010000120.1:0-44779 GCA_036149055.1 Myxococcota bacterium | reverse complement strand
ACGCGCCCACTGTAAGCGGTCGCGCGCGAGCTGGCCGCCCGCTGCCGCGGGATCGGACCGGCGAGGGTGCGTGCGGCGACGTCGCTTGCTCGTCGCCTGCTCGTCGCCTGCCGTGGTCTTGGACCCGGCTCGTCCGCGGGCAGGGGCACGGGGCACGGGGGGAGGGCGCGTTCTGCGCCTTACGGTTCCCAGAGGACGTCGAGGGAGCCGTTGTCGACGGGGACGTAGGTGCCGCGGAGGAGGAAGCTCTCGGGGAGGGTCAGCTCGATGCTGACGCCGCCGCCGACGCCGCCGGAGCCGCTCGAGGAGCCGGCCGCGTTCGTTCCGTCGGCGGCCGCGCTCAGGAAGCCCTCGATGTACATGCCGGTGACGAAGTTGCGCAGGAAGTCGGGGATGAGGTCGTTGGCGTTGAAGCCGGCGCGGATGCGGGTGCCGCCGACGCCCTGGCTCTCGATCGCGAGCACGGGGATGACGTCCCCGAACTCCTGGCGCAGGCCCAGGGTCAGGATGCCGGCGGTGAGGCCGGCGAGGAAGCTCGCGGCCTCCTGGCTCGCGTCCAGCTCGCTCGTCCCGGAGTCGCCGCGGCCGCCGCTGACGAGCAGCGCGATGATCTGGGCCCGGTCGCCGCCCTCGCTCGACTCGAAGCGCACCTGCGGCTCGGTGAGCGAGCCGGTCACGTGCACGGTCACCGTCGCGCTCCGGCCGGGGACCTCGTAGAGCGCGGTGATGTTCACGCGCGGGTCGAGCTCGGGCCCGCCGTCGAAGCTCAGCGTGCCGCCGTCCTGAAGCTCGAAGCGCTTGCCGAAGATCTCGAAGGTGCCGCGGACCAGGGTCGCGAGGCCGGAGACGCGGAGCTCGGGGTCGCGGTAGGTCGCCTCGAGCTGGGCGCGGACCAGCGCCGAGAAGTCGTCGCGGCGGATCCAGAAGGGGTCGCTCGCGTCGATGGTGACCTCGAGCGGGTAGCTCTCGCGCGCGACGACCGCCGCCCCCACCGGGCGCTGTCCGCCGACCACGAGCACCTCGTGGTGGGGCTCGAGCGACTGGAGGCTGCCCGCCTGCTGCTGCGGCAGGCGCACCGTGAAGTCCCGGGTGCGGATGCGGGTCTGGGTGCGGTCGTCGGTGATCTGGCCGCCGATGACCGCGCTGCCGCTGAGCCAGGCGAGGACCATGCCCTCCTGCCGGATCGGGAACGCGTCGGCCGCGACCGAGAGGTCCAGCTCCCGCGGCACCAGGCCCTCGAAGCCGACCCGACCGCTGGCGACCGCGCGCCCGCCCGAGTCGAAGGCGCGCAAGGGACGATCCGCCGGGAAGATCGCCTCGTCGCCGTGGAGCTCCACCCGCCCCGAGATGTCGTGGAGGTGCTGGCCGAGGCCCTCGATCTGGAGGTGGCCTTCGTCCAGGTCGAGCTCGCCGCTGAGGCGGAGGCGCTCCCAGGGGCCGATGACCTGCACATTGCCGTCCATGACCGCGTCGCCCGACACGATGCCGGGGATGAAGGTCAGCACCGGCTCCATGTGCACGCTCGCGAAGTCGCTCCAGCTCACGATCTCGCCGCCGTCGACGTAGGACGGCATCAGCTCGCCCGCCGTCCAGCTCACCGGCACCCGGATGCGGCTGACCATCTCCCCGCTCGCCGCCTCGGCGACCTCGCGGCACTGCTCGCCGGTGGTGCCCGGCTGACTCGCGAGGCCGAGCACCGTGCAGGCGGTCACCGCGTCCCGCTCGGGCGAGCTGCCGGCCCGGACGTGCACGCGGTACTCGGGGCTGAGCCGCGCCTGGCCCCGCTCGCCGCCGAGCTCCCAGATTTGCAGGCGCGGCAGGTCGACCACCGCCCCGACCACCGGGGTGTCGGTCAAGACGTCCTTGGCGGTGAGGGACGCCCGGATCGGGCCCGAGCCCACGCCGCACAGCCACGGGACCTGCTCGAACGAGACGTCGGAGACGGTGGCGGTCACCTCGGTGGAGGGGAACTCCGGCACGTCGCCGGCGCGGACCCACTGGTCGAGGGGGAGGACCGCGAAGGCGGTGGCGTCGAGGCCGGCCCGGGACCCGCCGAAGAAGCCGTAGATGCGCGCCTCGGCGATCTCCCCGTCGAGCGTGCCGCGCACCGTGGTCAGCGGCCGGAGCTCCGAGGCGCAGGGATCGGCGGTGGCCGCCTCGACGTAGCGGCCGACGGCGGAGAAGTCCGCGTGCGGTCCCTCGGGCCCGCCCTGGGCGGTCAGGCTCAGCGACGCGCTCAGCCCGGCCGGCACGTAGTCGCGCAGGGGCCGGGGCCAGCCGTCGAGCCGCCGCTGCGCCACCCGCACCGAGGCGCTCCACGCGCGGGCCGAGAGCTGCCGCCAGAAGCCGCGGAAGTCCTCCGGCACGTCGTTCAGGGCGAAGGGGAGGGAGGCCTCCGCCTCGACGATCTCGCCCTGGGTGTCCGCGATCCAGAGCTGGCGGACCACGACCTGGTCCTCGCCGTAGCTCAGCCGGAGCTTCGCGCGGAGCGGGTCCCAGCCCGGCAGGCCGATGCGGTCGAGCACCACCACCGCGTCGCGCAGCCCCGGCGTGCGCGCGCTGCCGCCGAGCTCGATGCTCGTCGTCACCCGGCCGAGCACGGGGATCTCCTCCAGCACGCCGAGCCGCGCGAGGAGCCGGAGGTCGAGGTTCCCCGCCTCCACCCGAAGGCCGTCCAGCGTCGCCTCGTCGACCAGCCGCGACGGATCGCGGAGCGCGCGCTCGGTCACCTCGATCGGCCCCTGCAGCGCGACGCTCCCCTGGTCGCCGAGGTCGAGCTGCACGTTCGTGCCGAGGGTGGTGCCCTCCAGGGAGAGCTGGACCGTGCCGTTCACGTCGTCGACGTCCCGGAAGGAGCCGTCGCGGATCCGCGCGGTCAGCTCTCCTTGCGGTCGTCGGTCGAGGTCCCCGCGCACCTGCAGCTGCCCGTCGACCCGCCCGCCGAGCCCCTCGAGCGCCTCCGGGGCGAGGGGCGCGAGCTGCGCGAGGTCGACGTTCAGCATCTGCACGTCGAAGTCGTCGGGCCCGTTGAAGCGGTAGGTGCCCTGGGCGACGACGCGCTCGTCGTTGCGCTCGAGCACCAGCGGGTCGAGGGTGATCGAGCGCCCGGGCGCGAAGCGCAGCCCGAGCCGACCGCGGAGCGGGGCGCCTTCGCCGAAGTCGAGCGCGAGGGTCGGCGCGTCGAGGGTCAGCCCGCGCTCGGTCGACGTCGCGCGGCCCTGCACGAGGACCAGCGTGCCCGCCTGCGGGTCGGCGGCGCGGGCGCTGACCTCGTAGCCGCCTCGGCCGCCGTGGATCGAGACCTCGGCGTCACCGAGCGACACGTCGCCGATCCGGAGGCCGCTCGCCGTGCCGTCGACGCGCAGGGTCGGGGCGGGGCCGCTGCCCGGGATCACCTGGCCGGCGACGTCGAGGGTGTCGGCGCGCACGGTGCCGTAGCGGGCGCCGCGGAGGCGCAGCCGGCCGTCGAACCGGAGGTTCTCGAAGCCGGGGTCGGCGCGCACGTCGAGCACGACGAAGGCCGAGCCTCGCGCGTCGGGGGCGAGGCGCCGGAGGTTGGGCTCGTTCTGGATGGCCGGCACCCGCGCGGTGACGTGCACGTCGAGCCGGCCGTCGAAGCCGATCTCGCCGTTGACGTCGGCGCCGCCGCCCGCCAGGTCGGCGTGCAGGCGCGTCAGCTGGATCTGGTCCTCCTGCAGGAGGCCGTCGAGCGTGAAGCCGGGGATCTGATAGCCCTCGATGCTCAGCGGGCGCACCTCGGCGTGCAGCCTCTGGACTCGCTCGCCGGAGCCGGGGGGATCCTCGGGCTCGAGCTCCAGGCGGACGCGCCCGCCCACGTCGAGCGCCGGCCCGCCGGCCACCAGCTCCGCGATCGCGAGCTCTCCGTCGGTCCACGCCTCGAGCGCCAGGGTGCCCTCGCTCGGCAGCTGGCCCTGCACGTAGACGTGGCCGGGCTCGCCGCGCAGCTCGGCCCGGAGCTCGAGGTCGTCGGTCGGGCCCCAGAGGCGCGCGTGCCCGTGATAGGTGCCGCGCAGCGAGTCGAGCCCGGGGACGATCTCCATCTCGGCGAGGGTCGCCATCTCGATGGGCTCCATCGCGACCGTCAGGTCCATCACCGGCGGCGCCTCCTCGTCGGGGCGCACCAGCTCGATGCGGGCGCGGACCCGGGAGTCGTGACGCCGCGCGCGCGCGAAGAAGTCGAGGCCGTCGCTCTCCATGTCGGAGTCGAAGTGGCCGACGATGCGCTCGACGTGGGTGGTGCCGGGGTAGGGCCCGGTCATGCGCGCGTTCCCGTCGTGCACGATGAAGCGGACGTCGCGCTGCGCCTCGACGCGGCCGACGATGGCGACGTCCTCGAAGCGCATGCCCTCGTAGCCGGGCGCGTCTCCCTGCACGAGCACGTTGACGATCTCCACGCCGTCCACCACCACCCGAGGCGGCGGCCGCGCGCTCGGCGGCCCGGGGGTCGCCAGCTGGAAGGCGTCGACGAGCGAGACGCTGTCCTCCTCCTCGCCCGACACGTACAGGGTCACCGTGCCGTCGCGGGCCCGGGCGCGGTCGACGCGGATCACGCCGTCGAAGAGCGACGAGAAGTCGGGCCACGCCGCCACCCGGCCGACGCGGATCACCTCGCGGCCCTGCGGGTCGCGCACCACCACGTCGCGCGCGACCAGCTTGGCCCAGCTGACGTTCTGCAGCTCGCCGATCTCGAGCTCGCCCTGGATCTCCCGGTTCAGCAGGGCGGTCAGCGTGTCCACCGCGACCACGCCGGCGAGCGGGAGCTGCAGGTGATAGGCGAGGCTCGCCAGCAGCGCGAGCAGCCCCACCAGCGTCCACCCGACGGTGGCCCCGACGCGTTTGGCCGCGCGCCTCAGAACGCCTCTCCGATCGTGATGTGGATGGCGGCCGGGAAGTCACGCGCGAACAGGAAGTTGCGCGGGTTGCACTCGTTGGCGGTGTCGACCGCGCAGACCGGCGGGAGCGACGAGTCGGCGCCGAGCACCCGGAGCTCGGGCGGCGCGTAGGCCACGTCCAGCCGCAGCGGGCCGACGATGGTGCGGTAGCGGATGCCGACCCCGAAGGAGAGCTGCGGGTGGTCGAAGCGGAACGGCGCGTCGCTCGAGGTGGAGCCGAGCGCGGGGCGCGCGACGTCGCCGGCGTCGGCGAAGCCCACCACGCCGAACGCCGCGGTGATCGGGACGCGCACCTCGATGGACGCCTCCCAGCTGCGGGTGCCGCCGGAGATGCGCACCGGGCGCTGCGTGCGGTCGAGCCCTCGCTCGAGCTGGGTGGTCGAGCGGGGCACGTCCACGTAGCGCTGCACCGAGTCGCCGAGCAGGCCGGGGAGGTAGCCGCGGTTGCTCGACGCGCCGCCGCCCACGAGGTGCAGTCGCGTCGGGCCGAGCACGTTGAGCTGGTAGACGTTGTCGGCGAGGAGATCCGGGTCGGCGCTCTGGACGTGCATCACGCCGATGGCGAAGCGCCCGGCCAAGACGACGTCGAAGATCGACACGTACCCTCGGGCCTCGGCGTTGACGGCGATCATGTCCCACGAGCTCAGCGGCTGGACGCTCTGCTGCGACGTGACCGCGAAGTAGGCCCCGTTGCGTGGGTTGCGCGGGTCGTCCCGGAGATCGAGCCGGATCTCCTCCTCGAGCCAGAGCGCGCCGGTCTCGGGGAGCTGCTGGGTGGGGTCGACCGGCTGCACGTCGGTGGGGAAGAACCAGTTCCCGTGCACGAAGGCGGCCGTGTAGAGGCGGCCCTCGAACCAGGTGCGGTCGAGGCCGACCACGCCGTCGAGCTCCGAGCGGAAGAAGCCGGTGAACGGCATCGGGCCCAGGTCGTAGGTGAGCTGGATCAGCCCGTTGGTGCGCGCCTCGAGGAAGCCCGGGATGCGGAATTGGGTGACCGCCTGCAGACCGAAGGGCGGGTTCTGGGCCGGCGTGAAGTTGAGCACCGGCATCTCGAAGATGAGCCGGGGCCGCAGCTCGAAGCGCCAGCGCACGAGCCGGTCGAAGAGGTTGCGGTGCTCCAGCGTGCCGCTGAGGTGGATGTCCCACTGGGCGGCGTTCTGCTGGTTGGTGGAGGTGGTGACGGTGCCGAACGTCACCGCCTGGCCCGCCTGGAAGCCGCCGCCGAAGCCGTACCGGAAGGCGCGCCCCGGCGAGACCTCGATCTGGATGTCGACCGGCTCGTGGCCCTCGCGCACCTCCTCGGGGCCGTCCTGGCAGAAGCGCTCGACGTCGCCCACCTGCACCTCGACGTCCTCCGCGTCGACGACCGGCCGGTCGGTGGCGCTCGGCACCATCGCGTCGTCGTCCTCCGGCTCCGCCTCCTCTCGGGTCTCCGGGGACACCTCCACGCTGCTGAAGGCGCCGAGCGCGTAGAGGGCGCGCTGCGCCTCTTCGAGGCCGGCCAGGCTGAAGGTCTCCCCTGCCGAGAGGTCGGCCACCGTGAGCAGGATGTCGGGCGGCAGGTTCTCGTAGCCCGACACGCACACCCGGCCGATGACGTTGGGCAGCTCGGCGTCGATCACGAAGATCAGGTAGGCCTCGTGGCGGCTGCGGTTCAGCTTCACCGCGCCCTCGACCCGTGCGTGCGCGTAGCCGGCGTCGGCGAGCACGCGGAGCATGTCGCGCTTGGTCAGCTCGTAGAGCGCCTCGTCGAAGCGATCGCCGCGGGTGAACCGCAGCTGGGCGCGGAGCCGGTCGCGCATCCGGTCGGGGAGGGCGTCGATGCCCCGGATCGACATCCGGGCGACCCGGGCCGGCTCACCCTCCTCGACGGTCACGACGATGTCGACGGTGCAGTCGCTCTCGTCGCCCGCGCCGCAGCTCTCGACGTCGCGGTCGGCCGCGGTGGCCGCGGGCGGGTCGACCACCGTGTCCGTCACGCGGGCGTCGAGGAAGCCGCGGGCCCGGTACCAGCGCTCGACCCGCTCCAGATCGCGCTCGAAGACGCTCTCGTCGTACAGGGGCCACTCGGTCCACGGCCAGTGCCAGAAGTCGACCACCGCGTGGCCGGCGTCGAAGGGCGGCTCGCCGCACGAGGGCTGCCCGCGGAGGCCGAAGTCGATGTTGAACGTCGAGCGCTCGCGGGTGCCGAGGCAGGCGGTCAGCGCGAGCGCGTCCATCTGCTCGGCGCCCCGGACCTCGAGGTTCTCCACGCCGTAGCGACCGGGCGGGATCTCGGCCGGTGCGGCCGCGGCGCCGATCGAGAGGAAGGCGCCCCAGAAGCCGAGCTCCGTGAAGCCGAAGCCGAGGTTCGGGTCGAGGGCCACGTTCAGGCGGGCCTCGCCGAACAGCTCGATCGAGTCGGTGATCATGCCGGTGACCCGGGCGAACACCTCGGCCGAGGTCTGCACGCTCTCCATCGCGAGCGTGGGGCTGAAGATCGCGCGCAGCCGGACCCCGCCGAGCACGTGCTCGTGGCGCAGCCCCGCGCCGAGGGTGGTCTCCACCACCAGGTCGATCGGGTCGATGTTCTCGCCGTCCTCGTTGTCCTCGGGCGGCAGCAGGCCCACGTCGTCGTCGAGCGCGATCATGACCCCGGGGCGCACCGAGCCCTCGAAGTAGAAGGGCTCGCCCGGCACCCACTCGAGGCTGAGCTCCGGCACCAGGCCGAGGCGCTCCGGCGCCCAGAGCCACACCTCGCTCAGCCCGCGGCTGCCGGAGGCGAAGAAGGCCGCGTTGCGCTCGGCGTCGCGGTCCTGGATCACCGGGATCGCGATGCCGCCGCCGAGCCGGAGGCGGACGTTCTGGTCGCCGATCACCGGCAGCACCGAGATCATCGGGTTGCCGGTCGTCCACGCCTCCGCCTGGCCGAAGATCTCCTCGTCGAGGTCGCCGTAGGTGAAGCCGTAGGTGAAGCGGATCTCGGTGGTGCGCTCGAGCACGAGGCCGAGGCGGCCGAGCACCGAGAAGGACGCGAGCGCGGTGTCGTCCCGCGAGGCCTGCCAGAAGCCGAGCTCGACCAGGCCGCCGCTCCGCGGGACCTCGGTGAAGCCGCGCGGGGAGGGCGTATCCCACGCGGGCTGGGCGTGCGCGGGCGCGGCGAGGCAGAGCACGCCGAGCAGCCACCCGAGCAGGGCCAGCTTGGTCAGCGCCCATCTCATGATCGGGTGGAGGATGCACGCCGGGCGGGGGTCGGTCGAGCGCCCGCCCGAACTCCGTTCAGCGCTCGCCCTGGACGGGAGAGCGCACCGTCAGCACGGGGCAAGGCGAGTGGCGCACGACGTTCTCGGCCACGCTCCCGATCAGCAGGTGCGCGAGGCCGGTCCGACCGTGCGTCGAGATGACGATCAGGTCGACGTCCTCCTTCTGCGCGTAGTGGCAGATCCCGTCGGCGGCGTTGGGGCTGATGATCAGCGCCGTCTTGGTCTTCTCGATGTCGCCGTAGTGCTTCTCGACCACCTCGGTCAGCGCCGCGTGGATCGCCTTCTCCACGTCCTGCTCGACCGCGAGCTGCTTCGCCGCCTCGCCGCGGGTGGCGATGGGCGCCAGCGGAGAGGGGTCGAGCACGTGGCAGACGGTGACCTTCGCGCCGACCTCACGCGCGAGCTCTCCGGCCTTCTCGAGGCCGTAATTCGCTGCATCCGAGAAGTCGGTGGCGACGAGGATGCTCTGGGTGATGGCCATGCGGCTCAAGGTATTCCCGGCGCTACCGTTTTCCAACAACCGAACGCGGGCGTCGTGCGTCTTTGGCCCATGTCAGACAGACGCGGAGATGGTATGAAGGGCAAGCTCCTACGAGGGGCCGAGCAGCGAATGGGTGAGACGTCGAAGTGGGGCGGCGGGGGCGAGGGGGCCTCGGACCGGAGCGCGGTGACCCGATCGGGGACCTTCTCCGAGCCGACGCTGCCGCGCACGCTGAACGAGCGCTACCGCCTCGAGGCGCTGATCGCCAAGGGCGGCATGGGGCGCGTGTACCGCGCGACGCAGCTGCCGCTCGAGCGCTCGGTGGCGGTGAAGGTGCTGGTCCCTCCGCCGAACGTCCACGGAGACTTCCGGCAGCGCTTCCTGCTCGAGGCGTCGATCTGCGCGAAGCTCGCCCACCCGAACATCGTGGTGGTGCACGACTACGGCGAGTCGGAGACCGGCGACCTGTTCATGGCGATGGAGCTGCTCGACGGCGAGCCGCTCAAGGAGCTGATCGCGCGCGAGGGGCCGCTGCCGCCGGAGCGCGCCGCCCGGGTGGCGATGCAGGTCGCCCGCGCGCTCCGCGCCGCCCACCGCGAGGGCGTCGCCCACCGCGACCTCAAGCCGGGCAACGTCTTCGTGCTGCGAGAGTCCCTGGACGAGGACGCCGAGCCCGACGCGGTCAAGGTGCTCGACTTCGGGCTGGTGAAGGTCTTCGAGGAGGACCGCGCGGACGTCGAGGAGGATCTCACCGACTCGGAGATGGTGCTGGGCTCGCCGCGCTACATGTCGCCCGAGCAGATCCTCTGCGAGCCGGTCGACGCGCGGGCCGACATCTACTCGTTCGGGGCCTGCCTCTTCGCGATGCTGACCGGCCGACCCCCGTTCCTCGGGCGCAGCCCGATGGAGGTGCTCACCCAGCACCTCCGGCGGCCCACCCCGCGGCTCGCGGAGGTCTTCGACGAGCTCTCCGAGCGGCCGGCCTGGGAGCCCCCGGCGGCCCTCGACGCGATCGTCCAGCGCTGCATGCAGAAGCACGCGGAGGATCGCTACGCGACGATCGACGAGGTCATCGGCGCGCTCAAGGAGGCCGGCCCGGCCGACGCCAACCGGACGGGCGCCCACGACGCGCTCGCCTCGTCGTCGGGGGTGCGGGTCGGCTCGCTCGGGCTGGACAGCGACCCGGAGCTCGACCTCGACGCCGACGCCGAGCCGGAGGGTCGTCGCGGGGCGCCGTGGCTCGCGGTGCTCGTGTTGCTCGGGCTCGGCGGCCTGCTCGCGGCGCTCGCCGTGCCCCGCTTCCTGGAGGACGAGCGCCCGGTCGCGCCGGCCCCGGTCGCGGACCCGCCGCCCGCCCCCGAGCCGCCGGCCGCGACCACCGCGCGGGTCACGATCACCAGCGAGCCGAGCGGCGCCGAGGTCAGCTCCGGCGGGGTGCGCCTCGGGGTGACGCCGCTCACCCGCGAGCTGCCGCACACCCCCGAGGGCGCGAGCCAGGTCTTCCAGCTGCGCCTCGAGGGCTACGAGCCGGGCGAGGCGCGGCACGCGCTGCTCGGCGACGAGATCGAGGTCCACGTGGCCCTGCGGCCGACGCTGCCCCCGGAGCCCGAGGCGCCGGTGGAGGCGCCGGTGGAGGCGACGCCGGAGCCCGCGCCCCGCGTCAGGCGCCAGCGTCCGCGCCGCCCGCGCGCGGAGTCGGAGGCGGCGCCGCCCACGCGCCGGTCCTCGTTGGTCGACGAGCGACGGACCCGCATTCCCGTCGTGGACTGATGGGAGTAGGGTGCGTCTCATGAGCAAGCCGTTGGGGGCCGCGCTGCTCGGCGCGCTCTTGTCGCTCGGGGGGTGCTCGCTGCTCCTGGATCCGCAGCTGAGCGAGACCGGCGAGACCGCGTTCGGGGGCGTGTGCGCCGAGGGGTTCGAGTGTCAGAGCGGCCTGTGCCGCGAGGGACGCTGCACGCGAGAGTGTGACGCCGCCCAGCCCTGCCCGGAGAACGCCACCTGCGGCGGAGGGGGCACCTGCGACCTCCTCTCGCCGCCGCCGCGCTCGCCGCTGCAGGTCGGCATGCTGTACGTCGGGCCGGTGGGCGACCACGGCTGGACGAAGGCGCACGACGACAGCCGGGTGCACTTCCTCGAGCGCATCGACACCGCCACCGCGATGTTCGCGCCGTCGGTCTCGACGGTGGACGCGCCCGATCGCATCGAGGAGTTCGTGGCCCGCGGTGACAACGTCATCATCGCGACCAGCTTCGACTTCCTCGTCCCGGTGCAGAGCGCGGCCCTGCGTCACCCCGACGTGAACTTCCTGCTCTGCTCGGGCTTCGTCAGCGGGCCGAACCTCGGCAGCTACTTCGGCCGGATGTACCAGGTGATGTACCAGGCGGGGCAGCTCGCCGGGCGGACCACCGAGGTCGACCGGGTCGGCATCGTCGGTCCCATCGTCATCCCGGAGACCGTCCGTCACATCAACGCGTTCGCGCGTGGGGTGCGCGAGGTGAACCCGGACGCCGAGATCGTCGTGCGCTGGGTCTTCGCGTGGTTCGATCCGGAGGAAGAGGCGGCGGCGGCCAACGATCTGGTCGACGCCGGCGTCGACGTCGTCTTCGCGCACACGGACACCACGATCCCGATCGAGACCGTGAACGCGCGCAGCACCACCGAGCGCCCGCTCTACACCATCGGCTACGACAACCCCGACAGCTGCTCCTTCGCGGAGGAGACCTGCATCGCCAGCGCCTACTGGAACTGGGGCCCGCTGGTGACGCGCCTGCTGGAGGAGATGGAGGCGGGCACCTGGCGCCCGGACATCCAGCCCTGGGAGCAGATGCGCGCGGATCCGAGCCAGAGCACGGTCTACCTGAACATCAACGATCGCAACGTGCCTTCGGCGGTGCGGGTCGACGTCGAGGGGCTCGTGCCGGATCTCTCGGCCGACACCGATCGGGCGCGCTACCTGCCGTTCCTCGGCCCGGTGACCGACAACACCGGCCGGCAGCGCGTCGCGCCGGGCGCCATGCCGACCGACGAGCAGCTGCTCGAGATGTGCTGGTTCGTCGACGGGGTGACCGACCTCGAGGGCGCGCCGGCGGTGGTCCCGAGCGGCTGCGTGGGGGAGCGATGAGGACGATCGCGGCGCTGACGCTGGCTCTCCTCGTCGGGGGCGGAGGCGCGGGGCTGGCGCGGGCGCAGGACGCCGACGCGGAGGTCTCCTTCGACGCCCAGCTGGACGCGGGCCTCGAGCACTACCAGGCGCGGCGCTACGCGGAGGCGGCGGCGGCGTTCGAGGCGGCCTACGCGATCCGCCCCGAGCCCGAGCTCGCCTACAACATCGCCCGCTCCTACGAGCGCGCGGTCATGCGGGAGGAGGCGATCGCGGCCTACGACCGCCTGCTGGAGCTGCCGGGCACCACCTCGGAGATGCGCACCCGGGCGCTGTCCGCGCGGAGCAGCCTGAGGGCGGAGATCGAGGCGCTGCGGCCCCCCGAGGAGCCGGAGCCCGAGCCCGAGCCGGTGGTCGAGCCTCCCGACGCGAGCGCCGCGGTGGACGTCGAGCCCGCGCCCGCGACCCCGGCGCCGCGCGCGTCGTCGCCGCTGGTGCCGGTCGGCTGGGTGCTCGTGGGCACCGGCGCGCTCGGGGCCGCGGTGGGCGGCGTGTTCGGGGGCCTGGCCCTCGCCGCCAACGGCGACTTCGAGGCGGCCGACGATCGCGACGAGCAGATCCGGCTCCGCGACGAGGTCCGCCGCTACGCGCTGCTCACCGACATCCTCGTCGGCGCGGGCGTCGGCGTGGCCGCGATCGGCGTGGTGCTCGTGATCCTCGGGCTCGACGCGGAGTCGCAGCCGGTGGCGCTCCGCCCGGTCGTCGGCCCGGACGTCGTCGGCCTCGACGCGGCGCTGCGCTTCTAGCAGCGCGCGGCGAATATGCGCGTGATGGATCGTCGAGCGCGACGTCGCGTCCAGCGCGGCGGGCCGACGACGAAATGCTTCAGCATTTCGGAGGAGCGACTGGCGCGCTGGCCGCGGCGTCCCGCCGGCGAGGCGCGCGCAGTCATGTTCGCCGCGCGCTGCTGACGTCCGAGCTGGCTTGCGTCGCGTCCCCGACCGCGGCCCGCACCACCGCCCCGAACAGCCGCCGCTGCTCCACCCGCGCGGGCAGCAGCTCCGGGTGCCACTGCACCCCGAGACACAGCGGGCCCGCGCTCCGCTCGACGCCCTGGATCACCCCGAGCGCGTCGCGGGCGCAGATCCGCAGCCCTCGCCCGAGCGACGCGATGCCCTGGCTGTGGAGCGAGTTGACCCGCAGGGTCGTCGCGGAGAGCGCGCGGTGGAGGCGACTCTTGGCGTCGACCTCGATCCGCTTCCGCGCGAAGAGCTGCCGGCGCGGAGAGTGGCGCGGGAACTCGGCCTGCAGATCCTGATGGAGGGTGCCGCCGAGGTAGACGTTGAGGAGCTGCGCGCCGCGGCAGATGCCGAGCACCGGCAGCCCTCGCCGGAGCGCTCCGTCGAGCAGCGCCCACTCCAGCGCGTCGCGCTCGGGGTCGAGCCGCGCCTCCACCTGCGCCTCCTCGCGATAGCGGCGCGGATCGATGTCCTCGCCGCCCCCGAGGATCACGCCGCGCGCGCCGTCCCAGGGGATCTCGCCGGTCCGCGGGCGCACGCGCCGCACCTCGCCGCCCGCGCCCCGCACGAGCATGCGGGTCAGGTGATACGCGATGCGCCCACGCCGCCTCGGGGCGCTGACCAGGATGGTCGGCCTCACGACGTCCTCGTCGTCTCCGTCACGGTCACGACAGCCCCATCGCGCCCTTGAGCCCGTCGAGCAGGTCGGGCTCGGTCCGCTCGCGCCAGCTCCGCCGGGCCGCCTCGAGCCGCTCGGGGTCGGCGGCGAGGGCCTCGATGGCCCGCCAGGTGCGCCACTCGTTCATCAGCGACCAGCCCTCGTCGCCGACGCGGCTGTTGCAGAGGCGATAGTGGAAGGTCGGCCGGGGCTTCACCGCCGGGTCGTCGACCACCGCCCGCACCCTCGCCTCGTCGAGGTGGGCGAAGAGCGGGAGCATGTCGAGGGCGCGGTTCCGGGTCGGGTTGAAGCGCAGGTAGTCGTCGACGAGGCCGGCGAGGTCCGGCGCGTAGCCCGGCCGCATGAGCAGCTGCACGTACTCGGCGGGGTACGGGTCGATGAACGGCGTGAAGCGGCGCGACGGATCGACCGGCAGGCGCTCGAGCAGCTCCCGGTACAGGAGCGCGAAGGCCTGCACGTGCGCGCGGATCCGGTCGGCGTCGGGGGCGACGATCTCCGGGTTGAAGTGCACGCCGAACGCGAAGCGCAGCGCGTCGAAGGTGCCGCGCCCGCCCGCCTCCGCGAACGCCTGGCAGACCTCGTCGATCACCGGGAGATCCCCCCGCGGCATCGGAGGCGAGACGAGCTCGCAGGGGACCCACTCGATCGCGACCGCCTCGATCGCGTCGGCGGTCAGCGCGGTGAGCCGCCCCGGGTGCGAGCCCCAGCTCTTGGCGATCTCCTTCAGCGGGCGCGAGTCGAGCTCGACCCGGAACTCGCCCCAGCGGGTGTCGATCCGCTGCTCGTAGCGTGAGATGGGCGAGATCTCTCCGCCCAGGACCTCGGCGGCGATGCGGGTGGCGCGCTCGAGCTCCAGGCCCCCGAGCTCCACCTCGACGCCGACGCGACCGTCACTGCGTTGCGCTGACACGCCCGCGACGTGTGCGCGACGCGTGCCACGTCCAGCGTTCGGGGCGCGGCGACCGCGGGGCGAGGCGTTTCGCCCCGCCCTACCAGACCGCCGCTACCACCCCGCCCCGGCAGACCGCCCCGGGCTCACTCCGCGCGGATGCGGTAGTCGTTGGCGGCGTCGGAGTAGCCGTAGACGCGGACGAAGAGCGGGCCGCTCGCGGTGACCGTCTCCTCGTTCTGCACGCCCGCGCTCGAGCCGAGGCGGGCGCCGCTCGCGTCGACGAGCTCGAGGTCGAGGTCGCCGGCCGCGTGCTCGAAGCTGATGGTGATGGTCACCTCGCCGCTCGCGTCGACGCGGAACCAGTCCTCCTCGCCGCTGCACAGGCGCGCCTCGAGCCAGTCGCCCACCGCGAGCGCGGTCGCGTCGCTGCGGGTGAGCGCGCCCGCGGGGTCGCAGCCGAGGCCGGCCGGGGGCGGCTCGACGGGCTCTCCGAGCGCGCAGTAGGCGGTGCCGGCGCGCTCCGCGTCGACGGTGTCCTCGGGCACGTCGCGCTGGGCGCACGCCTCGTCCTCGCTCCAGGCGTTCCACTCGCCGGCGCGGCCGAGCGCCTCGGCGTGGGCCTGCCAGCGGGCGTAGCCGTCGGTCTCGGCGCGGAACACGCTGGGCGCGACGCACATGCCCATCTCGGCCGCGTCCGCCTGCTCCTGCTGCGCGTAGCTCATGATGATCTCGTGCATGCCCGCGGTGCTGCGGTTCCAGCAGCAGGTGCGCGACTGCTCGTAGACCAGCGCGGAGAAGACGTAGTCCTCGAGGGTGCGGTAGGTCGCGTCGACGGTGGCCCGGTCCTGGCCCTGCTCGGCCATCACCTCGTAGAGGCTGTCGAAGGCGTCCTCGCGGCGGATGCGCGCGGCGCAGCTCGCGGGGTAGTTGCGGAGGTGCTCGCGCGCGGCGTCGACCGCCTGGAGGGCCACGTCGCGGCGCTCCTCGGGCGAGAGGCTGCGGAGGATCTCCTCGAAGCGGCCGGGGCGGGCCGCGATCGCCTCGTGGTCGGCGTCGTTGATGAAGTCCTCGCGGTCACGCTCGATGACCTCGTTGCGCCAGCGGCCCGAGCGGAGCACCGCGGTGCGCCAGCGCTTGAGGCCGCCGCCGAGCGCCGCGTAGGGCTCGCCGTCGCTGCTCTCCCCCTCGCCGCCGGTGGCGCTCGCGGTGAAGCTGGAGCGGGCGCGGTTGGGATCCTCCCAGACCGGCTCGCGGCGCGGCATCGAGCCGCTCGCGATCGACACCTCGAGGGCGTCCTCGGCGTGACGCTCGACCCGCATGACCGGCATCACGTGGCCGATGCCGCGGCGCTGCCAGCGCTTGAGGAGCACGTCGCCGGCCTCGACCGCCTCGGCGCGGACGTGGAACATGTTGGCGCCGTCGGCGAGGTTGGTGCTGCCGAAGTAGAGGAGCAGCAGGCGCATGAAGTAGCCCACGCGCTTGTTGAGGAAGATCTCGTCGAAGTACGCGCCCGCGCCGACCTCCTGGCCGTCGGTCGAGAGGAACTCGACCGCGTCGTCGTCGCCCAGCCGGTAGCCGCGGAGGCGGCTGTCGCTCGGCCAGGGCTGGCCAGGGCTCCAGTCGCCCTCGTAGTCGCGGTAGCTGGTGCGGAAGCGCGGGAACTTGCCGACCCGCTCGCCGTCGCCGTTGATGAAGCCGAAGTGACCGGCGTAGAGCGCCTGGCGGCCCTGCGAGTCCCAGCCCTGCACGAAGAACGGCAGGTGGTACCAGCTCGCGAACGCGGCGCGGAGGAGGAAGGCGACCTCGGCGCACTCGAGGGTGGGCGCGTGGAAGCGCCGGTCGCCGTAGGGCGTGGTGACGATGAAGGTCTCGCCCGAGCCGTGGTGGCGATCCTCGAGCTCGAAGCTCGCGACCCAGAGATCGAACTTCTGCTCCCAGTCGAGCCCCGAGTCCGCGCCCCACGCCATGCCCGCGGCGCGCGCGTCGGCGGTGTCGGTGTCGGCCCAGGCGTTGCGCACCGACCAGACCTCGGTGTCCACCCCGGCGGAGACCCGGGGGCCGCGGGCGGCGCTTCCGTCGTACTTCCCGTCGGCGGGGACCTCACCCCAGGGGCCTTCGACGCCGGTCTCGGCGACGGCCTCGTCGAGGGCGCTCGGCGCGCAGCCGAGGGCGAGGAGAGCGAAGAGAAGCGGGGAGCGGTTGAGCACGAGGACCTCCGGAGATGCGCCGGGCGAAAGCGCTGGGTGCGCTCTAGTGCACGGAGCGTACCGGATCCAGGCACAATGATCTCGCGCACTTGAACAGTGGTCAGGTGGCTGCTGGAGTAGCCGGTGGAAGGGGACGCCGGCCCCCGCGGTTGCCATGGAGCCTTGCCATCGGCGCCCTCCGGGGCGAGATCGGGAGTCGCGATGAAGGACGTCTGGCAGCGGGAGCACGAGGAGATCGAGGACTGGGTGAAGGTGGTCGACCGGCTGCCCTTCGTCTCCTCGGTCAAGCGCGACTTCAACGCCCTCCGCCGGCTGCTCTACGATCGCCGGGCGCCCCGGATCGCGGCGGTGGGGCCGGCGGGCAGCGGGCGCACCGCGCTCGCGAACGCGCTGATCCACGCGATGACCTTCGGCGAGCGCGGCGTGATGCCGGCGCCGGACCCGGGCCGGTGGGTGCACATCGACGCCGACGGACGGCGGCTCGACTGGATGGAGCTGCCCTCCGGAGAGGGACGCGCGGCGCTGCTGGAGCTCGCCCGGCGGGGCTTCGAGGAGCAGCGCCCCGATCTCCTGCTCGGCGTGCTCGAGGCGGGCCGCGAGCGGGAGGACGCGCCGGCGCTGAAGGAGGCGCTCGAGGCGCTGCAGAAGCACCTCGACGCCGACGGCGAGAAGGCGCCCATCGTGGTGGTCGTGACCAAGGCCGACGCGGTGCCGCCCGGCTTCGTGCCGCTGCCCTACCCGCAGGAGAAGACCCAGGGGATCGAGCTGTCGCTGCAGGCGGTCCGCAAGGCGTTGGCCGAGCTCGGCCAGCCGGACGACTCGTTCCTCGCGGTCAGCGCCCTGCCCAACCGCGACGTGAGCGCCCCGCGCTACAACGTCGAGGCGGTCGGCGAGGCGATCGTGGAGCGGCTCCCCGAGGCGGCGCAGCTCGAGGCGGTGCGCGCGTTCGAGGTCGGGCGCGAGGCGCGGCGCCGGGTCGGGCGCGCGCTGGTCAACAGCTGCTCGGCGCTCGCGGTCACGGTGGGCCTGGCCCCGATCCCGTTCGCCGACGCGTTCGTCCTGCTCCCGCTCCAGGCGGCGATGGTCACCGGGATCGCCTACCTCAGCGGCCGCCCGTGGGATCGCAAGGCGGCGAGCGAGTGGCTCGCCTCGGTCGGCGTGGTCGGCGGCGCCGGCATGGGCCTCCGCTGGGGCGCGCAGCAGCTCGCCAAGCTGGTCCCCGGCGCCGGCAGCCTGGTCGGCGCGGGCGTCGCGGGCGCGGGCACGCTCGCGATCGGACGCAGCGCGATGGCCTACTTCATCGACGGCCCGGGCAGCCTGAGAGAGCAGCGCCCCCAGCTCTCCGCCGGCTGATGACTCCGTCGAGCTTCTACGAGGCGCTCGAGGCCGGGCGCTACCGCGCGACCGAGGCCTGCCGCGGCCCGTGGAGCCGCGACCATCAGCACGCGGGGCCGCCGAGCGCGCTGCTCGCTCGCGACCTCGCCGCCGCGCTGCCCGACGGCCTCGAGGTCGCTCGGGTGACGGTCGAGCTGCTGCGCCCGATCCCGCTCGGGGTCGTGCACATCGAGGCAGAGCCGCCCGCCGGAGGGCGCCGCGTGCAGCGCATCCGGGGCCGGCTCATGGTCGACGATCGGGCGGTGGCCGAGGCGTCGCTGGTCGCGGTGCGCTCCGCCGAGATCGCGGCCCCGGCGCAGGAGACCCCTCGTCTGCCGCCGCCGGAGGGAGGCGAGCCCTTCGTCTTCCCGTTCTTCGACACGCCGATCGGCTACCACACGGCGGTCGAGCTGCGCCGGGTCGCCGGCGTCTTCGGCGAGGGCCCGACCGCGTTCTGGCTGCGCATGCGGATCCCGCTGCTCCCCGGCGAGGCGCCCTCCCCGCTCACCCGCGCGCTCGTCGCCGCCGACAGCGGCAACGGGGTCAGCCCGGTGCTCGACTGGCGCACGCGCACCTTCATCAACCCGGAGCTGACCGTGCACCTCTTCCGCCCGCCCGAGGGCGAGTGGATCGGCCTCGACGCCCGCACCCACGCGACCCCCACCGGCGTCGGCCTCGCCGAGACCCGCCTCTGCGACGGCCGCGGCACCTTCGGCCGCGGCGCCCAGGCGCTCCTCCTCGAGTGATGCGCCGACGGCTGCTCAATCACATTCGGCGGGCTCGAGGCAGCCGTCCGTGCAGCGCCAGGCGCCGTAGCACTGACCCTCGGCGAACAGGTAGTCGCGGCACTCCCGCTCGCAGACGTCGGCGCACGACGTCGGCTCCAGGCAGCCGTCGACGCAGCGCCAGTCGTGGGCGCACTCCCCCTCCGCGTAGCGGTAGTCCGCGCACGAGTGAGCGCACGGCGGAGGCGGCGGGTCCGCCTCGCCCACCAGCCGGAGCTCCTCGAGCAGGTGGGGCGCGTCGCGCTCCAGGTGGCGGAGGATGGTCGACGTGGCGCACGCGAGCGGAGGCGTCGTGCAGGTGGTGTTGTCACCGCACACGCCGACGACGTTGCACAGGCCGTCCGGCCGGCTCACGTAGTCGCGACCGCTGAACGCCGCCGGCACGCCCGCGAGCGCTCCGCGCGCCGTCACGAAGACGCTGCCCCCCGAGGCGCCACCGAAGAGGTCTGCGTCGTAGGAGAACGAGACGTCCTCGTGCCGACCGTAGGTGAGGAAGTCCGAGGCGTCGGTCACCGTGCCGGGCGCGAGCTTCTGGGGCAGGCCCGACGGGTGGGCGATCTGGATCACCGCCTCGCCCGCCCGCGGCGTCCCACGCAGGAGGGCGGCGGGCGCGCGCCCCTCGACGGGTCGGTCGAGCCGCACCAGGGCCCAGTCGAGGTTCTCCGGGCTGTCCTCGTTGCGGAGCGCCTCGACGCGGGCGCAGGCGTAGACGTCGTCGACCCCGAAGGAGCGCACGTCTCCGCCATCCACCACGAAGTCGAAGATCACCCGCACGTCCTCGCAGCGCGCGGTCTCGGCGCTGCCTCCGGTGCGCGAGAGGCAGTGGCCCGAGGTGAGCACCAGGTCCGGGGCGACCAGGGTCGCCGAGCAGAAGCCCACCGCCGGCTGGTCGGCGAAGCGGACGTCGGGACAGAGGCCGTAGCGCGCCTGGAGCGTCTGGGTGTGCTCGTTCAACCGATAGCCGGTGATCCGGCCGGCGCCGTCGGTGCGGGTCTCGAGGTAGCCGGCGGCGAGCAGCATCGCCCCGGTCCGCGCCAGCTCCCGCACCGCCGCGCTCCCGGCGCCGGTCTCGGTCCGGTCGTCGCTTCCCCAGACGTCGGCCTTTCCGCCCGGCGGCGGCGCGATGGGCCCCTCGGGCACCTCCGCCGCGCAGGCGACGAGCAGACCGGACACGAGCACGCACGGCAGGCCACGCATCCGCGCAGGGTACCCGAGCTCAGGGGACCGCGGAACCCGCGTCGGCGGCCGGGCCGGCGTCGCCGATCGCGCCGTCGGGGCAGTCCCACCAGGGGCCGGCGTCGGGGAAGGCGCCGTCGGGCCAGCCGGCTTCGGGGAGGCCGGCGTCGGGCCAGCCCGCGCCGACGGGCCAGCCCGGAGGCGGGCACGGGCGGACGCCGCCGTCGAGCAGCCCCTGCCGGAGCGCTCGGTCGACGACGACGCCGAGCTCCTCGGCCAGCCAGGCGTGGAGCTGCGCGTTCATCTCCTCGCTCATCTCGTGCGCGACGCCGTCGAAGAGCACGAGCTCCGCGTCGAACTCGCGCTCGTCGAGCAGGGCGTAGACCTCCTCGGTCGGGCCGACGGAGATGACGGTGTCGGAGGTGCCGTGCATGCCGCGGATGCGCGGGTAGCCGACGTCGGTGCGCTTGTAGGCGGGCACGAGGGCCGGCGGCAGCCAGGCGGCCAGCGGGAAGGCCGCTTGCACGATGTCGGAGTGCTGGACGGCGAGCGTGAAGGTGAGCAGGCCGCCCTGGGAGAAGCCCACCACCATCGGCTTGCCGACGGTGGGCAGCGTGACCGTCAGCTCGTGCAGCATGCGCGCGATCTGTCCGGCGCGCTGGAGCATGCTGGTCGTCAGGCGATCGACGAGGTTCTGACCGACGCGGACCGGCAGCCACTCGAAGCCCTCGCCGAGGGGATCGGGGGCCTGGGGCACGATCACCCGGAGCGGGGCGCCGAGGCCCCAGAACGGGCCGCCCGGGATCCGGGCCCGGTCGCCGCGGCCGTGGATGAGCACCGCCATCGGCATGGGATCGTCGAAGCCGACGCCGCGGCCGAAGACCGCCTCGACGTAGTAGAGCCCCTCGGCCCAGCCGGTGCGGACCTGGAGCCCGGGCACGTCGCCTTCGAGCCGGGGGAGCCCGGCGTCGGGGATGCCGGAGTCGAACTGGAGGTCTTCGGTCAGGGCGCGCAGCGCGCGGCTGGTCGCCACCTCGGTGGCGAAGTCGGCCGGCGCCGGCGGCGGCCACGCGGGCTGATCCTCGACCTCACCCGTGAAGAGCGGGTCGAGGTGATGCTGGCTGCGGGGGGCGATGGCCCACCAGATGGCGCCCGCGGCGAGGAGGGCGATGGTGACCATCGCGCCGAGGGCGAGGAACCGCTGCCGCCGGTGTGGCACGGCGCGGACTCTAGCAGCGCGCGGCGGAGGCGGCCTGTCGGCGAGATCAGTGCGTCTACGACGGCTTCGCGGGCAGGGGCACGGGGCCGGGTCGGGGACCCGGGGTCACGTCCCCTTGGGGTACCCCACCATGACCTGCTGCTCGGGGTCCCAGAGCTTCTGCTGGAAGCAGGCGACGATGTCCTTCGGGTGCAGCGACGTGGCGTGCGGGGTCTGGAGCTCGGGGATGCCCTTCATCGCCTCGGGGAGGCGGTAGAACGGGATGCCCGGGTTCAGGTGGTGCACGTGGTGGTAGCCGATGTTGCCCGTGAGCCAGCCCATGATCGGGCCGGTCTTCATGTAGCTCGAGGAGTGGAGCGCGGCGTGGGTGTACTCCCACTCGTGCCGCGGCTGCACGTCCATCTCGGGGAAGTTGTGCTGCGCGTAGAAGAGGTAGGCGCCGGTCGCGGTCGCCACGAAGAGCGGCACGAAGTACGCGAAGAAGAAGACCTCGAAGCCGAACGCCCACCAGAGCGACACCGTCAGCGCGAGGTTCACCACCACCGCGAGCATCGAGTCCCAGTTCTTCTTCGGGTTCCGGAAGAACGAGCTGAGGCACATGCCGTAGAGGAAGATGGTGAAGTAGCCGAAGAGGATGGTCAGCGGGTGGCGGATCAGCTTGTACATGAACCGCTCCTTGCGGCTCATCTGCGACCACATCTCCGTGGTGACCATCAGGTAGCTGCCCACGTGCGAGCCGACGATCTTCGCGGTGTGCGCGTGGTGGTAGTTGTGCGTCTGACGCCAGACCTTCGGCGGGGTCAGCACGAGCACGCCGTAGGCGTACATCACCCACTTCGCGGGCTTGGAGCCGCGCAGCAGCGAGTTGTGCATGAAGTCGTGGTAGAGGATGAAGGCGCGCACGACGACGAGACCGTTCAGCAGCGCGACCGGCAGCTTCACCCACCACTGCGGCATCACGACCGCCAGCGCGGTGAGCCCGGCGATCACGCCGAAGGTCTCCAGCACGTGGAACCAGCTGCGCGCCTTGCTCTCCTTCTGGAAGGGCTTCGTGGCGGCAATGAGCTCGCGACCTGACCTCATCTCGCTCATCTCGCTCTCTCCGCGTTCCTGGGGGGTTCGAGTGCGCAGATCCCTACGCGGCTCCCGGCCGGGAGTGCGAAGGCTCTTACGCACTGCGTCAACGGGCGCAGACCGAGAACCCCTCGTTCCGCGCACCTCTATGACACTCCCGAGGCCACCCGGCAGCGCCACCCGTGAGGAGATGCACTGCCGATGCCAGCGAAGGCGCTGGAGATCCCGACCAATTTCGGCCGGGCGGCCAGCTACTCCATGAAGTACTGGGCGGCGACGGCGAGCACGATCAGCCCGAAGACGATCCCCATCATCACCAGGCCGCCGCCGGTCGAGACGTTCTCTCCGTCGGGGTCGGGCACGCCGGGCGAGAGGGGTCGGGAGGGCGCCTCTTCGGGGGCGGACGCCTCGGCCGCGTCGTCGTCTTCCTCGACGCCCTCGGCCTCCTCCTCCTCCGTCGCCTCGATCTCCTCGGCCTCGGCCGGCTTGCTCCGGCTCCCGCCGCGACGCTTCTTCCGCTTCGCCATGTCCTCCGAGCCTTAGCACACGAAGGCGGATCGGGTACGTTCGCGCCCGTGGCCGAGATCGTGAATCCCGACAGCCTCGCGCCCCCGCGCGGCTACTCCAACGGCGTCGTCCTCACCGGCAGCCGCACCCTCTTCGTCGCCGGCCAGATCGGCTGGACGCGCGAGTCGAAGCTCGTGTCCGACGAGCTCACCGCGCAGTTCGACCAGGCGCTCGCGAACGTCATGGACGTCGTGCGCGCGGCGGGCGGCGAGGCCGAGCACATCGGACGGCTGACCCTCTACGTGACCGACAAGCGCCGCTACCTCGCCGAGACGAGGGCGATCGGCGCCGCGTACCGCAAGCACATGGGCAAGCACTTTCCGGCGATGGCCCTCGTCGAGGTGGCCGACCTGCTCGAGGACGGCGCGCTCGTCGAGATCGAGGCCACCGCCGTCCTCCCCTGATGAAGAAGGCGATCCCCCGATGACCCTCTCTCCGCGCTCCTTCCGCTGGTCCCTCGACGACGCCGGGGTGGCGACGATCACCCTCGACCGACCCGACCGGATCAACGCGCTGACCTTCGAGATCTACGCCGAGCTCCGCGACCTGTTCCGCGCGCTGAAGGACGGCTACCCCGAGGTCCGCGCCGTCGTGCTCCAGGGAGAGGGGCCGCGCGGCTTCTGCTCCGGGGGCGACGTCGAGGACATCATCGGCGAGCTCTTCTCGCGCGACATGCGCGGGCTGCTCGAGTTCACCCGCATGACCGGCGCGCTCGTGCAGGCCATCCGGCAGAGCCGCCCGCCCGTGATCGCCGCGCTGCACGGCGTGTGCTGCGGCGCCGGCGCGGTGATCGCCCTCGCCTGCGACGTGCGCCTCGCCGCGCCGGACACCCGCATCGCCTACCTCTTCCCCAAGGTCGGGCTGAGCGGCGCGGACATGGGCGCGGCCTGGCTCCTGCCCCGGATCGTCGGCTTCGGCCGGGCCAGCCAGCTGCTCCTGACCGGCGAGTTCGTGAAGGCGGAGCGCGCCGAGCAGATCGGGCTCGTCAACCAGGTGTGCGACGACGTGAGCGCCGAGGCGCGCGCCTTCGCGGAGCGGCTCGCGAAGGGGCCGGCGTTCGCGCACGCGATGACCAAGCGCATGCTCGAGTACGAGGCGCACGTCGACTTCGCCACCGGGATCGAGGCCGAGGCGCAGGCCCAGGCCATCTGCATGCAGCATCCGGACTTCCGCGAGGCCTACGACGCCTGGACCGAGAAGCGCGATCCGAGGTTCGAGTGATCCCCTCGGACGCGCTGCTGGAGCGCGCGTTCCTCGACGAGGCCGTGATCGAGGCCGGCTGGCGATCGCCCGGCGCCGCGGCGGAGGACGGCGCCGCGCTCGAGTCGGGCGACCCGCACGCCTCGCTGCGCGCGATGGTGCGCCTGCTCGGCGAGCGCGGGGTGCTCGCGCTGGTCCTGAACGGGCGGGACGGCGGCGCCTTCGACGCGGTGCAGTGGCGGGCGGTGTGCCTCGCGCGCGAGCGCCTCGGGCACGCCTCGCCGCTCCTCGAGCTCGCCTTCGCGATGCAGGGCCTCGGCAGCTACGCGATCAGCGAGCACGGCACCGACGCGCAGCGCGCTCGGTGGCTGCCCCGGGTGCTCTCGGGCGAGGCGGTGGCCGGCTTCGCGCTCACCGAGCCCGAGGCGGGATCGGATCTCTCGGGGCTCAGCACCACCGCCGAGCGCGACGGCGACGCCTACGTCCTGCGCGGCCACAAGGTCCTCATCAGCAACGCGCC
The DNA here is from genome assembly GCA_036149055.1 of Myxococcota bacterium. Lineage (GTDB taxonomy): Bacteria > Myxococcota_A > Polyangia > Polyangiales > Sandaracinaceae > JAVJQK01. Next base: position 20,331 of record JAYZQJ010000120.1, on the reverse strand, counting down.
GATCGGCGACGTCTTCACCCTCTTCGCGGCGACCGCCCCGGCCGGCGAGCGGCGGCGGGTCAGCGCCTTCGTGGTCCCCGGCGACGCGCCGGGCCTCACCCGCACCTCCACCCGGGTGCTCGGCGGCCACCCGATCGGCGAGCTCCGGCTCGACGGCGTGCGCGTGCCGGCCGACGACCGCCTCGGCGACGAGGGCGACGGCATGCGGGTCGCCCTCGGCACCCTGCACCGCTTCCGGCCCACCGTGGGCGCAGCGGCCCTCGGCTTCGGGCAGCGCGCGCTCGACGAGACCCTCGCCCACGTCTCGCGCCGGCGGCAGTTCGGCGGCCCGCTCGCCGAGCAGCAGGCCGTGCAGATGGGGCTCGCGGACATGGCCTGCGACCTCGAGGCGGCGCGCCTCCTCGTCTACCGCTGCGCGGCGCAGTCCGACGCGGGCGACGCCGACCGCGACGCCGAGGCGAAGGCGGGCAGCATGGCGAAGCTCGTGGCCACCGAGGCCGCGTTCCGGGTCATCGACCGCGCGGTCCAGCTCCACGGCGGGCGCGGGGTCATGCACGAGAGCGCGGTGGCGCGGCTCTACGAAGACGTGCGCGCGCTGCGGATCTACGAAGGCGCGAGCGACATCCAGAAGGTGCTGATCGCGCGGCACCTGCTGAAGGGCGTCTGATGGCCTGGCTCGCGCGGCTCGCGCCGGTCGCCGGCCCGCTGCTGCCGGCCGCCCGCGCCTTCCTCGACGCTCACCCGGGGGCGCCGCGGCCCATGCCGGAGGGCGCCGACGGCCTCCGTCGCCTGGCCGACGCCGTCGACGACTGGGCCGAGCGCGAGGAGGTCGACCCGCGCGACGAGGAGACCTTCGTCGAGGGCGCCGGCGCCCTGCTCGCCCTGCTGCTGCTGGCCCACGTCGGCGAGGGCGCCCACGTGAGCCGGGAGGGCGCGCACCGGGTCCGGCTCGGCGCCCACGGCTTCTTCGATCCCTTCGCCGCGATCGACCGCGCGCTCGAGGGCCCCGACGCCCGGAGCGTGCTCGCCGAGGAGGTCGGCCGCGCGGAGGACGAGGCGGCGGGGCGCGCCGGCGTCGGCCGGGCCACCCGCCTCCTGGTCGCCCGGATCGGCGCCGAGCGGATCGCCGCGCAGTTCGGCCCCGACCTGCGCCTCGACGACGGCGTGGAGCTCGACCTCGCGCGCGTGCTCCGGGCCACCGAGGGCGAGAGCGAGGCCGCCGCCGTGCAGGCCATCGACAAGCTCGTGTCCATGCTGCCGGGCCGGGGCGGCGACGCCTCCGACTTCGCGGAGCTCGAGCCGCGCGTCCTGCCTCGCCTCGTCGCGCCCGGCTTCGCCGACAAGCTCGCGGCCGAGGGCCGGGGTCAGCTCGCCGCCCGGCCGCTCTTCGACGGCGCGCTCGAGGTGACCCTCATCGCGCACTACGACGACCGCGCCCGCTACCTCCGGGCCGACGAGCTCGATCGCGCGAAGTGGAGCCTCGACGACGCCCTCTCCCTCGCCGCCCGCAACCTCGCCGCCCGCTCCGAGCGCGCCCGCTTCGCCCGGGTCGACACCTCCGAGGGCCCCCTGGTCGTGGCCCGCACCGGCGACGGCCTCGACGGCGCGCGCCTCCTCCTCCCCACCCTGCACGACGTGCTCGCCCCCGAGCTCGGCACGCCCTTCCTCGTCGCCGCGCCCCACCGCGACGCCCTCTGGGCGAGCGCCGACACCGCCGCCCTCGCCGAGGCCCTCCGCGCCCGCGTCACCGAAGACGCCGCCCGCGCGCCGCACGCCATCACCTCCGCCCTGTTTCGCGTCGCCCCCACCGGCCTCCGCGTCCGCTGAGCGGCCGGTCCGCCCTGGCGAGGACTCACTTTCCGGAGGGGGCATGCGCCCCCTCCCGCCCGACCGGCGAAGCCGGCTCGGGCTCCCACCCCATCTCACGCGCTCACGCGCGTGGAAGCCGCGGCAATACTTGTCGCGGCTTCAGGCCAACGCGCTGAGGTCCAGTGAGAACGTCGCCTCGCCGGACTTGCTCATGACCACCAGGGCCTGACCATCGAGGACCACGTCCTTGAACCGGTAGTCGAAGATGAGCTCGTCGGGCTTGGTTTCGAGGATCGGAGCGTCGTAGACGACTACACCTTTCCGCTCGACCTCTAGCGTCAGGACGAACTTCTCCATGTCGAGGCTGCAGTTCAACGAAGCCTCGAGCCCGTAGGACCGAAAGGTCCTCCTCTTGAAGGTCCACTCGTTGCGATAGCCACCGGCCCGGAACTCGTCGATCGCTGCCTCCATCTCCAGGAGAGGGATGCGGTGATGGCGGGCACACTTCTCGAGCCCCTGCCAGAGCATTCCGATGAAGAGCTCGTGACACTCTTCCGGACGCAGCGAGTCATACCGCTGCCGATCGAACCTCACCCTTGGGGCCGCTACCTTCTCTCCTTCGATCGGACAGCCTTCCTTCGGCTCACGGCAGCCTTGGACGGCGATGCTTCCGAACCCCTCGGTTCGAAACCTCAACGGCTTGATTCGGCGTCGAACGAAGTTGCAGAGATACCGTGATCGGAACTGGAAGTCGCTGCGGTAGATCCGTTCGTACTCGTCGACGTTCAGAAAAAGGGAGATGTCCCGCAGCAACATCACGGCCTCCCGTGCTCGGTCCGGTCCCCGAGTCGCCCGTGATCCGAGGGCGAGCTCTTCGGCTCAGCAGCGGGGTGCTTCATGAAGGCTCCTGCAGCAGCTGAACCTCGACCTCGTCCGTACGGATCAAGCACGAGACGAGCTTCGAGCCGGCATGGAGAGAGAGCACGCCGCAGTACTCTCCGACCTTGGTGCCGTAGGCCAACGTTCGGTCGGAGCGAGTCTCCTTCATGACCCCGACGAAGCCGCTGGCGGGAACGTAGCGGCCCCGGGAGACGGCGAGGCCCTCGAGCCGGTCGTGCAGGAGAAAGCACACTTGCGGATACCTTGGCGCCAGGCGCGTCGCGATGCGGTCGGTCGGAATCCGCACCCGGACTTCATCCCAGTCGTCATCGAGCAGCAAGTCCAGCTCGAGCGCGATGCCGTCGTACCGGAGCCCCAGGAGTTCCGCGTCGCCAGTCCTCGGGATCAGATCGGACAGCTTCATCGCGTTTGCCATCGGCGTGGTGCTTCGTGGCAGTTCCCGCAGCGGCAGCACCTCGACTTCGTCTGCGTCATCTGCGCGGACCAAGAAGGAGACGATCCTCCGAGCGCTCGCGAGGGAGAGCACACCGTACTCTCCGACCTTGGTGCCGTAGGCCATCGCTCGGTTGGCGCGAGCCTCCTTCATGACCCCGACGAAGTCGCTGGCGGGAACGTAGCGATTGTTCTGGACGGCAAGGTCGGCGAGTCGGTCGTATCGGAACGCGCAGGTACGCGAAGACTTCGACTCCTCTCCGGTGGGCAAGCAGGTCCAGATGCGATGGGTCGGGATCCGCACCGTCACGGGCTCCGCGTCCTCGCCGAGCAGCAGGTCCTGCTCGAGCACGAAGCCGTCGTACCGCAAGGACAGGAGCTCCGACTCGTCACTCCTCGCGATCAGATCCACCAGCTTCATCGCGCTTGCCTCGCCGTGCCCCCCCGTCGTGACGCGACCCGAGAGGCAATGCAAGCAGTCTAGCGCACGTCTCCGAGGCGCCCCTCTGTCCCTGGCCCATTCCTCCTCGCCTCCTCCCTGTCTAGAAGAAGCGTCCGAGACGCCGCCCACTCCTCCCTCTCTCTTCCTCGTTTCCCACCTTCCTCGCTTCCAGCGAGTAGGGAGGATCGAGGCGTCGGCAGAGAGGGACCTCAGGAACCCGACAGAAACGAATCGGGGTCGAGCGGGGTCGCGCCGAGCGGCGCGGCTCCGTCCTCGGCGGCGGCCTCGGCGAACATCGCCAGCTCGGCGGCGAGCAGCTCGGCGAGGGCGGCGGGGGGCTCGGGCTGCTTGGCCCGGGCGGCGGTGGCGAGGTGCAGGCCCACGAGGAGGCCGACGTCGCGCGGGCCGACCTCGCGATCGATGTCGTGGAGGATGGACTCGAGCCGGGCGACCGCGCTCGCCGCGGTGAGCACGCGCTCCTCGGTGTGGCTCGCGAGCAGATCGCGGAGCAGCTCCTCGACGCTCTCGGTGACGCCCTTGTTGTAGGCGCGGGCCGGCGGCACCTCGCACCGCGCGACCGCCCGGACGGTGCCCGCGTCGTCGTCGCCGACGAAGAGGCGGCGGCCGCAGAGCATCTCCCACAGCACGATGCCGAGGGCGAAGACGTCGACCTGATGAGTGGTGGGCTCCTGGCGAATGATCTCGGGGGCGAGGTAGCCGAGCTTGCCGCCGAGCATGCCGTCGCCGAGGTGGGTCTCGTGCACGTTGGCGTCGGCGAGCCCGAAGTCGGCGAGCTTCACGTGCCCGTGGCGGCTGAGCAGCAGGTTGTGGGGGGAGACGTCGCGGTGGATGATGCCCAGCGCGTGACCGTCCGGGTGCCGGGCGGTGTGCGCGTAGTCGAGCGCCTTGGCGAGCTCCAGCCCGATGAAGAGCGCGGTCGCCGCCGGCATCGCCGCCTTCCGCGCGTGGGCCCGCTCGAGCAGGTCCTTGAGCGACGTCCCGTCGACCAGCTCCATGATCATGATGAACGTGCCGCCGACGTCGCGCGCGTCGTAGACCCGCACGATGTTCTCGTGCTGCAGCATCATGCCGAGGCGCGCCTCGTCCTCGAACATCGAGCGATAGACCTGCTGCTTGCCGAGCTCCGGCAGCACGCGCTTGATGGCCACCGCGTGCCGGCCGCCGTCCTCGAAGACGGCGTCGCCGCGCCACACCTCGGCCATGCCGCCCGCAGCGAGGCGGGCCTTCGGCTCGTACTTCGTCGGCGCCCGGCGGAGCTTCGCCGTCAGGCGCGGCTTCTTGCCGGCGGCCATGGAGTGCCGAGAGGTTGTCGCCACCCCGCGGGAACGTCAATCACCGAGCCACCCCTGCGTCATCGCGTCGCACCCCGCGAGGGCCTCCGCGACGCGCCCCGCCCCCGGGGCCCGGTGGTGGCCGATCTCGACCTCGACCGCCGAGCCGTCGGGTCCGGCGTCCAGGGCCTCCGCCAGGCGGGCCCCCGCGGCGGCGCACGCGCTCCGGACCGACGCGTCCGGCGGCGGAGGGAGCCGGGGGTGATCGGCGCGCAGCTGTCCGTCCCAGCGCGTGCGGTAGGGGGACGACGCCAGCACGCACAGCGCGTAGCGGATCAGGTCCTCCGGGCTCCACTCGAGCGCCGGCGTCCAGGCGGCGAGCGCGGCGGCGTCCAGGTTGGGCTCGCCGTCCGGGCGGTGCGACGGGAACGCGCGGGTCCGGCAGCTCGATCGCGAGCTGAGAAAGCAGTTGTCGACCAGGTGGCGCGTCGCGGCCGCGTGCCTCCAGGGGCGCTGCCCGCGGTCCTTGCGCACGGTGAGCAGGGCCAAGGGCGAGTGGGCCATGGCCGCGCGCAGCGGCGGTCGGGGGCGGTGACACACCGTCGAGATCGGCGCGATCCACCGCACGTCGAGCGGGCGGTAGGCGACGCGGCGCAGGATCCCGTCCGGGTCGGCGGCGAGCGCGTCGCGGACGGCGGCGCGGGCCCGGTCCGGGTCGTAGTGCCGGCTCGCCACGTCGGCCTTGCCCGGGAACGGGCCCGGGGCGCCTTCGGCGAACGCGCGGAGGCGCGCGCGCAGCGCCTCGGGATCGGCGTCGACGCAGAAAGCGTCGCGGTTGGTCTGCACGCCCTCGCGGTGGAAGGGCATCAGCGCCGGGAGCGCGGGCCAGGCGTCGTAGCGGGGATCGGCCGGCGGGCCGGGCACGAAGCGGTGCAGCGGCGGGGCGGCGCGCAGCGGCGTGGGCGCGGGGGCCCCGGCGTCGAGCGCCGCGAGCTTGGCCTCGGCGTCGCCGCGGACTGCGCTGTAGGAGACTGCGCTGTAGGACACTGCGGCGGAGGAGACAGTGGCGGCGGAGACGGCGCGAGACGCCACGCCGCGGACGGCCACCGTGATCGCGGCCCCGACCCGCACGCCGAACACGTTGCCGTCCCGCTCCCCCGCCTTCGCCAAGAGAGCCGACCCTCCGAGGTCGACCACCTCGATGGCGTCGAACCAGCGGAGGAGCGCGGCGCGCATCCCGCGGTGCACGGGGCCGTCGAGGAAGGAGGCGTTCGTGACCAGCGCGACGACCCCGCGCGGGCGCGCCCGGACCGCCTCGGCCGCCCACCGGAAGAAGCGCACGTAGTCGTCGGAGAGCACGCCGATCTTGCGCTCGCGCAGCGGGCCGCCGTCGGGCTCGCGCCGGAAGTCGTCGAGGAGCCCCTCGGTGTAGGCGGCCTCCCGGTTGGCGGTGCGGCCGGCCCACGGCGGGTTGCCCAGCACGACCGGGACCCGCGCCGGGTCGATCGGCGGCGGCGCGGAGAGCGTGTCCGCGCGGCGGAGCGACAGCGGCCAGCCGCGGCGGGCGAACGCGGGGTCGAGGATCTCCCGGGCGAGCTCGAGCGCCCCCGCGTCGACGTCCAGCCCGAGCACCTCGCCCGGCCCGGGGCCGGTCGCCTCCGAGAGGGCGGCCGCGAGGAACACCCCGGGGCCGCACGCGGGGTCGAGGAGCGACACCCGCCGGTCGCCGAGGCCCGCGAGCCCGAGCTCCTGCAGCGCCGCGTCGACCCGTCGCGCCATGAACCGGGCGAGCTCGGGCGGGGTGTGCACCACGCCCCGACGCCGCCGCTGGTCCCGGCTGAGGCGCGCGTCGCGGAGCTCCGCGGCCGCGACGACCGCCGCCGCCACGTCCGCCGCTGCCACCTCCGCCGCAGCCACCTCCGCCGCTGCCACCTCCGCCGCACGGTCGTCTCCGGCGCTCACCCGGCGGGGGTACGATTCGGGCGTCGAGCCGTCAACCGGCGGCGGCGCCGCCGAGCTCGATCGAGGCCCCGAGCTGCGCCCTCAGGCTGCGCAGCTCGCCCGGCTCCGCCCGCGCGAACCGCTCGGCGCCGAGCACGTGGCTGAGCGCGTTCAGGGCGACGGGATCCTCGTGGAGCCGCTCGAGCGCGCCCCGCACGTCGCCGCGCGCGGTGACGAGCGCGGAGGGGGCGGCGACCACCACGTCGGCGGGGATCGGGTCGGTCGTGAGCAGCACCCGGAAACGATCGAGCCGGGTGCCGTCCTCGGAGAAGCCCGCGCGGACCAGCTCTCGCGCCGGGTCGCCCTCGCGGTAGACCGCGAAGGTCGCGCCGACGTCGGCCTGCCCGGCCTCGACCGCGCGCACCACCTCGCCGTGGGAGCCGCACAGTCGCTCCGCGCCGAACGTGGAGCGGGGCTCGAAGCCGCGGCGGGCGAGCGCGGCCCGCGGGAAGACGTAGCCGGCGGCCGACGACTCGGTCACCCACGCCGCCACCGCGCCGTCGAGGTCGTCGAGCCGGCGAACCCTGCCGTCGCGCGCCGCGAAGAGCACCCCGTGGTATCGAGACACGCCTTGTCGCACCGAGCGAACCAGCGGCGTCGCGTCGGCGAAGGCCTCGTCGGTCGCCGCCAGCACCGGCGAGACCCACGCGAGCTGCACGCGCCCGGCGCGGTAGGCGTGGGCGAGCGCGGCGGGGCTGGGCGCGCGGTGGGGGCGGACCGGGATCCCGAGGGCGCGCGAGATCGCCTCGGCGAGGTCGTTCAGGCGCGCGCGGGTGTCGAAGTCGTCGCGCACGGGCACACACCCGAAGGTGCAGGTGCGAAGCTGGGTTCCTGAGCCGGGTCGCTGGAGCATCGGTGAATTCCGTAGCCCCCCCACGCGGGAGAACGACGGCCCGCCCCCGGAGCTTACCCCCTCCGCCCGGCGCGCGCTCGCCTGGTTGACGACGCCCGAGCCGGGCTCACCTACGAAGGCATGAGCACCCTCGTGACCGTGGCGCAGCGCGCCAAAGCCCGCTTCTTCCGGCTCGACGCTCGCACGGAGCCGCTCGAGGAGATCCAGGATCTCGCGCACCCGGCCTCCCGGCTGCACGAGGGCGACCTGGTCACCGACTCCCCCGGCTCCCAGCACGAGCGCATGGGGCCCCAGAGCCGCGCGATGCGCCCCGAGCACTCCGCGAAGGAGCACGAGGCGCAGACCTTCGCCAAGGAGGTCGCCGACACCCTCGGCAAGCTCCGTCAGCAGAAGGGCGTGCACCGCCTGGTGCTCGTCGCCGAGCCGGGCTTCCTCGGGCTGCTCCGAAAGAACCTCGACGGGCCGACCGCGAAGCTGGTCGACGCGGAGATCGACAAGGAGCTGACCGACCTCGACGCCAGCGCCCTCAAGGAGCGGCTCAAAGAGGTGCTCTGAGCTCCGCGCGCAGCATCCGGCCCCACGTCGCGTCGTAGGGATGCACGGCGCGGGCCCGGCGCTCGCCTCGGTAGACCGGCCGGTCGGCGTTCGCCCAGGCGAAGATACCGCCCGCGAGGTTGTGCACGTCCGTCCAGCCGGCCCGCCGCATCCGGTCCGCCACGCCGCCGCTCCGCCAGCCGACCGAGCAGTAGACGACCACCCGCGCGTCTCGAGGCACGTCGAGCGCGGCGAGGTCGGGCGCGTCCGGGTCGATCCGCGCCGCCCCCCGGAGGTGGCTCACCCGGTACTCCTCGGGCTGACGCGCGTCGAGCAGGTGGACCTCGCCCGCGCGCATCCACCCGGCCAGCGCGTCCGCCTCCACCCAGGGGACGTCCGGGTAGCGAGCCTCGATCGCGGGGCGTAGGCTGGTCGGACGCTGGCCGCAGACGAGGAGAGGCGCGCCGAGCAGCAGCGCGAACGCGGCGCCGACGAGCGTGGCTTTCTTCCACGCCCTCCCCTTTCGCTTCGGCCTCCCGGTGACCACATGCTGAGGGTGCGGCCGATCGCGCGGTCGCGCCAACGTCTGGATCAGAGCTCCGATGTCGAAATCCCGCCGGATCACGCTCGGCCTCACCGCCGCCGCGCTCGCCCTCGCCGTCCTCGCGACCCCCGCGCTCGCCCGCCTCTGGGTGGATCTGCGCTGGTTCGAGACGATGGGGCACCCGGACGTGCTGCTCACGCCGCTCTGGGCGCGGCTCGCGCTGGGCGTCGCGGCGGGGGCGAGCTTCGCGGCCGTGCTCTACGGGAACCTGCGCCTCGCGGTGCAGCTCTCGGTCCGGGATCGGCAGGCCCCCGTCTACCTCGGCGAGGGCGCCCGCACGGTGGCCCTCGACCTGAAGGGCGCGAGCGCGAAGCTCGTGCTGCCGGTCTCGCTCGGGCTCGGCATCCTCGTCGGGCTGGTGGGGGCCGCGCGCTGGCGGGAGTGGCTGCTCTTCGCCCACGGAGAGTCGTTCGGCGAGGTCGACGCGCTCTTCGGCCGCGACGTCGGCTTCTACGTCTTCACCCTGCCCTTCCTCGACGTGGTCTGGGCGTTCCTCTTCTGGGCCACGCTCCTCTCGCTCGCGGCCACCTTCGGCCTCTACGTCGCCCGCGGCAGCGTCAGCTGGAAGGAGCGCCGACCGGCGGGGACCCGCGCGGCTCGCGTGCACCTCAGCGCGCTGGGCGCGGCGCTCTTCGGGGTGCTCGCGTTCGGGGCGTGGCTCGCCTCGGCGCAGCTGGTGATCTCGCAGGAGGGGCTCGTGGCCGGCGCCGGCTACACCGACGTGAACGCGCGCCTCCCCCTCATCCAGGCGCAGCTCGCGGTGGCCTGCGTCTCGGGCGCGCTCGTGCTCTTCAGCGCGACCCGGCGCCGGCTGGTCCTCGTCTGGGCCGCGATCGGCCTCTACCTCGCGGTGGGGGTGCTGGGGCGCGGCCTCTACCCGACGATGGTGCAGACCTACGTCGTCGAGCCGAACGAGCTCGAGCGGGAGCGGCCGTTCATCGAGACCGAGATCGAAGCGACCCGGGCCGCCTTCGGGCTGAGCGGCATGGAGACCCGCGAGCTGAGCGGCGAGCTCGGCCTGTCCTTGGCGGACGTCGAGGCCAACCGCGAGACGATCGACAACATCCGGCTCTGGGATCACCGCCCGCTCCTCGACACGTTCGGGCAGATCCAGGAGATCCGCACCTACTACGACTTCGTCAGCGTCGACAACGACCGCTACGTCATCGACGGCGAGCTGCGCCAGACGATGCTCTCGCCGCGCGAGCTCTCGAGCGAGAGCCTGCCCAACCGGACCTGGATCAACGAGCACTTCACCTTCACCCACGGCTACGGGGTCACGCTCGGGCCGGTGAACCGCGCGGACGACGAGGGCCTCCCGGTGCTCTTCGTGCAGGACATCCCGCCGGTCTCCTCGATGCCGCGGGTCGAGGTGACGCGGCCGCAGATCTACTTCGGCGAGCTGTCGAACGACTACGCCTTCGTCGGCACGGCGAACCGCGAGTTCGACCACCCCTCGGCGGAGGCCAACGTCTACGCCGACTACGAGGGGCGCGCGGGCGTGCGGCTCGACTCGCGCCTGCTCCGCGCCGCCCTCGCCATCCGCACCGGCGAGGCCAAGGTGCTCTTCAGCGACGACCTCTCCTCCGAGAGCCGGGTGCTCCTGCACCGCCGCGTCGAGGAGCGCGTCGCCCAGCTCGCGCCCTTCCTCGCGCTCGACGCCGACCCGTACCTCGTCGTGCGCGAGGACGGCACGCTCGCTTGGATCGTCGACGCCTACACCACCAGCGACCGCTACCCCTACAGCCGCCGCGCCCCCGACCGCCGCCTCAACTACGTGCGCAACAGCGTGAAGGTGGTCGTCGACGCCTACGACGGCACCGTCACCCTCTACGTCGCGGACGAGGACGACCCGATCCTCGCGACCTGGCGGCGGATCTTCCCGCGCCTCTTCACCGACATGGACGAGATGCCCGCGGATCTGCGGCGCCACCTCCGCTACCCGATCGACGTCTTCCACCTGCAGGCGCAGATGCTGTCGACCTTCCACATGGACAGCCCCGAGCTGCTCTACAACCGGGAGGACCAGTGGGAGATCCCTTCGCTCCGCCGCGGGCAGCGGAGCGAGCCGATGGAGCCCTACTACACGGTGATGCGGCTGCCGGGCGAGGAGGACCCCGAGTTCATCCTCATGCTGCCCTTCACCCCGGCGCGGAAGGACAACCTCGCCGCCTGGATGGTGGCCCGCAACGACGGCGCGCAGCTCGGCCAGCTGCGCGTCTACGAGTTCCCGAACGACCGCCTCGTCTACGGGCCGCAGCAGGTGCTCAACCGCATCAACCAGGACGCCGAGATCTCGCAGCAGCTGTCGCTCTGGGACCAGCGCGGCTCCCAGGCGGACTTCGGCACCCTGCTCGTGATCCCGATCGAGGAGTCGCTGATCTACGTGCTGCCGCTCTACCTGCGCTCGGAGGGCGGCCGGATCCCGCAGCTCAAGCGCGTGATCGTGGTGCACGAGAACCGGATCGCGATGGCCGAGACCCTCGACCTCGCGATCGCGCAGGTGTTCGGTCAGGCCGCGCCGGTCGCGGCCGCCCCGGTCGAGGCCGCGCCTCCGCCCACCGAGGAGACCGCGCCGCCGCCCGCGCCGGACGAGGCCGGCGACCCCCGGGTGCGCGCGCTGCGGCACTTCGAGGAGGCGGTGGCCGCCCAGCGACGCGGGGACTGGGCCCGCTACGGCGAGGAGATCGAGCGGGTCGAGGCGGCGCTGCGCGCGATGCAGCCCTCGACCGACGAGGGCGAGACGGGGCAGACTCCCGATCCGTGAAGGCCTGGCGAGAGGCAGACGACGCGCGGCTCACGCGGCTCGAGGACGAGGCCCGGCTGGCCTCGCTCTGGCGCGGGCTCGCGGGCGAGGACGCGCCCCTCCCGCACCCGCGGGCCGCGGGGCTCTTCGTGTGCCTCCGCCGGAGCACCGAGGGCGCGCTGGCCATCGAGCGAGCCGACCGCGGTGAGCTCGCGCCGCTGCTGCGCGCGGTCACCCAGCCGGATCCGGCCGCCCTCTCCCCGGCCCTGGCCCACCACCTCGCGCTCCTCCACGGCAGGCTCGCCGACGCGACCGGCGCCGAGCGCGCCCGGATCCGCTCGCTGGGCATGTGGCTCTTCCTCGCCACCGAGCAAACGTACCTGCTCCAGGTCGGCCGGGCGGTGGCGCGGGACGCGCTCCCGGCGCGAGAGGTGGAGCGCGCGACGGCCGAGGCGCCGTTCGGGCCGATCGACGGGCTCGGCGCCGAGGCGCTCGCCGGGGCGCGCGAGCTCACCGACCGCGCGGCGGCGGCGCTCCGGGTCCTCGGCCGGGTCGAGGAGGCGTGCACCCTCGGCCGGGCCGACGAGGCCGTGACCCGCAAGGCCGTCGCGCGAGCCCGCCGCGCCCGGGCCGCCGCGGTGGACGCGGCCGTGGCCCGGGTCGACGGGTCGCTCGAGGAGGCGATCACGCGCGACGCCCCGACCGACGAGCTGGTCGCGCTGCTCTGGGACGCGGTCGCGGTCTGGCGCTGGGCCGACGCGGACGAGCAGGTCGAGCGCTTCCTCGTGCAGCGGGTGACCTCGGTGCTCTGGGACCGCTACCGCGACCGCCGGTGGGACGACGTGCGGGCCCTGCTCCGGCCGCTCTCGGAGCCCACCGAGAGCCTCGCGCGGCGCATCGAGCGCGACCCCTCGAAGCTCGCCTACGCCGCGCCCTGCGCCCAGATGTACGTCTTCTCGGCCGAGGTCGCGCCGACCCTCGAGGAGCAGCTCCGGGACGCCGAGCGCGCCGTGGCCCTCTGCCCGACCCACCGCAACGGCAGCCTGATCCTCGCCGACCTGCTCGTGCACCGGGCGATGCGCGCGCTCGACACCGTCTCGCCCTGGAACCAGGCCGAGACGCTCGACCGGGCCGAGGCCGACGTGCGGCGCGCGGAGTCGCTCTACCCGCAGCTCAAGCGGCTGCCCGACGCCAAGCTCCGGCTCGAGGCCAAGGGGAGGAAGATCGATGGCGGATAACCCCTTCGAGCGCTGGGATCTGGACCCGATGCAGGGCCCGCAGGCGATCACCGAGCGGCTGCGGGAGCTGGCCGAGGACGCGCCCGACGAGGAGACGCGCGCCACGATCCGGGCCGCGTGGGAGGCGCTCACCATGCACCCCCGCGATCGTCTGCGGGCCGCGCTCGAGGCCCACCCGGACTCCCACGGCGCGGCCGGCGCGCCCCCGCCGCCGCCCCCCGCCCCGCGGCGCGCCCACCGGGCCCTGGAGCTGTCGGATCTCGTGCTCCGCCCCTCGCTCGTCCGCGCCCTCGGCCTGGAGCGCGAGGCCCGCGCGCCGATCCCCGACGTGGCCCCGGCCGACGATCCGTGGCTGCGCTGATCGACGCGGACGCCTCCAGGCGGTAAGGATCGCCCCGGGAGGTGCGTGTGTTCGTCGACCGGCCGGTAGGGATCGATCTGGGGACCACCAACAGCGAAGTGGCGCTGCTGGATCCGTCCGAGAAGGACCTCATCGTCTACGCCGACCGCTTCGGCCGTCGGACCATCCCGAGCGCGATCTGCTGGGATCCTCGGAAGGAGGAGATCCTGGTGGGCCGGGCGGCGCGCAACCGCCGCGGCCGGGATCCGGGGCCGGTGGAGTCGATCAAGCGCAAGATGGGCCGCGACGTGCACGTGCAGGTCGGGCCCCACTCGCTGTCGCCGGCCGAGGTCAGCGCCAAGATCCTCGACGCCCTGAAGGAGCGCATGCGGGCGCACCTCCAGGAGCAGACCGGCGACGTCGAGGTCCGGGTCTCCCGCGCCGTGATCACCGTGCCCGCCTACTTCGACGCGCCGCAGGTCGAGGCCACGCGCCGGGCGGGCGAGCTGGCGGGGCTGGAGGTGCTCGGCGTGCTCCAGGAGCCGACGGCGGCCGCCATCTATCACACCTGGAAGCGCAAGCTCGGCGACGGGAACTTCCTCGTCTACGACCTCGGCGGCGGCACCTTCGACGTGTCGATCCTCCGCTGCCTGGCCGGCGAGTACCAGGTGCTCGCCATCGACGGCGACAACTACCTCGGCGGCGACGACTTCGACCGCCGCTTCGCGGAGCGGCTGCGCGCCGACCTCGCCGAGCGCGGCTACGCCCTCGACCTCGACGTGCAGAGCGACCCCGACGATCAGCTCCGCTTCCTCCGCCTGGTGCACCTCGCGCAGAGCATCAAGGAGTCGCTCTCGACCGCGGAGGTCGTCCCGGTCAACGAGCACGGCGTGCTCGAAGACAAGGAGGGCGAGCCGGTCGACTACGAGGGCGAGGTCGGGCGCGCGCAGTGGGAGGCGTCGGTCCAGGACCTCGTCGACACCACCCTCGCCTGCTGCCGCCGCGCGCTCGCCGACGCGGAGAAGAACGCCGGCGTCACCCTGGCCGACATCGACCACGTGGTGCTGGTCGGCGGCTCGACCCGGGTCCCCTACGTGGTGCGTCGCGTCACCGAGGAGCTGTGCGCGCGCAGCAAGAGCGAGGCGCCGCTGCAGGACGAGGTCGACACCTGCGTGGCCCTCGGCGCCGCGGTGCACGCCGCGCAGCTCGGCGGCCTCTCCCTCGGCGACGACGCGAGCCGGGTGACGATCCGGAGCCCCCTCGTCGGGCGGGGCGAGAGCCTGCGGCTGAACGTCGACGTGGACGCGGCCCCCGAGGGCGTCGACGCGCTGGCGGTGATCGGCGACGACGTGCTCGCGGAGGCGCCCGTCGAGGCGGTGCCCGCGCGCGGGCTCAAGCTCCAGGTGGGGCTCGGCCCCGACGCGACCCAGCCGGTGACCCTCGCGCTCCGCGCGGGCGGCGAGGCGAAGGCCCAGCTCGGCTTCGCGCTCTACCGCGGCGACGTCCGGCCGCGCGCGAGCGCGCTGAGCCAGCCGAGCGTCATCGCCAAGGACATCGCGGTGGAGGTGCTGCGCGCCGGCCGCCGGGAGCGCCGGGTTCTGCTCGCGAAGGGCACCGGGCTGCCGGCCGAGGCGACGCACACCTTTTTCACCGGCGACAAGAGCGGGGCGGTCGTGCTGCGCCTCCTGCAGAACCGCCTACCCATCAAGACGCTGATGGTCTCGGTCGCCGAGGACGTCGCCGTGGGCACGCCGGTGGAGCTCACCCTCCGCTGCGACGACGCGATGCGCATCGAGGCCAAGGCGACGGTGGCGGGGCAGGAGCTCTGGGCGAACATCGAGCCCGCGCCCGAGAAGGCCCGCGGCGCCGCCGAGATCGACGCGCTGCTCACCCGCGCGGAGGGCGCGGCCACCAGCCTCTGGGGCCACGACGCCCACTACTACCGCCGCGAGGTCGAGCCGCTGGTGACCGGGATCCGGGAGGTGGTCGGCACCGATCCGGACAAGCTCGCCGCCCTCTGCGCCAAGCTCGAGCAGCTCCTCGAGCACTTCGAGGGCGAAGGCGAGGGCATGAGCCCGCCGATGCACCGCTTCGAGGGCGTGATGGACGCGCTCCGCCGCACCGTCTACCGCGCCGAGGGGCTCCTGCTCGGCATGGACAAGGGCGCGTGGGAGGAGCGCATCGAGGACCTCACCTCCCGCGGGCTCGACGCCTGGGAGCACTCCGACGCGGGCGGCTGGCGCCGCGTCTACAACGAGGCGCAGGCCCTGCACGAGACGGCGAGCGAGCAGGAGTTCAGCCGGCTCAAGCTCGACGACCCCGCCTACATCACCCAGCGCATGGTCGGCGCGATGGCCTACGCCAAGCGCGTCGAGCACGGGCTCGCCGACTTCGTGCCGTCGGCCAGCAGCGAGGTGAAGGACATCCAGATCGCGGAGCGCGACCGGCTCCTCGGCACCCTGAAGGAGAAGGTCAGCGAGCCGCTCCGCGCGCTCGGCGGCGACGAGCCGGTGGGCGCGCAGGAGGCGCGGCGCCGCCTCGATCAGATCGTGAGCGAGCTCGATCGGATCGACGCCGCGCTCGAGAAGCTGCCCTCCCTCGGCCTCGTGACCGAGCGCGGCGGCTGAGATGGAGCGCTGAGCTTGGGACTCCTCGACGAGCTCGCCCTCGGGGGCGTCGACCGGCTCGAGCGCGGGCTCGGCAAGCGGGCCGCGCTCCGGGCCCTGCTGCCGCTGCTCGATCCGATGCCGCCGGGCGCCGGCCGCTCGCAGGCGTTCGCGCGGGCGATGGGGCTGGCCGCGGAGCTCGAGCCCGAGACGCTCGAGGGGCTCTGCGAGCGCTGGGCCGACGAGCGCGGGGCCCGACACCGCGACGCGCGGCTGCTCGTGCGCGCGCTGATCGACGGCCGACCGGGGGCGGCGGCGCGGGTGGCCGAGGCCGAGCTGCGCCGGTGCGCGGGGACCTACGACGAGGCGAGCGCCGCCTACGCGGTGGGCCGCGCGCGGGAGGCCCTCGGCGAGCTCCCGGCCGCCCTCGAGGCCTACCGCCGGGCCGCGCGGCGGGGGCTCGAGCAGCCCAAGCTCCGGCGCGCGGCCGCGATCCGCGAGGTCCGGGTGCTCTGGCGACGCGGCGAGCCGGGCGATCGGGACGCCGCCGCGCGCCTCGCCGCCGGCCTGCTCCCCGCGGACGACGCGCCGCCCGCGGATCGCCTCGCGGTGGCGGTCGCGGCCCTCGCCGCGCCCGGGCGCTACCGACGGGCCGCCGCCCTGGACGCGCTCGAGCGGCTGGCCGAGGGCGGCGATCCGATGGCGGTCGCGATCACCGCCGCCCACGTCGACGCCTGGGCGAGCGCGCTCGATCCGGTCGAGGTCGATCGGGCGCGCGCGGTGCTCGCCCGGCACCCCGATCCGGTGGGCGCCGCGGTGGCGCGCGAGCAGCTCGACGCGCTGACCTCGCTGTCGGCGGCGGCCGCCGCCCACACCGATCCGGTGGCCGAGGCGTTCCTCCCGCGGGCTCGCGCCGCGCTCGAGGGCGCCCCGCCCGGCCCGCGCCCCGAGGACCCGCGCGCCCTCCCCGGCTGGCTCGGGCTCGCCGCGCTGCACGCGGCGGAGGCGCACCCCGAGGAGCTGTCGGCCCACCTCGACGAGGCCATCGGCTCGCTCGAGGCCGGGGCGCGCGTCGAGGCGCCGCTCTGGACCGCGGCCATCCGGGCGGCCGGGACCGCGGGCGCCAGGGCCGCGCGCCTCGCCCGCGCCGCGATGGAGGCGCCGGGAGAGCCCCCGCCCCGCGGCTACCTCGATCTCTCGGACGCGCTGTACGACACCGATCCCGAGCTGTCGCTCGCGCTCCTCCGCCGCGCCGCCGCCCGCCGCGAGCCCGACGCCCGGCGCGCGCTCGCCCTCCACCTCCGGCACGCCGGCTGGGCCGCCGCGGACGCCGGCCGGCGCGACGAGGCCATCGCGCTCCTGCGTCAGGCCAAGCAGCTCGGGTGAGCGGCCGCCCTCACCGCAACCAGCCGAAGAGCTTGCCGAGCACCTTGCTGATGCGGGTCTCCGGCAGCTGCCAGGTCGCGCCCCGGTCGGGGCCGTCGAAGGCGCCGAGCGCCGCGAGGATCTCCTCGAGGGGTCGCTCTCGATCCAGCCGGAGGGCGAGCGGGGCGCCGGAGCGCTCGTGGAAGGCGTCCACCGCCATCACGCAGTGCTCGTCGAAGCTCAGCCGCACCTGAGCCCGCTCCCCGCCGCCGAGCCGCGCGTCCTCGACCACCACCGTGCAGAGGTACTCGTCCTGCGCCACGTCGGGCGACTCGCCCTGGAAGAGCGGCAGCTGCACGAGGCCTCCCGCGTCGGCGGTCAGCGTGAGCACCTCGTCGCAGGGCAGGCGCGCGTTCCGCTTCACGACCGGCTCGAAGAGCCGCCCGTCGAGCGCGTGCCCCACCGTCATCGGCAGCAGATCCAGCAGGACGGGCCCGCCGCCCGCGATCTCGTGCCCCAGCAGCGCCGCGCCGAGCGCCACCGCCTCGTCGGGGTTGATGCGCTGGCTCGGGCGACGGCCGAAGAGCTCGGCCACCGCGCGGCGCACCGCCGGGATGCGCGTGGTCCCGCCGACCAGCACCACGTCGTCGATCTCCTCCGGCAGGATCGAGGCCGAGAGGAGGACGCCGCGGGCGATGGTCAGGGTGCGCTCGACGAGCGGCCGCGTCCACGCCTCGAGCTCCTCGCGCGTCACCGTCACGAAGAGGTCGCGCCGCGGCTCGCGCGAGAACTCCGGCAGCCGCACGTCGAACTCGGTCTGCACGCTGAGCGCGCGCTTGCAGAGCTCCGCCACCTCGCGCAGCCGGGCCACCTGCTGCGGGCTCGGCTCCATCTCCTCGATCCCGGCGTCGGCCAGGAAGCGCTCGAAGATCGCGCCGGCGAGCGTGTCGTCGAAGTCGCCTCCGCCGACGAAGTTGTCGCCCCCGGTCGCCACCACCTCGTAGCGCTCGTGCCGGATGTCGACGACCGAGAAGTCGAAGGTGCCGCCCCCGAAGTCCCAGACCGCCACCCGCGACTCCTCTCCTCGCGCGTGCCCGTAGGCGACCGCGGCCGCGGTGGGCTCGTTGACGATGCGGTGCACGGTCAGCTCGGCCATCGCCGCCGCGCGGCGCACCGCCTCGCGCTGGACCTCGCTGAAGTAGGCCGGCACCGTGATGACGGCCGCGCCGACCCGGTGCCCGAGGAAGTCCTCGGCGGTGCTGCGCACGTCGCGGAGCACCTGGGCCGCGATCGCGTCCATGCTGACCACGCGGTCCCCGAGGTCGATGCCGAAGCGCTGGCCCTCCGCCTCCGCGAGCGGGAAGGCGAAGTGGCCCTGCGCGTCGGCGGCGACGTCCTCCTGCCAGGTGCGCCCGATCAGGCGCTTGGAGCCGTAGACGGTGCGCCGGGGATGCAGGATCTGCCGGTCCGCCGCGCGCTGGCCGACGTGGATCCGCCCGTCGGCGTCGAAGCTCACCATCGAGGGGATGGTGTTGCCCCCCGTGCGCCCCGGGATGATCACCGGGCGCCCGTCGACGACGTAGGAGGCGCAGGTGTTGGTCGTACCGAGATCGATACCGATGACCACGCCCTCGGGTCGCGGCACCGAGAGCGGCTCGAGCTCCGGGGCCCGCCACTCCTGCTCGACCGCCGGCGGCTTCGAGGGGAGCGGCGGCGGCATGGGAGGTGGCATCGTCTCTGACACCTTGGAGGCGTCCACGGTGAGATCGACGAACGCGATCCCGACTCCGTCCGGCGCGACCCGCACCACCCGCGCGCGCCCCGAGGCGAGCGTGGTGCCGGCCTCGTCGTGCAGCTCCACGTCGAGCACCGCGCCCTCGGCCGGGACCGCGTCGGTGACCACGAAGGCCCCGGATTCGCTGACGTCTCGGACCCGATCGAGCTGGAGGAAGTCGTCCCCCTCGGCCCGCCACAGGATCCGGGCGGAGGTGGAGAGGCGGCTGGCGCGCCTTCGTTCTTCAGTCACGCCGTCATCATACACGTATCCGATCGGCGACGTGTGACTGGGATGAAGCGGACGTGCTAAGCGCGTGCGGCCGTCGGGGGAAGGCTGGGCGCAGCGCGCCGTAGATGACCGCGACCCCGGACGTGCCCGACCTCCCGAGGACCAGCGACATGAACAAGCTTCGTTTCACCGCGATCTCCACCCTCCTCACCCTCGGCCTCGCGAGCGTGGCCGCCGCCCAGGACATCGATCCCGAGGCGGGGGGCGTCTGGGTCCCGCCGCCCGACGACACCCAGAGCCCGCCGCCCCAGCAGCAGCAGCCGCCGCCCCAGCAGCAGCCCTGGTATCAGGGCGGCCCGACCGGGCAGCAGGCGCAGGCCGAGACGCCGCCTCCCGTCGACACCACGAGCCCGCCGCCCGCCGCGTCGAGCGCCGCGGAGCCGTCCGACGGCCAGAGCGATCACGCGCGCCACGCGGTGGGTCACGTGGGCGTGGGCTTCATGGGCCTGCTCGGCGTCCCGACCGTGAACCGCATGGGTGAGATCGGGACCCTGAGCGCGCCCACCCTGGGCGCCCGGATCTGGATCTCGGAGCTGGTGGGCGTGGATCTCGGCTTCGGCCTCAGCTTCTCCGGCGGCAGCGTCAGCAGCGGCAGCATGTCGGCTCCGTCCGACAACGCCTTCGCGTTCGCCTTCCACGCCGGCGTGCCGCTCGCGATCTTCCACGCCGAGCACTACAAGTTCCTGATCATCCCCGAGCTGAACATCGGGGGCGTCGGCGGCACCTTCTTCGGCGCGAGCTCGGACCAGGATCAGGGCCGAAACGGCTTCCTCTTCCAGATCGGCGGCCGCGTCGGCGCGGAGATCCACTTCGGCTTCATCGACGTGCCGCAGCTCTCGCTCCAGGCGGGCGTGGGCCTGTACTTCGACTACCGCTCGGTCGGCATCGGCGAGAGCCGGGCCGGCGCGCCGGCATCGTCGCTCGACGTGTGGGGCTTCGGCACGAGCGTGCAGGGTGAGCCGTGGGACATCTTCCTCGGCTCGCTGACGGCGCTCTATTACTTTTAGGAGGGTTTGAGGCAAACCCTCCGGGGGGGGGGGGGGGGGGGGGGGGGGGGGGGCGCGCCGCCCCCCCCGCCGCGGGCCGGCGGGCGGGGGCGCCCCC
>JAYZQJ010000119.1:0-4623 GCA_036149055.1 Myxococcota bacterium | reverse complement strand
CGCAGGGGCCCATGATGGCGCTGATCTGCGGGACGACGCCCGAGGCGAGCACGTTGCGCTGGAAGATGTCGGCGTAGCCGGCGAGGCTCTCGACGCCCTCCTGGATGCGCGCGCCGCCCGAGTCGTTGAGGCCGATCACCGGGACGCCGACCTTCATGGCGAGGTCCATGATCTTGGTGATCTTCTCCGCGTAGGCGGCGCTGAGCGAGCCGCCGAAGACGGTGAAGTCCTGGGCGAACACGAAGACCTTGCGGCCCTCGATCGTGCCGTGCCCGGTCACCACGCCGTCGCCGAGGATGCGGCTGTCCTGCATGCCGAAGTCGGCGCAGCGGTGGACCACGAAGCGGTCCATCTCCACGAACGAGCCCGGGTCGAGCAGCAGGTCGATGCGCTCGCGGGCGGTCAGCTTGTTCGCGTCGTGCTGGCGCTGGATGCGCGCCGGTCCGCCCGCCTCGAGAGCCTTGGCGTTGAGCTCGTCGAGGCGCGCGATCGGATCGGCGGGGGGCTTCTTGCCGTTCGTCATGCGGGCACGTCTACCACAAGGAGACGCGCCTGCGACCGTCACACGCTCTGAAGCGCGTCGACCAGGCGATCGAGCGAGGCCCGGTCGTGCCGCTCGGTCACCGCGACGAGGAACTCGGAGTCCCGCTCCGGGTAGAAGCGGCCGAGGTCGACGCCGGCGAGGATGCCCTTGGCGGCGAGCGCGGCGAGGAGCGGGGCGGCCTTGCCCTCTTCGCGGCGGACGACGAACTCGTTGAACGTCGGCGCCCCGCCGGGGACGCTGAAGCGCTCGAGCGCGTCGATCTTCTGCTTGAGGTACTCCGCGCGGCTGAGGCAGAGCCGGCCGACCTGCTCGAAGCCCCTCCGGCCGAGCATCGCGGTGCGGATGGTGAACGCCAGGGCGATGAGGCCGTGGTTGGTGCAGATGTTCGAGGTCGCGCGCTCGCGCCGGATGTGCTGCTCGCGGGTGCTGAGCGTGAGTACGTAGCCGCGCTGCTCGTCGCTGTCGACGGTCTCGCCGACCAGGCGGCCGGGCATCTGACGCACGTAGTCGTTGCGGGTGGCGAAGAGGCCGACGCCGGGGCCGCCGAGCTGCGGGGGGATGGCGAGCGCCTGGCCCTCGCCGACGGCGATGTCCGCGCCGAGCTCGCCCGGCGACTTCACGAGGCTGAGCGCGTAGGGCTCGGCGGTCGCGGTGACGAGCAGCGCGCCCTTGGCCTGGCAGAGCGCCTTGATGGCGGAGAGGTCCTCGACCCGGCCGAGGAAGTTCGGGTAGCCGATGACGACCGCGGCGGTGTCCTCGGTGATGAGCTTCTCGAGCTCCGCGAGGTCGGTGACGCCGGCGTCGGTGATCGGCGCGACGTCGATCCCCGGGCCGCCCTCGTCGACGTTCTCGAGGTAGGTGCGCGAGGTCTCGCGGTACTCCGGGTGCACGCCGCGGGAGAGCACGCAGCGGCTGCGCTTGGTGATCCGGCGGGCCATCAGGATGGCCTCGGCGGTGGCGCTCGCGCCGTCGTACATCGAGGCGTTCGCGACCTCGAGGCCGAAGAGCTCGCAGACCATGGTCTGGAACTCGAAGATCGCCTGCAGCGTGCCCTGCGACACCTCCGCCTGGTACGGGGTGTAGGCGGTGTAGAACTCGCTGCGCAGGAGCAGCTGGTCCACCGCCGGCGGCACGTGGTGGTCGTACAGACCGGCCCCCAGGAACGAGAGCGCGCGCGCCGACTCGTTCTGGTTCGAGAGCTGCTCGAGGTGCGCCATCAGCGACGCCTCGTCGAGCGCCGGCTCGAGCTTGAGGGGCCCCTCGACGCGGTGCGTCTCGGGGATGGGCGCGAACAGGTCGTCGATGGACCCGACGCCGATCGCGTCGAGCATCGCGCGGATCTCTTCTTCGGTGTGCGGCAGGTAACGCATGGGGGACCTCCGGCGGCTGCCGCGGGGTTAGCAGCCCGGCGCGCACGCCGCCACGGGGAGGCGTGCGTTCCGGGCGCTTCTCGCGTCAGTCCAGGGAACCGAGATAGGTCTCGTAGGCGGCGGCGTCCATGAGATCGCCCAGCGCGTCGCCCTCGACCTTGAGCACGATCATCCAGCCCTGGTCGTAGGGGGAGTCGTTGACCAGCTCGGGCTGGTCCTCGAGCTCCTCGTTGACCTCGATGATCTCGCCCGCCACCGGGGCGAAGAGCTCGCTGACGGTCTTGACCGACTCGATGTCGCCGAAGTGATCGTGCTCACCGACCTCGGTGCCCGGCTTGGGGAGGTCGATGAGGGTCACGTCGCCGAGCTGCTCGACGGCGTACGCGGTGACGCCGACGCGGACCTTGCCGTCGCCCTCGTCGCGCGCCCACTCGTGGTCCTTGGTGTACTTGAGATCGGTCGGGTACTGGGCCATCGGATCACTTCCTCTTGTAGAACGGGGTCGGGGCCACCACGGCGTCCACGACCTTGCTGCGGATCTCGACGCCGAGCTTCGTGCCCGGCTCGGCGAGGGCGACCGGGACGTAGCCCAGGCCGATGTTCTTGCCCACCGTCGGGCCCGGCGAGCCGCTGGTGACCTCGCCCACCTTCGCGCCCGACGCGTCGACGATCGGGTAGCCGTGCCGGGCGATGCCGCGGCCGGTCATCTCGAGGCCGACGAGCTTCCGGCTCGGGCCCTCCGCGATGACCTTCTCGAGCGCCGCGCGCCCGATGAAGTCGCTCTTGTCCGGCTTCACGACCCAGCCGAGGCCGGCCTCGATCGGGTTGGTCGTCTCGTCGATGTCGTTGCCGTAGAGGCAGAGGCAGGCCTCGAGCCGGAGGGTGTCCCGGGCGCCGAGGCCGGCCGGGGCGATCCCGTGGGCCTCGCCGGCCTTCATCAGGTGGTCCCAGAGGGCCGGCGCGTCGGCGTTGGCACAGAAGAGCTCGAAGCCGTCCTCGCCGGTGTAGCCGGTGCGCGCCACGGTGGCCTTCACGCCGCCGATCTCCACGCCGGTCAGGAGCGAGAAGTACTTGAGCGAGAGCATCTCCTCCGGGGCCCCGGCGTCCTTGGCGATCGCGACCGCCTTCGGGCCCTGGAGCGCCATGAGCGCGGTCTCGTCGCTCCGGTCCTCGAAGCCGCAGCGCCCCTCGGCCTGGGCCGCGAAGTGCGGGCTCATCTTGGCGCGGTTGCTCGCGTTGCAGACGACGAGCACCTCCTCCTCCGCCAGGCGGTAGACGATGAGATCGTCGAGGATGGTGCCGCCCTCGTTGCACGACGCGGTGTACTTCGCGCGGCCCACCTTGAGGTTGCCGACGTAGTTGGTCACCACGTGGTCGGCGACGGCGAGCGCCTCCGGCCCGGTCAGGTGCAGCTCGCCCATGTGCGAGACGTCGAAGAGCCCCGCCGCCTCACGGACGGCGTGGTGCTCCTTGACCACCCCGGCGTACTGCACGGGCATCTCGAAGCCAGCGAAGGGGACCATCCGGCCGCCGAGCTCCACGTGCTGTGCGTGGAGCGGCGTCTTGGCGAGGGGGGCGTCGTTCACGGCGCCGGACAGTAGCCGTGCCTTCCCCCGACTTCAATCCTCCGTCGCCCCCACTTCATCGCCCCCGACTCGCAGGAAGCGAGGAAGGGCGGAAGGGAGGAAGAAGCAGCTTCGCGGCCCGCAGGGGGCGGGTCGAGCGCGCTCGCCGCCGGGTCCCCGACAGCCCAGCACCCCGGCCCGCGCCCCAGGTCTCGCCCCAGGAAGGGAGAGGGGAGGTGGGAGGCGTGGAGGAATTAGATGACCGCGCGGCGGCGGCCGCGGCGGGCGCGAGCCCGGTCCCCGGCGGTCAGCCGCGCGCGGGTCCCGGCCCTCCCACTCGCAGGAAGCGAGGAAGGGCGGAAGGGAGGAAGAAGCCGCTTCGCGGCCAGCGGGGGGCGGGTCGAGCACGTTCGCCGCCGGGTCCCCGACCGCCCAGCACTTCGGACCGCGCCCCAGGTCTCGCCCCAGGAAGGGAGAGGGGAGGTGGGAGGCGTGGAGGAATTAGATGGCCGCGCGCGGCGGCGGCCGTGGCGGGCGCGAGCCCGGTCCCCGGCGGTCAGCCGCGCCCGGGTCCCCGCCCTCCCACTCGCAGGAAGCGAGGAAGGGCGGAAGGGAGGAAGAAGCCGCTTCGCGGCCAGCAGGGGGCGGGTCGAGCACACTCGCCGCCGGGTCCCCGACCGCCCAGCACCCCGGCCCGCGCCCCAGGTCTCGCCCCAGGTCTCGCCCAGGTCTCGCCCCAGAAGGGAGAGGGGAGGTGGCAGGCGTAGAGGAATCAGATACCGCGCCGGCGGCGGCCGTGGCGGCGGCGGCCGTGGCGGGCGCGGGGCGGGTCCCGGCGGCGAGCCTCCAGCGCGTTGCCCCATGCCCCCAGCCCCCGTGTCGCGCAGCGACACTTCCTCCTCGCCTCCCGTCTCCCCTCTCCCTGCCCGTCCTCGTCTCCTCGTTTCCGACCTTCCTCCCTTCATGCGAGTCGGCGGTGTCCGAGCCGAGCGCCGGTCGGGGACCGCTCGCCGGGCAGGGAAGAGGGAGATGGGAGGTGGGAGGCGTAGAGGAATCAGATTCCGCGCGCCGGCGGCGGCCGTGGCGGCGCGGCCGTGGCGGGCGCGGTCCCGGCGGCGAGCCTCCACCCCGTTGCCCCATGCCC
>JAYZQJ010000118.1:0-18252 GCA_036149055.1 Myxococcota bacterium | reverse complement strand
CTGGAGCTCCGCCCCGCTCCGCACACCGGCCGCATCGTCCCCGGCGACGCCGGCGCGGAGGTGGGGCCGCGCGGGGTCGCCACCACCGCGGCGCCCAGCGCGCTGGCGCCTCGACCGGAGGCCGAGGCGCCCGGCGCCACCCACGACGACCTCGCCGTGGACGAGGCGGAGACGCCGACCGAAATGGCGCAGGCCGAGGAGCGCGCGGCCGAGCGCCAGGGGCAGGTGATCGAGGAGCCGATGCTCGACATGGCCGAGGGCGCCGAGACGCTGCTCGCCCAGGGCGAGAGCTACGGGTCGGGGAGCTACGGGGCCGAGGGCAGCGCCCGGCCGCCGTCGCCGCCGCCCTCGCAGGCGCGGACGGCCCCGGCCTACGCCCGGGAGGCCCAGACGGCGCCCATGCCCTCCGTGCGGCAGCCCTCCGTGCAGCAGCAGCCCTCCCCGGCGCCCAGCGCGCCGCAGCAGCGCCAGCAGGCCTCCACCGGCGGCGCCGGCGAGCGCTACCAGCTGGGCATGGACCACTACCGCGGCCGCCGATACCGGGCCGCGGCCGAGGAGTTCGAGGCGGTGGTGCGGCGCCCCGGGCCGGACCGCTCGCTCGTCCCCTCGGCCCTGCACCACCTCGCGCGCAGCCTCCGGGAGGCGGGCGACTGCCGCGCCGCGGTGCGCAGCTACGACAACCTGCTCAGCCAGCACGGCAGCTACCGCGGGGCGCCCGACGCGATGATCGAGGCCGCCGACTGCTACCGCCGCCTCGGCCAGCTGAGCCAGGCCCGGCGCCTCCTCGAGCGCGCCTCGCAGAACGCCGGCGTGGCCGCGCGTGCCCAGCGGGAGCTGTCGCGCCTCGCGGTCGCCGAGCGCGAGCATCGCCGCGCGAGCCAGGCGGGCGCCGCCGCCGAGGCCGCCCCCGCCGAGGCCGAAGCGGCCGCCGCCGACGAGAACTGATCAATCGCGGTCGAGCAGGCGCCGGAGCACGTTGCCGAGGCCGCTCTTGTGCCGCAGCTCGAGGTCGCAGGTCTCGAGCGCGATCCGGAGGCCGTCCGCGAAGCGCTCCACCCGCTCGAGCTCGGCCAGGGTGAGCCCGGCCTCCCGGCACGGCGCGGCCCACCGCGCGTCGTCGAGCCCGCTGAAGAGGCAGCGGGCCCCGAGCATTCTCGCGGTGACGTGCACGGCGAAGAGCGGGCGCGCCACCCCGGCGGACGGGGTCAGCCCGGCCGCGTCCACCAGGCAGGCCTTGGCGTCTCGCGCCAGCAGCCGCCGCCCGAGCTCCTCCCCCACCCGCTCGAGCTCCTCGGGCGCCTGCTCGCCGCCGGGCGCGAACACCAGGCAGCCGGGCGCCGCCTCCAGGATGGGGACCGCGTCGGCGAGGGCGCGCGCGCCGCGCTCGCGGAGCCGGTCCTCGCGCGCCATCACGTAGCCCTCGAGGAGCAGCTCGGCGATCGGGGTCGCGAGGGCCGAGAGCTCCGCGTCGACCTCGGCCTGAGCGGCGGACACGAGCGCGGGGGCGAGCGCGAGCGCGGCGCTCGGCGTCACCTCGAGGTCGCCGGCCCGCCGACCGAGCAGGCTGACCAGCGCGAGCGCCTCGCGCAGCTCGGGGCGCGTGGGGTGCGGGCCCTCGCAGGCGTCGAGCCCGGTGAGGAGCGACTCGAAGACGGCGCGGGCCTCGATCGCGAGATCGCGGGCCGCCTCGCGGTCGCGGGTGAGGCGCGTCGCGGCGGCGAACGCGTCTCCGAATCGTTCGGCGGCGCGCGACGCGGCGTCGGCCAGCTCGGGGGCGCGGAGCATGCCCGCCCAGGATAGCCCGCGGCTCGCCCGGGCTCGCAGTTTCGGTCGGAGGGATGCTAGACCAGCCCCCCATGACCGTCGTCGTGCAGAAGTTCGGGGGGAGCTCGGTCGCCGACGTTCCCAAGCTGAAGCGCGTGGCCGAGCGCGTGGCCGCCACCCGCGCCGCGGGCGAGGACGTCGTCGTCGTCGTCAGCGCGATGGGCAAGACCACCGACGAGCTGCTCGGGCTCGCCCATCAGATCGACGGCGATCCGCCCCGCCGCGAGCTGGACATGCTGCTGACCACCGGCGAGCGCGTCTCGATGGCGCTCCTGTCGATGGCCATCCAGAAGCTCGGCCAGGACGCCATCTCGTTCACCGGCAGCCAGAGCGGCATCATCACCAACGACCGCCACTTCGACGCCCGCATCATCGAGGTGCGCCCGTTCCGCATCGAGGACGAGCTGGCGCGGGGCAAGGTCGTCATCGTCGCCGGCTACCAGGGCATGAGCTACCGGCGCGAGATCACCACCCTCGGCCGGGGCGGGAGCGACACCACCGCCGTCGCGCTCGCGGCCGCGCGCGGCGCCGAGCGCGCCGAGATCTACAGCGACGTCGACGGCGTCTACAGCGCCGACCCGCGGGTGGTCCCGGACGCCCATCACCTGCCGGAGCTGAGCTACGAGCAGATGCAGGAGATGAGCGAGGCGGGCGCGAAGGTCCTGAACTCGACCGCGGTGGAGTTCGCCCGGCGCGCCCGGATCGCCATCCACGCCCGCTCTACCTTCGCCGCCGGGCGCGAGTCGGTCGTGCACGCCGGAGCCGAGGGGGCCGGCGCCGCGGTGGTGGGGCGCAAGGACCTCGCGCGGGTCCGGCTCGGCGGCGGGGCCGCGGCCCTCGGGCGCGCCCTCGACCTCGCCGAGTCGATCGGGGCGAGCGTGCGCGCCTCCAGCGTGGAGGGCGACGAGGCGCGGCTCCTGCTGGCCTGCCCCACCGACCCCAGGGAGGCGTTCTCGGGGCTCGGAGCCGGAGTGGAGGTCGAGCGAGACCTCGGCGCGGTGAGCGTCGTGTCCGGCGCCCTGGGAGAGCGCCCCGGCGCGCTCCGGCGCGCGCTCGACGTGCTCACCGCCGCCGGCTTCTCGCCCGGCTCGGTGCACACCGCGCCGCTGCGGTGGAGCGCCATCCTGCCGACCGCCGAGATCGACGACGCGGTCCGCGCGCTGCACGCCGCCTTCGGAGGTGCGCCGTGAGCGCCGCCTCCATCCTGGTCGTCGACGACGAGAAGAACATCCGGCGCACCCTGCGCATGGTGCTCGAGGGCGAGGGCTACGACGTCGACGAGGCCGAGAGCGCCGAGCGCGGGCTCGAGCGTGTCGCGGAGGGCCCCGACCTCGTGATCCTCGACGTGCGCCTGCCCGGGATGAGCGGGCTCGACGCGCTCACGCGGATCCGCGCCGAGCACCCTGCCCTGCCCGTGCTCATGATCAGCGGCCACGCGAGCGTCGGCGAGGCGGTGCAGGCGGTCCAGGCCGGCGCCACCGACTTCTTCGAGAAGCCGCTCGACCGCGATCGGGTGCTCGTGCGGGTGAAGAACGCGCTCGAGAAGCGGGCCCTCGAGCAGGAGGTGCGGCGGCTCCGGGCCGACGCCGAGCGCCGCTACGAGATGATCGGCGAGAGCCCGGTCATGAAGGCGCTCTACCGCGACATCGAGAAGGTCGCGCCCACCCGAGGGCGGGTCCTGATCACCGGCGAGAGCGGCACCGGCAAGGAGCTGATCGCGCGCGCCGTGCACCGCCTGAGCCCGCGGCGCGACGCGCCCTTCGTGAAGGTGAACTGCGCGGCCATCCCGGGCGAGCTGATCGAGAGCGAGCTCTTCGGCTACGAGCGCGGCGCCTTCACCGGCGCGCAAGCGCGGCGCAAGGGCATGTTCGAGCTGGCCGACGGCGGCACACTCTTCCTCGACGAGATCGGGGACATGAGCCTCAACGCCCAGGCCAAGGTCCTGCGGGCGCTGCAGAGCGGCGAGGTCACCCGGGTCGGCGGGGAGAAGCCGATCTCGGTGGACGTGCGGGTGGTCGCGGCCACCAACAAGGACCTCGAGAAGGCGGTCGCGGAGGGCGAGTTCCGCGAGGACCTCTACTTCCGGCTCAACGTGGTCCCCGTCCGCAGCCCGGCGCTGCGGGAGCGCCGCGAGGACGTGCCGGCCCTGGCCGCCGCGTTCCTCCGCGACTTCTGCGCCGAGAACGGCCTCAAGGACAAGCCGGTCGCGGCGGAGGTCCTCGAGCGGCTCCAGAACAAGCCCTGGCCGGGCAACGTGCGGGAGCTCCGCAACGTCGTCGAGCGCATGGCCATCCTCAGCGGCGACACCATCGAGGTCGACGACCTGCCCGAGGACGGCAAGCTGGCCCGGGCGTCCGCCGCCAAGCACGCGGGCGGCGAGCTCGGGCTCCCGGATCCGATCCACGACGAGGACGGCCGCCGCCTGACCCTCCGCGAGTACCGGGACCGCGCCGAGCGGCGCTACCTGGTGAGCACCCTGGAGGAGTGCGACTGGAACGTCTCGAAGGCGGCGTCGCTGCTGGGCGTCGAGCGCACCAACCTTCACAAGAAGATGCGCTCGCTGGGCGTCCAGCGCGAGGAGTGAGGCCTCAGCCGGCGGCGACGTCGGCCGGCACGGGGGCCGGGGCCGGCAGCTTCGCCTGGAGGAACCGGACCAGCTCCGTCATCTCGAACGGCTTGGGCACGAAGCCCATCACCCGGATCTCCGCCCGCTGCAGCTGACGCTCCGAGAGGTGGTAGGCGCTGGTGAGCACCACGCCGACCTCGGGGTGCCGGAAGCGCATCCGCCGGGCCAGATCGAGGCCGTTGATGCCGGGCATCATGAGGTCGACGATCGCGAGGTCGACGCTCTCGGCGCCGAGGACTTCCAGGGCCGACTCGCCGTCCTCCGCCTCGAGGACCTGGTAGCCCTCCAGCCTGAGCCCGATGGCGAGGCTCTTACGGTGGTTTTCCTGGTCGTCGACGATGAGGATGCGCGGCGTCATCGGGGGTGGTGCCTGGGGGTTCGAGGGGGGTGCCATGTTGTCAAGCAACCGGCGTGCCTCCCGGTCGCAGCCCAAAACGCAGGGGTTCGAACGCGATCCCCCCACCCCCAGCCCCGGACGTGAAAACGGGGCGTTTCAGTAATGAAAGGGAGGACGCTCACGACACGTCGAGGCGCTTCATCTTGCGCCAGAGCGTGGTCGCGGAGAGCCCGAGCGCCTCGGCCGCGCGCTCCTTGTTGCCCTCGACCTCGCGGAGGACCGACTCGATCGCCTCCTTCTCGGCGCGGTCGACGACGTCCTGGAGCGTCTCGTGGGCCTTCGGCATCGCCGCCTGGGCCTGCTCGCGCGCCTCGGGCGGGATGATGTCGTCGAGGTGCACGACGCCCTCGACCGAGAGGGCCACCCCCTGCTCGACCATGTTCTCGAGCTCGCGGATGTTGCCCGGGAAGTCGTAGCGGACGAGGTAGTCCATCACGCCCTCCCCCAGCTTCACCGGCCGCCGCATCTTCTTGGCGAACTTGTCGAGGAAGTGCTCCACCAGGAGCGGGATGTCCTCGCGGCGCTCGCGGAGCGGCGGCAGCTGGAAGCGCGCCACCGCGAGCCGGTAGAAGAGATCCTGGCGGAACCGCTTCTCGGCGATGGCCTCCTGGAGGTCCTGGTTGGTGGCCGCGATGGCCCGCACGTCGACGTGGATGGCCTTGTTCTCGCCCAGCCGGCGGATCTCGCCCTGCTGCACGGCGCGGAGCAGCTTCGCCTGGAAGCTCGGCGGCGTCTCGGCGATCTCGTCGAAGAAGAAGGTGCCGCCGTTGGCCTCCTCGAACAGGCCCTTGCGGGCGCTCACCGCGCCGGTGAAGGCGCCGCGGGCGTGCCCGAACAGCTCGCTCTCGAGCAGCGTCTCGCTGATGGCGGCGCAGTTGACGCTGACGAACGGCTTGTCGGCGCGGTTCGAGTTGGCGTGGATCGCGCGGGCCACCAGCTCCTTGCCGGTCCCGCTCTCGCCGGTGATGAGCACGGTGGTGTCGGTCGGCGCGATGCGCACGATCCGCCCGAGCACGTCGCGCACCGCGGCCGAGCGGCCGATGATGTTGGCGAACTGGTAGCGCTCGCGGAATTCCGCGGCCATCACGCTCATCTCGCCGGCGAGCTGCCGCTTCTCGGCCGCGCGCTGCACCTTCACCAGGAGCTCCTCCTCGGTGAAGGGCTTCTGGATGTAGTCGTAGGCGCCGATGCGCATCGCCTCGACCGCGCTCTCGATCGTGCCGTACGCGGTCATCACGATGACCTCGGTGAGCGGAGAGCGCTCCTTCGAGAAGCGGAGGACGTCCATGCCGTCCTTGCCTCCCATCTTGAGATCCGTGAGCACGAGATCGTAGGTCTCGTCGAGGACGGACTGCTGCGCCTCGTCGCCGTCGCCGGCTTCGTCCACGTCGTATCCCGCCCCTCTCAGCATCATGGAGAGGGTCGTGCGCATGTTGCGCTGATCGTCGACCACCAAGATCTTGGGCATCGGTCAGCCAGAACGTATCGCCCCGCGGCGCGGGAATTCAACGGACGTCAGGTGTCGTCCCAATCCAGGTCGGGCCCCGGCCCCTGGAGCGGGAGCGCCGGAGTCAGGTTGCGTTGCAGCTCCTGCCCGATCTCGCGGAGGCGCTCCTCCGAGCGCTGCTGCGTGTGCAGGGCCCAGCCGGCGAGCACGAGCGCGACGAGGGCCACCCCGAGGGCGGCCGCCGCCAGCCGCCGCGCGACGGGATCACTCATCCGCCTCCGCCTCGTCCGGCGCCTGCGGCACCTGCTCGACGTAGCCGCCCTCCCCGCGCGTGACGCGGATGGGCGCGGGCGGGCCGCTGAACCGACCGACCAGCGCGTCCAGCCCGTAGGCCTCGCCGGAGTGCTCGAGGCGGAGCTTCGGGGTCACCTCGTAGACGCCCGCGCGCTCGAAGGTGCCGCGCGGGCAGAAGAAGCTCGCCTCGAGGGTGTGGCGCACGGCGGCCCGCGTGGTGACGCGGCGGTAGAGATCGGGCGGGGGATCGCCGCCGCCGCGGGGCGCCCGGCAGATCGTCACGCCGTCCGGGCCCTCGACCCGGAAGGACCAGTCGTCGGGGCGCACGTAGACCTGATGGCTCCCCTCGGTCGCGCGCAGCGCGGTCCGGAGCCGCACCCCGGCCTCGGTGCGCGCGCTGCCCGGGAGGAGCTCCGCCTCCACGAGCGAGGCGCCGTCCTCGGTGTCCAGCCGGCGGGTGCCGAGCTCGGGCATCAGCGGGAAGACCAGCGGCTCGTGCTCGAGGCCGCCGGTCCAGCTCCGCCAGCTCGATCCCGGCGCCCGGGTCACCCAGCGCCGCCGCGTGCGCCGCGGCCAGCCGTAGCGAACGCGCACCTCGGCGCCGCCGTCCAGGGCCCGGAGCGCCCGGCCGGTGCAGTACATCCGGAGATCGATCCACTCGCGCCACGAACCGTCCTCCGCCCCGCCGGGGGTGAGCGTGCGGACGCGCGACTCGGGGGCGCTGCGGGGCGCCTGCGGGTGTCGGCAGCGGTAGCGCCGGCGGCTGTCGTTCGGCCGGACCTCGAACGAGAGGAGCCGCCGATCGGCGACGACCTCGACCGGGTCGGTGCCCCGCGGGCGCAGCTCGACCACGTAGCGATACGGTCGGTCGACCCCGTCGAAGGAGGCCCACGGCGCGAGCTCGAGCGAGACCGGCGCCGCCTCGTCCGCGGAGGCGGTCGCGCTGACGCAGAGCAGCAGGCAGACCCAAACGCGCTTCATCACAGGACTCCTTCGACCGCGCGCTCGATGTCGTCGCGGAGCTCGTCCACGAACACCAGGCGCGGGCGCACGATGGTCTGGTTGCGGAGCTGCCTCAAGAGGAACGACATCTCGCCCAGCCGCACCAGCGGGCGGTGGCTGACCGTGACCCAGAGGCCGTCGGGGCCGTCGCCTTCGGGCTCCTCGTAGGGGGCGTCGTCGGGCACGTCGAGCCACACCGAGAGCTCGGGGCGCAGGCCTCGGGCGGCGGCGACCTCCTCGGCGCGGCGGCGGGCCTCGTCCCACACCGCGGCGTCCTCGGCCCGGTCGGGCAGCGGGATGGTCTTCGGCAAGCGCCGGTGACGTAGGCGCGCGGCGAAGTCCGCCAGCAGGGGATCGGCCGCCCGCTCCCAGGTGGCGAAGCAGCTCATGAGCAGCGGATCGTCGAGCTCCAGGTAGCTGCCGACGTCGAGGGGCTCCCCGAGCACCGCGGCCCGCACCGCGGCCGGCGTGCCCGGCGGGGCGGCCCCGTCCTGGATGAGCTCGGCGAGGCGCCGGAACATCGCACGGATCAGGCACTCCGCCGCCCGCGTGGCCTTGTGGTGGTAGACCTGCTGGTACATGAACTGCCGCGCGAGGAAGAAGCCCTCGATCGGCGGCAGCCCCTTGCGGCCCTCGATGGCGAGCACGTGCTCGCCGGAGGGCAGCGCCGCGAAGCACAGGGCCCGCAGCAGCCAGTCCAGATCGTAGAGCCCGTAGCGGACCCCGGTCATGTGGCTGTCGCGCAGCAGGTAGTCGCAGCGATCCACGTCGAGCTTCCCGGAGATGGTCCGGCCGAGCCAGGGGACCGGGTGCTCGCCGACGAGCAGGGACGCCACCCGCTCCGCCGTGCCCTCCCCCAGCCCCTCGAGCGCCGCGTGCACCTCGGTGCCCGGATCCCGGAGCACGTCGACCGTCCACGACTCGTGCGCCCGTCCGTCGGGCAGCACCTCCTCGAAGAGATGGGAGAACGGGCCGTGCCCGAGGTCGTGGAGGAGCGCGGCCGCGATCGCCTCCCGCGCCGACGCCGCGTCGAGCCGCTCGCCCTCGGGGAGCGCGTCGGACCGCGACCGCACGTGGCCCTGCAGCCGGACCATGACGTGAGCCGCGCCGATCGCGTGCGCGAACCGGGAGTGCTCCGCGCCCGGGAAGACCAGCGAGGTCAGCCCGAGCTGCCGGACGCGCCGCAGCCGCTGCACCTCGCGCGTGGCCATCAGCGCCATCACCACCCGCTCCGCCTCGCCCTCGAAGGCCACGAGGCCGTGCACCGGGTCCCGCAAGATCATCGGCGCGAACCTGCCTCACCGACCTCGGTTCGACAAGCCGCCGGTCGCGCGGCAGGGAATCTGGCGCCCGCGGGCCGTGGTAGAGGGAGGCGTGATGCGTTGGACGACAATCGGGTTCTTCTCGCTGCTGGTGCTCCTCCTGGGGCGGCCGGCGACCGCCGAGGCGCAGGAGCTGGTGGGCGAGCTGCGGCGGCTGGTCTCGGAGTCGGGGCTGAGCGACGACGTCGGGATCGCGGTGATCGACGCCCAGAGCGGGCGGCCGATCTTCCAGCACCACGCCGAGCGGCCGATGAACCCGGCGTCGAACCAGAAGCTGGTGACCGCGTTCGCGGCCCTGCGCGCGCTGGGGCCGGACTTCACCATGCGCACCGCGGTCTACGGCAACCTCGAGGGAGACGCCGTCCGCGGGGGGCTCGCGCTCCGGGGCTACGGCGACCCCGATCTCACCCGCGGCGATCTGATGGCGCTCGCCGCCGACGTGGCCGACCAGGGGGTGCGGCGGGTCGACCGGATCATCGTCGACGCCACCTACTTCGACGATCAGATCCTCCCGCCGGCGTTCGGACAGCAGCCGAACGAGGTCGCGGCGTTCCGGGCGCCGATCTCCGCGATCGCGGTCGATCGGAACGCCTACGTGCTGCGCGTGCTGCCCGGCGGCGAGGTCGGCGCCTCGGCGCAGGTCCGGCTGGCCGGCGCCGGCTACTTCGACCTCCAGAACCGCATCACCACCGCCGAGCCCGGCCGGCTCAACGTGATCGCGGATCAACGCGGAGACGGCCCCCGCATGACCCTGCGGGTGAGCGGCACCATCCCGGTCGACGTGCGGGGCGTGTCCTACCGGCGCCGGATCGAGAACCCGCTCCCCTGGGTGGGCTACGTCTTCGCCGAGGCCCTGCGGGCCCAGGGCATCCGGGTGGGCGACGGCGTGAGCGTCGGTGATACCCCGAACGGGGCCGCCCTGCTCGCCTCCACCGAGAGCGACCAGGTGGCGACCTTGATCCACGCCCTCGGGAAGTGGAGCGACAACTTCGTCGCGGAGATGCTCTTCAAGGTGATCGGCGCCGAGCGGCATCGTCCGGGCCGGGCCGAGGACGCGGTCGCGGCGGTGCGGGCGGAGCTCGAGGAGGCCGGCGTCGGGCTCCAGGGCGTCGAGATCGTCAACGGCTCGGGGCTCTTCGACGGGAACCTCATCGCGCCCCAGCGGCTGACCGAGGTGCTGCGCGCGGCCTGGAACGACCCGGGCATCCGCGCCGAGTACGTCGGCTCGCTCGCGGTCGGGGGCGTCGACGGCACCCTGCGGCGGCGCCTCGGCGATCTGCCGGCCCCGCGGGTGGTGCGCGCCAAGACCGGCACCCTCGCCGGCGTCATCGCCCTCTCCGGCTACGTGCTCGGCCCCGAGCCGGGGCAGGCGTACGCCTTCAGCTACCTCGCCAACGACGTCCGAGGCCGCCACGGACCGGCCCGCGGGCTCGCCGACCAGATCGCGACGACGCTCGCCCGTCACCTGCACCGGTAGAGGCTCGCCAGTCCCCTGAACACCCGCCCAGGCCACACACTTCGTGCCATTTCGGCCTTGTAAGGCGTCATTTCGGACCTGAAAGACGAAGCCCCGCCTCCGGTCGACGCCGGGGCGGGGCTCACGGTTCGAAGGGGCGACAAGGCGCCTGGTGGGCTACTCCTTGATCTGGCGCCGGATCTTGCCGAGCGCCTGCTCCTGGAGCTGGCGGATGCGCTCGCGGGACAGGTTGTACTTGTCGCCGATCTCCTTGAGCGTCAGCTCGTCCTCGTCGTCGAGGCCGAAGCGCCAGCGGAGGATGCGCGCCTCCATCGGCGTCAGGGTCTCGAGCAGCCGCCGGAGCTCCTCGCCCCAGGTCTTGCTGACCAGCTGCTCGTAGGGCGTCGGGACGTTCTCCTGCTCGAGGAAGTCGATGAACTTCCGGCCGTCCTCGTCGTTGACCGGGCGGTCGAGCGAGAACGGCGTCTCGGCCCAGTAGCCCTTGATCTTCTCGAGCTTCTCGGCCGCGATCCCCGTCTCCTTCTCGAGCTCCTCGGGGGTCGGCTCCTTGCCGGTGCGGGTCGCGATGGCCTGCGTCGCCCGCGCCACCCGGTTGTAGGTGTCGAGCATGTGGACCGGGATGCGGACCGCGCGGCCCTTGTCCGCCAGGGCCCGGCTGATCGCGTGGCGGATCCACCACGAGGCGTACGTGCTGAAGCGGTAGCCGCGGTTGTGATCGAAGCGCTCGACCGCCTTCATGAGGCCGATGTTGCCCTCCTGGATCAAGTCGATCAGGGGCAGCCGGCCGCGGTTGTAGCGGCGCGCGATGCTGACCACGAGGCGCAGGTTGGCGGCCACGAAGCGGTTCTTCGCGTGCTGCTGGGCGCCGTTCGCCCGCTCCACCGTCTTCAGGTACTTCTTGAACGCCGGGGTGATGCGCACCTCGTCGCCGAGCATGTCGCGGTCGACCGCGAAGTCGCCGGCGAGCCGGTGCACGGCCTTGTCCGACTGGTTCACGAAGATGCGGTCGGAGTCGAGCCCGCGGAGCTTCGTGGCGAGCTCCAGGCCGGTCTCGTCCCACTTGGCCTGGGACTTCTTGGACAGCTTCCCGCGGGTCGCCGAGCGCGCCATCTTGCGCATCACGGCCACCTCCGGGAGGGGCTCCTCGGTCACGTAGCGCTCGATGACGGCCGCCACCGTCTCGAAGGCCGGCGCGTACGAGAACAGCGCCTCCCAGTAACCGATCTCGAGGCGCTCCACCTCCTGGGCCGCCTCGACCTCCTCCTGGGGGGTCAGGACGCGGTGGTTCGCCATCTCGCGGAAGTACTTCGAGAGCGTCGAGTCGCCACCGCCCTGGCGCTCGAACTCCTTCAGAGCCTTCTTCGCTTCGGCGTCCGCCTCCGCCAGCTGCTTCTTGTCCGGCTCGGCCGTCCCGTCGATGCGGGTCTTTCCGGCCTGTACCGTGCCCCGACGGGCCGTCTGGGCTGCCTGCTTGGCCATGGAATCCGATCTCCTCTCATCGCTCACGGGGCCACCTTCAGCGCCGACCAACGGCCGACCGGGGTCCCGTGTTCCACGCGCGGTTGAACGCCCGGTCCCCATTCGCGAGGTGCCCGAGCGGCCGCCGAGGATTGCACGGCTCGTGCCACGGAGTGAACGCTCCGTCACCGGATCGTCACTTTGGGAGGCGGGGTCAACCGACCCCTCCTGCGCTCCGCTCCGCCTCCGCTTGCCCGACGCCATGGGCTTACTATGAGGACGCCGGCCGGCGCGGGAAGGTCGGTGACCCGTCGCGCGCCTGGAGCCGGTCTCGGATCGATGTCTACCGTGTCGAGAATACTGGGGATCATCGCCCCGCGATGGGGGCTCGCGGCGGGCACGCTCGCCTGCATGCTCGCGGGCTCGGCGACGACCGCGGCGTACGCTCTCCTGGCCGGGCCGATGCTCATCGCGGTCGGCGGCCCGTCCAGCGAGAGTGGATTCACGGCCGCGCTGCTCCGGACGGCGCGCGGCTTCCCGGGGGGCCTCGTGGCCGGGCTGGCGGCCACCCTGCTGGCCGTCACGGTGGCCAGGGGAGTGGCCGCCTACGGACAGCGAATGCTCACCACCCGGCTCGGCCAGGACGTGGTGCGGCGGGTGCGTGAGCGCATGTACGAGCACCTGCTGCGGGCGGCGCCGCGGGTGCTCGTCTCGCAGCGGCGGGGCGAGCTGGCCTCACGGCTCTCGAGCGACGCCCTCCAGGTCCAGAACCTCGTCGCCTCCAACCTCGCGGCGGTGGTCGGAGACCTCGTCACGCTCGCCGCGCTCGCCGGGCTGGCGTTCGCGCTCGACACCTCCCTCGCCCTGATCGCGCTCGCCGGGGTGCCGCCGATCGCGCTCGTGGTCGCCTGGCTCTCGAAGAAGGTGCGGCGGGCCCACCGCGCGGTCTGGGAGCGCTACGGGGAGCTCGCGAGCCACGCGGCGGAGCTGGGCGACAAGGTGCCGGTGATCCGCGCCTACGGCGCCGAGGCCCAGGCCCGCCGCGGCTTCGAGGCCCAGACCCGCGCGCTCGAGCGGCTCTCCCTGGACGCCACGCGCTGGACCGCGATCGCCGGCCCCCTGGTGCAGCTCGCCGGCGCGCTGGCCCTCGTGGTCGCCCTCGGGGTCGCCGCCGAGCGGATCGCGAGCGGCGCGCTCGACGCCTCCACCTTCGTCTCGTTCTTCGCGGCGATGTTCTTCGTCTACCGGCCGGTGCAGGGGCTCGGGGCCACCGTGCAGCGGGTGGCCAGCGGGCTCGGCGCGCTCGACCGGGTCGAGGAGGTGCTGTCGCTCGAGCTCGAGCCGGCCGATCCTCCCGGCGCGCGCGAGGTCCCGCCGATGGAGACCGGGCTGAGCTTCCGGGGCGTGCGCTTCGCCTATCACGAGGGGCGGCCGGTCCTCGACGGCGTCGACCTCGACATCCGCCGGGGCGAGTCGCTGGCCATCGTCGGGCCGAGCGGCGAAGGCAAGACGACGCTGCTCCTCGTCCTGCTGGGGATCCTCGACGCGGACGCGGGCGAGGTGCGGCTCGACGGGCTCGACGCGCGGGAGACGACCCGGGCGAGCTGGCGGGCCCAGTTCGCGTGGGTGACCCAGGAGCCGCTGCTCTTCGGCGACACCGTGCTCGCCAACGTCACCCTCTCGGAGGAGGCGCCCGACCGCGCGCGCGCCGAGCGCTGCCTCGAGATGGCCGGCGCCACGCCCCTGCTGCGGGCGCTCGACGGCGGGCTCGATCACATCCTGGCCGAGGGCGGCAAGGGCCTCTCGGGGGGCGAGCGGCAGCGCATCTGCATCGCCCGGGCGCTCTATCGCGACGCGCCGGTCCTGGTCTTCGACGAGGCGACGAGCTCGCTCGACGGCCCCAGCGAGCGGGCCATCGCGGAGACGCTCGAGCGCTTGATGGGCGAGCGCACCGTCGTCGTGGTGAGCCACCGCCTGAGCACCGTGCAGCGCGCCGACCGCGTGGTCGTGATCGAGAGCGGCCGGGTGGTCGAGGCTGGTGCTCCGGCCCAGCTGTGGGAGACTCCGGGCCGCTTCCGCGCGCTCTTCGCCGACGCGCCCCCCACCGTCAGGACACCGTGACTCGCATCTGCCGCTCCTCGCTCCTCCTCGCCGCCGCGCTGTCCCTGGCTCCCGGGGCCGCGCGCGCGCAGGCGCCGCTCCCGCGCTCGGTCGACGTCGGCGCCCCGCCGCGCTCGGTCGCGCTCGAGCTCGCGGACTCGGGCGAGGGGCCGACCCTGCGCGCCGGTCGGGCCGAGGCGCGCCTCCCGCTCCCGGCGGTCGAGGGGGCCACGGTCGCGGCGACGGTGGAGTCGGTCGAGGTGGCGCCCGGGCACCGGGTCGCGATCGTGCGGGCCGAGCTCGGGGACGCCCGCGCCGCGGCGGTGGTGGCGATGGACGGACGCCGCCCGGGCATCGTCTGGACCGGGCGCACCGATCTGCACGGCGACCCGGGCGAGCGCACCGCCGACGTGCTCACCCTCGAGGACCGGACGAGCGACGGGCGCCCCGACGTGGTGGTCGGCCTCCGGCGCGAGGGCGCGACCCTGTGCGGCGAGGACGACACGCTGCTGATGCCGCGCGCGTACGATCCGGGCTCGGGGCGCATGCGCCCGGTGGTGCTCGCCCGGGTGCGCGGCGACACCAGCGACGCCATCACCGTCACCGCCACCCGCGAGTCCCCCGGCCCCAGCGGCCCGCCGCTCCTGCGCTCCCTGAGCCCGACCGGCGCTTCGAGCCACGCGGGGCACGGCGACGCCACCCAGCTCGCCCCGCCGCGCGCGCTGACCGACGGCCGCATGGACACGTTCTGGGCCGAGGGCCGCGGCGGCCCGGGCACCGGCGAGCTGGCCACCCTGCGCTGGACGGCGCGCTTCCCGATCCACGCCTTCGCCATCGTCGCGAGCGCCACCGGCGAGGCGGGCCCGCAGCTCGGCCGGCCGCGGCGCTTCTGGCTGGTCGGCGAGAGCGGCCGGGTCCGGGTGCAGATGCCCGAGGACGCCGGGCTCCACCCGGGAGAGCGCTACTGGATCGTGCCACCCTCCCCGCTCGACTGGCGCTGCGTGTCGCTCGTGCTCGACGAGGCCTACGCGCCGGCGGGCGTGCGGGACGCGGCGGTGCACACCGGGGTCGCGGAGCTCGAGGCCTACACCGAGCTCGACTTCGGCCGCGGGCTCGAGGGGCTGGTGGCGATCCTGGTCGAGGGCGGCTCGGGCGGCGACGAGGCCACCCGCCTGCTCTCCGGGCTCGGCGAGGAGGCGCTCGCGCTGGTGGCCGCCGCCTGGCCGCGCCTCGACGAGCAGGGCCGCCGCCGCGCGGTCCGGGTCTTCGCCACCGGCGCGCGCCGCGACATCGAGGCCGGGATCGACGCGCTCGCCACCGCGGGGCGCGACGAGGCCGAGCCGGTGCGAATGAGCGCGCTCGAGGCGCTCGGCACGCTCGGCCCGCGCGCCGCCGAGTACCTCGGCGAGCTGATCCGCGAGCCGGCGCCGGTCGGCGACGACGCGGTCCGCCCGCTGCTGCGTCACCCCCCGGCCCAGGTCGTGCCCGCGCTGCTGGCCGCGATCGAGGCGCCCGGCGGCAGCGACCGGCCGACCCTCCGGGAGGGGCTGGCCCGCTCGCTCGCCCGCGGCGACGGGGAGGCGCGCGGCGCGTTCGAGAGCTGGGCCGACGCCGAGCCGCCGATCGCGGCGCTCGCCTCCGCCCTGCTCGGCCTCGCCGACTACGGCCCGTCGCGGAGCCTCGCCCGCGACCGGGTCGCGGCCGCGACCGCCCGAGCCGAAGAGTTCGCCGACGTGTGGCGGCTGGTGCGCGCCGCCCGCGATCTGCCGAGCGCGCCCGAGGTCGACGCCTGGCTCGCCTCGATCGCGCGGGACGCCGACGAGTGGATGCTGCGGGCCGCCGCGGTGCAGGCGCTGGAGCGGCGCGAGGCCCCCGACCGGCTGGCCGTGGCCCAGGCGGCGCTCGGAGACGACTATCCCCGCGTCCGCGTGCAGGCCGTGCGCATCCTCGATCAGCTCGACGAGGGCGACGATCGCCTGATCGAGCTCGCCGGCGCCGACTCGTGGCCGATGGTGCGCGAGGCGGCGGTCGAGGCGCTGTGGAGCCGGCCCGCCGGCCGGGACGCGGTGCGCCGCGCGGCCCGAGATCGCTCGCCGCGGGTGCGCACGACCGCGATCCGCGGCCTGACCCGAGCCGGCGACGAGGAGGCCTGGCCGCTGGTGCGCGCCCGCCTCGCCGACGGCGACGAGTGGCCGCAGGTGACGGTGGCCGCGCTCCGCTACGTCCGCACCCTCTGCGTCGAGGGCGCCGAGGAGAGCGTGCTCGCGGTGCTCCGCCGCGGCCTCGAGCCCGACGCCTGGGCGCCCGACGTCGACGTGGCCGCGGTGGCCGTCGACCTCGCCCTGGTGCTCGGCGGCGAGCTCGCCGAGACGGCGACCCGGCTGGCCTCGCGCCCCGACGCCCCGGCCCAGGTGCGGGCCGCCCTCGAGCGCCGCCAGCGCAGCCCCGCCCGCTGCGGCGAGTGACCCCGCTTTCGATGCTTCAATCCCGATGCGAAGGCGTGGTACGGTCCGCCGCGTTCGACTCGAACAGAGGGAAGCCACCCATGAAGATCGGTGCGAAACTCGCATGTATCCTGTTCCTCGCCGGCGTGACCGCCGCGTCCTGCGGGCAGGAAGCGGCCAGCGACCTGACGATCGAGCGGCTGCCGGACGTCAACCCGAGCCTGCCCTCGGTCCCCACGCTCCCGCCTCCGCCGCACGAGACGCAGTACGCGGACAGCTCGTACAGCGTCTACGGCGTGCGCCGTCGCTCGGCGACCACGATGGGCACCGAGGTGGCGGTCACCGGCTACATCGTCGACATCTACACGCCCCCGGAGTGCCCGGAGGGTCGCACCTGTGATCCGGCGGCCGCGCCGCATCTCTGGATCAGCGACGTGCGCGAGCCCGGCGACGAGGAGCAGCGGCTGATGCTCGCCGGCTACGCCGAGAACCAGACGCAGATCGACGAGGCGGTGGAGCTCGCCGAGCGCGGCCGCTACGAGCCGCCCGACCCCGAGTCCGGCATCCTCCCGATCCCGACCGACTTCGCGGTGGGCGCCAAGGTCAAGGTGACCGGCCAGTTCACCCGCGTCAGCGGCGCCGGCTTCAACGTCTCGAACGGCATGCTCGAGTACCGAGGGCACGAGATCCTCGAGCCTCCGCCCGGCACCGAAGAGGAATAGAGGAACCCGCCTTTTCTCCCTCCTACTCACTCGCGGGAAACTCACTCGCGGGAAACGAGGAAGGTAGGAAGGGAGGAAGCGGGCAATTGGGGGAGAGCGGGAGGCGGGAGGCGAGGAGAGTGTGTCGCTGCGCGACACGCCTGCGCCCCGGCGGCGAGATGGTGACTGGCCGGCGGCTACCCGCCTCGCACGCCCTCGCCTGACCTGTCGCCCGCGCTGCCGCCTCCACGGACCTCCTTCCTCCCCGACTCGTTGGCCGCTGCTCGCGGGAAACGAGGGAGGTTGGAAGGGAGGAAGAGGGCTCGAGTGGATCGTCCCCGGTACCGGAGACCTGTCCCGGGGGGCGCGAGCCCGGAGGTCGCTGGCGAACGCGTCTCGAGCAAGGGGAACTACCAGAACGGGCTTCGGGAAGGCCCTCGAAGGAGAGCAAACTACCCGGACCGCCTGCGCGAAGGCCTTCGGAGGAGACCAAACTACCCGGACCGCCTGCGCGAAGGCCCTCGGAGGAGACCAAACTACCCGGACCGCCTGCGCGAAGGCCCCCGAGGTAGTTCCAGCCTACCCGGCCGCCTGCGCGAAGGCCCTCGGAGGAGAGCAAACTACCCGGACCGCCTGCGCGAAGGCCCCCGACGGGGTTCCAGACTACCCGGACCGCCTTCGCGAAGGCCCTCGAGGTAGTTCCAGACTACCCGGACCGCCTGCGCGAAGGCCCTCGAGGTAGTTCCAAACTACCCGGACCGCCTGCGCGAAGGCCTCCGAGGTAGTTCCAGACCACCGGATCGCCTTCGCGAAGGCCCCCGACGTAGTTCCAGACTACC
Source organism: Myxococcota bacterium (assembly GCA_036149055.1). Classification (GTDB taxonomy): domain Bacteria; phylum Myxococcota_A; class Polyangia; order Polyangiales; family Sandaracinaceae; genus JAVJQK01. The sequence goes on along the minus strand of JAYZQJ010000118.1, from coordinate 321 downwards.
GGGTCGCCTGCGCGAAGGCCTCCGAGGTAGTTCCAGACTACCGGGTCGCCTGAGCGAAGGCCCCCGACGTAGTTCCAGACTACCGGGTCGCCTGCGCGAAGGCCTCCGAGGTAGTGGTGGAGGCCCGGCACCGCCTCTCCCAACCAAGCCCCGGACTCGGCCTGGCCCATCCCAACCGGCTCCATGACCACCCATGGTGGTTCCGGAAACTCTGATCCGTCGCATTCCGGAAAATCTGAGCCCCCTCGGAGGAAGGGGCGCGGATGATGATGCTGGCGATAGCGATGGCCGCCATGATGCAGGCGGTGGAGGAAGGCGACA
>JAYZQJ010000117.1:0-36424 GCA_036149055.1 Myxococcota bacterium | reverse complement strand
GCAAAGCGCCAATGGGGCCCCCCTCCCGACTCCGCCGGCGCCTCGCGCTGCGCGCTCGCGCCGCGACCCCAGCGACGGGGCGCTGGGGGCCCTGCGGCTCGCGCTCGCGCTGCGCGCGAGCTGGCCGCCCGCGTCCGCGGGATCGAACACAGGTGTTTTCCGGAGGGGAGATGCGCCCCCATGCGCCCCCTCCCGCCCGCCCGGCAAAGCCGGCTCGGGCTCCCTCCCCATCTCACGCGCGCGCGCGTGCTGCGGCAATGTTTGCCGCACCTCGATCAGTCGGCCCGCTCGCGGAGGCTGGTCATCGGGGCCCCGCCCCGCACCCGGCGGCTGAGCGGGATCCAGTCGGGCCACTGCGTCCCGAAGATCGCGTCCATCCACGCGGTCGCGAAGCCGTAGTGCCGATCGAAGCGCGCGTGATGGAGCGCGTGGTAGCTGATCGGGTTGGAGAAGAGCCGGCTGCCCCAGCGCGTGGAGGTGAGCGCCGGCATGTACTCGGCGTTCGCGTGCCCGGCGATGTTGCCGTACCAGGCGACGCCGAGGAACCCGAGGTAGCCCCACGCGCCCGCGCCGCCCGCCAGCGACAGGAGCGCGGCCGGAGCCAGGAAGCCGACCGTCCACCCGACCGCCTCGAGCGGGCTCATCGAGAAGCCGGTCATCGGGCTCGTGACGAGCGAGCGGTGGTGCCAGCGGTGGAGGAAGAAGAGCGGCCGCCAGTGCATCGCGCGGTGCATCAGCCAGTAGTAGACCTGGAAGAAGAACATCGCGCCGAAGAAGGTCACCAGCTCTCGGCCCAGCCCGCCCGAGAAGCGGACGAGGCCGCTCGCGAGCGCGCCGGCGACCGCGGGCAGCCAGATCACGTGGAAGAGCGCCGTGCCGATCACCTCGTGGCGGAGCTGCCCGCGCCGCGCGGGCACGTCGAAGATCTTGCCGGCCGTGGCCCAGGTGCGGCGCTCGACCGCGTAGCCGGCCGCCAGCGACACCAGCGTGAGCGAGACGAAGAGCGCGGACGCCCACCCGAGCGCCTCGACGAACGTCAGCCCCGTGAGCCAGGCGGCCACGGCGTCACGCCACCGCCTCGGCGCCGCTCTCGGTGAGGTCCTCGAGCTCGCCGTCTTCGCCCTCGACCTCGTCCTCTTCGCGGGGCCAGAGCTCGTCCTCGCCGCCGGGGTAGAGGCGACGCTCGATCTCGAGGAGGAGCGGCTCGAGGCTCGCGCGATCGAGCGCGCTCACCGCGATCCCGTCGCGCGCCTCCGCCATGCGGGCCGCCTCGCCCTCGGAGAGCACGTCCGCCTTGTTGAACACCAGCAGCCGCGGCACCGAGACGAGGTCGAGCTTCGAGAGGATCTCCTCGGTCGTCTTCATGTGGTCGCTGAGGGCCGGATCGCTGACGTCGACCACGTGCAGCAGCAGATCGGCGTCCTGCGCCTCCTCGAACGTCGCCCGGAACGCCGCGAAGAGGTCCTTCGGCAGCTCCCGGATGAAGCCGACCGTGTCGGTGATGATGACCTCCCGCTCGCGCGGGAAGCGGATGCGGCGGCTGCGGGTGTCGAGCGTGGCGAAGAGCTTGTCCTCCGCGAGCACGTCCGACTCCGTCAACGCGTTGAGCAGCGTGCTCTTGCCCGCGTTGGTGTAGCCGACGATCGAGACGATCGGCACGCCGCGCTTGGCCCGGCGGCTCCGGCGCTGCTTGCGCTGCTTGCCGAGGTTCTTCAGCTCGCGCTCGAGGCGGGTGATCCGCTCGCGCGCGCGGCGGCGCCCGATCTCGAGCTTGGTCTCACCGGGGCCGCGCCCGCCGATGCCGCCGGTCAGACGCGAGAGCGAGTCGTCCTTCGCGCCCAGCCGAGGCAGCAGATACTTCATCTGGGCGAGCTCGACCTGGAGCTTGCCGTCCCGGCTCTCCGCGCGCTGGGCGAAGATGTCGAGGATGAGCTGGGTCCGGTCGATGATCTTGAGGTCGGTCACGCGCGCGAGCGCGGCCGACTGCGCCGGGCTGAGGTTGCGGTCGAAGATGAGCACCTCGACGTCGAGCTGCATCGCGCGCAGCACGACGCTGTCGACCTTGCCGCGGCCGAGCACGAACTTCGGGTCCACCCGGTCGCGCACCTGGAGCACGGTGTCGGCCACCTCGACGCCCGCGGTGTGGGCGAGTTCCTCGAGCTCCCGCAGCGAGCCCTCCGCGCCCCACGCGTTCCGCTTGTCGGTCACGTGCACGAGGATCGCGCGGCCGTCCTTGGCCTCGACCTCGCGGCCCCGCTTGGCCCGCGCGAACTCCTCCTCGAGCGCGCCGATCAGCTGCTCGGGGTTCACGTCGAGCTTGCCGTAGGGGATCGGCCCGTGGGTGACGTACGGCGTCTGCCCCGAGCCGTCCGGCACCGGGACGTTGTGCCCGTAGTGCACCGAGGTCGGCTGGCCCTCGGGCGAGAGACAGACCGCCGCCACCAGGTCGAGGCGCAGGCGCGTGAGGTCGACGATGTCGTCCCGCGTCAGCCCCTCCTGGTTGAGGTGCGTGTGGACCAGGCGGAGGCCCCGGAAGCGACCCTGCGCGGCGCGGAGGCGGCCGAAGTCGGGCAGCCAGAGCTTGTGGGCGTCGCCGACGATGACGAAGTCCACCGTCCCGCGACGGTCCACGAGCACACCCACCTGCCGCCCCGTCCGGTGCGCGACGTCGCAGAGCGAGCGCGTCAGCTCGGGGGTCAGGAGTCGATCGAAGGGGACCTTGCGGCGGTAGATGCGCTCGAGCGCCTTGATGTCGGACGGCGCGAGCCCGTTGGTGTTGCCGTAGATCTGCAAAAAGTCTTCGTTTCCTTCCGGGGGCCCGGTCCGGGCCCCGACGGTCGGACTTTAAGGCCCCGAGGCGGCCGCGTCGAGACGTCAACCGAGGACGGCGTCGTCCAGCTCGAGGGTGATCGGGCAGTGGTCGCTGCCGCGCACGTCGCGCTCGATGGTGGCGCCGGTGAGGTGTTTCGCCGCGGCGGGGCTCACCAGGGCGAGATCGATGCGCCAGCCGATGTTCTTCTCGCGCACCCCGAAGCGCTGGCTCCACCAGCTGTAGTGTCCGCCGCCGTCCTCGAAGACGCGGAAGGAGTCCACCCAGCCGGTCTTCAGCCAGCGCTTCAGCTCCTCGCGCTCCTCGGGCAGGAAGCCGCTGGTGCGCCGGTTCTGGGAGGGGCGGGCCAGATCGATCGGCTCGGGCGCGGTGTTGAAGTCGCCCATGACCACGATCGGCTCGCCGGCCTTCTTCGCCGGGTCGAGCACCCGGTGGAGCCGCCGGTAGAAGCGGAGCTTGAAGGGCACCCGGCTGTTGTCGCGGTCCTTGCCGTTGCCGTTCGGGAAGTAGCAGTTGACGACCTTGAGCTTGCCGATCCGCGCGATCTGGACCCGGCCCTCGCGGTCCATGGTCTTCACCCCGAGCGAGGGCTCGACCTCGTCGATCGGGTGGCGCGAGAGCAGGCCCACGCCGGAGTAGCCCTTGCGCTCGGCGGCCACGTAGTGCTGGTGCCACGCGTCGTCGTCGCGCAGGGCGTCCGGCACCTGCTCGGGCAGGCAGCGCGTCTCCTGCACGCCCACCACGTCCGCGCCGACCCCGTCGAGCCAGTCTCGGAAGCCCTTGCGGGTGACGGCGCGCAGCCCGTTGACGTTCCAGGAGGCGATCCGCATCGGACCGGGAGGGATGCGTCAGCCCGCCCGGTCACGCAAACCTGATCCGGTTCTTCCCCTCGCCCTTCGCCCGGAGCAGCGCCTCGTCGGCCGCCTGCACGAGCCCCTCCGCGTCCTCGGCGCGCCCCGGCAGGATCGCCCCGCCGACCGAGCAGCCGATGCGCACCGCGGGCCCGCTCGGCAGCTCGACCGGCGCGTCGGTGATCGCCCTCCAGATGCGATCGGCGGCCGCGCTCAGCGTGTCGGCCCGCACCCCCGGCAGCACCACCGCCAGCTCCTCGCCGCCGTAGCGGTAGCCCTCCCCCGGCCGCAGCGTGGCGTGCAGCCGCTCGCCGATGGCGGCCAGCACGCGGTCACCCGCCGGGTGCCCGTAGGTGTCGTTGAGCAGCTTGAAGTCGTCCAGGTCCATCATCAGGAGCCCGACGCTCGGGCCATCAGCGAGGGCGGCGGCGACCGCCTCGAGCAGGCGCTCGTCGAAGCTCCGCCGGCTCCCGAGGCCGGTGAGGGGATCGGTGCGGGCCTCGCGCGCGAGCCGCTCGAACTGCTCGGCGGTCTCGACCGCGCGCCCGGCGTGATCGGCGAGCAGGTCGAAGACGAGCCGGGTCGCGTCGTCGATCGGGGCTCCGTCGAAGCGGCGGTCGGCCACCAGCACGCCGCGGATGCGCCGCTGACCGCGGAGGGGCGCGGCGAGGACCGACGGCACGTGCAGCAGGCCGGCCAGGTCGTCGTCGCCCTCACCGTGCACCACCTTGCCCCGCCGCAGCGCCATCGCGATCGGGCTCCGCCCGCGGGGGTCGACCTCGAGCCCCTGGACGCGCTGGTCGAAGCGGCCCGGGGACGCCCGCCGCGCCAGCCCGGCCTCGTAGAGGGTCTGGAGATCGGGCCGCTCGGCCGCGATCGACCGCCAGACCCGGTCGGCCTCCGCCTCGTCGCTGGGCCCCACGCCGGCCATGCCGATCAGCGGCGCGCCCGGCTCGCCGAGGAAGATGGCCGCCCGGTGCATGCCCAGCCCGACCCCCGCGGTCACCCCGGTGAGGAGCGCGTAGCAGGTGGGCTCGAGCTCCTGGGCCGAGCGCACGAGCACCGAGATCTCGTGCAGGAGCGCGATCGCGCGTCGCAGCGCGCCGTTCTCCGCCCTCAGCGATTCGAGCTCCTCCACCCGTGCCCCCGTCTCGACGAGGATACGCGAGCTCAGCCCATCCGGGACAGCTCGGCGCGGAGCGGCGCCGCCGCGTCGAACAGGCGGCGCAGGGCGTCGGGGTCGGTGACCGGCGCGCAGGTGAGCCGGGCGCGCGCCGCGTGGACCCGGGCCGCCGCCTCCCGGAGCCGCGCCGCGAACGCGGGGTCGTGTGAGGCCTCGGACGCGAGCGCCTCGGCCGCCTCGTCCACCAGGGAGACCGTCTTGCAGATCAGCAGCGCGTCGCAGCCGGCCGCGATCGCCTCGACCGCCGCCTGGCCGGGGGTGAAGTGGTCGGCGATCGCCTTCATCTCGAGGTCGTCGCTCACGATCAGGCCGTCGTAGCCGAGGGTCTCGCGCAGGAGCCCCGTGATCACCCGCTTGGACAGGGTCGCCGGGCGGTCGGGGTCGAGGGCCTCGAAGACGATGTGCGCGGTCATGATCGAGCCCACCGCGCCGGCGGCGGCCCGGAACGGGACGAGCTCGACCCGCTCGAGCCGCTCCATGTCGTGCGGCAGCGACGGGAGATCGAAGTGGCTGTCCTGGGCCGTGTCCCCGTGCCCGGGGAAGTGCTTGCCGCAGGCGAGCAGCCCGGCCTCGGCGAGCCCGGCCGCGAACGCGAGGCCGTGCCGCGCGACCTTCTCCGGGTCGGCCCCGAAGCTCCGGTCCCCGATGACCGGGTTGGCGGGGTTGGTGTCGACGTCGAGCACCGGGGCGAAGTCGACGGTGAAGCCGAGCGCCGCGAGCTGCGCGCCCAGGGCCGCCCCCACCCGCCGGGTCAGCCCGACGTCGTCGTGGTCGCCGAGGGCCCGCATCGGGGGCAGCTCCAGCACCGGCGACTTCAGCCGCTCGACCCGCCCGCCCTCCTGATCGACCGCGACCAGGGGCGCCGGCCCCGCGGTGGCCGCGGCGATCCCCGCGAGGTGCTCGGCCACCTCGACCGGGGCCAGCCCCTCGAGGTTCCGCTTGAAGAGGATCACCCCGCCGAGCGCCCGCTCGGAGAGGCGGCGACGGATCGCCTCGGGAGGATCGCCGGCGGGGTAGCCGGCCACGATCACCTGGCCCGCGAGGGCACGAAGCTCGGATTCAGCCATCGGGCCGCACCATAGCCCGTTGCCGGGATGAGCCAGCCTTGCTAAGGGGTGACTTGGCGCACGTCGCCGCGCCGACGCGGCCCCGGAGCGCGTGCGGAGGTACCGGCGAGGGCCGAAACCTCCGAGATTTCGACAACATGGACTCCGCCTCGTCCGAACCCCAGAGCTCACCGTCGGAGAGCGGCGAGACCGCCGCGGACAGCGACGCCCCCACCCGGAGGCGCCGACGGCGCCGTCGTCGACGCGCGCCGGAGGACGTCGAGAGCGCCGACACGGGCCGCGACGACGGACGCGGCGACGGACGCGGTGACGGCGGCGACGACGACGACGACGCCCCCGCGCCCAAGCGCGAGCGCCCGCCCGGCGGCCCGGAGCCGCTCGTCGTCCCGGCCGAGGTCCGCAAGGAGGACATCGACCCCGACGCGCTCAAGGTCATCCGCCGGCTCCGCCGCTACGGCCACGACGCCTACCTCGTGGGCGGCGGCGTCCGCGACCTGCTCCTCGGCGTGAAGCCGAAGGACTTCGACATCGCGACCAGCGCCCGCCCGAGCGAGGTGCGCTCCCTCTTCCGCAACTGCCGCATCATCGGCCGCCGCTTCCGCCTGGCGCACATCCTCTTCGCCGGCGGCAAGATCATCGAGACCGCGACCTTCCGGCGCGACCCCACCGAGGCGTTCGACCAGGTGGAGGGCGAGTTCAAGGAGGAGATGGACGCGCTCGAGAAGAAGAAGCGCATCGCGCGCCGCCGCGACGACGTCGACCTGCTCATCCGGCACGACAACGTCTTCGGCGAGCCGCACGAGGACGCGCTCCGCCGCGACTTCACGATCAACGGGCTGTTCTACGACAGCGAAGAGAACACCGTCATCGACTACGTCGGCGGCGTCGAGGACGTGAAGAACCGGGTGGTGCGCACCATCGGCGCGCCCGACCTCCGCTTCCGCGAGGACCCGGTCCGGATCCTGCGCGCCATCAAGTTCAGCGCCCGCCTCGACCTCGGCATCCACCCGGACGTCTACGACGCGATGGTCGCGCAGCGGGACGAGCTCGCCCGGGCCGCCCGCCCCCGGCTCCTCGAGGAGCTGCTGCGGCTCCTCCGCGGCGGCGCCGCCCACCGCTCCTACTGGCTGATGTGGGAGACGGGCGCGCTCGGGGTGCTGCTGCCCCAGCTCGCGGTGCACCTCGACGACGACAGCGCGGAGGCGCGCCTCCTCTGGAAGCGCCTCGCCGCGATCGACACGCTCAAGCGCGCCGGCACGCTCCCCGGCGATCCGGTGCTCTTCGCGGCCCTCATGCTCGGCCCGATCACCGAGGCGATGGCCGGCGCGAAAGATCCGATGAAGGGCTACGAGAGCCTGATGAGCGAGGTCGTGGAGACGCTCGCGGTGCCGCGCCGGATGAAGGAGCGCGCCCGGAACATCGTGCAGGCCCAGCGCCGCCTCCTCGCCGGTCGCCTCGGCGCCCTGCCGCGCCGCGAGTACTTCGGCGACGCGGCCACCCTCTTCGCGATCGAGTGCGACGCGCGCGGCGAGCGCCGCCCGGAGTGGCTCGACGAGCAGCCCAAGCCCGACGCCAACGCGCGCCCCCGCCGCCGCCGCCGCCGTCGTCGGCGCTAGAGCCAGGAAGGTGCCTCGCGGCCGCGGCCCGGCGCCCGAGGACCCGGCGCTGTTCGGCGAAGACCAGCACGCGCGGCTGCGGTCGGCGGTCGCCGATCTGTCCTGGCTCCTCACCCGCGGCTACGCCGAGACCTCGTCGCTGAAGCTCGTCGGCGACCGACACCGGCTCACCACCCGGCAGCGCAAGGCGGTGCGCCACTGCGCGTGCCCGGACGAGGCGGCGGAGGCGCGGCGCGCGCGGCGCCTCCCGATGTCGGCGCTCGCCGGGGCGCCGCTCCACGTGGACGGCTTCAACGCGCTGATCGTCGGCGAGTCGGTCCTGGCCGGCGGGGTGGTGCTGGTCGGCCGCGACGGGGCGCACCGGGATCTCGCGAGCGTGCACGGCGCGTGGCGGCGGGTCTCCCACACGATCGAGGTCGTCGACGCGCTCGGCGCGGCCACCGCGCACGCCTCCGAGGTCGTGTGGTGGCTCGACCGCCCGGTCTCGAGCAGCGGCCGGCTGGCCTCGCTGCTCCGGGAGCGGGCCGAGGCGGGCGGCTGGCGCTGGCGCTGCGAGGTGGTCTGGGATCCGGACGGCGCGCTCATGGCGTCGCCCCACGTGGTCGCCTCCGCCGACGCGCGCATCCTCGACGCCGACGTGCGCTGGGTCGACCTCCCCGGCGCCCTGGCCGCCGATCACGACGCCTGGGTCGTCCCGCTGGGGTGACGGGCCCCCGGAGGTGCGTAGATCTGCGGCGCGATGCGCCCCGAGGACCGACGTCTCTTCATGCGCTGGGTGCGTGCGTTCACGCTGGGTGAGATCCTGGGCTTCGGGCTCCTCCCGGCGACCGGAGGCGCGCTCGTCCACCTCGCCACCGCGTCCTCGAGCGACGCCGCGCGCGCCTGCGCGATGTACCTCGCCGCGGTCGCGCTCGGCTTCGGCGAAGGCGCCGTGCTCGCGCGCTTTCAGCTCGGGCCGCTCCGCGCGCGGTTCGCGCGGGTCGACCGACGACGCTGGGTCCTCCACACCGGCGCGGCGGCCAGCGTCGCCTGGGCGCTCGGCATGCTCGGGCCGACCCTCGACGAGCTGACGCCGCTGCCGCTCGCGGTCCAGGTGACGCTCGGAGTGATCGCCGGCGTGCTCGTCCTGCTCAGCATCGGGGGAGTCCAGGCCCGCCTCCTGCGCGAGCACGCGGAGCGCCCCGCACGCTGGCTGTGGGCGAACGTGCTCGGGTGGCTGCTCGGCGTCCCGTTCACCTTCGTGACGCCCTCGCTCGTCCCCGATGACGCCGGGCCCGCCTGGTTCGCGGCGGCGTTCGCCGTGGGTGGCGGGCTGATGGGCCTGACCGCCGGCGTGGTGACCGGCTTCGCGCTGGTCTGGATGCGACCGCGTCAGCCGCGGACGCGGCGGTAGATCGAGAGCAGGCCGACGAGGGCGCCGCCGACGAGCAGGCCGGCGACGAGATCGATCACCAGGGGGAGCGCCCAGCCGACGGCGCCGAGGCCCTCGGAGACGCCCTGGATCGCCTCGTAGAGCGGCGGGATGCCGTGGGTGATGATGCCGCCGCCGACCAGGAACATCGCGACGGTGCCGGCGATGCCCAGGCCCTTCATCAGGAGCGGGGCGCCGCGCAGGATCAGGCCGCCCACCGTCCGGGCGAAGGCGCCGTCCCGCTGGCGGAGGGCGAGGCCGGCGTCGTCGAGCTTCACGATGCCCGCGACCAGCCCGTAGACGCCGACCGTCATGATCACCGACACGGTGACGAGCACCCCGAGCCGCACCCAGAAGTCGGCGTCCGGGCTCTCGGCGGTGATCGCGCCGAGCGAGATGACGAGGATCTCGGCCGAGAGGATGAAGTCGGTGCGGATCGCGCCGGAGATCTTCTCCTTCTCGGCGGCCACGAGATCGACCGCGGGGTCGGCGACCGCCTGCTTGTGCTCGGCGTGACGCTTCTCGGCCTCGTCGCGGTGGAAGAGCTTCTCGTGGACCTTCTCGAAGCCCTCGAAGCAGAGGAAGGCGCCGCCGAGCATGAGCAGCGGCGTGATCAGCCAGGGCGCGAACGCGCTGATGGCGAGCGCGGCCGGGACGAGGATGAGCTTGTTGCGCGCCGAGCCCTTCGCGACCGCCCACACCACCGGCAGCTCGCGCCGCGGCTTGACCCCCGAGACCTGCTCCGCGTTCAGCGCCAGGTCGTCGCCGAGCACCCCGGCGGTCTTCTTCGTCGCGACCTTGGTGAGGGAGGCGACGTCGTCCATCACGATGGCGATGTCGTCGAGGAGCGCGAGCAGGCTGGCCGTGACCATCGCCGCGGAGAGTAGGACCCCAACCCTCGCGCCACCAGCCTCACATGCGGAGGACGCGTCGGTAGGCGGCGCGGTCGAAGATCAGACGCTCGAGGCGTCCCGGGTACGGCGGCGGATCGTCGTCCCCTTCGTAGCGCACGTCGAGCCAGCGCACGGTGTCGGCGTCCTGCTCGAGGCGACACGAGATGACGCCGCAGTAGTCGGAGCCGCAGTGACAACCGAACAGCACGAGGCGGCCCGAGCCCCACTGGTTGTCCGGCGCGGCCGAGCCGAGCAGCTGCGCGAGCCCTCCAGCGGCGCCGCCGTCGAGCCACGTCCGGCCGAACCAGGGCCGCGCGTCGTCGAAGCCGAGCCGCTCGGACATGCGCTGCCCGTCGACCACGAACATGTGCATGAGGGCGGGCTCGGGCTGGAGGACGCCATCGATCCGATACGGCACGGGCTCGCGGGTCACGGTCAGCACGTTCATCGCCGCCTCCGGAGGCGCAGCGTCGCCGCCACGAGCAGCGCGGCGATCGGCCAGCGCGCGCTCGCGGGGGCGCCGACCGCGCAGCCGCCGCTCGGGAGGACCGGCCCGCGCGGGCTGCGGTCGAGCACGACCGGGACGTCGAGGGTGGAGGCGCCGCCCCCGTGGGTGACCTCGAAGCGGAGCGGGGCGCCGACGAAGGCCGGGCCGGGGTCGAAGCGGGGCTCGAGGAGGCCGGCGCTCGGGTGGAAGGTCCAGACGCGCGCGCCGCGGCGCAGGGTCAGGGGGCCGCCGCGGGCGGTGAGCTGCAGGGCCTCGTCGGTCGGCACGTATCGTCGCGTGTAGGTGAGCGACGGGGCGCGCGTGAGGCGGCCGTCCCAGGCGTCGCGCAGGGCGACCACGTCGAGCTCGCCCCAGCCGCGCGACGGAGTCCAGGTCTCGCCGGAGGCGCTCGCGGCCAGCAGGGCGCGCGCCTCGCCCGCGCGGCTCGGATCGCGCTCCAGCATCAGGGCCAGCGCGCCGGCGACGAGGGCCGCCGCGGCGGAGGTGCCCCGCACCGCGACCCGGCCGTCGTCGGCGACGAGCTCGGTCCGGCCGCCGAGCAGGTTCTCGTCGTCGCCGGGCTCGAGATCCCGGCTGAGGGCGGCGAGGATCCAGCCGCCGGGGGCGACGAGGTCGGGCTTCGGGTGCCCGCTCGAGGTCGGGCCCACCGACGAGAACGCCGCCGCGCCGGCCCGCGTCTCGAGGGGCCGGCCGACGCGCTCGGGCCGCGAGACGGTGGCGCCGACCGCGACGATCGCGGGGGCGGTGGCGGGCACGGTGACGACCTCGTCGGTCCGGGCCCAGGGGCCGGCGAGCCCGGCCGGCAGGAACGTCGGGCCGAGCCGCGCGCGGGAGAGGAAGAGCTCGAAGGACGCCGGGCCGCGCACCTCGACGTGGAAGGTCTCGAGCGCGCCGACGGTGCGCAGGCGGGCCACGCGCGGGTCCTCGCCGTCGGGCGCGACCGCGTGCCGCCGGCCGTCGGCCTCCATCTCGAACGATCGCACGCCGGGTTGCCACTCGGAGCCGTCGACCCGCCAGGCCGCGGCGCCGCCGTCCGGCCGGAACGCGAGGGACAGGCCGAGCTCGGGCGCGTCGACGGCCGGGCGGGGGACCCGCACCTCGACGCGGGCGGTCTCGCCGGCCAGCACCCGCCCCGCCGCGCGCACCGCCCGCTCGCCGTCGTTGCCGGCGGCGGCGACGAGGGGCACGCCGTCCGCCGCCCGGATCAGGGCGCGCTCGAACGCGCCGCGGCCGTCGTGGGGGCCGTCGTGGCCGCCGAGCGCGAGCAGGATCACGAGCGGCCCGGCGACCGACGCCCGGCAGAAGCGCGCCGCCTCCACCACCGCCTCGTCGGGGAAGCCGCCGCGCTCCGCGTCCCACGCGTCGGCCGCGACCAGCGCCGCCTCCGGCGCGACCGCGCGGACGATCGAAGCCATCGCGGTGCCGTGCCCGTGCCGGTCGGAGGGCTCGACCTCGGCGCGCGCGACCGCGTCGTAGCCGCGCGCCTCACCGACCCGGGGGTGCCCGGAATCGATCCCCGTGTCGACCACACAGACGGTGACGCCCGCCCCGCGCAGCCCGTCGGTCTCGGCCACCACGTCGGCGCCGATCCGCGCCACCGCCACCTCGGTGAGCGGGGCCCGCACGAAGCGCTCGGGCAGCTGCGCGCTCGCGCCCGCCGCGGCGAGCCAGAGCGCGAGCCCGATCCCCGCGCGCATCACTCCGACTTGTCGAGGATCAGCCGGAAGGCGCGCACCATGTCCTCCGGCTCGTCGGCGTCGGGGAGGCGCGCGCCCATGTTCGTCACGACGAGCAGCACCTTCTCGGTCTCGTCGTCGGTCAGCTCGAGCGGGATGTAGCTCCGCGGCGTCCGGGGCCGGACCGGGGCGCGCACCCGGCCCCGCTCGGTCCCGTCGGCGCCGAGGCGCACCGCGATCAGTGACCAGCCGACCCCGTACTCGCCGCGCAGCCAGACCCGGAGCACCGAGCCCGCGGGGGCGTCGGCGGTGTCGACCACGAGGTAGGCGGAGCCGAACGGCTCGAGCTCCAGGCCGTGCGGCTCGTAGCGACGCGGCAGCGAGGCCCACGCGGTGGAGCCCACGAGCGGCACCTCGGCGTCCTCGGGCAGGCTGCGCACCACGCCGAGGGGCGCGCCGGCCCGGCGACCCTCCCCGCCGGCGAAGAAGCGCGCGACCGCCATCTCCTCGATCAGGCGCGGGAGCGGGTCCTGGCCCACCTCCATCACCGTGTAGATCACCTGCCACATGTCCGGCGCGGCCCGCAGGCCCTCGCCCTCCCAGGTGAGCTGCGGAGCGCCCGTCCACAGATCGCGGATGAAGTCGCCGGTCAGGCCGTCGGTGCGGGCCGAGAGCATCGCGAGGAACACGGCGCCGGTGAGGCCGGTGTCGGGCTCGGCGGTGACCCAGCCGCGATCGGGCTCGCGCAGGCGCTCGGCCAGGCCGTCGCCGCAGCCCCAGTGGCCGGTGAGCAGCCAGGCGACGTAGGTGCCCGTCGCCACCCGCCACGCCTCGGCCTCGGCCGGGTCCGTCGAGAGCAAGCTCGCCTGCACGTAGGCGTCGACCGCGCAGGCCCGCGCCCGGTCCGGCGGCGCGTCGGCGTCGATCACCGCGAAGCTGGTCACCGCGTCGAGGCCGCCCCAGGGGATCGGCGCGTCCCACGACGCCCAGACGCCGCGCTCGCCCGCGCCCGCGTCGCGCACCAGGTAGAGATCGAAGCCCGGCGTGCCGCCGTAGCCTCCGTCGGGCGGCGCGGTCGGCCAGCCGTTGCGCTCGAGCCAGCCGTGCGCCTCCTCGAGCCCGTCGAGCGCGGCCCGGGCGAGCGCGGGGTGCGCGGTCGGGCCGACGTGCACGCTCAACGGGTGGAGCGAGGACGGAGTCGCGCCGAGCGCCATCGGCCGGGGGCGCCGCTCGGGCCAGTCCACCCGAGGGCCGACCCAGCGCGGGGCCATGCTCTCGGCGATCGCCTCGGCGAACTCGTCGAAGACGCCCTCCTCTTCGTCCTGCGCCTGCGCCCGGGGCGAGGCGGCGAGGAGCGAGGCGAGCGCGGCACAGACGGTCACCGCGCGAGCCGACCCTGAGATCCAACCGCGCATCCGCCCCCGCGTGGTAGCAGAGCCGGCCGCCGCGATCCGCAATTTTCGTCGGTTGGCGGAACCCGGCCGGTCCGCAAAGGATTTGACACCCTCGTCGGCCACCGAATACACCAGCAATCGCGCGCGATTGTCAGGCAGGAGTCGCGTGGGAGCAGCTATGGCGGACGCATCCTTCGATCCCGGCGGGTACTTCGAGTTCGACCTCGCGAAGGGCGCCGTGCGCGCCCGGGGCGGAGAGAGGGTGCTCGTGCTCTCCGACGACGTGCTCGCGCCCCTGATCTCGGCCGCGGTGGAGGGCGGAGACCTCACCGCGGTGCGCAAGATGGGCCGCCAGCTCGGCGACGCGGTGCTCGGCCAGCTCGGCGGGTCCGCGGGCGAGCGCCCGATCGAGGAGGTGCTCGGCCACGCGGCCGCCATCCTCTCGCTCTTCGGCTGGGGCCGGCTCGAGATGGAGCGCTGGGGGGACGCGCTGGTCGCGTCGCTCGAGGCGCTGCCCGCGCTCGACGACGACCACCTCGGCGTGGCGGCCCTCCTCGGCGGGCTGCTCTCGGCGCTCGGCGGGACCGAGGTCGCGTGCGTGCCGGTCGGCCGCGGCGGCCGCTTCATGGTCGTGGACCCGAGCGTCGCCCAGCAGATCTGGAAGTGGGCCCGCGGCGGCGACGACGTCGGGGCCATCGTCTCTCGCCTCGCCCCGGAGAACGCATGAGCGCCGAGCAGGTCGCCAAGCTCGAGGGTCTCCTCGAGCGCATCCAGGACCGGCGCCGCCCGCGCCCCGCGCCGCTGGCCGTCGAGGCCGCCGAGCCGATCACCGCCGAGCGTCCGGTGACGCCGAAGGCGCCCGCCCTCGAGCTCGCGCCGGAGGCGGAGAGTGAGGATCGCGCGGCCCCGCGCCCGATCAAGCCCACGCCGATGGAGCAGGCCCTCGAGATCGAGCTCGAGAGCAGCCCGCCGCCGGCGATGGAGGACGACGAGCCGGTCGTCGAGATCACCGTCGACGACGACGAGCCCGAGATCACCGTCACCCACGACGAGCCCGAGATCGACACCTCGGAGCAGCCGACCGCGCCGCTCGGGACCCGCGCCCCCGCCGTGGCCGCGAGCCCGGCCGCGCCGGCCCGCGAGTCGCTCCCGATCTCGCGCCCGGGCGCCCCGGCCGGACCGGTCGCCCGCGTGGTCAGCCGCCCCGCGCCGCGCACCTTCGGCGAGCTGCTCTCGCGCACGCTCTCGCTGCGGCCGCGCTGATCGCTTGACGCCGGGCCCGGCGCAGGGCACCGAGGGAGACCATGCTGCTCGTCGTCGACGTCGGTAACACCCAGACCGTGCTCGGGTTCTTCGAGGGCGACGATCTGGTCCACGACTTCCGGATCGGCTCCGACAAGGAGCGGACGCTCGACGAGTACCACGTGCTGCTGCGCTCGCTGCTCGACGTGGCCGAGATCGATCGCGAGGAGGTCGAGGCCGCGATCATCGCGTCGGTGGTGCCCGCGGTGACCGAGATCCTGAGCGCGGCGATCGCGCTCGCCTTCGGCTTCGACCCGCTCGTCGTCGGCCCCGGCATCAAGACCGGCGTGCCGATCCTCTACGAGAACCCCCGCGAGGTCGGCGCGGACCGCATCGTCAACGCGGTCGCGGCCTACGCGCGGGTGGGCGAGGCGGTCATCGTCGTCGACTTCGGCACCGCCACCACCTTCGACGTGGTCAGCCCCAAGGGCGAGTACCTCGGCGGCGTCATCGCGCCCGGCATCCAGATCAGCGCGGACGCGCTCTTCGCCCGGGCGGCCAAGCTGCCGCGGGTCGAGGTCGCCAAGCCGCCGCGGGTCGTCGGCCGCAACACGATCAACTCGATGCAGTCGGGCATCGTCTACGGCTACGTCGGCCTCGTCGACGGCCTGGTGGAGCGCATCCGCGGCGAGCTCGGCTACCCGCTGCGCGTGATCGCCACCGGCGGCCTCGCGCGGCTCGTGCAGCCCGAGAGCAAGACGATCGAGAGCGTCGCCCCCGACCTCACGCTCGAGGGCCTGCGCCTCCTCTACGAGCGGAACCGCTGACCCGACCCTCGCGCAGGACCCGGTCCGAGAGGCGCCAGTCGCCGGGGTCCTGGCCGGGGAAGGTGGGCACGCGGTACTCGCGGGTGCGCACGCGGCTCAGGCTGGTCGCGCCGTCGGTGACCACCGGCAGGTGGGAGAACGAGGTCGCGGCGTAGAACATCCGGTAGTGGAAGAAGTTCTTCTGCACGATCACGTCGGCCTGGCGCGGGTCGAGGCCGAGCTCGCGCCAGAACTTCGGGTGGATGGGCAGCGGCGGCGTCTCGCTGACCGCGACGTGGAAGCCGCCCCGCTTCGTCTCGACGTCGAGCCGCGCGATGCGGCCGAAGTCCCCGCGCTGCAGGCGCGCCACCCGCGCGTCGAGCTCCACCTCGGGCTGGCCGTAGCCGGGCGTGCCGCGCAGCGTGACCCCGAGGCGCGCGCCCTCCCCCGCCGCCCACGCCGCCTCGAGCGCGGCCGGATCGTGCACCGGCACGTAGCCGCGGAGCCCGGTGGCGCCCTCGGCGAAGGCCTTGGCGAAGTGCGTGTTGCCGCCCGGCGCGCCCGCGCCGACGATGTCGTCTACGTCGACGAAGCAGATCGGGCCGAGCTTGCGCCACGGGCTGCGCGCCGCCTCCTCGAGCGCCTCGCTCACCGTGTGCATCGGCGGCAGCTCCACGTGACGCTGGGCCCAGGCGCGGTCGGCGAGCTGATCGGCGAGCTCGGCGGCGAGCGCCGGATCGTCGTCGGTGGCCACGTGCACCGCCCAGCCGAGGTCGGGGGCCGAGGTGTAGGGGTGGACCATGAAGAGGCTCGCGCTGAGCACCCGCGGGTCCCGCTCGAGCCGCCGCATCCAGCGGAAGACGCCGCGCATCGGCGCGAGGAAGTCGATCGTCACGCCTCCGCCGAGCACCATCGGCAGCTTGCGCCAGGCGTGGGTCGGACGGATCTCGCCGCGCAGGCTCTGGATGAGGCGCCGGCCGGCGCGGAAGCCGCTGGGCGCCAGATCCCAGTGCGGGTTGGTGCGGTAGGCGACGAGCGTGTCGAGCGGCTCGACGATGCCGGCCGAGAGGTTGCCGTGGAGATCGAAGCTCGCCGCGATCTTCGCCCCGCCCGGGAGCGCGGCCCGGACCCGCCGCAGGATCACCGCCTCGGGCGCCTCGTCGAGCCCGTCGACCTCCATCGAGCCGTGCAGCGCGAGGTACACGCCGTCGAGCGCCCGCGCCCGCGCGATGCGCTCGACCAGGTCCTCCACGATGAAGTCGAAGCAGGCGCGGGTCAGCGGGCCGTTGGGCACCGCGAGCGAGGAGGCGAGCGGCACCGTCTCGACGCCGCGAGCCAGCCGGGCGGCGGCCCGGAAGCCGGTCAGCTCGGCGTGCGGCATGTAGCCCTCGAGCTCGCTGCCCCGGAGGCGCGTCGCCTCGGCCAGCGCCGCCCCCTCGAGCCGGTGCATGCGGTGGAAGTCCTCCAGCTCCGTGCGGAGCGGCGAAAACGCGTTGGCCTCGTGGAAGACGCGGCCGTAGCCGATGCGGAGCGGGCGGGTCATTCGGTCTCCAGGATCAGGGGCTCGAGCACGCGCTCGAAGAAGAGGTCTTGGACCGGGCCGAGCGCGAGCCCGGTCATCGTGCGCTGCACGACGAGGCCGTCGATGGTGGCCCGGAGCAGCGCCATCAGCGCCTCCGGGTCGTGGGGCGCGACGGTGCCCGCCTCCACGCCGGCCCGGAGCGCGGCGACCGCGGCCCGTCGGTGCGGCTCGAACACGCGGTTGCCGACGTCGATGATCGCGGCCATCCGCTCGCGACCGCACGCGGCCAGCGCCTGCATCAGGAACACGAGCCGCGCCTCGCGCCCGTCGTGGAAGGCGTGCACGGCGCGCATCTGCGCGTCGAGGCGGCGCACCGGGTGCTCGTGCTCGGCGATCCGCGCGAGCACGAACACCGCCTGCTCGGTGAGCAGGTCCTCGAGCGCCGTCTCGACGATGTGGCCGCGGCTCGGGAAGTGATAGAGCAGCGTGGGGCGCTTGACGCCGAGCGCCTCCGCGAGACGCTTCATCGGCACGTCGACGCCCTCGCGCTGCATGACCTCGATCGCGTGTCGCGCGAGCTCGAGGCGCTTCTCCGGCTGGGGTGGGCGAGCCACCGGGAGAGCATGACGTTTCCTGACGATATGTCAGGAAACGCCAGTGAGCGTGCTCACCGTCCGACGGTGACCTCGACGGTGTTGCCGCGGGCCACGACGCGGTAGTCGGGGTTGCGGCCGGCGACGAAGCGGACCGTCAGGACCGAGTGATCGCCGCGGTTGAGGATCATCGCCCGCTCGATCGAGGGGTTGGCGGCGGCGATCGGGCCGGCCGGGTCGTTGGAGAGCGCCCCGGGGATGGTCACGGTGAAGCCGTCGGGCAGGCGCTGCCCGCGCAGGGTGGTGACCGGGTTGCTCATGTGCAGGGTGGCGCTCCGGCCGTCGGCGACCGACTCGCTGCCGAAGGAGCTGCCCTCGGTGACGGGGCCGCTCGGGGTCGCGGTGGTGTCGGCCAGCGTCGGGTAGGTGGGCTCACCGAGGCGGCCGCCTTCGGGCTCGGCGGGGGCGGCCTCGACCGGCGGGGCCTCCACCGGCGTGGGCGCCGCCTCGATCGGCGCGGGCTCGACCGGCGCAGGCTCGACCGGCGCGGCCTGGGCCGGCGCGGGCGCGGCGACCTCGGGCGCGGGCGCCTCTTCGCCCGAGAGGGCGTAGACCGCGGTCCCGACCCCGGCGAAGGCGAGCACCGAGAGCGCGATCACGCGCCGCCGGCTCTTCCTGGGCGCGGGGGCCGCCTCCTCCTGGGCGCCCTGACGTCGACGCTTGCGGGGCGCGGCCGTGGTGCGGCGCGGCGCGGCGGTGGTGCGACGCTTCGGCTTGCGGATCTTCGCCGTCGCCTTGGTCCAGACGACCGCGAGCCCCGCCTTCGCCGACGAGAGCGCGGCCTTGCTCTTCGGCCCGCCCTTGTCGGCCAGCCGCTTGGCGAAGGTGACGACCGTCGCCCAGAACGCGATCAGCGCCGGCTTCGCCCGCTCCGAGAGCGTGGCGAGCTTCTCCTTCGCCGCCGCCAGGGCCGGGGCCACCCGCTCCTTCCAGGCCGCGTCCTCGCCGGCGGTCTCGATCGACGGCTCGGCGTCGTCCTCGGCCTCCTCCTGCGCGGTCGCGAAGACCTGGACCGGCTGACGCTCGACGCGCGCCGCCGGCGCCTCCCGGGCCTCGAGCTCGTCCTCGATCTCTTCGTCGGCCGCCGGCTCGTCCTCGACCGCCGGCTCCTCGACGGCGCCGCGGAGCGCCGCCGGCAGCTCGAAGTCCTGGAGCGTCGCCTCGACCGCGGCCGGCGCGGGGGGCGCGAGCTCCTGACGACCGTCGAAGGTCGCGCGGTCCGCCTCGTCGAGCGTCGAGCTCTCCTCGCGCTCCCGCTCCACCCCGAGGACGAGGCGCGGCACGCCGTCCTCGATGCGCAGGTCGACCGACGCGAGGCGCCCGCGGGGCGGCCCGCCGGGGCCCTCGACCGCGACGCCCATGCCGATGCGCAGGAAGGGCAGCTCCTGCTCGGCGACCATCCAGGTGTCGTCCTGCTCGGTGATCTCCGCCTCGACCGGCGTGGCCACCCCGTCGAGGTGCAGCCGGGCCAGGGGCCGCGAGGGCGCCCCGCCGAGCTGGGCGACGATGTCGCGCAGGTTGCTCTCGGCGTCACCGTCGAGCCCGCCGAAGCGCAGCCCGAACTCGCCGCTCCGCTCTCCGGCGTCGTGGGCCCAGACCACCTCGCCCTCGACGTCGAGCACGTCGCCGTCGTGTCCCACCGGGGAGTCGAACCGGCAGCGCAGCCGGTCGCCGACCTCGGGGAGGAAGTCGCTCCTCAGGGCCAGCCCACCGGGGCTGAGGTCCACACCGTCGGCGTCGAAGGTGTCCTCGTAGTCCTCGTGGGCCAGCCGGACCCAGAGATCCAGGGGAACTCGCGGTGCATCGTGCGCGCGTCGATCGGTACCGGTTCGCATGTCGTCCTCCCTCGGCCGGCGAACGAAGCCCACGCCGGCGAGCAACCCGATTCGATGCAGGGCCGCGCCCGATTCGTCCAGTTTTCGGCAGAACCGTCGGCTCGTGATATCGACGTGACATGGGCGTCCGCCTCCTCGTCCGCTCGTGCTGGGCGGCCCGCGCCGCGGGCGGAGAAGGGGGCTCCGTCGACGACGCCGTCTACGAGTTCGATCAGTCTCGCGTCGTCATCGGCCGGGGCCGCGGCGCCGACGTGCGGCTCCCCCACCGCGCGGTCAGCGTGCGGCACGCGTCGATCGAGCTCGACGGCACCCGCTACGTGGTCGTCGATCACGGCGCCACCAACGGGACCCGGGTGCAGGGGGTGCGCATCGTGCCCGACCGGCCGAAGCCGCTGCGCGATGGGGACCGGATCGAGGTCGGCGGCTTCGCCATCCACTTCCAGTCCGGGGTCACCACCACCCGCTCGACCTCGGCGGAGAAGACGTCGTCGCTCGCGCGGCGGCTGGCCCGCGAGACGCTCCCCATCGAGGAGACGCTCGAGCCCTTCGTCGCCATCCTCAACGGCCCGCGCGAGGGCGAGGTCTTCACCCTGCCCCCCGCCCCGGCGCGGGTCCGGATCGGGCGCGGCGAGGAGTGCGAGCTCTGCCTGCCCGACTCGGACGCGTCGCGGGAGCACGCCGAGCTGGAGGTCGGCCTCGACGGCGTGGTGGTGCGCGACCTCGGGAGCAAGAACGGCGTGCTGTTCGGGCAGCGCAAGGTCACCGAGCGCATCCTCTCCGACCGCGACGAGCTCCAGATCGGCCAGACCGTGCTCCGCTTCGAGGACCCGGCCGCGGCCCACGTCGAGGCGCTCGAGTCGGTCGAGGACGAGGCGGTCGAGCCGCCCAGCTGGGAGGAGATCGCGCCGCCCCCGCCGCCCGAGCCCGCCGATCCCGACGACGCCGAGGCGCCGATCCTCGGCGACACCGAGCCGGCCCCGATCGCGATCCGGCCGCCCCCCAAGCGGGGGGTGAGCACCGCCGACATGGTCATCTACGTGCTCGCCTCGGTGGTGTTCGCGGTCAGCGTGATGGGGCTGATCTGGCTGCTCTCCTCCGGTTGATGGCGCTGTCGGCGCGTGATACCCGAGGTCCGATTGAAGAGGGGGGCGGCGAACGGCGTCGTATCCCCGCAGCCGCAGGCCCGCGGCCGAGGACGTTCATGACCCGCACCTTCCTTCTCCGCGCTCTCTTGCCCCTCTCGCTGTCCGCGCTCGTCGTCGGGGCGAGCCTGGGCATCGCCGCGTGCGCCTCCCCGCGCCGCCGCTGGCAGCCCGGCCAGGGCGGCAACCCGCAGACGACGACCACCGGCGGCGGCCAGACGGTCGCGGCGACCGGGGTGGTGGCGAGCGGGAGCCCGCGCGAGCAGCTCGACCAGCTCGATGGCGTGCTGCGGCAGCAGGGCTACACGCCCACCGGCCCCGCCGTGCACGGCAACTTGCAGACGAACGGGCTCATCGCCTACGCGGTCGATGCGCAGGCGAACGCTTGCTACACGCTGACGGTCATCGGCGAGCAGCAGGGTCAGAACATCGACATGATCGTGCTCGACCCCTACGGGCGCCCCGCCGCGCACAACGTGCGGCCGGACAACCACCCGTGGGTGAGCTTCTGCGCCAACGCCGCCGGCCGCTTCATCGCCCGCGTGCAGATGGCGGGCGGCTCGGGCGGCTACTTCTTCGCGCCCTACGGCGGCCCGGCGAACCGGCGCATGGAGCTGTCGAGCTTCTTCGGCGAGCGCGCCGAGAGCGGCCCGCAGGTCGCGCAGATGGACGCGCAGACCCAGCAGCGCCTCCAGGGCCTCGACCAGCAGATGCAGCAGCAGGGCTACACCCGCGTCGGGCAGCCGGCCGGCCTCGTGCTGCAGAACCAGGACCCCCGCGACTTCCAGCTCAACCTCCAGCAGGGCACCTGCTACGCCTTCGCCACCCTCGGCGGGCCGGGCGCGGTCGACACCGACGTGTTCCTGCTCGACGCGAGCGGCAGCCGGCTGCAGGCCGACGCGCGCACCGATCGCGACGCGCTCATCCAGTACTGCGCCCCGGCGACCGGCTCCTACGCCCTCGAGGTGCGCATGCACCAGGGCCAGGGCTCGCTCTTCACCGTCGGCTACGTGCAGGGCCAGCAGCAGCAGGCGCAGCAGGTGATGGAGTCCACCTCGACCGCCGGCGCGAGCCTGCAGGAGAACTTCGCCCTGCTCGACGCCGACATGCGCGCCCGCGGCTACGAGAGCTACGGCGACCAGACCACCGGGCAGCTCACCCAGGGCGGCGACCGCAGCTTCGAGATCCAGCTCGAGGGCGGCCGCTGCTACGCCATCCTCGCGGTCGGCGACGCCGCGGTGCGCGACATGGATCTGCGCCTCCTCGACGGCTCCGGCCGCGAGGTCGACCGCGACACCGCCGGCGACGCGCGCCCGACCGTGCGCGTCTGCCCGCAGTCGAGCGGCATGTACTACATGCAGGTCGTGATGGCGGCCGGTCAGGGCTCCTACGTCTACGCGCCCTACCGCTGGCCGCGGGGCACGCGCGGGCCGTTCGGGCTCGAGGGCGTCGAGTGGGTGCGCCTCAGCGAGGTCACCGCCCTGCTCTCGGTCGAGGGCTACGCGCCCGACGCCGGCTTCACGCCCGACAACGGCCGCCTCCGCTCGCAGGGGCAGAGCGCCTCGCACGACGTCGAGCTGACCGCGGGCCAGTGCTACGCGGTGGTCGTGGTCGGCGGCCAGGGCGTCAACGACCTCGACGTGACCCTCTCCCGCGGCGGCACCCAGCTGGCCAGCGACTACGGCAGCGCCAACGCCTTCCCGTCGGTCCGCCACTGCGCCCAGCAGAGCGGCGCCCACCGCATCCAGATCACCGCCGCCGACGGCGCCGGCGACTACCACTACCAGATCTTCAGCCGCTCAGACGACTGAAGATGCGGCAAGTATTGCCGCAGCTTCCGCGCGCGTCAGCGCGCGAGATGGGGTGGGAGCCCGAGCCGGCTTTGCCGGTCGGGCGGGAGGGGGCGCATGCCCCCTCCGGAAACTGCGCGCGCCTCGCCGGCGGGACGCCGCGCACAGCGCGCAGTCGCTCCGAAGAGCGCGTGGTGTCGAGCACGCTCGAGCGACCCTCCGACACGCCGCCCGACAGTCGCTCCAGGTGCGCGTCGAGGTCGGCGGCCGGGTCGGCCGCCCGGACGGTCGTGTCGCCTTCGGGCACCGGGTTGTCGCGAGGTGTCCTGGCGTCTCCTCGTGCCGCGCGGGACAGTCTCGCATGCCCGACCCCGCCGAGGCCGTGGTCCCCGCGCTCCACTGGCTCGCCTCCCTCGCGCCGACGCGGCTGACGGGCACCGAAGGCGAGCGGGCCGCGCACGACGCCATCGCCGAGCGGCTGGAGCGCTCGGGCGGCGGGGCGCGCTACGAGGTGGAGCGGCGGCCGTTCCGCTTCCCGCGGCACATCTACGGGAGCCTCGCGCTGCACTTCGGCCTCGCGCTCGCGCTGGCCGCCGCGCCGCTGGTGGGCGCGCCCGGCTGGGTCGCCGCGATCGGTCACCTCGTGGTGGCGTTCAGCTTCTACTCCGAGGCGGTCCGCCGTCGTCACGTCCTGCGCAAGCTCTGGCCGTCCGTCCGGACCCGGAACCTCCTGGTCACCCGGAGGGCGACCGCGCCCCTGCGGCGCCGCGTGGTCCTGCTGGCGCACGTCGACTCGGCGTTCACCGGGCTCATGTTCCACCCGCCGATCCTGAAGTGGATCGCCGCGCCGCCGCCGCGCGCGCTCCCCTTCCTCGGCAAGCAGCTCCTGCTCCCGTTCGCGAGCCTCTTCGCGCTGGCCGCGGTCGAGCTGCTCGGGGTCGCGCCCGGATGGATCACCCTCGCGCTCTCGGTGCCTGCGCTCCTCGTGTTCGTGATCAACGCCGAGATCGTCGTGCGCAACCAGCCCGTCCCCGGCGCGGCCGACAACCTCACCGGCTGCGCCGCGCTGGTGGCCCTCGCGGAGGCGTGGGCGGAGCGCGACGTCCCGGACGACGTCGAGCTCGTCTTCGCCTTCACCGGCGCCGAGGAGGCGGGCACCGGCGGGGCGGCCCACCTCGCGCGCACCATGGGCTGGGAGCGGGAGCGCACCGCCGTGTTCGCGCTCGACACCCTGTCGAACGGGCGCCTGTTCATGCTGGAGGAGGGCGAGCTGTTCCGCGTCCCCATCCCGGGCGCGCTCGCCGCCGAGGTGCGCGGTGCGGCGCGGGACGCGGGCCTGCCCGAGCCGGCGCGCTACCCGGTGCCGGCCGGCGGGACCGACGCGCTGCCGTTCCTGGTCGAGGGCTACGACGCGCTCGCGCTGACCTGCATCGATCCGGAGCAGCACGCGCCGCGGAACTACCATCACCCCGACGACACCGCCGACCGCGTGGACCCGGCGCAGCTCCGCGACTCCACGCGGCTCGCGGATCGGCTGCTCGCGCGGCTCCTCGCCGCCGAGGCCGATGGGCCTCACTCTCGAGGCGCGGGGCCGGCCACGAACCGAGCCGACGCCGCGATCTCCACGCCGTAGCGGTCCCGGAGCCAGGCGTCCGCCCGGAGCGGCGCGCCCTCCACCTCGGAGGTGGCGAGCTCGAGCACCACGAAATGGGAGAGCCCGACGCCGCCGCCCGGCTCCGGCTGTAGCGGCGCGCGATCGCGATAGCCCGCGACCTGACGCCCGGCGTCGTCGAACACCTGGAGCTCGACGAAGGGGTTGTCCGTCCCGAGGGGAGCGTCCGGGTCGCCGGGGTCGATGCCTCGCGCCTCCAGCGCGAGGACGAACATGGGGCTGCCCTGAAAGCCGATGACGATGGGCACGACCGACTCGGCGTCGATCGGCACGAACCGCCCGTCCTCCGTGTCACCGGCGCAGTCTTCACCCGACGGCTTCACGCAGCGACCGAGCACCAGTCGCGCGGCTCCGCCGTCGACGGGGCCGGGCGTCGAGGCGTCTCGGGGCGTGGACGCGTCGACCTCCGCGCGCGCCGCGTCGAGCGCCGGCGGTGGTGCGGCGTCCGCGTCGGCCCGGGGCGCCGGCGTGGCGCAGCCGGTGAGCGCCAGCAACAAGACGCCCGCGGAGCGGTGGAGGCTCGTCATCTTCGCGAACTCGACCCTGCCGTAGGGGCGCGCACGACGAGGGCCGCGCCGGGGAAGGCGCGGCCCTCGAGGAGCGCCATCGCTCAGAAGAGCTCGAAGTAGGTGCCGGACGCGCCGGCGGTCCCGGTGAAGGGCCCGCGCGTTCCACCGCCGCCGCCATCGACCCGGGCCAACCCGGTCATCGTCCCGGCGGGCGCGAAGAGCTTGATCCGCCCTCCGCCGCCGCCCGCCGCGGCGAAGCCCGTGCTGTGCCCGTTGCCGCCGCGCGCGCTGAGCACCCCGGAGACGTCGATGCGGCTCGTGGCGTCGAGCAGGATCCCCCCGCCCGAACCGCCGCCGCCCTCCGAGAAGGATTCGTCGGCCGTGCCCCGGCCGCCGTCAGCCTCGACGCTGCCGGAGACGGTGACCGTGCCTGCGCGAAGGACCACCCGTCCGCCGCCGCGCCCGCCGCTGTCGCTCGAGGCGTTGGCGCCGCCCGAGCCGAGCTCGACCGAGCGCGACGTCGCCGAGCCGTGGACGGGACCCGAGGCCATGCAGGTGTGCCCGAAGCCGCCCTGGCCGCCGTAGCCGCCTCCCGAGCCGTCGCAGGTGCTCGTGCCAGCTCCCTGTCCACCGTTGAAGCCGCTCGCGTTCGCGTCGATCACACCGTCGACGGTGATCGTCGGCGCCGCGATCACGAGGCTGCCCGCGGTCGGGGTCGCGCCCGTGCGCGGCAGGACGCGGATCCTCCCGTTGATCACCGCCCCGCCCGAGAAGGCGTGGTCCCCGTACATCGTGATCACCGCGCCGCAGGGGACGAAGAGCTCCCCGTCGATCGGCATGCCGCACGAGCTGTCGCAGGTGTCGTCGAAGTTCACCACCGGCGAGTCGTCGCGCGTGCACTGGGTGGCGCAGCCGTTGTCCACGATCCCGTCGCAGTCGTTGTCGATGCCGTCGCAGACCTCGGCGCCGAGGGTGGCGGGGCAGCGATCGGTACGGCACTCGTTGCCGTCGCCGCAGATCGGCGCGGACGCCGAGCAGTCGGTGTCGACCTGGCACGACGCGCCGGCGGCGCCCGCGGAGCAGAAGCCTCCGGTCGCGCAGATCGGCGCGGAGGGGCCGCAGTCGGCCGCGGTGCCGCAGGGGTCACCGAGCCCACCGGGCGGGCCACCGATCGACATCACTCCGGGGTCGCAGGTCTCGTGCGATTGCACGACCCCGTCTCCACAGGAGCCGTCGGCGGTCTGGCAGTCCGCGGAGCAGTAGTCTCCGCCCACCGTGTTCCCGTCGTCGCAGGCCTCGTTGCTCTGCACCGTCGAGTCGCCGCAGGCGCCGGTGACCGTCTGGCAGTCGGCGCTGCAGTAGTCCCCCGCCATCGTGTTGCCGTCGTCGCAGGTCTCGACGCTCTGGACCACGCCGTCGCCGCAGGCGCCGGTGACCGTCAGGCAGTCCGGAGCGCAGTAGTCGCCGGCGGCGGTGTTGCCGTCGTCGCACATCTCGTTGCTCTGCACGGTGGCGTCGCCGCAGGCTCCGGTGACCGTCTGGCAGTCCGCGGAGCAGTAGTCGCCGTCGGTGGTGTTTCCGTCGTCGCAGGTCTCGACGCTCTGGACCGTGCCGTCGCCGCAGGCGCCGGTGACCATCTGGCAGTCGGCGCTGCAGTAGTCGCCGTCCATGACGTTGCCGTCGTCGCAGGCCTCGTTGGTCTGAGCCGTGGCATCTCCACACGACCCGGTGACGGTCAGGCAGTCGGCGGCGCAGTAGTCGCCGTCGTCGGTGTTGCCGTCGTCGCAGGTCTCGTTGCTTTGCACGGTGGCGTCACCGCAGGCTCCGGTGGCCATCTGACAGTCGGCGGCGCAGTAATCGCCGTCGTCGGTGTTGCCGTCGTCGCAGGCCTCGTTGGTCTGAGCCGTGGCATCTCCACACGACCCGGTGACGGTCAGACAGTCGGCGGCGCAGTAATCGCCGTCGTCGGTGTTGCCGTCGTCGCAGGTCTCGTCGGCCTCGACCACGCCGTCGCCGCAGATCGAGGTCGGGCCCGCGTCCGGCAACCCCGAGTCCGTCCGGCCGGCGTCCGTGTCGCCGCCGTCGGACATCGTCACGGCGCCATCGTCGAGGGAGGCGTCACCTCCCACGCCCGCGTCGGTGGTCGTCGCGCCGTCACACCCCGCCAAGGCGAGGCACAAAGCAATGAATGGAGCACTCCTACTGAACAGTCGTTTCATCCGGTGGTCTCAGAGCACACCACACCTTCCGTCCACCACTCGGTGGGGCTTGTACCGGTCGCGAAGTCGCGCGCGCAAGCGGGAATGCGCGCAGAGCCGATTTCAGTGCCGAGGCGCGGCGCGCCGGCGCCGCGCCGCCAGCAGGAGGAGGGAGAAGGCGATGAAGGTCGGCCCTGGCGAAGGCGATCCGTCGACGGCTCCGCACCCGCCGGAGGGCGTCCCTGGCTCACCCCCGGGGCTGGCGTCGCGTCGCGCGCTCGCGTCCGGCGCAGGCGTCCCGGCGTCGAGCTCGCCCGCGTCGATCTCCGGGCCCGCGTCGACGCGCGGGCCCGCGTCGGGGGAGACCCCGGCGTCGGGTGCGGGCGGTCCCGCGATTCGCACCGTGGCGCCGCTCACCGCGCCGCCGACCGTCACCGTCACGGCGTCGATCCCTCCATGGCGATCGGGGCCGAGCGTGCGGCGGTAGCGCCCGAAGCCCTCGTACTCGACGGGGCTCCGCCACACGCCGAGGGTGGTGCGCCAGACGGCCCCCGCGAGCCCGCTCCCCATCAGGCGGCGGTGGTCGTCCCGCGGCTCCCACGTCAGGGTCGCGTGCTGCTCTGGGATCGCGACGTCCAGCTCCGAGGGGCGCGCGCGGAGCGTCCCGTGGAGCTCCGACGGCGTGCCACGCGGGGCGCCCTCGAGGGTGACCTGGCACGACACCCCCACGCGCTCGCCGTACCACTCCACGTGCATCGTCGCCTCGCCGGGCGTCCGGGTCGCGCGGACGCGCTGCAGGTAGTGATTGTCGAAGCGCACCACCGGCTCCGGGAGGGGGGCCAGATCTCCGACGAGCTGCGGCGCGGTCCCGAGGTCCGGGAGGGGCTCGCCGTGTGCGTCGCGGAGGAAGACGAGGAAGTGGAGGACGTCCTGGCCGTCCGGCCGCATCGTCTCCATCGCCGGAGCGCAGTCGGAGTGCGCGGGGGAGACGTGCCGGCGGACCTCGTCGGCGCTCGAGAGGCGGCGCAGTCGGGCGGGGGACCCGAACGCCGCCCCATGCACCCACAGCTGGACGAGGGCGTCATCCGCGAGCGCCGAGGTGTTGAGCCCGATCTCGAAAACGCCTCCCGCGCTGGTCGAGGTGAGCGGCGTGAGCGCGACCCCGTCGGCCGTCAGCGCGATCGCCGAGCGGGGCACCTCGACCGGCCGCCCGTTGACGTCCCGGAGCGCGCCCCTGACCACCAGGAAGGGCGCCCCGAGCTGGACGAGCGACTGATGCCTCACGAACGAGCGCGCGCGGTCGACCACGCCGGCGACGTGAACGGGGGACGACGCGACCTCTGCGCCGTCGACGACCAGCGTGAGGACGGTGTCTCCCTCGGCGTCGAAGCGGAGGTCGCCGGTGTGCTGGCCGTCGCCGTCGTACGTCAGCGGGGTCGTCTCGCCGGCATGTCGGACGCGCACCACCGCGTGGGGCGGGGCCCCGCTGACGACGGCCCGAGCCGGCGCTCCGACGACCGGGCGCCCGGGCACGACCCGCAGGCGGTGCAGGGGCGGCTCCACGATGGGGTGCGCGCCCCAGGCGCGCCCCTCGATCTCCAGGTCGACGCGGGTCGGTCCCGCGCCGCTGGCCCACGTCGCTTCGAAGCTCCCGTCGGGGACCGGGCTCGCCACGATCGGGGCCGCGCCGTCCGGGCGGACGAGGACGCGGGCGCCCGCCGGCCAGGGAGAGCCGTTCGCGTCGGTCGGGCGGAGGACCACGCGCCCCGGCTCCGCCTGGAGCCAGTCGGGCTCGGTGATCGTCAGGGCGCCGCCCGTGGTCGCGGTCGCGGTCTGCGTGTAGCCGCTCGGCCACCTCACTCTCAGGTCGACCGTCCGGCCTGGGACGTCGCAGGGAGGCGGGAAGCTCACGCGAAGCGCCGGGTCGCTGGCACCGGCGAACGAGCCGCCGCCCACGCCCCCCGCGACCCGGATCGCGCCGTCGCAGCTCGCCGTGACGCGGGCGCCGACCGCCGCGGCCGCCGTCTCCGTCGCGCGCAGGCGCAACCGGAGCGGCGCCGTCGACGGGAAGTCGTTCCGATGCAGCGCGATCGTGCCGTCGGTCTGCCCGATCGCGATGTCCGGGTCCCCGTCGGCGTCCACGTCGCCGACCGCGAGCCCGCGCCCGGTGCCGCGCGGCGCGAGGCCCCAGCCCGGCGGATCCAGCGCGAGCCCCGTCGGCCCGCCGCGCATGACGACGTTCGGTTGGTAGGCGCCGGTGCTCGCGAAGTTGCTCGCGATGACCCGTCCTCCGGCCATGACCACGTCGGCCCAGCCGTCGCGATCGAAGTCCTCGACCGCCACCCCCCACGTCGCCTGATAGCCGTCGGAGCTGAAGACGACGTCGGCGCCGAGCGCCCGCGTCCGATCCGCGAACCCGCCGCCCCGCGCGAGGAGCGCCGCCGGTCGGCCGATGCTGCTCGCCACGAGGTCGTCGCGGCCGTCCGCGTCGAGATCGCCCACCGCGACGCCCATGCCGTAGAGCCGGTTGTCGAACCCGAGCTCCGCCGAGCGCTCCGAGAACGAGAGCGCCGCGGGGCCGCTCGGCCCGTCGTTTCGGAACACGCGGTTGGGGAGCACGAACATGCCGAAGTCGTTCACCACGAGGACGTCGGGATCGCCGTCGTCGTCCACGTCGTGGGTGACCACCGCGAGCCCGCAGCCTGCGCTGTCGGTGCCGATCTCGGGCGCGACGTCGGTGAAGCGCCCCTCGCCGTCGTTGACGAGGAGCATGTCGGGCGCGCACACGTGGCGCGGGTACTCGAGGGTCTCGATGTAGCCCGTGACGTACACGTCGAGGTCTCCGTCCCCGTCGAAGTCGGCGGGCGCCGCGGCGGAGCTCCAGCGCTCCAGACCGGGGAGATGCGTGCGGCTCACGTCGGTGAAGACCAGGCCGCCCTCGTTGCGCAGCAGCGCGTCGGCGCCCGTCCCGAGCAGCAAGACGTCGAGATCTCCGTCGCCGTCCATGTCGAAGGGGAGGTTCCCCCCGGCTTCGATCGGGCCCGCCGGGACCAGCACGTCGTCGCGACGGGCGAAGGTGCCGTCGGAGCGCTGATGGAACACCACCGGCGCGTCGAGCGCGGTCCACAGGAGGTCGAGGCGGCCGTCGCCGTCGAGGTCCACCATGGACACGCCGCCGGCGACCGAGTCCGGGGCCGGTCGGGCGCCGGTGTCGGTCCCCAGCGCGGCGCTCACGTCGGTGAAGCCCTGGGCCCCCGCGCCGCTCGGCGCGAGCACCAGGAGCGAGACGAGGGCGGGGCGGAGGCGCTGCGCGGAGAGCATCGGCGCGCGACTCTGGCCTCCCTGGCGCGCGCTGTAAACCGCGCCGCCCGTCAGCGCGCCTGGTAGACGAGGTAGGTCATGCGTCGGTCGAGCTGGACCAGGACCTCGCAGCCGTCGGGGCTGACGGTGGACTCGGTCTCGTCCGGGGCCACGAGGGGCGCGCCCGGGGCGAGCAGCGGGGGGCTCCACGGCGCGCGCCAGTGCGGCCGCGTCGCGTAGCTGAGGCTGTCTCCGACGAGCAGCACCACGAGCCGCTCGTCGGCGGTCACCGCCGGCTCGGACTGACGCCCGGCGCCGCTGAGGAGCGGCACGGGGCCCGCGGATCCGAACGGCGCGCTCAGCGACGCGCGCTCCGCCATCCACACGTCCTGATCGCCGCCCGCGCTCGGGGACCAGTAGAAGCGGAGCCCGTGCGGCGCGAGGATGCCGTCGTAGTCGTGGGCGTCCTCCCGCGTCAGCTCCGGCACGAGCTCGGGGCTCAGCCAGCTGCCGCCGCGTCGCGGCCGCGTGGCCCGCCAGGTCTCGTACAGCGTGGCGCCCGGTCGCTGGAAGTAGAGCTGCAATCCGTCCGGGGTGATCGAGGGGCGGCTCGCGGGCTC
Source organism: Myxococcota bacterium (assembly GCA_036149055.1). Lineage (GTDB taxonomy): Bacteria > Myxococcota_A > Polyangia > Polyangiales > Sandaracinaceae > JAVJQK01. The sequence goes on along the minus strand of JAYZQJ010000117.1, from coordinate 5,706 downwards.
GGCCTCGAGGCCGGGCAAGGGGACGCTCGGGCCGAAGGCGGCGCCGGGGCCGCTCCTCGTGGCGACGTAGCCTCGCGAGGTGTCGCTCGAGTAGAGCTCGCAGCCGTCGGGAGAGAACGTCACGTTGCGCTGGGGGTCGGCCGTGGCGATCACCGAGGGGTCGCCCAGCACGAGCTCGAAGTCCGCCGTCCAGTCGCACGTCTCCGCGCGGCTCCAGCAGGTCGTGGGCACCGAGGGCGGCGGCTCGGGCGGGCCGGCGTCCACGGGCCCCGCGTCCCCGGGTCCCGAGTCGGCCGTGCTCGCGTCGTCCCCCGCGCCGGTGTCGGCGGGCGGCCCCGCGTCCTCCGGGGGCGGCAGCTCACCCTCCACGCAGAGGTTCGTGTCGGGGTCGCAGGACCACCCATCGGCGCAGGGGCACGGTCGATCGGTGAGCAGCTCGCCCGGCACCGTGCATCCGGCGAGCAGCGCACACCCGAGCAGGGCACACCCGAGCAGCGCACACCGGAGCCGTGCGACGAGCTCAGAACGTCCCATCGACCGCCGCTCCCGACGGCCCGAGCCGCAGGCGGAGCGCCGCGGCGCTCTCCTCCTCGCCGCCCAGGCTCAGCACGTCGACCAACCCCCACACCAGCGAGCCCACGGCGAGCGCTCCGCCCACCGCCAGCAGGACATTGGTGACCACCGCGAGATCCTCGGCCGACCGGACGTGGGGATGCGCGTCCCGCTGGCTCACGGCGCGTCGCGCGGCGTCGACCTCGCCCTGCACCATCGCCCCGACCACCACCCCGGCCACGAGCGGGGCCGCCGAGACGCCGAGCAGGATCCAGGGGGTGGCCTCGGGGCCTCGCGTCTCCGGGCGACGCTCCGGACGGAGCTGCGCCTGCGCGCGCCGCTGCGCCTCCGCCTCCTCGGCCCGGCGCGCTTCCTCCTCCTCGGCCGCGACGCGGGCCGCCTCGATCTGAGCGTCGATCTCGGCCACGCGCTCCTCGACGCGGGCCCGCTGCTCGGTCTCGGGCGCGAGCTCCAGGAACCGGAGGTACTCCTGGCGCGCCTCCTCGTACTCGCCGAGCTCCTGGAGCGCGCGGGCGAGGTTGTAGTGGAAGGGCGGCTGGTCGTGGAGTCGGATCGCCTCGCGCAGCAGGACCACCGCGGTGTCGTACTCCCCGCTCTGGTAGCGCGCCGCGGCCTGGGCGTAGAGCGTCATCGCCTGCTCCTGGTCGGACTGCGCCTCCGCGGGGGAGGGCAGGGCGGCGATGAGGGTCAGCGCGACCACGAGGCCGGGGAGGCGATGCATGGTGGGAGGGTACGCCGGGATGGCGCCTCACGTCATGGTGCCGAGCGTTTGGAGCTCGCGGCGAGACTGTCGTATTCTGCGGACAGTGGCCACGCCCGCGCCCGCCGAGCCGCCGTCTCCCGCGGGAGAGACGCCCGAGCGCATCGGTCCCTACCGCATCGTCGGATCGCTCGCGACCGGTGGCATGGCGGAGATCTTTCTCGGCCGGAAGCTGGGCGCCGAGGGCTTCGCCCGATCGGTGGTGATCAAGCGCATCCTTCCGCACCTCGCGCGGGACGAGGGCTTCGTGAACATGTTCCTGGACGAGGCGCGCATCACCGCCGGCCTCCGCCACCCCAACGTGGTGAGCGTCGAGGAGCTGCAGCGGGACGGCGACGACCTCTACATGGTCATGGAGTACCTGGCGGGGGAGTCGGCGTCGGCGCTGCTGCGCGCGCTCGTGAAGGAGGGGCGCCCGCTCGCGCCGGAGCTCGCCGCCTACATCGTGGCCGAGGCCTGCGCGGGCCTCCACGCGGCCCACACGCTGAAGGACGAGGCGGGCGTCGAGCTCGGGGTCGTGCATCGGGACGTGAGCCCCCAGAACGTCGTCGTCACCTACGACGGCTCGGTCAAGGTGCTCGACTTCGGGATCGCGCAGGCGCGCCAGCGGCTCACCAAGACCGAGACCGGGATGCTCAAGGGCAAGTTCGATTACATGTCGCCCGAGCAGATCCAGAACGAGCCGCTCGACCGGCGCTCGGACGTGTTCGCCCTCGGGGTGGTGCTCTACGAGATGCTCACCGCGCGTCGCCTCTTCCGGCGCGGGAACCCGGGCGCGACGCTGAGCGCCGTCCTGTCTCACCGGATCGCGCCCCCGTCGGAGCTCGCGCCGGGCGTCGATCCTGCGCTCGACGCGGTGTGTCTGCGCGCGCTCTCGAGGCAGCGGCGCACCCGCTATCAGTCGGCGCTCGACATGCGGCGGGAGCTCCTCGCGGCGCTCCCGCGCGAGGACGGTCGGCTGCCCGAGGAGCGGCTGCGCGCGCTGATGCACGAGCTCTTCGCGGAGCGCGTGACCGCCAAGCAGGAGATGCTCCGCCGGGTCGGCGCGGGTGACGAGGCGGTCGAGATCATTCGCGAGGCCGAGTCGGGCAGCGCGGACATGCGCGCGGTGCAGACGGCGCCCTCCCGGATCGCGCCGCCGCTGGGGCAGCGACCGCCGCGGAGATCCTGGCCCCTCGTCGTGGGCGCGATCGCCGTCGCGCTCGTGGCCGGCGTCGGGGTGGCGATCTTCGCGTGGCCGGAGCCGGCGCCTCCGCCGACCGTCGCGGCCTCCGAGGCGCCCCCGCCGACCACCGTGGCCATCGACGTCGTCTCGTCCCCGCCCGGCGCGACCGCGCGGCTGCCCTCCGGCGAGACGTGGACCACCCCGGCGAGCCTCGAGCTGCCGATCTCGTCCGAGCCGGTGGTGGTGACCTTCGAGCTCGAGGGGCACGAGCCGGTCCGGGAGCGCATCACGCCCGACGTCGATCAGCGGCTGCGCGTGCAGCTCCGGCCCCTCCCCGAGCCCGCCGTGGAAGAGGAGGAGCCGGCAGCGGAGCAGGAGCGGGCTCCGACCCCGCGTCCGCGCCCGAGGCGGCCTCGCCCGCCGACGCAGCCCGAGATCGAGCTCTGGGACTGAGCTCCTCTCGAGCCCGTCTCGTCGCAGGGGCCCCACTCCGAGGAGCCGTGACGAGGGGCCACCACAGCGGTCGCGAGCCGGCCCCCGTTGTGTGCGATGCCCCATTCCGGTAGCGTCCAGATGGGGAAGTCGTAGGGCCCGAGCAGTCGAGGTGACAATGTCCGAGAGCGTCGAGTATCTGATCCTGGGCGGAGGGCCGGCCGGGTTGCAGCTGGGGTACTTTCTCGGACGAGCCGGGCGGGACTACCGGATCCTGGAGCGAGCCGACCACGTCGGGTCGTTCTTCTCGAGGTACCCGCGGGTCCGGAACCTGATCTCCATCAACAAGGTCTACACCGGATACGACGATCCGGAGGTGCAGCTTCGCTGGGACTGGAACTCGCTCATCAGCGACGATCCGGAGCTGAGGTTCAAGCACTTCTCGAAAGAGTACTGGGCGGACCCCGCCGATCTCGTCCGGTACCTGGACAGCTTCGCGAGCGAGCAGAAGCTGAACATCGAGCTGAGCACCAGCGTCTCCAAGATCGCTCGAGACGGGGAGGGCACCTTCGTCGTCACGGCGGAGGATGGTCGAGAGTTCCGCGGCAAGCGCCTCATCGTGGCCACCGGGATCTCGATCCCCAACATCCCTTCCATCCCGGGCATCGAGCACGCGGAGCAGTACACCGAGGTCTCGACGGACCGCGAGGACTTCGTCGATCAGCGGGTCCTCGTGCTCGGGAAAGGGAACTCGGCCTTCGAGATCGCCAACCTGATGATCCCGACGGCCCGCATGATTCACGTCGCGAGCCCCGACCCGCTGCGGATGGCGTGGACGACCCACTACGTCGGGGACCTGCGGGCGATCAACAACGAGTTCCTCGACACCTATCAGCTGAAGTCACAGAACGCGGTGTTGAACGCCACCGTGCGCAAGATCCAGCGCGCGGGGGACGGCTTCGACGTCACCGTCGCCTACAACATGGCGGAGGGCGAGGTCGAGGTCATCCACTACGACCGCGTGGTGTGCTGCACGGGGTTCAAGTTCGATCTCTCGCCGTTCGACGAGACCTGCCGCCCCGAGCTTCGCCACTGCGGCCGACTTCCCGAGCAGACGGCGGCGTGGGAGTCGGTCAACATCCCCGGTCTGTACTTCGCGGGCGTCCTCACCGCGGCCAGGGACTATCGCAAGACCACCTCCGCGTTCATTCACGGCTTCCGGTACAACTGCCGCGCGCTCTCACGCATCTTCGGCAAGCGCTATCACGGAGACGCGTGGCCGAGCGAGCTCATGCCCGCCGAGCCCGAGCCGGTGCACCGGGCGATGCTGGCCCGCATCAACCGCTCGTCGGCGCTCTGGCAGCAGTTCGGATTCCTCTGCGACGCCGTGATCATCCGGGGCGCCCAGGCGGAGTATCTCCAGGAGGTGCCGGTCGACTATCTGTTCTCGGGCGAGTGCGACGTCGGCGACACGACGTTCACGGTCACGCTCGAGTACGGAGACAAGAAGTTCGACAACCCCTTCGCCGTCGAGCGCATTCACCGCGACAACATCCGGCGCGCCGAGGCCAGTCAGTTCTTGCACCCGGTGATCCGGCAGTACGACGGCAAGATCTTCGTCGACGAGCACCACATCATCGAGGACCTCGCCGCGGAGTGGCAGGAGGAGATCCACACCAAGCCGCTGTTGCACTGGCTGCGCCTCCACCACGAGGATCGACGCCGCGACTCGGCCTGAAGGCCGCACCCGTCGCCGCCAGGGGCCCCCCACGACCAGGCCCCGAGAGATGCTGGGTGGGGGCTGAGCGTCAGTCGATGTCGCCCAGCAGCAGCGTGCCGTCGACCTCGAGGAACGCGAACACCGCCTCCTCGCCGGTCGCGGCGTAGCGGACCGGGCACACGTGCCAGAGCCCCTCGCCCTGCCGCGCCATCTCGTAGCCCAGCCGCTCGTAGGTGCCGCCGCGCAGCGCTCCGACGATACGCGCGCAGACCCCCTCGACCGCGCGGCGCGCAGCCGGCTCACTGGCGTCCGCCGCGCGCGACCACGGGGGCGCCCCCGGGCTGCGGTCGACGATCCCCGCGGCCGCCGCCTCCACATCGCCCGCACGACACGCGTCGACGAGACGCTCGAGAGCGCGCGCGGTCCGCTCCTCATCGCTCGCGGCCGCGGAGGCCGGAGCGACCGGCTCGGGCTCGGAGGCCGCCGCGGGCTCTTCGGCTTCGCTGGCACTTCCGCCCTCGACCTGCGCGGGCGCACCGGCGCAACCGAGCGTCAGGGCGGCGAACGCGAGCCAGCGCCAGTGCGGACCGTCGACCAGGGCGGGATGGGCCATCGGGGGATGGTAGAGCGGCGGCTGGCCGAGGGGCCAGCTCGTGGCCTCGTCCCCCCAACCAGGTCCCGAGAGACGCTTCAACTCTCATGACCAGGTCCTGCCCGATCTTCCCGAGCGCCCCGCCCAAAGTCCCGCGCGCACCCCACGCGATCAGGCCGATTTGCGGATGTTCTTCGGCTGCTCGACCTGGCGAGCCAACCGAACGAGCCGAAACGCGGCCATCACGTGCGCCAGGAGCGGAATCCTCTCTGGCGCGCCCAGCGGCGGACGCACCGATGCGCGGCTCGAGCCGTGAACGAGCCGCGCGAGAGCTCAGTTGTCGGTGGCTGGGTCCGGGGGCTCGTCGTCCGTGCGCTCGTCGCGCGGGGCGCTCGCGCGAGGGCGGACCTCGGCCCGTCCCTTCTCGCGGAGCGTGACGATCTTCGGAGACTTCCCGTCTTCGA
>JAYZQJ010000116.1:0-50301 GCA_036149055.1 Myxococcota bacterium | reverse complement strand
GAGCACGTAGGCGATCGCGTTGCGGACGGCCCGGGGCGTGGTGAGCGCGCGGCTGTGGTAGCGGTCGGCGAAGACGGTGCCCTTGCGACCCATGGTGCGGTTGACCATGCGCGCGATGCGCACGCTCAGCCCCTGCATGCCGCGCGCGAGGAGCTCCGCGTCCTCCGCCTCGACCAGGAGGTGGAGGTGGTTCCGCTGGATGGAGAAGTGCACGATACGCACCCCGCCCCGGGCGTTCGCCTTCGCGATGATCTCCCAGAGCCGCGTCGAGAGGCGCCGGCCGCGCAGGCTCCAGATGCCGCGCATGACCTTCAGCGTGACCAGCACCGGGTGCCGCGCCGCGAAGCGCTCGCGGGGGGTGTGGGGGACCCCCGCCTCGTCTCCCTTGGGCTTGCGACCGGCGCCCTTCCGCGCGCCGCCGTGTCTGAACAGCAGGAGCGTACCTTGCTCCGCCCTCTTCTTCCTGCGCATGCCCGTACGGACGCAGAGCCCTCGGTGCGACTGACGCAAGTTTGCAATGAAAGATGCGCGGTCCTTCTCTGCCGATTCATCGGTGCGGGCTCGATTCGGCGGAGAACGCCGTGGGAGCTCTGCCGATTCATGTGAGCGGCCTCGAGCGCGACGAACCGGCTCGAGAGCGCGACGCGGCGGCGTTCGAAGCTCTGCTGAATCGACTTCGCGGCACCGGATCTCGATTCGGCAGAGATCCGGCGCGAGCTCCCCGTCGCCGGGGCGGCCGCTGCCCTCGATTCGGCGGAGATCCGGCGGCGAGCTCCCCGTCGTGGGGGTGGGCGCTGCTCTCGATTCGGCAGAGATCTCGTGCAGCCCGATGAACAGTTCAGGAGCTTGCGGTGTGGGCGGTGGCAGCGGGCCAGCACAGGCTGGGGCAGGCCTCGCTCGACACTGTCGCGGCGCCGCTCCGCGCGTCGAGAGGCGCCGGCCGCGCAGGCTCCAGATGCCTCGCGTGACCTTCGACGTGACCCGCACGGGGTGCCGCGCCGCGAAGCGCTCCGGGTGCTGTGCGGCACGCCCGCCTTCTTCCCCTTGGGCTTGCGGTCGGCGCCTTCCGCGCGCCGCCATGTCTGAACGGCGGGAGCGCAACTTGCTCCGCCTTCCTTCTCTTGCGCATGCCCGTACGGACGCAGAGCCCTCGTCGCGACTGTGATGCGTATCGCCGGGATTCTCTGCCGATTCACCGGGTGCGGACTCGATTCGGCGGAGAACGCCGTGGGAGCTCTGCCGATTCATGTGTGCGGCCTCGAGTACGGTGAACCGGCTCCGGAGCGCGACGCGGCGGCGTTCGAAGCTCTGCTGAATCGACTTCGCGGCACCGGATCTCGATTTGGCAGAGATCCGGCGCGAGCTCCTCCTCGCCGGGGCGGCCGCTGCTCTCGATTCGGCAGAGATCCGGCGGGGAGCTCCCGGACGCCGGGGCCGGCCGCTGCTCTCGCTGCTAGCGCGCCGAGAGCCGCGCAGGCTCCAGATGCCGCGCATGACCTTCGGCGTGACCCGCACGGGGCGCCGGGCCGCGAAGGCGCTCCCGGGTGCTGCAAGCCCGGCTTCTCCCCCTGGGCTGCGACCGGCGCTCTTCCGCGCGTCGCCGTGTGAGCAGCGGAAGCGTGCGTTGCGCCGCCTCCCTTCCCGCGCATGCCCGCCCGGACGCGGAGCCCTCGGCGCATGCGCGGTTCTCTGCCGATTCATCGCGTGCGGCTCGAGAGCGCGACGCGGTTCGAGGCTCTGCCGAATCGAAGGCCCGGATCTCGATTCGGCAGAGATCGCAGCGCTGCTAGAGGCGCTCCTCGATCGCGCGGTCTCCTTCGCGGGTGACGCGGTAGGCGGCGGCGTCGGGGCGGGAGGTCACGACGTGATCGAGGGCGCCGTCGGTGAAGAGGATCGCGGCGCCGTCGTCCGCTGCGTAGCCGGGCGGCAGCGCGCCCTGGGCGACGAGGCGGTGGTAGGTGGGGCGGCGCTCGGCCTCGCCGTCGAAGTGAGGGCAGAAGCTCCCGGCGAGGAGGCCGAGGCCGTCGTGGAGCGGGGCCATGCCGCCGAAGGAGTCGGTGACCGAGGACTCGAACCAGCAGATCGCGCCGGCGCTCAGGCCGCAGAGGAGCACGCCGGCCTCGTAGGCTTCGCGGAGGATCGCGTCGACGCCGTGCACGCGCCAGATCGAGAGCATGTTGGCGGTGTTGCCGCCGCCCACGTAGATGATGTGCTGCGCGAGGAGCAGCTCGCGCAGGTCGCGGTCGTCCCGGCGGAAGAGCGGCAGGTGCGTCGCCTCGGCCCGCTGGCTGAAGGCGGTGTAGAAGCCGACGAGGTAGCGCTCCGAGTCGCCGCTCGCGGTCGGCACGAAGCAGACGCGCGGCCGCGCTTGCCCGGTCAGCATCAAGGCGTGCTCGTCGAGGCGGAGGTTGTCCGGCTCCATCGAGAAGCCGCCGCCGCCCATCGCGAGGATCCGCCGAGGTCCGTTCGTCTCCACGCGGCCACGATGAACGTCCGCCGCTCAGCTGGCAAAGATCCGCGCTTTGGCCGCCTCGCTGATCGCGCGGACCGCGGGGTGCTCGAGGCGGCGCTTCACGGTGATGGCGTAGAAGCGCTCGCGGACCTCGGGGGCGCGGCCGATGACGTCGACGTCGTACTGGGACCGGATCTCGTCCTCGATCGCCGTCGGGCCGGGGAAGACGCCGGCGCCGTTCTGACCGAAGGCCTTCAGGAGCGCGCTGTCCTCGAACTCGGCGACCAGGTTCGGGCGGACGCCGCGCCGCTCGAACCACTGGTCGAGGTCGCGACGGAGCAGGGTGTTGTCGGTCGGCAGGAGCATGGGCGCGTCGTCGAGGCTCTCCGGGAAGCCGCGGGTCAGCGCCTTCGCGAGCGGCTTGGCCGCGTAGAAGGTGACGCCGCACTCGCCGAGCAGGTGGTTGTAGGCGCGCACCTTGGCCTGGCGCGCGAGCGGCGCCTCCGCGATCACGAGGTCGAGGCTCTGCATGCTCAGCTCGCCGAGCAGACGCTCGGTCTTGTCCTCGCGGCAGACCAACTGCACCCGCTCTTCGAGGGTGAGCGCCGGCTCGAGCAGCCGATAGAGGACCAGCTTCGGTACCAGGTCGCTCACCCCGACGTGCAGCTTTGCCGGTCGAGCACCCAGACCCCTCCCGACGAGGGCGTCCTGCATCTCGCGTCCCAGCGCGAAGATCTCGTCCGCATACCGGAAGACGACCTGCCCCACCTCGGTGAGCTCCAGCCGGCGACCCGCGCGCCGGAACAGGGGCTCGCCGAGGCTCTGCTCCAGGGACTTGAGCTGCTCGCTCACCGTGGGCTGCGAGAGGCTGAGCTTGCGCGCGGCCGCGGTCACCGTGCCTTCTTTGGCCACCATCCAGAAGTAGAGGAGGTGGTGGTAGTTGAGCCACTCCATGGCCGGAGCATACCAAGGGTCAGCCTATTGGTTGGCTGGGAATTATCGATTGGTCCTCCTGGTCTCTCGGTACCAAATGTCATCCATGCGAGTGGAGATCAGTGGGAGCCGGGGACAGCCGGTCGGGGCGCTGGAGGCGCTCCGAGGAGAGATCGCCCGGACGCTCCAGGGGCGCGGCGTGCGTCGCGTGCGCCTGACGTTCCGGGACGAGAACCGGCTCTTCTGTGACATCGAGGTGGAGCTCGAGGGCGGGGCCCGGCTCGAGTCGGAGCTCTGCGACCTCGACGCGGACCGTCTCCGCGAGCGCACCGTCAGCCGCGCCGTCGCGATGGCCGAGCGCCTCACCGCGATGGACGCGCTCTTCCGGAGGTCGTCGTGACGGCTGCGACGATGGACGGGGGCGTCGTCCCCCCCGCGCCCAGCGGTCACTTCGAGGACCTGCTCGCGCGCCTCGTGTTCGCGACCGGCGGGCAGCCGGAGCTCGATGACGTGCGCGCGGCGGCCCGGAGCACCCGGCCGCAGTGCGTGGACCTCGCGGAGGCGATCGTGGCCGGGCTCGACGAGCTCGGGCTGCGCGGCGTCATCATGCGCGGCACGGTCGCGGACGCGGCCTCCGCGGTCGGGCCGGAGCACCCCGTGGTCGTGGTCGGCGAGGGTGACACGGACTGGGTGCTGCTCACCGACCGGCTCGGCCGGAAGCTCCAGATCGAGACCGCCGAGGGCACCGAGCGGCGCTGGCTCGGGCGCGGTCAGGTGGCGGCGATGGTCGACCCGGAGAGCCTCGGCTCGATGGTCTGGGTCGCGATCGAGCCGCCGGCGATCCTGAACGCGTCCAAGGTCCCCGGCGACCAGCCCACTCCCCCGAGCCCCATGAAGCGGCTGCGCTCGATCATGCGGCTCGAGCGCCACGACCTCGCGGTGGTGCTGGTCTACGCGATCGGGGTCGGCGTGCTCACGCTGGCCACGCCCATCGCCGTGCAGGCGCTGGTCAACACGGTCGCCTTCGGCACCCTGCTCCAGCCGCTCGTGGTGCTCGCGTTCCTCCTGCTGCTCGGCCTCGGCTTCGCGGCGGTGCTCCGGGCGCTGCAGGCCTGGGTGGTGGAGATCCTCCAGCGGCGGCTCTTCCTCCGCTTCGTCGGCGACCTGTCCCACCGGCTCCCGCGCGTGAAGCTCGAGGCGTTCGACCGCGCCCACGGGCCGGAGCTGCTGAACCGGTTCTTCGACATCTTCACCGTGCAGAAGGCGTCGTCGCAGCTGCTGCTCGGCGGCCTCGAGATCGTGCTCACCGCGATGGTCGGCGCGCTGGTGCTCGCCTTCTACCACCCGGTCCTGCTCGCCTTCGACCTGGTGCTGGTGGTGCTCGTGGCCGGCATCCTGTTCGTGCTCGGGCGCGGCGCCACCCAGACGGCGGTGACCGAGTCCAAGAAGAAGTACGAGGTCGCCGGCTGGCTCGAGGAGGTGGCGCGGCACCCGGTGGCGTTCAAGCTCGCCGGTGGGCCCGCCCTCGCGCGCGAGCACGCCGATCGGCTGGCCAGCAAGTACCTCGCCTCGCGGCGCGAGCACTGGCGCGTCGTCTTCCGGCAGCTCGTGGGCGCGCTGACCCTGCAGGCGGTGGCGAGCGCGGGCGTGCTCGGGATCGGCGGCTGGCTGGTCATCGAGCGGCAGCTCACCCTCGGTCAGCTCGTCGCGGCCGAGCTCATCGTGACCGCGATGGTCGCGAGCTTCGCCAAGCTCGGGAAGCACCTCGAGACGAGCTACGACCTGCTCGCCGCCATCGACAAGCTCGGCCAGCTCGTCGATCTCCCGACCGAGGATCCCGCGCGCACCGCGGCCCTGCCGAACCCGGACGCTCGCGGGACGCGCCTCGTCGTCGACGGCGTGAGCTTCGCCTACGGCAACCGGCCGGTGCTCGACGACGTGTCCCTCGAGCTCGAGGCCGGCGACCGGGTGATCCTCGGCGGCCCGAGCGGCGCCGGCGCCTCGACCCTGCTCGACGTGATCACCGGGCTCCGCAGCCCCGACGGCGGCCGGGTCCTCATCGACGGCGTCGACGTCAGCGACCTGCACCGCGACGCGCTCCGCGCCCGGATGGCGCTCGTGCACGGCGGGGAGGTCGTCGTCGGCACGATCGCCGACAACGTCGCCTTCGGCCGCCCCGGCGTCGACGTGTCGCGCATCCGCGAGGCCCTCGACGCGGTCGACCTGCTCGACGAGGTGGCGGCGCTGGCGGACGGGCTCGACACGCCCATCAACCCCGGCGGAGGCCCGCTCTCCGCGAGCCAGGCGACGCGCCTCACGCTGGCCCGCGCGCTCGCCGGGCGCCCGTCGCTGCTGGTGGTCGACCGGGCCCTCGACGGGCTCGACGACGAGACCGCCGCGCGGGTGCTCGATGTGCTGTTCCAGAGCGACGCCCCGTGGACGCTCGTCATCGTGTCGCGCGACCCGCGCGTCGCTCACCGCTGCTCGCGGCAGCTCTTTCTCGAGAACGGCCGCCTCACGGAGATCGCTTGATGCTCAACGCAGGACCCTACCGCGAGAGCCTCCGGGCGACGCGCCTCGTGCCGCCCCCCACGCACGCTCGACGGGTGGCGCTCGCGCTGGCCGGCGCGTTCGTCGCCTTCATCCTCTTCGCGCTGCTCGCCCCTTGGCGGCAGAACGTCCAGGGCTCCGGCCGGGTCATCGCCTACACGCCGCTCGAGCGTCAGCAGAACGTCGAGGCGCCGATCGGCGGCCGGGTGGTGCGCTGGCACGTGCAGGAGGGATCGACCGTCCGCGAGGGCGATCCGATCGTCGACATCTCCGACAACGATCCGCGCTTCATGCAGCGCCTCGAGCTGCGCCGGACCGCGCAGGAGGCCCAGCTCGAGACCTACACCCAGCGCGTGAGCGCGGCGCGGGAGCAGCTCGAGGCGACCGAGCGCGCTCAGGCGCAGGCGGTGCGGGCGGCGGAGGCGCGCCTCCGGGTGGCGCAGCAGTCGGTCGAGGCGGCGCGGCAGAGCGAGCAGGCGGCCGACGCCGCCCTCGAGACCGCGCGGCTGAACCTCGCGCGGCGGCGAGCGCTCGAGGAGCAGGGCCTCGCGTCGCAGCGAGACCTCGAGCTCGCGATCCTGGCCGAGCAGCGCGCGAGCACCGGGCGCGAGTCCGCCCGGGCCCGGGTCTCGGCGGCCCAGTCCGAGCTCTCCGGCAAGCAGGCCGACCTCGAGCGCGCCCGCGCCGACGCGGCGTCCGCCCGGGCGTCCGCGCAGGCCTCCCTGCAGTCGGCGATCGCCGGCGAGCAGGGCGCCCGCGCGACCCTCGCGAGCCTCGAGACGCAGGTGGCGCGGCAGGAGCAGCAGCGCGTCCTCGCCCCTCGCGACGGCACGATCTTCCGGCTCGTCGCCAACCAGGGCGGCGAGCAGGTCAGCGCCGGCGACACCCTCGCGATCCTCGTGCCCGACACGCGGAGCCGGGCGGCGGAGATCTGGGTCGACGGCAACGACGCCGCGATCATCGAGCCCGGCCGGCCGGTCCGCCTGCAGTTCGAGGGCTGGCCCGCCGTGCAGTTCGCGGGGTGGCCGTCGGTCGCGGTCGGCACCTTCGGCGGCCGGGTCGCGTTCGTCGACTCCACCGACGACGGGCGCGGCAACTTCCGCGTCGTCATCACCCCCGACTCCGAGGACGAGCCCTGGCCCGACACCCGCTTCCTGCGGCAGGGCACCCGGGTCAACGGCTGGGTCCTGCTCCGCGAGGTCTCCATCGGCTTCGAGCTCTGGCGGCAGCTCAACGGCTTCCCCCCGAGCCTGAACATCCCCCCGACGACCACCGCGCAGGGGAGCGGCGGCGGCGGCTACGGAGGCGGCGACTACCACGGCGCCGGGGCCTACGGCGGCGCGGACGAGGGCGGCTACGGCGGCTCCTACGGAGGCGGCGGCTACGGCGGCGGCACCAAGGCGGGCGGCTCCTACGGCGGCGGCTCCTACGGCGGCGGCGGCTACGGCGGGGGCGGCGGCGACTACGGAGGGGACGACTACGGCGCCGACGACTACGGCGGCGGCGGCGGCTACGGCGCCTCGGGGGGCTACTGATGCGCGCGCTGATCGCCGGCCTCGCGATGAGCCTGCTCGCCCTCCCGGCGGCGGCGCAGGTCCCCCCGATCGGCCGCGTGCCGCTCCCGCCGTCGACCCCGGTCCAGCGGGTGGACGTGGGCGGCGGCGAGCCGCTCACGCTCGGGCAGGTCCTCTCTTCGGTCGAGCGCCATCACCCGGCGATCGAGGCGGCCCGGCAGGAGCTTCGGTCGGCCGAGGGCGAGCGCTTCGCGGCCGAGGGCGGCTTCGACACCACGCTGTCGGGCCAGGCGTGGATGGCGCCGGCCGGCTACTACCAGTGGGGCCGCGCCTACGCGAACCTCTACCAGCCGACGCCGCTCTGGGGCGCGACCTTCTTCGGCGGCTGGCGCATCGGCCGGCCCTTCGACGCCGACGAGTCCAGCGACCCCGGCATCCCCAGCTACTACCGCAACTACGAGACCCTCGACGCGGGCGAGCTGCGGGCCGGCGTCCGGGTCCCGCTCTGGCGCGACGGCCCCATCGACTACCGGCGCCGCCGACTCTGGGCGGCCGAGCACTACCGCGACGCCTACGCGCAGTACCTCGAGGTGCGCCGGCTCTACGTCGGCTACGAGGCGGCGAGCGCCTACTGGTACTGGGCGGCGGCCGGCCGGAAGTACGTGATCGCGTCGGACCTGCTCGCCCTCGCCGAGGCGCGGGACGCGCAGATCCGGGCGCAGGTCGCGGCGGGCGCGTACCCGGCGATCGAGGCGCTCGAGAACCGGCGCGTGATCCTGGGGCGGCAGCGCGACCTCGTCTCCGCGCGCCGGGCCCTCGAGCAGGCGGCGATCGGGCTCTCGCTCTACGTGCGCGACCGGCGCGGCGACCCGATCGTCCCGTCGCCGGCGCGGCTCCCCGCCGCCATCCCGGCGCCCGCGGACCAGCCGATGCCGCTCGAGCGCGCGGTGCGCCTCGCCAGCGCGCGCCACCCGACGGTCCAGCGCTACGAGGCGCTCCAGCGCCGCCAGGAGGTCTACGTCGACTACGCCGAGAACCGCTTCGCCCCGCGCATCGACGTGCAGCTCGAGGCGAGCGTCGATCTCGGCGCGGGCAACGATCGGCAGCAGTCCACCTACGAGGCGCCGGTGGTCGAGGGCTCGGTGCTCATCGAGGTCCCGCTCCAGTTCCGGGAGGCCCGCGGTGGGATCGATCGCGAGCGCGCAGATCTCGGCGCGCTCCGCGAGGAGGCCCGGCTCGCCCGGGATCAGATCGCGCAGAGCGTGCGCGACGCCCACAGCGCCCTCGAGGCGGCGCGTGAAGGCCTCGTGCTCGCGCGCGAGGCGGCCGAGGTGGCCGTCGCGGTCGCCAACGCCGAGCGCACCCGCTTCGAGCTCGGCGACGCGCAGCTCCTGATGGTCAACCTGCGCGAGCAGTACGCCGCCGAGGCCCGCAAGTACCTCGTCGAGGCCGAGGCCGCCCTCCAGATCGCGCACGCGCGCTGGCGTGCGGTCGTGCCTGCCGAATAGGCGCAGGCGTCAGCGGAACGGGCCCGCGTTCGGCCCCGGCGGGTCGTCGGGGAGGTGCGCCCGGAGCGCGGGGAGCAGACGCCGCACCTGCCAGCCCGCGTGCGCGCGGAGCAGCAGCACGCCGAGCGGCGTCGTCAGGAGCGCGAGGAGCAGCTCGAGCTGCCCTCGCAGCAGGCCGACGAGCCCGATGAGGCCGCCGCCGATCGCGACCAGGATCTCGGGAGCGGCGCTCGGCGGATCCAGCGTGACGACGGTCTCGTCCGGCGGCCCCTCGAGCTGACCGCGGAGGAGCGCCGTCTTCTTGGTACCCCACGGGCGGAGGGCCCAGCGGCCACCCTCGATCTCGGTCGGCATCCAGCCGTTCCGCGGCCCGGTCTGCGTCTCGTCCTCGAAGCCGATGTCCTTCCCCGTCCGCTCGATCCCGAACGGAGGCGGCAGCACGTCGGGCAGCGCCCGGAGCAGCGCCTCCGCCTCCTCCCGGCGCAGCCTCGTGTGGAAGGTGTATCGCCCTCGGGCGAGCCAGCTCGCGATCCCCATGCTCGGTGCAACCCGCGCTCCGGGCTCCACATTCGATCAATAGGCGGTGTCGCCGGTCCGCAGGTCGTGGCCGGTCATCGCGCCGGCCGGGAAGAGCGGGGTGATGTCGCAGGTGGTCGCGCCGCCGCTGACCCGGGTGACCACGTCGGCCACCCGCCACATCAGGCCGTCCTCGCCGACCGCGCTGCTCATGAAGCCGGCGACCTGGTCGGGGGCCGCGCCGAACGTCGCCGCGATCTCACCGCCGCAGTAGACGTTGACGAGCGGGTAGGTGGCGCGCGAGCCGCTGTAGTAGTTGACCATCACCCGGAAGGCGTCGCCCTCGCCGGGGTTGTCGACGTTGATGTTCTCGGGAACGTAGGAGCTCGTCTCCGAGATGTTGTCGATGTCGAGGCGCGGGTTGATGCAGCTGCCGAACGAGCCGGGCGGCATCGCGCAGCCGGGGGTGTCGGGGTAGCCCCAGTCGGGGCCGCCGCCGAACCCGCCGCCGAGGCTGTCGCAGTTCGCGTAGTGGCAGTCCTGGTCGTCGAACCACATGCCGGTCCGGCCCTGACGGCCGAGGTGCAGGTCGAGGTCGACGGTGTCGCCGCTGGAGGTGGGCCCGGTCTGGTCCCAGCAGAGCTCGACCCGGAGGCCGGGCGCGCGCACGTGCACGATCCAGGTGCAGGTGAACTCGGTGCCGTCGCTGCGGGTGACGGTGAGGGTGACCGTGTAGTCGCCGCTGAGCGTCGTCTCGAGCGTCGCGTTGCGGGACGAGCCGTTGCGGAGCCGGTAGCTGAGCTGACCGTTGTCGCTGGTGGCGGACGAGCCGGGGATGCCCCGGAACATGCGGTCGCAGGGCGTGCCCTCGACCTCCCAGCGCCACGACACCGCGTCGCTGCCGGAGTAGAACATCTCGCCGTCGAGGCGGTAGGTGGAGAAGGGCGTCGCGTCGGGGACGCGCGGGTCGCCCGGGGCGGGGCAGGAGCCGACCGGCACGCAGCCGCTCACCTCGTCCGAGCAGCCGTTGCAGTCGTTGTCGAGGTCGTCGCAGACCTCCGCGCCGGGGGCGATGCCGCCCTCGCAGGGACCCCAGCCGAACTCGCTGCAGGTCTGCGTTCCGTCGGTGCACGCGCCCACGTCGCGCCGGCCGGGCGGCCCCGCGAAGCAGCGCTGCACCGAGCCGGGCGTGCAGGCGCAGCCCTCGTCGATCATGCCGTCGCAGTCGTCGTCGGCGCCGTTGCAGAGGGAGGCGTCGCCCTCGCGCACCGCAGCCACGCAGCCGTCGTCGACCCGCGCCTCGGGCGGGCAGACCGACGGAACGATCATGCCGGAGTCGACGCCCGAGTCGACGCCGGAGTCGACGCCGGAGTCGACGCCCGCGTCGGGGAAGCTCGGCCAGTCCTCGTCGAGGTGGTCCGGCACGCCGTCGCCGTCGGAGTCCGGGGGCGGCGTGCGCGGGTCGTCGTCGCCCGCCTCGACGCGGTCGGGCACGCCGTCGCCGTCCGAGTCCTCGTCCATCGCGTTCGGGATCCCGTCCCCGTCGGCGTCGCCGGCGCCCTCGTCGGCGTCGCAGATGGTGTCGCCGTCCGCGTCCGGGCAGAAGCTGGTCGTCGCGTCGCGGCCGCCTCCGTCGGGCGAGGGGATGACGGGGTTGCCGACGGAGCAACCGGCGGCGAGGAGCGCGACGAGCGCGAGGGTACTGCGGGACATCTGGACCTCTACGGCGTTCAAAGGACGAAGCGCCGACCGTAGCAGAAGGTCCCTGTGGCGCTATCCCCCGCTCAGCTCCTTCCGCAGCGCGGTGGCGAGGGCGTGGTAGTCGGCCTCGTCGTTGTGCAGGAAGGCCGAGATCCGGACGAGCCGATGCGGGGGGCGCGGCCAGGGCGGGATGGGGACCTCGACGCGGTGCCGCTCGAAGAGCGCGACCTGCAGCGGGTCGGCGTAGAGGGCGGAGCTCGGGGGCGCGCCGTCTCCGTCGGGGAGGGGCAGCGCGGCGAGGGCGCCGATCATCTCGTCGGGCGCCGGGGGCTCCACCGCGAGCGCCTCCGCGAGGAGGTCGCGGCCCCGGAGCGCGAGCGACCGGTTCCGGGCGCGGATCGCGTCCCAGCCGCCGCCGATCCGGCCGACGACGTCGATCGCCTTCGGCACGCAGAGCGCGGGCGTCGGATCGTCGGTCCCGGTCCAGTCGAGCTCCTCGAGGAGGCGCTTGCGCGGCCGGCCCGAGTTGAAGCCGTGGCTGATGACGGCGGGGTGGAGCTCGGCCTGCCGGTCCGCCCGCGCCCAGAGCATGGCGGCGCCCTTGGGCGCGCAGGTCCACTTGTGGAAGTTCGCCGTGTACCAGGCGGCGCCGATCGCCTCGACGTCGAGCGGGAGCATGCCGGGGGCGTGCGCGCCGTCCACCAGGACGTCCACCCCGCGCGCGTCGAGCGCCCGCACGATCTCGGCGATGGGCAGGACGAGCCCGGTCGGGCTGGTGACGTGATCGATCAGCGCGAGGCGGGTCCGCGGGGTCACCGCGCCCTCGATCGCGCGGGTGATCGCCTCCGGCGCGGGCACCGGCCACGGCAGCTTCGCCACCACCACCTCGGCGCCCCAGCGCGCGGCGACGAAGTCGAGCACGTTCTTGCAGGCGTTGTAGCCGTGGTCGGTGCAGAGGAGCTGATCGCCCGGCTCGAAGCGGAGCGAGCGCAGCACCGCGTTCACCCCGGAGGTGGCGTTGCGCACGAAGCCCATGTCCTCGGGTCGCGCGCCCACGAACGCCGCCACCCGCTCGCGGGCCTCGTTCCACAGCGGCTCGAGCTGATGCACGAAGAAGCACACCGGCTCCCGCTCCATGCGCGCCCGCAGCTCGCTCTGGTGCGCGAGCACCTCCCGCGGGCACGCGCCGAACGAGCCGTGGTTGAGGAAGACGATCTCGGGGTCGAGCGTCCAGTGCTCCCTCACGACCGCACCCGCCCCATCGCGAGGTTGTCGACCCAGCCGCCGTCGCGGAAGACCATGAGCCGCTGCTTGCCCTCGCGCCGGAAGCCGAAGCGCTCGTAGAGGCGGATGGCGCGGTCGTTGTCGACGTACACGCCGAGCTCCACGCGGTGCAGCCGCAGCCGATCGGCGGTCTCGGTCAGCGCCGTCATCAGCGCGCCGCCGACGCCTCGGCCCTGCGCCCGGGTGGCGACGCTCATGCCGATCGACGCCACGTGCCGGCGGCGGAACCCCTCGAGCACGATGAGCGAGGCCTGCCCGAGGATCTCGCCGCGGTGCTCCGCGACGAAGCTGAAGAAGCGCTCGGGGGGGTTGGTCGCGAACCGGCCGCTCCAGAGCCCGGGCGGCTGCACGGGGATCTGCATCGTGCCCCAGACCACCGTGGTCTCGCCCATGAAGGCGCCCACCGCCGGGCCGTCCTCCTCGCGCGCGAGCCGCACCTTCGCTCTGATGCGCGGGCCCTTGCCCGGCAGCGGCAGCTCGAGGTTCGAGGGCGGCGGGGCGTAGGGCTCGGTCCCCGGACGGATGCGCGCGAGCGTCGCCTCGTCGATGTACTCGCCGTCGTTCAGCACCGCGCCGCGCTGCACCGTCTCGAGCGCGAAGCCGTGCCGTTCGTAGAGCTTCAGCCGGCGGTGCCCGGCCGGCGCGGCGAGGTCCAGCCGCACGATCTGCAGCCAGCGATCGGCGGTGTCGATCAGCGAGGAGAGGAGCGCGCCGACCGCGCGATCGGCCCTCCGCTTCTCGCTCGCGACGATCGTGAGCTTGGCGGTGTGGACCATGCGCCGCCGCGTGCGAGGGACGATCCGGGCGGCCGCGACCAGCGCGCCTTCGTCGAAGGCGCCGAGGAGCACCGGGCCGTCGCGGTCGGGCGGCCCGATCCACGCCTCCCACTCGCTCGCGCGCTCCGTCCCGAGGTGGTCGCCGATGCGGACGACGTCCGGCTGGGAGGCCAGCGTCGCCAGCGCCTCCGCGTCGGCCGCGCCGAGGGGTCGAAGGTCCACTCGCCTTCTGTATCAGCCTTTGCGGGCGTCGAGCCAGAGCTTCAGCCCGAGGACGGGCGCGAGCAGGCCGAGGAACACGATGGCGTAGCTGCCGCGCGCCCCCACCAGCGGCTCGAGCCAGCGATGCGGCGGCGCGTCGTTCCGGGCGAGCCAGGCGGTGATCGCGGCCACGAGCACGACGACGACGAGGCCCTTCATGACCCGCCCGCGCCGCTCCCAATCCTCGCGCCTCCGCTTGCTCAACCCGGTGAAGATATCAGCGTGGGCAGCGGTCGCGAGGCAGCCGCTCGGTGAATCGTCGCCCGTCTCGCTCGAACACCAGCGTCACCAGGGTGTCGCGCGCGCCGACGAACGTCTCCCCGACCTCGTCCTCCGCGACCCCCACGCCGTTCACCGAGATCAGGTGGTCCCCGGGCAGCCGCGGCGCTCACCGCGCGGCGCGCGTAGGTGACCTCCGCCTCCGCCCCCCGCACGTAGACGCTCGGCCTGCAGCGCTCGGGAGCGGTCGGGGGCGGCGCAGGAGGCGCGGCCTCTTCGTAGGTGGGCGCCTCGATCCAGGAGACCTGGCCGGCCTGCACGTGGATCGAGACCGGCTCGCCGCCGTAGCGGACGACGTGCGCGCCGGGCGGCAGCGCGCGGCAGCCGGAGACCTCCAGCGCGCCGTCTGGCGACTCGACGGTGGCCCAAGTCGCGCGGTCCCGCAGCCCGACCAGGCCGTGGCCGGGGGGGAGGCGGAGCTCGACGCGCGCCTCGGCGGTGACTCCTGCGCGCACCGTCACGCGCCGCTCGAGCGAGAGGCCGACGCCCTGGACGTGCAGCGTGTACTCGCCCGGCGCGACCCCGCGGAGGGGTGAGGGCTCGCCAAACCAGGTCTCTCCCCGGCGGATCGAGTGGTCGTTCTCGAGGCTCATCGACCCCCAGCCGATGCAGTCGGCGATCGCCCGGTCCACCGTGGTGACCACCTCGATCGTCCCGGCGCGCTCGAGCTCCAGCCGCAGCGGGGTCCCGTCGGCCACGACGACGCGGCGCCCTTCGACCGCCCCCTCGGCGCCGTACACGAGCCTCCTCTGCGCGCCGGGCTCGAGCCGCTCGTCGAAGCAGAATCGGCCATCACCCCCGACCGGCGCCGAGCGGCCGCTCAGCTCGACCCAGCCGCGCGTCGGCCTCCCCTCGAGCCACAGCTCGCCGCACACCCGCACGCCCGGCCGCAAGGTGACGTCCACGCTCGCGTGCTCGCCGGGGCGGCCGTAGAGCTCCCCGGAGACCGACGGCAGGTAGCCGTCGTGATCGACGACGAGGCGAAAGATCCCCACGCGTCCCGTCCGCACGACGGCGCGCCCGTCGGCGTCGGTCCGCGCCGGCCCGACCCCGGTGTACGCGAGGTTTGCCTCCTCGAGCGCGTCTCGCTCGAGCTCGGGGTGCCTGCCTCCGTTCGCGTACACGCGCGCCCCTTCGACCGGGCGCCCCTCTGGATCGGTCGCGCGCACCGAGAGCTCGGGGGCGGCCATCGGCACCAGCACGATCGGCGTGTCATCCCGTCGCCAGGGACCACTCGCGCGGTGCCACCGACCGTCGTCGTCGAAGGCCTCGAGCGAGATCCGCGCCTGGAGGGGGAAGCAGACCTCCACCTCTCCGTCCGCGTCGGTGCGCTGCTCGGAGATGGATCCCCCCACCTCGCCCGACAGCACCATCGCGTCGGCGATCGGCTGCCCGCCCGGGACGATGACCCGCGCGGTCCGGCAGAAGGTCTCCGGCGCGCCGCTCCCGGTCATCTCCCGGAGGAGCGCCAGGGCGTCGCCGCCGTCGCCGCGGGCCGCGCCCTCCACGCCACCGTCCCCGCCGACGCCGACGTGGCCTGGGCCCCCCGGCGCCGCCACCACGCGCGCGGCCTGCGGCCCGGTCTCGGCGTCGCGATCCACCCGCTCGCACGAGATGGCGACCGCCGCCACGGCGCTCGAAATCCCCAGGAGCCCGATCCCCCACCATCGCATCGCGCGGTGGGAGGCCGCGCGCCCGCGAAGGTTCCCCCGAAATCAGGCGTAGCGCTTGGGGGTGTCGGCGCCGACCGCGGCCATCGCCTGGAACACGGCGACGTGGCGCATGATCTTCAGCTTCGATCCCTCGACCTGGTAGTCGGGCGAGGCGATGGCGCGGGCGACGCTGATGTCGCCCTTGTCGAGCTTCACCCACAGATCGTAGGGCGCGGTGGTGCGGGCGAAGGCGCCCTCGAGCCGCTCGCCGCGGATCTCCGGCGCGGGCGCCTTGCCCTCGCGGCGCTCCATCGTGACCTTGCCCTTCACGATGCGGTAGGTGACCGAGACGTCCTTGCCCTCCGGGGTGCCCAGGCAGCGGAACACGACGGCGTCGTCGAACTTCTTCGCGGCTTTCTGGAAGCGCGGATCCCGATTGAGAGCCTCGACGAATCGCTCGTTGTAGGGCTCGGACCAGTAGAGCTCGCTCATGAATCCTCCGTGACGGGGCGCGCCGCGCCAAGCAGGCGGACGACCGGGGCGCCCTCGGCTTCGATCCGCGCGCGCGCCGCCTCGAAGACGGCCCGGTAGCGGTAGAAGGGCACCCGCGGGAAGAGATGATGGACCAGGTGGAGGTTCTGACCCAGGAGCGGCGCGTCGAGCAAGCCGACGTCGATCGCGCGCGTGTCGTGCCAGCGCTCGCGGCTGCGATGCGGGTGGTGCGGGAGCCAGTCGAAGAAGTAGGCGAGGATCGCCGAGGCGGCGAGCGCCGGCGCGATCCAGAGCGCCAGCACCTCGCGCCAGAGGCCGAGCGCGGAGAGCCCCACGGCGGTCGCGACGAAGAGGCCGAGCCCGACGAGCAGCGCGCCGCGCTCCTTCTTCGCCGCCTTCGATCGTGACGCCGCGCCGAAGAGAAACTCGGCGTAGTAGCGCGGGATGGTGGTCAGGCAGCGGAGCGGCGCCATCGCGGGGGAGCCGGCGACGAAGAAGTCCGGATCGCGCTCCGGGTCGTTGGTGTGGCTGTGGTGGCGCAGGTGCAGCACCCGGAAGGCGGGGTAGGGCGCGAAGAGGGTGACGCTTGCGATCCACCCGCAGGCCTCGCCGAGCCACCGGAGCTCGCGGCGGCTCCCGTGCACGTTGCCGTGACTGGCCTCGTGCATGACGGTGAACGCCAGGTAGGCGGCGAGCGTGGCCATCCCGCCGCCGGCCCAGAGCGGGACCAGGCCGCTCCACGCCACCGCAGTCAGCGCGATCACGACCGCGAGCAGGAGCAGGGTCGGCCAGGCCAGCCCGCCGACGTGGGGGCGCCAGAGCGCGTCGTCACGCATGCATCACCTCGTCCCAGGAGAGCCCCGCGCCCGAGATCGCCCCGGCGAGCGCGCCGGTGAGGAGCGCGAGCATCGCGTCCGCGTCGACCTCGGGCTGCGAGAGCCACTCGAGGCAGGCGTGCTCGGCGAAGCACACCCACCCGTAGATCGCGAGCCGCAGCGCCGGCGACGCGGTGACCCGCATGCGGCTCGTGACCCGCTCCACCGTCGTCCGGCGCAGCCGCTCCACGATCGCGGCGACCTCCGGGTCGACGCCCAGCCCGCCCTGCACGAGCACCCGGTAGACGTCCCCGTGGTCCTCGACCCAGCCGAGGTAGCGCGCGAGCGCCCGCTGCAGCGCGTCGACGAAGGCCATGTCCCCCTCGGGCTCGGTGAGGATCGAGACCTGCTGCGCGATCGCCTCGACGGTGGCCACGTAGAAGCCGCGCCGACCGCCGAAGTAGTTGTACAGCAGCCCCTTGGAGACCCCGGCCCGCGCCGCGATCTGGTCCATCGTGAACGCGTCCGCGGGGTGCTCCGCGAAGAACCCCTGGCCGAACGCCAGCAGCTCCTCGCGCCGCTCCTCGGGGCTCAGCCTGCGCCTCATGACGAGCAGCCTGGATCGTAAATGACGATTCGTCAATAAGGTTTCGAGATCCGGCCGCGGGGGCTATCGAACCTTCGTGGCCGACGCGACCCAGCCTCGCCTCCAGGGCTTCGACCTCGTCGCGGCGTCGCTCCTCGCGGTCAGCATCCTGGTGCAGGTCGGGGCCTTCCTCTGTCAGCGCGTGGCGGGCCTGCGCACCGCGTCGGAGTCGGCGGTCCAGAGCTGGGTCGACCCCTTCTTCTTCGGCAGCGTCGCGTTCCTGGCTGTCAACGGGCTGGTGTGGCCGTTCGTCCTGCGCCGCATCCCGCTGAGCCGCGCCTATCCCTTCACCGCGTTCATCCCCCCGCTCAACCTGGTCGGCGCGGCGGCGCTGCTCGGCGAGTCGGTGGTCGGGCAGCACGTGGTCGGCATGGCCCTCGTCGCCCTCGGCGTCTGGATCCTCGCCGGGAGGGATCGATGAGCTCGCTCGGGCCGGCGCACGCCTACGTGCTCGCCGCGGTGCTCATGACCGGGCTGGGGCAGGTGCTGGTGAAGCAGGCGAGCACCCGCGCCTCGAGCGGCCTCCGCATCTTCACGAGCTGGCGCCTGATCGTCGGCTACGCCTTCCTCTTCGGCATGACGCTGCTGACCCAGCTCGCGCTCCACGGCATGACGCTGCGCGAGCTGAGCGTCTGGATCACGCTGACCTACCCGCTCACCATCGGCCTGAGCGCGCTCTGGCTGAAGGAGAAGGTGGGCCTCCGCGAGCTGCTCGGCCTGCTCGTGCTCGTCGCCGGCCTCGTCGTGTTCGCCGCGGCGTAGCCTACGCTACGCCTGGGCGGACGGGACGTAGTCGGCGTCGTAGATGTCGAGCTCCTTCTTGAGCGTCGCCGGCATCCAGTCGTCGTCCTCGCGTGGCGCGTCCAGGACCACCGGGTTGCCCTCGTAGTCGAGCCGCTTGCCGGGCCACACGTAGGCCTCGAAGCAGTACTTCAGCAGGCTCTTCCGATCGAGGTTCGGGTGGATGAACGGCCCCAGCTCCTTCGCGTGGGCGGCGGGCAGCAGGCTCCAGTGCAGGCCGGGGCGCATGTGGTGCATCCCGTGGAAGCCGTTGTTGAAGGTGAACCAGTTGACGAGCTTGCCGGTGAAGTTCCGCGAGTGGTTGAACTCGTGGCTCCCGTCGCAGCCGTCGTGCTGCACGAAGTTGATGCCCATGATGCCCCACGCCGCGTACTGGTGCGGGATGAGCACGAAGACGACGAACTTGATCGGGTCGAGCACCAGGAGCACCGCCAGGAACACCACGTAGACCACCAGCTCGACGATGAACTGCCGGTACCACTTCGGGTTCTTGGTCTTCATGGCCTTCACGAAGCGGGCGTTGTCCTTGAAGATCGGCGGGCCCACCACGAACATGAAGAAGAGCTGGTTCAGCAGATTCCAGCGGAAACGCATCTTGTCGGTGCGCATCCGGTCCCGGGTCTGCTGCGTGTACTTGTGGTGGCTGAGGTTGTGCCCGGGCACGAACATGCTCACCGGGTGGCCGTAGGTCAGGCTCAGCGCGACCTGGAAGATGCTGTTGAGCCCGCGGCTCTTGAACACCGGGCAGTGCACGGTGTTGTGGGTGATGACCGCGCAGAAGAACGACAGCAGGCTCAGCACGCCCGCCAGCCCGATCCACGCGTACCAGGGCATCGCCACCGTGTAGGCGACGCCGATGAGCACGAAGTAGGTCAGGACGAACGCGATCGAGCGTAGGTCGGCGGTGTGACGCAGCATCTCGAGCCTCTCGCTGGGATTCCGGCCGCTCGGCCAGCGGAAATATTGAACGCCGCCGTCGACCTGTCCACCAACCGGGGTGCGCGAATCCTCACGCCCCGCGCCCCTCTACGTCGGTTGAGGCCGGCTCCGGCATCCGTCACTGTCCACCGCGCATGCGGTGTGTGAGCTCGGGGGTCCTCGCGTGCCTTGCGGTGGTCTGGGTCGCGGGGGCGGCGCGCGCGCAGCAGGTCGGGCCGGTGGCGCTCGAGCTGGCGGGGGAGTGCGTGGAGGCGGAGGCGCTGCGGGCCGCCGCGATGACGGAGCTGGGCGGCCGGGACGTGGCGGTGCGGGTGCGGGTGCGTTGCGGGGCGTCGGTCGCGGTCGAGGTCACCGTCGCCTCGGCGCGCGCGGTGGCTTCGCGCCAGATCGCCCTGCCGGCCGAGGAGGCGGGGCGGCTGCCCGAGGCGGTCGCGCTCATCGTGGGCGTGGCGATCGCGGAGTGGGAGGAGGCGGTCGCCGCGCAGCCCGCGCCGCCGGCCGAGCCAGCGCCCGAGCCAGCGCCGGAGCCCGAGCCGGAGGCGCAGCCGCCGAGCCCGGCGCCGCCCGAGGAGCCGTCTCCCGACGACCCGCAGCGCGTCTCCGTCCACGTCGGCGCCTGGCTCGGCGAGCGGAGCCCCGCCAGCGGCTTCGCGGCGGAGCTGTCGGTGGCCTGGCGGGGCGCCGCTCCCGTCTCCATCGAGCTGGGCCTCGTCGCCGCGCTGCCTCGGGACGTCGCGGTGCGCGAGGGCTCGCTCGCGCTCTTCTGGTACGCGGCGCGGCTCAGCGGGTGCCCGGGCGGAGAGGTCGCGCGGGAGCTCTGGCTCGGCGGCTGCGCGGGGCTCGCCCTCGGCGCGCTCGACACGCGGGCGTCCGGCTTCGACGTCGAGTCGCTCGCGCGCACCGATCCCTGGCTGGCCGCCGATCTCCGGGCGCGCGCCGAGCTGTCCTTCGACGCGCTCTCCTTCCGCCTCGACGCGCTGCTCGGCGTCCCGCTCTGGACGCCGACCCTCGTCGTCTCCACCCAGACCGACCCCCGCGCGGTCGCGCTCGACTTCGCTCCCGTCTTCGGTGGCGTCGTCGCGTGGGTCGGCCTCCACTTTTTTCCATAACCCCGGTCCCGAGCGTCCATGGCTTCTCACGATGAGCGAACGCGTCCCCACGTCTCCCGCTGAGGCGCGCTCGCTCGCCCGGGTGTTCCGGGAGGAAGGTGCGTTCGTGCTCAGGACGATCCGCAGGCTCGGGGCCACGCCGAGCGACGCCGAAGACCTCACCCAGCAGGTCTTCGTCGTGCTGCATCGGCGACCGGAGCTGCTCGAGCGCGACGCCCCGGTCCGGGCCGTGCTCTTCGGCATCCTGCGCCGCGTGCTCGCCGACCACCGCAAGCGTCAGCGGCGCGCCCGCCGGAGCGAGGAGATCGAGGTCGCCGTCCCGCCGGCGCAGGAGCGCGCGGTGCGGCGCAGCGAGGCGCGCCGTCGGCTCGATGACGCGCTCTCTCGGCTCGACGACGACAAGCGCGAGGTGCTGGTGCTCTACGAGCTCGAGGAGCTGTCGATGCCGGAGGTGGCGAAGCTGCTCGAGATCCCGGTCCAGACCGCGTACACGCGCCTCCACGCGGCGCGGGAGATCGTGCGCAAGGCGCTCGCTCGGCAGGAGCTGGCCGTCGCCGCGCCGTCCCGGAGGACGACATGAGCGACCCTCGACGCCTGGTCGACGACCCGGAGCTGCACGAGGTCCTGCGCAGCGCGACGCTCGACGACGACCCCGAGGCGCTCGCCCGGATCTCCCGCGGCATCGCGGCCGAGATCGGCGCCGGGCCCGACGTCTGGCCCACCGACGCGACCGCTGCGACGGGCGTCGCCGGCCAGAGCGGCCTCGCGCTTTGGGCGGGCAAGCTCTGGATCGCCCTCGGGGTCGCGCTCGTGGCCGTCGGCGCGATCTGGCTGCTCGGCGACCCGCCCGCGCCCGAGCCGGAGCGCGCGCCGACCCCGCGCGAGCTGGCGCCCGAGCCGCCCGCGCCCGCAGCGCCCGTCGCGCCCGACGTCGAGCCGCAGGTCGAAGCGGCCGTCGAGGCGCCCGTCCAGGCGCCCATCGAGGCGCCCGTCGAGGTGGAGGCGCCCGAGGAGGCTCCGGCCGCGCCCCCGCGACCCGAGGAGGCCCCCGCGCAGAACGACTTCGCCGCGGAGCTCGCCCTCGTGCAGCGCATGCGCCGGTCGCTCGCGGACGACCCCCGAGCGACGCTCCGGCTCGCCGCCGAGCACCGCCGCCGCTTCGCGGAGGGGCAGCTCGAGGTGGAGCGGGAGCGGCTCGCCGAGCGCGCCCGCGCGGCGCTCGAGGAGGCGCCATGACCCGGGCGCTCTTCGCGCTGCTCGCGCTCGGCTGCACCTACGACTCGCACGTCGCGACGAGCGGGAGCGACGCGGCGATCGACGCGCAGGCCGACGCGCAGCCCGCTCCGGACGCCGGCGTCGGCACGACCTCCTCCGCGGTGCTCGGCATCGCGCTCGCCGACCTCGACGGGGACGGCCGCGACGACCTCGCGGTCCTCGAGCTGCTCGCCGAGCGCGCCCGGCCCCGGCTCGCCCCGCGCCTCCGCCTGCTCTACGGCGGCGTCGACGTGCCGCCGAGCGTCGAGGACGAGCTCGATCACGCCCTGCTCGGCGAGTCTTTCGAGTCGCGCGTCGTTCGCGACGGAGCGAGCGCGCCGGTCGACGTCCGCGGCGGGCTCGCGGCGGGAGACTTCGACGGGGACGGAGTGCTCGACCTCGCGGTCGCCCTCTCGGTGGAGGGCGAGGGCGCCGTCCACCTCCTCGCCGGCGCCCCCTCGCGCGCCCTGCCGGACCGGCTCGAGGCGCTGCCGTCTCTGACCCCTCACGGCGCGAGCGTGCGGGCCCTCGGCGACCTCGACGGGGACGGCGCGGACGAGCTCTGGATCGAAGCCTGCGACGGGCGCGCCTGGATCCATCCCGGCGCCGCGCCCCTCGTCGACGCGCGGCTCGACGCCCCCAGCGATCTCGGCGCGGTCTTCGGGCTCGGCGACGTGGACGGCGACGGCCGCGACGACCTCGCGATCGCCGAGCCCGGCGGGGTCGCCGTCTACCCGGGCCCGGTGGCCCTGCCTCCGGACGGCCGAGCGCCCAGCGCGCGCATCCCGGGGCCCGAGCCCGCGAGCCTGGTCGCCCACGCGAGCGGTGGCGTCGTGGTCCTCTGGCGCGAGACGGGCGCCTCCGATCGCCTGGTCGCCTATCGGCTCGCGGCTTCGGAGGTGACCGAGGTCGCCAGCCTCGACACCGGCTCGCCCGGCTGCGTGCTGGGCGCCCGCGAGCGAGCGTCCGTGGTGTTGCTCGGCTGCCCGGGCGACGCGTGCGAAGGCGACGCCTGCCGGGGCGCCCTGCGCGTGCTGTCCACGCCCGATCTCACGAGCCGCCGCGACTGGAGCGGCAGCCCCCTCACGGTCGGCGGCGACCGGCTCGGCGAGTCCGTGGCCCTCGGCGACTTCGACGGTGACGGCGAGCTCGACGCCGCGTTCAGCAGCCGCAGCCGTGGGGTCCGCCTCCTCGGCGCCGCGGAGCTGCCTTGACCCGAACCTGGAGAATGACGCGATGACCCCCCGAACTCTCATGTGCTCGCTCGCGTTGCTCGCGCTCGGCTCCTCGTGCAACGAGCTGGAATGCCCTGACGGCAGCCGTCCCGTCACGCAGACGCGCGTGGTCTGCGACGAAGAGACGCGCGAGTGTGTCGAGACCTCGGAGCAGGTCTGCCCGTGCAGCGGTCCCGACTGCGACCGCGGGAGCTGCCGTGTCCAGGACGCCGAGGGGCGCTGGCGCGAGCAGACCTCGAGCGACCAGCACGTGGTCGACGGCCAGTTCACCGGCGACGAGTGGAGGGACGCCGAGCGCCTCGAGGGGCTCTTCACCGACGTCTACGTCGACTACCACGAGGGGCGGCTCTACTTCCTCAACGACTGGCGCGCGAACGTCGAGGGCATCCGGCCCGACTGCTTCAACTACTTCCAGATCCGCGTCGGCGAGACCTGGTTCGACCTGCGCGTCTACGGCGACGGGCACGTCGAGGTGGAGCGCAACGGGGAGCCCGCCTCCGTCGGCGCCGAGGGCGCATACGGCTTCGGTCCGAGCCCCAATCAGACTCGGCCGCACACGATCTACGAGTTCTCGCTTCCCGTGACCGGCAACCGCGTCGACGTCTGCTGCTTCGACCCGCTCACCCGCGCGAGCTGCGACATGCTCGCCCACGAGCCGGCTATCATCTCCATCTCCGCCCGAGCCGGGCAGACGCGGGTCCGCCGCGCCATCGTCGACGGCTCCGTCAACCGGCTCTCCGTCGGCGAGGCCTGCGGCGACGGCCAGGGCATCTGCGCGGACGACCTCACCTGTGAGGGCCGCGTCTGCGCCGGCCGCCCCGAGCCCGTGGACGCCAGCGTCCCCGACGCCGGCCCGGGCGCCGGCTTCGACGCCGGCCCGCCCGACCCGCCGATGTGAGCGAGACCCGGAGAGCAGGGCGAGGGCGACCACGGTACGCTCGGGTCGCGATGAACGTCCCCGCCCGACGCCGCTTCACCTACCACGAGTACCTCGTGCTCGAGCGCACGGCGAACCTGAAGCACGAGCTGCTCGCGGGCGAGATCTACGCGACGGCGGGCGGCCTCACGGGCGACTGGATCGCGTAGTCGAAGTGCCCCTGCGTGAGCCGACGGCGGACGAGCTCCGCTTGTTGAGCTTCCTGGCCGACGGCTCGCCCCTGCCGGCGCGTTGGGTCCGGAGCCTCCGGGTCGAGGACATGGACGACGGCGGCATGGGATCGCTTCGCCTGTACCCCACCGATCCTCCCCTCCGAGACCGGCAGCTCGGGCGCGTCCTGGCCGCGGCTCGGTTCGAGGACGCCGATGGAGTCCCCGTCATCGCGACGCTCTACGCGAATCGTTCGGGGGAGCCCTTCGAGCTCGACATGTGGAAGACGGACTTCCAGCCGCTGAAGGGAATCGCCGCCTCGCTCGAGCTCCTGGAAGGCTCTTGAGCGTCGAGGGCGAAAGACGATATGACGACGAGCGTCCCCAGTTGTCCGCAAGCTTTTTACCGATGGGAGATCGTCAGATGACCGAGGGGTCTTGGTTCAGTTCCACCGTGCGGCGGGTCTGCTTGGTGGAAGGGGAGGGATGCGTGATGGCGAATGACTCCGTTCACATCTTTCGAGCAACTGACTTCGACGACGCCTTCGAGAGGGCCCTCGAAGTGGGGCGTGCACAGGAAGAGGAGTACAGGAACGGGGCGGGGCAGCTCGTGCGGTGGCGACTCGAGGAGTTGCTCTCCCTCGACATGATCCGGGCCGAGTCTCTCGACGGTGCGGAGGTCCACTCCCGTCTCGAGGAAATCGATCCACCCAGAGAAGTCGACATGGATGAGGTATTCACCCCGGAGTGCTCGCAGCCACACCAGACGTTCTGATTCCCAGGGGGACGAAAGACGATATGACGACGAGCGTCCCCAGTTGTCGGGGCGGAGAGTTGCCGTGGAGCGCGGGATGACTCGAGAGTTGCCGTTCGAATTCACGGACGAGGAGGTCGTCGCAGCGACGGACGCCCACGTCGCTCGGCTCCCGACGGAGCTCGCGAGCAAGTCGGAGTTGCTGCAGGCGCTCTCGAAGCAGTTGCGGCTCCCGGGCTACTTCGGCTTCAACTGGGATGCCCTGTCCGATTGTCTTCGAGACTCGAGCTGGCTCGAGACACGGAATCTGGTGCTGGTGCATGCCGAGCTGCCGCCGCTCCCACCCGAGGAGTGTCGAACCTATCTGCTGATCCTCGCGGAGGCCGTCGACACCTGGCGTCTGGCGGACGGCCGCGAGCTCCGGGTGGTCTTCCCGGCGGAGGCGCGGGTCGAGGCCGTGGCGGCGCTGGCGAAGTAGTGGGGGCGCGCCCGGACGGGGACGCTCGTCGTCATATCGTCTTTCGGCGATGGCGCACCCGGGACAGTTACGGGTCCGTCGGTGCGGCCGTCAGGCGCTCGGCGATGCCGGAGGAGCGCTCGATGCGGCGGGCGGCGGCGCGCTCGAGGAGCTCCTTGGTGCCGACGACGAGGACGGAGCGGCGGGCGCGGGTGACGGCGGTGTAGACGATCTCGCGGGTGAGGAGGCGCGGGCTGTCGGTGTCGGGGAGGAGGAGGGCGACGGCGTCGTGCTCGCTGCCCTGGGCCTTGTGCACGGTGGTGGCGTAGCCGAGGTCGATGGCGCCGCGGACCGCCTCGATGGGGTGGGCGACGAAGCCGTCCTCGCGGCGGAAGACGGCGGCCGGGCGCGGGGGCTCGCCCTCTTCGGCGGCGAAGAGCACGAGGCCCTGGTCGCCGTTGAAGAGGCCGCGCTCGTAGTCGTTGCGGTGCACGAGGATGGGCTCGCCGGCGAGGAGCAGCGAGGCGCCGACCGAGGCGCGCGCGTCCTCGGTGAAGCGGCGGTGCAGGCTCTCGTTGATCGCGTCGACGCCGGTCGGGCGGGCGGCGGAGCGGGTCACGCAGAGGAGGCGGGCGCGCTCCATGAAGCCGAAGAGCGCCTCGAGGCCCTCGGGGTCGAGCAGCCGGCCGCCGTCGTGCGCCCAGGTGCGGGAGGCGAGGCGGCGGATCTCGGCGGGGCCGCGCACGCGCTCGTCGTACCAGCGGTCGAGGAAGCGCTCGCGGTCGATCGGCGCGGTCGGCTCGAAGAGGAAGACGCCGCCGAGCGCCTCGAGCCGGGGCGGGAGCGCGTCGAGGCGGCCGAGCGCGTCGGGCTGCGCGGGCAGGTCGTCCGCGAGCGGCGCGGTGGGCGGCACCCGGCCGGCGTTGAGCGCGCCCGCGACCGCGAGCACGTTGAAGCCCGCGGGCTGGGTCGGGTCCATGCGGTGGCTCTGGCGGAGATGCACCGAGGCGACGCCGGGCGCGGCGCCGAGGTCGCGGAAGACGGCGCCGGCCGCGACGCTGGGCAGCTGCTCGGCATCGCCGAGGAGGACGAGGCGCGCCTCGGGGTGCAGCGACTCGACGAGGCGCTCCATCAGGAAGACGTCGATCATCGACGACTCGTCGATCACCACCAGGCGCTCGCTCAGCGGGTTGCCGACGTGGTGGCGGAAGGCGCCGCGCGCGGGCGACCAGCCGAGGAGGCGGTGCAGGGTGCGCGGCTCGGGCAGCGCCTCGAGGAGCGCGCCGTCGGTGGGGCTCGGCTCGGCGACCGCGCGCAGGCCGCCCTCGATCGCGCGGCGCATGCGATCGGCCGCCTTGCCGGTGGGCGCGGCGAGGGCGATCGCGCTCGGGTCGAGATCGAGCTGGGCGAGCGCGGCCCGGAGGATCGCGACCACGATCGAGGTCTTCCCGGTGCCCGGCCCGCCGCTGATGACCGACAGCGGCGCGCGGAGCGCGGTGACCACCGCCTCCTCCTGCTCGTCGGTGAGCCGCATCGGTCCGCGGGGGCCATGCGCCGGGCGCTCGCGCAGATGGTTCAAGGCAGCGTCGCCGTCGAGCGACGTCAGCGTGAGGCGCCCGCGCGCGCCGATGCGCTCCGCGAGCCGGGCCTCCACCGCGCGCACCCGCTCCAGGTAGAGGTGGCCGTCCTCGATCACCAGCGGCCGGCGCGCCTCGGGCGGGCCGAAGAGCTCCGGCGGATCGTCGAGCATCGCCTCGACCTGGGCGAGCAGGGCGGGGTCGGCGGCCATCAGCGCGCGGGCCCGCGGCGCCACGCTCGCGAGCGCGACCCGGGTCGAGCCCCGCCCGAGCGCCTCGAGCGCGACGAGCAGGATCGACAGGAGCGCGAGGTGATCGTCCGGGTCGTCGAGGGGCGCGAGCCGGGCGAGCTCCCAGGCGAGGTGCGCGTCCTCCTCCTCGATCTCCGAGCGGCCGAGCTGCTCCCGGACGAGCTCGGGCAGCTCCCCCGGCAGCCGGGGATCGGGGCCGAAGCCCGCGCGGATCCGGGCCGCGCCGTGCGCTCGCCAGCCGAGGGTCATCGCGCGCCCTCCCGGCTGCGGAGCGGGAAGGCGAAGCGGCGCTCGAGGAAGTCCTCGGCCTCGCCGGGCGGAGGAGGCGCGTGGGCCAGCGCGTCGCGCACCGGGCCGTAGCGGGACTGTCCGCCGCTCCAGCGCTCGGCGACGTAGACCACCGACTCGACCAGCGCCTCGCCGCGCACGTCGTCGACGCGGTCGGCGAGCCGCAGCACCGCCTCGATGGGCATCAAGTAGGCGTGCGATCGTCCGAGCATCTCGCGCACCAGGCCCTTCAGCCATGCGTGCGCCTCGGTCGCCTCGAGCGCGCGGAAGCCGATCTCGACCGGGCCGGCGCCGTCCTGGTCGCCGTAGAGCTGCGCGGCCACGTGACGCGCGGGAGGCGCGCCGCTCGCGCTGAGGGCGGCGTGGTCGAAGAAGGCGCGGAGCGCGTAGCGCAGCTCGTTGACCTGCCCGCGCTGGCCCGGGACGCGCCGCAGCAGCGGGGTGACCGACGCGCGCGCCGCGCCGAGCCGGAGCAGCTCGGTGCGCCCCACCAGCTCCACCCGAAGCGGCCGGCCGCTGCCGCGCTCGCGCGGATCGTCGTCGAAGGTCAGCACGATGGGATCGGCGATGCGCTCGCTCGCCTCGGCCGCCTGGGCTGCGCCGAAGCGGAGGCGCGCGATCTCCTCGGCCGGGCCCAACGCGTCCCACGCCGCCTGCCACCGGTCGAGCACCTCGAAGTGCCGCGCCGCCTCCACGTGCGCGATGGCGCCGAGGGGCCAGCGCCCGTGCGCCTGCTGCTCGGCGATCCGGGCGGCGTAGGCGTCGCGCATCGACGCCCGCCCGAGCGCCGCGTCCACGAACGCGCCGCGCAGGGTCATCGTCGCGTCCAGCATCGACGGCGCGAACGGCTCGTCGGCGGAGGCCTCGCCCGCGTGCAGCTCGTCCTCCTCGAGCCGCAGCACCGCGCGGGTCCAGCCCTGGAGCGGGCACTCCAAGAACTTCCGGAGGGCCGAGAGCGACAGCCGCAGCGTGCGCGCGCCCCGCTCCGAGCGGCGCCGCTCCGGGATCGACGCGAGGCCGAGCAGACGCGAGAGGGCGGGATCGCGCACCACGCGCCGGGTGGCCTCCGAGACGCCGGCCGCCCCGAGCGCCTCGGCGCGACCGTCCTCACTCAGGCTGCGCTGAAGCGCGTGACCCAGCTGGCGCGCCCGGTGCTCGGCGCCGGCCTGAGGCAGCACCCGCGCGAGGCCCTCGGCCTCGTGTCGCTTGAGCGCCGGCTTCGAGACGATGCGACCGCGCGCGCCCTCGAGGTAGCCCGCGTCGATCACGTCGAGCAGCTCCTCCACCACGGTCGACGGGCTCAGCGCGTCGCCGGTGTGCTCGTCGCGCGCGACGTAGGAGAGGTAGAGCCGCTCGCGCGCGCAGAGCAGGGTCTCCAGGAACGTGTAGCGGTCGCGCTCGGGCGGGGTCACGTCGCCGGCCTGTCGCCGCGCCGCGCGCAGATCCATCGAGTCGCGCCGGTCCGACGCGGGGAAGCGACCCTCGCCGAGCCCGAGCACGAAGATCGCGCGGAAGGGGATCGCGCGCATCGGCATGAGCGACGAGACGACCACGCCGTCGGCGAGGTGCTGCCCGCGCCCGCCGCCGAGCTCCTCGAGCCGGCCGATCGCCAGCTCGTGCGCGACCGGGTAGCGCACCTTCGCGCCGTCGAGGTCGAGCCCGCTCAGGGCCTGCACCGCGCTCAGGGCTCGCCGCAGCGCCGTCTCCTCGCGCTCGTCGGTGGGCGTGAGGTAGGCGGAGAGCAGCTCGCCGAGGAAGCGCGACCACTCGCTCAGGCTCAGCTCCGCCTCGCGGGCGAAGCGCACGTCGCTCATCAGCGAGCGCAGCAGGAGCGCGAGCCGCGCGTCGCCGCGATCTCCCAGCGCCGGCTCCTCCGGGAGGTAGCGACCGCCCGCCACCGACACGAAGCGTCCGTCGCCGCTCCGCGCGCCGCTCATGAACGCGCCGAGCGCGATCCGGGTCACGCCCTGCTCCCACGAGAGGAGGTCGTCGCCCTCCACGTAGGTGCCGGCGTGCGCCTCGCGGTCGAGCCCGTGGAAGATGCCGAGGCGGTCCACCAGCTCCACCCAGTGATGCGCGTCGATCTCGGGCGCGCGCGCGCGGACGGCGGGGTGGGTGACCACGCCGAGCACGTCGGGGCGGGTGAAGCGGGACATCGGCAGGTCCACCAGCCGGAGCGCGCCCTCGAGCAGCGGGCTGACCGAGGAGAGCGAGAGATCGGTGACGTTGAAGGGGATGCGGTGCGCCTCCTCGAACACCGCCGCGATGTGCGGGAGGTAGAGGTCGCGATCCGGCCCGTTCACCAGCACCGCGATCCGATCGAAGGTCAGGTCGGGCGTGCGCTCGACGAGCGACCAGATCTCCGCCGCCACCGTCTCGACCTCGCGCCGCACGCTCGGGCAGGCGAAGACCTGCACGCTGTCGTCCTTGAGGTCGCGCGCCGGGCGCTCGCGGCGGGGGGCCCGGGAGAGCACGTCGTGCTGGAGGTGCTCGAGCAAGGTCGGCTCGTGCAGCCCGCGGAAGAGAGGCAGGGCGTCGTCTTGGCTGGCGCGCGCGCGGAGCGGGTCGACGAAGGCCGGCGTGAAGTCGCACTCGGTCAGCGCGTCGAGCAGCCGCACGTGCTCGCGCCCCGGCCGGCCCCAGAGCCGGAGCAGCGGGGTCTCGGTGTCGACCGAGAGCTGGAAGGGGTCCTCGTCCTCGAAGAGCCAGTCCGGCTCGGCGCCGCTCGTCCGCTTGCGCCGCCGCCGCAGCTCGCCTTCGGTCTCGAGGTCCTCCCAGAACTCCTCGCAGGGGTTGAGCGCGTAGAGCTGGAGGTCGCAGCGCTGCGACAGCTCGGCGAAGAGGCGCGAGAAGATGCGGGCCACGTAGGAGAGCCCGAAGACCTGCACCTCGGGCGCGGGCGGCGGGCCGGCCGACGACAGCGCCTCGTCGAGGGTGCGCATGCCCTCGCTCGCCGGGTGCGCCCGCGCGAAGCGGAACAGCGCCCGCTGCCAGCCCTCGGCGGCCTCGTGCGCGGTGCCGACGAAGCGCGCCTCGTCCGCCGTCCACGCGGCCAGCAGCTCCGGGCGCGAGAAGCCGTACTCCTCGAAGAGGTGGGCGACGTGGAGCGCGAGCTGCGCGCGCCGGAGATCGATCGCGTCGGGCGCGTCCCCCGCGCCGGCGAGGTAGCGGCGGACCGGGGCCATCGCCGGGTCCTCGAGCAGCGGCGCGTCGAGCAGGCCGCGCAGCACCCGGGCCAGGAACGCGTCGCCGAGGAGCAGCGAGTCGCCGAGCCAGCCCTGCACGAAGCCGGCGAGGCGCTCGAAGCGCAGGTTGGCCGCGACCCCGAGGCGCGTCGCCACACCCAGCTCGACGTAGCGCTCCACGTTCCGGTTCGGCACCACGATCCAGGTGGGCTCGAGCGGGTCGGCGCCCTCCCGGCGGCGCGCGTCGAGCCGCCGCACCAGCGCGTCGAGCAGCGCCTCGGTCCGGTTGCTGTAGGTCAGGTGCATCATGGCGGGGAGCCCCTCACCATAACGCGGGGCGCGGCCCGGGCGAGATGGCGGTAGACTGGCCGCGTCTTGGTCACCGATCGCAGAGAGCGGCGCCGCAAGCGTCCGTATCTGGAGCACTACCCCGAGCGAGGGAAGCCCGCGCAGCGGGTGGTCGTGCATCGGCTGCCGTTCACCATCGGCCGCAGCTCCGAGGCGGACCACACGATCTACTCGCAGCAGGTCTCGAGCTTCCACGCCGAGATCGTCTCGGCCGGCGAGGGCTACCTGGTGCGCGACCTGGGCAGCACCAACGGCACCTTCGTCAACGGCGAACGAGTCGACCAGCACCCGCTGCAGCCGGGCGACATCCTGCACGTCGCTCACGCCGAGCTGCGCTTCGGCATCGGCCGCACCCGGAGCGCGCCCGAGGTCACGCTCACCAGCGTCGACGACCGCCAGCAGCAGATCATCCGGGAGTCGAACGACCTCGGCCGCATCCTGGCGGCGCGCGCGCTCTACCCGGTCTACCAGCCGATCGTCCGGCTCGGGGACGGCGCGGTGGTCGGCTACGAGAGCCTCGCCCGGATCGACCCGGATCGCGGCGGCGCCTACGGGGTCGGCGACATGCTGCGCATCGCGAGCGAGCGAGGCTTCGGCGCGCAGCTGTCCCGCATGATGCGCGAGGTGTCGCTCGCGGAGCTGCCGCAGGGGCCCGCCCGCATCTTCTTCAACCTGCACCGCCTCGAGATGGAGGAGCCCGAGCACCTCGCCGACAGCTTCCGGGCGATGGCGGCCGGGATGGGCCCCGATCAGCGGGCGGTGCTCGAGATCCACGAGGGGGCGGTGACCGACCTCGAGGCGATGGCGCGCATCCGCAACCAGCTGCGCTCCCTCGGCATCGGCCTCGCGTACGACGACTTCGGCGCCGGCCAGTCGCGGCTGATGGAGCTGGTGGACGTGCCGCCCGACATCATCAAGCTCGACATGGCGCTCGTGCGCGACATCGACCGGCACGCCAAGCGGCGCGAGCTGGTCAAGGCGCTGGTCGCGGTGATGCGCGACATGGACGTGGAGGTCCTCGCCGAGGGGATCGAGCGCCCCGAGGAGGCCCAGGTCTGCGCCGAGATCGGCTGCCAGCTCGGCCAGGGCTACTTCTGGGGCCGGCCCGAGCGCGTGAAGTAGCGGAGGCCGTCACGACGCCGCAGACTCCGGCCGTGCCCGCCCGCGCCGAGATGCCGCTGAAGCCGCCCGTCTGGCCGTGGGTCGTGGTGTCGATCGTCGCCCACGCGATCATCCTGTGGGTCACCTTCGGCGTGTGGGGCGCGGGCGCGCTGAGGCTGGGGCGCGGCGCGCCCACCGGAGACGGCTTCGGCGGGCGCTCGATCGAGCTCGAGGTCCGCGGCCCGCGCGACGCGCCGGCGACCGGGGCGCTGCCGGGCGAGGGCTTCCGGGGGCAGGCGTCGGCGCACGTCGAGCCGCAGCGACCGAACGAGCGGAGCGCCGGGGCCCGGCTCGAGGGCGAGCTCACCGTGGACCTGGGTCAGGGCGCGGAGCGCACGCGCGCGCCCGAGGACGGCGCCTCCGAGCCGGAGCCGGAGCCGCAGGCCGCTCGAGGCCGGGAGCGGGTGGCGCGGGCGCTGCCGCAGACGGGCGACTCGACCGACGTCGCCGGCGACGACGAGGCGCCGGGCGAGGCCCTCGAGTCCGGGGGCACGGGGGACGAGGGCACCACCGCGGGCACGCAGGCGGGCGATCCGGCGGCGCTCATCCTCGGCGCGGCCGGGCTCGGCGGGACGACCGTCACCGCGCGCCGCGCGCTCCTCCCCGGAGGCGGCGCCTGCCAGGATCCGGTGGCCGGGACGTGGCGCTCCCAGAAGTACCGCTCCGGCGATCGCACCTGGGTGCGCTTCATGCTCGACGTCTCGCGCGACGCCGACACCAACGCGCTCACCGGCACGATCACCGGCCGGATCTGGTCGGGCTCCGCCGGCACCCCGGTGCCGGGCGAGTGCACCGCGTTCGGCATGGACCACACCTGGCGCATGCGGGCGCGCGGTCACTTCGACGGGCGGCGCATGACCTTCGGGTCCAGCCGGGCGCGGCTCGTGCGCGCGGACTGCCCCAACCGCGACACCCAGTACGCCCCCGACAACTTCTCCGGCTCGGTCGACGTGATGCGCGAGGTCTTCGACGCGATCAACAACGACGGCGCCTTCGACATCGACGAGCCCTACACCTTCCGTCGCGTCAGCTGCGAGTGAACGTCTGCATCCGGCAGGAGCGGACGAGAGCGCGCGTCGTTGTACGGAAGCATGTCTTTCGCGTGACGCGGGCGTGAAGCCTTTGAACACGGGCCCCGCGCGTGGTAGCGCGAACGACCTCGATGGACGTACGAAGTGCCCTCGTCCTCGTCGCGCTCGCGCTCTCGGCGTGCGCGGCCGCGCCCCGGTCGGAGACGGCGCGACCGGCGCCGCGGCTCCTGCCGGAGATTCAGCGTCAGCGTCTGAATCGGGTCCACGCGGACGCGCCTGAGGTCGCCGAGGCGGTGGTGCGACTCGATCGGCTCGCGCGGGATCACGCGGCCCGCGGCGATCACGAGACGGCGCAGGAGCTGGCGGCCCTCGCGCAGCTCACCTTGCTGTCGGCCTCGGAGCTGCTCGTGCGGCTCGAGGCGGCCGAGGCCGAGGCGGCGCGCCCGGCGGAAGAAGAGGAGCCGCCCCCGGAGCCGGAGCCCGATCCGGAGCCGCCGCCGCGTCGACGGACCCGCGTCGCCAGCGCGAGCCCCACGCCGCCGCCCGAGCCCGCGCCGACCGCGCCGACCGAGGACGCGCCGGAGAGCCCGCTCACCGCGCGCCTCGCGGCCCTCGCCGCGGCGATCGCGTCGCTCGAGCCGGAGGGCGAGCACCGGGTGGTCGTCGAGGGCGTGCAGACGCGCCTGATCGAGGCCGACCGCGCGCTCGCCGAGGGCACGCCGGGCCACGCCGCCGAGCTCGTCCGCGAGGCCGAGGCGCTGCTCGCCCCGATCACCGGCGAGCCTCCGCCGCCCGACGCCGAGGCCCACGCCTTCGCCCGCGACGCCCGCGCCCGCCTCGGTGAGCGCGCCCGGGTGCAGGGCCGCTCGGTCGCCGTCCGGCTCGACGACGCGCTCCGCTTCGAGGAGCGATCGTGGCGCGGGCGCGGCGACACCCTCGACGACCTGCGCGGGCTCGTCCGCGGCTATCGCCACGCCGCGGTCTCGCTCGCCACCGTCGGCACGCCGGGCGCGGGGTTCGCGGAGCGTGACGGGCTCACCCGGTTCCTCGCGTCCCGCTTCCAGATCCCGGCCGAGCGCCTCCGGTGGCGTGAGCGTCCGCCGGTCTCGCTCCCGGCCGGCACCTGGATCGTGGTCACC
This sequence comes from Myxococcota bacterium, assembly GCA_036149055.1. Classification (GTDB taxonomy): domain Bacteria; phylum Myxococcota_A; class Polyangia; order Polyangiales; family Sandaracinaceae; genus JAVJQK01. The sequence goes on along the minus strand of JAYZQJ010000116.1, from coordinate 16,307 downwards.
GAGGCGGCCGAGTGACGCACGCCGCCGAGATCCTCACCGGGCTCGCCGTCTTGGTGCTCGGCTGGCTCGCGCTCGAGGTCCTCCGCCACCGCCGCGCGCTCGCGCGCATCCCCGTGCGGGTGCACGTCAACGGCACGCGGGGCAAGAGCAGCGTGACCCGGCTGGTGGCCGCGGGACTGCGCGCGGGCGGCAAGCGCGCGGTCGCGAAGACCACCGGGACGCTCGCCCGGGTGATCCTGCCCAACGCGCGCGAGCTGAGCGTGTATCGACCGCTCGGCGCGAACGTGCGCGAGCAGATCCGCATCGTGCGCTTCGCCGCCGCGCTCGAGGCCGAGGTGCTGGTGGTCGAGTGCATGGCGCTGCAGCCCATCTTGCAATGGCTCAGTGAGCGCATGTTCGTGCAGGCCACCCACGGCGTCATCACCAACGCGCGCCCCGATCACCTCGACGTGATGGGCCCGACCGGGGACGACGTCGCCAAGGCGCTCAGCGGCATGATGCCCCGGCGCGCCCTCTGCTTCACCGCCGAGCGGGAGCGGCTGCCGATCCTCGCGCACGCGGCCGCCGACCGCGGCACGGAGCTGATCGCGGTGGAGGAGGAGGCGGGCGCGGCGCTGAGCGACGAGGCGATGGCCGGCTTCCGCTACCACGAGCACCGCGAGAACGTCGCGCTCGCGCTGCGGGTGTGCGCGGCGCTCGGGGTGGACGAGGAGACCGCCCTCTCCGGCATGCAGGGCGCGCACCCCGATCCGGGCGCGCTCACCTTCCACGAGCTCGACTTCTTCGGGCGGGAGATCGTCTTCGTGAACGCCTTCGCGGCCAACGACCCGGTGTCGAGCGCCCAGATCTGGGAGACGGCCCTCGCGCTCTATCCCGAGCACCGCCGGGTGTGCGTCTTCAACTGCCGCGTGGACCGCGCCGACCGATCGCGTCAGCTCGGGGAGTCGCTGCCCGGCTGGTCCGCGCCCGACCGGGTGCTCGCGGTCGGCACCGGCACCGTGTTCTTCGGGCGCGCGGCGGCGGCCGCCGGCTACGACGCCTCCCGGATCGTCAGCGTCGAGGGGGCCGACGCGCGCGAGGTCTTCGAGCGGCTCGTCGACGGCTGCGGCCGGCGCACGCTCCTGGTCGGCCTCGGCAACATCGGCGGCCTCGGGCTCGACCTGGTGCGCCTCTTCCGCAACCGCGCGCGCGGCGTCTGGCGCGAGGAGGCCCGATGATGGCGGGCCCCGAGCTGATCGTCGTCTCGATCGCGATCGGGATCGTCGTGAGCTTCGTCTTCTCCGAGGTCTACGGCCTCGCGGCGGGCGGCGTGGTCGTGCCCGGCTACATCGCGCTCTACCTCGACCGCCCGTACCCGCTCGCCGTGACCCTGCTCGTCGCGCTGGCTGCCTACGCGCTGACCAAGATCCCGGCGCAGCTCGTCATCGTCTACGGCCGGCGCCGCACCGCGATCACGATCCTGATCGCGTTCGCGCTCGGGGCCTGGCTCTCGCGGGTGGAGGCGCTGCCCCAGCTCCTCGAGGTCGAGGACACCGACGCGAGCGTCATCGGCTACATCATCCCCGGGCTCATCGCGATCTGGTTCGATCGGCAGGGCGTGGTCCCGACCGCCGCCTCGCTCACCATCGCCGCGGTGCTCGTCCGGCTGGTGCTCCTCGTCGTCGTCGGCCCTCTCGCTCTCGGAGGCGCGTGATGCAGGCCCTCTACTGGCGCAGCAACCGGGTCTCGACCCCGCAGCTCGTGGTCGTCGCGCTGCTCGCGGCCGGCGGGCTCATGGCCCTGGAGCTCAACCCGACCGAGCAGCCGGACCCGCACCACGTGGAGAAGCTCGAGGCGGCCCGGCTCGCCGAGCGCGCCTTCCGCGCGGTGCAGGTCGAGCGCATCCGGCGGCAGATCCCGCTCGACCCCGAGCTCGATCCAGCCGGCAGCGGCCTCATCGGGCCGGCGCACTCGCCCATCGTCTCGAACGAAGGTCACCTCGGCGCCAAGCAGACCACCGCGAACCCGAACTTCGCCGCCGTCTTCGTGCAGCTGCTGCACGAGGCGGGGGTGCGCGAGGGCGACGTGGTCGCCGCCAACATGACCGGCTCGTTCCCGGCGATGAACCTGTCGATGATGGCGGCCTTCGAGACCCTCGGCGTGCAGCCGCTCATCGTCAGCAGCGTCGCCTCGTCCGAGTACGGCGCGACCCACCCGGAGCTCACCTGGCTCGACATGGAGCGGGTGCTGCACGAGCGCGACCTGGTCCACTTCCGGAGCCGCGCCGTCACCCTCGGCGGCGTGCTCGACGTGGCCCGCGATCACACCGAGGAGGGGCGCGCCGCGCTCCTCGCCGCGGTCGAGCGGAGCGGCCGGCCGCTGATGTCGCCGGCGAGCTTCGAGGAGGCGGTGCAGATGCGGCTCGACCTCTTCGATCAGGCGCGCGGGCAGCGCCCGGTCGCGGCCTACGTGAACATCGGCGGCGGCACCGCGTCGGTGGGCACCGCGGCCGACAAGCGCGACTACCGCCCCGGGCTGAACACCGAGGTCCCGCGCGGGCTCGAGCGGGCGTCGGTGATGCGCACCTACCTGGAGCGCGGCGTGCCCGTGCTCCACATCAGCCACATCCGCGACCTCGCGCGGGCCCACGGCCTGCCGGAGGCGCCGGTCGAGGTGCCCGCGCCCGGCCGCGGCGGCACCTACACCCAGACCGTGATCTCGACCTGGGCGATCCTCGGCGTGCTCGCGCTGATCCTGCTCGCGCTCTACCTCGCGACCCGCTTCGACCTCGCCAGCGGCTTCACCCGCGGCAAGGACGCGCCCTCGGCGCCGGAGCAGATGGTGTGACGGAACGCCTCGAACGGCTATGGTCCGTCCGTCGATGCGCGCTCTGCTGTTCTCGTTCGTCGCGCTCTGCTCGATGGGCTGCGAAAGCGGCGTCTCGCTGACGATCGACCTGCGCACCGACTACGTCCCGGGGGCGGAGATCCTCCGCGCCGAGGTCGTCGCCGAGGGCGCCTCGGGCGAGCAGCGCTGGGATGACCTGCAGGCGCCTCCGATCGAGCGGAGCCTGCGGCTCGCCTCGCTGACCGGCCTGTCGCCGGCGCGGGGGCGGGCGGTCGACGTGCGCCTCTACGGGCCGGGTGACGCGCTGGTGGCGGAGACCCGCGCCGTGGTCGACAACCGCGCCGACCGGGTCCACACGATCGTGGTCGAGCGCGGCTGCGCGGGCGTGGCCTGCGGCGAGGGAGAGCGCTGCGTCGGCGGTCGCTGCCAGGACGCGCGCTGCCTGACCGGCGTCGAGGAGGACTGCGAGGCGGGCTGCGGCGCCGACGCCGAGTGCGGGCCGCCGCGGGCCGACTGCGCGAGCGCCCGCTGCGTCGACCGGGTCTGCTTCGCCGCCGGTGACGGCTGCGCCGACGGCTTCTACTGTGATCCCTCCGCCGGCTGCCGCGAGGCGCCTTCCCGCTGTGACGGAGGCGCCTGCGGGGAAGGGCCGTGGGTCGCCGTCGCCCGCTCCGACGAGCAGTGTCAGGTCTACGGCCTCGCCACCTCGGAGGGCGGGCCGGTGATCGCGACCGGGCAGCACGGCTCGCTCACCGTCGACGACGCGCCGCTCGAGGGCGCGACGGGCGAGCAGCTGCTGCTCCTGGCGTTCGACGCGGAGGGCGCGCTCCGCTGGCACACGCGGGTGGACAGCACCCACTACTCGAGCCCCCGCGATCTGACGGCCGGGCCCGACGGCGCGGTCGTGGTGACCGGCGCGCTCAGCGGGATCTCCACCTTCGGCGGGCCCTCCTACGACACCGGCGCGAGGCAGGAGCCGGTGACCGCTCTGGTCGCCGCCGACGGAACCCCCGACGTCCCGCTCTTCTTCGCCGGGGACCGGGCCAACGCGCAGGGGCGCGGGGTGGAGACGCGGGACGGCCGGACCGCGATCGCCGGGCTCTACGGCGCCAACCTCGCGGTGCACGACGTGACGCTCCCACCGGCGAGCCTCGACGACGGCTTCGTCGCGCTGGTCGAGGGCGGGGCCGCGCGCTTCGCCTACCCGGTGTCGGGCGGCTCCAACACCGCGATGAACGCGGCCGCGCTCGGCCCGGACCGCGCGTGCTTCGGCGGGCGGGTCAGCGGCACGGTCACCTACGAGGGCGGCGGCAGCCTCATCCCGGCCGGGCGCACGGCGGCGCTCGTCGTCTGTTACGACCTCGAGGGCGTGCACCTCTGGCACCAGGTGATCCTCGGGGACGCCGGCTCGCGCGTGGTGGACGTCGAGCTCACCGAGGACGGCGCGCTGGCGGTGGTGGGCTTCTCGAGCGGCGTGGTCCGGCTCGGTGACGAGGAGCGACCCGGCGCCGGCATGGAGGACGCCTTCGTCGCGCTCTTCGATCCCGCCGGGGCCCTCGTCTGGCTCGAGGTGATCGGCAGCGCGGTCGACGACCGCGTGGCGCGGCTCGCCCTGTCCGGTCGCGGCACGCTCGGGGTCGGCGGCGGGGTGGTCGGCGACGGGACGCTCCTCGGCGAGACCGTGACCGAGGGCGGCTGGTTCGCGGAGCTCGACCTCGCCGACGGCGCGCCGGTCTCCGCGCTGCGTCACTTCCCCGGGCGCTTCGACGTGAACGCGGTCGCTTGGGACGAAGCCCGCGGCCGCTTCTTCGTCGCCGGCACCGGCCGGGGCGAGGTCACGTTCTTCGCCGCGCCCGTCGACCTGGGCGCGGTGGGCGCGGCGGTCTTCGCGATCCCGTGAGCGCGAAACTCAAGAGGTGGCAAACAATGGCGCGGGGGCAGTCCAAGCCCGCCTCCGCGACGACTGACCCGAGACGACGGCAGGCGACGAGCGAAGCGAAGTCGCCCCACGCGCCACCCCCACCGGTGTTCGATCCCGCGGCAGCGGGCGGCCAGCTCGCGCGCAGCGCCGACGGAGTCGGGAGGGGGGCCCCATTGGCGCTTTGCCCAATGGGGGGAGGGTTTGCACCAAACCCTCCGAAAAACTCAGCCGACGACGGCCTCGAGCAGCTCGCTGATCCGCTCGGCCAGCGGCTCGGCGTCGCGCTCGCCGCTCTGCACGACCATCGGGCCCTGGATCCAGAGGGTGGCGAAGCCGTGCATCGCCGACCAGAGCGCGAGGGTGGTGAGCTTCGGGTCCCGGTCCGAGCCGCTCTCCGAGAGCATCGCGCCCACCTGCAGGCCCACCCGCATGAACGGCCGCTTGGCCTGGATGGGCAGGGTGAGCCCGCCGTCCTCACCGACCACCGTCTCTCGACGGAACATCAGGTGGAAGAGCGTCGGCTGACGGATCGCGAAGCGGACGTAGGCGACGCCGAGCGCACGGAAGCGCGCCTTGGCCGACAGCCCCTTCGTCTTCGCGAGCGCCGCCTCCATCTCGTCGTCGAGGGCGTCGAAGCCCTCCTCGGCGACGGCGGACAGCAGCGCGTCCTTGTTCTTGAAGTGGCGGTAGACCGCCGCGTGGGTCACCCCCACTCGCTTGGCGAGCTTGCGGAGGCTGAGTTTCTCGCGCCCTTCGGTGGCTGCGACGTCCGCCGCGACGTCGATCAGTGCCTTCCTCAGCGCGCCGTGATGGTATCCCTGCTTGGTCGCTGCGCTCATGACTCCCACACCGGCTGATACCCTAGCGCGCATGGACCTACGCGCTGCCACTTTCCTTACGTGGGGCATCTTCGCGATGTGTCCAGCGCTCACGAGCGCGCAGATGATCGATCTCGCTTCGCCGGATCCCGTCGCGGCGCGACTCGCGACCGTCGAGGAGGGATTTCGCGACGAGCGCGTGCACGCAGGGATCGCGCTGCTTTCGGGCGGCGCGGTGTCGGTGATCGGCGGCGGGATCGTCGCGGGCGTCGGCTATGAGGATCCGTTCTGGCTGTCGTTCGGGTTGGCGAGCGCCGGATGGGGCGCGATCAACGCGCTGCTGTCGATCTCGCTCTTCGATCCGGGCGGAGGCGCCGCGGCGTCGATCGAGGCGCACCGCGCGATGCGTGGTGAGGAGCTCGCGCGGGCGCGCGAAGAGGTCCTGCGCGCCCAGCACGGCTCGGCCACCCTCTTCGCGCTCAACCTCGGGCTCGACGTCTTCTATGTCGCCACCGGTGCGCTGCTCTTCTTCCTCGCCGATCAGCTCGACGCGCCCGACGATCGCGCGGCGCTGCGCGGCTACGCGGCGGCGCAGATCAGCCAGGGCGCGTTCCTCTTCGTCTTCGATCTCGTCGAGTGGATCGCGGCCGCCGATCGCGCCGACCGGGTCGCGGAGATCCCGTTCTCGCGATGACGCGCGCGCTCGTCGCCGTCTTGCTCGCGTGGAGCGCCGGCGCCTCGGCGCAGGTCTCGCCGCTCCGGCCCGATCCGATGCGGCCGGGCGCGTTCACTCCGTCCGAGGGCGACGAGTGCCGAGCCCGGGAGCGAGGCCGCGACGGCGCGATCGCGCTCGCCCGGGTGTGCGACGGGCCGCGGCGCGTCCCGGTGCCGACGCCCGAGCAGGAGGCGCGCGCGGAGGCGCTCGAGGTGGGCACCCGATCGGCGGCCGATCGGCTCCGCATCGGGCGGCCTCACGACGCGTGGATGGAGGCGCTCGAGGGGGTTCCGCCGCGCGACGATCTCCTCTGGCCGGTCGCCCGCGGGCTCTTCAGCCGCGGCTTCGGCCGGGTGCGCCGCCGCGAGATCAACCATCGCCCGCACGACGGCGTCGACATCGTCGCGGAGGAGGGCGAGACCATCCGCGCGGCTCGCGACGGCCTGGTGGTCTACGCCGACAACGGCGTCAGCGGCTACGGCAACCTGCTCGTGCTGCTGCACCCGGACGCGACGGCGACCTTCTACGCGCACTGCCGGGCGATCTGGGTGACCCCGGGCCAGCGGGTCGCGCGGGGGCAGGGGGTGGCGGAGGTCGGCGCCACCGGTCGAGCCGCCGTCCCTCACCTCCACTTCGAGTGGCGCCGCCGCGGCCGCGCGCTCGACCCGATGCCGCGCTTCGTGGAGCGCCCGCCCGCCGACGCGGTGCGCCCGGAAGGCGAAGAAGGCTTCGCGCCGCCGCCTCCCAACCGCGCGCCCGACCGTGTCCCCGACGGGCAGCACGCGCGGGCGAGGCGCGCTACACCGGACCGGTGGGGAAGAAGCGCAAGAAGAAGGGTGGCGATGGCGAGCCCGCGCCGAAGCTGGGCGGCGACGTCGGCACCTCGCTGAAGTCGCTGCTCTCGCAGGTCTCCGTCACGCCGGAGAAGGAGGCGAAGGCCTCGCCGGCGCCGAAGAGGAAGAAGGCGCCGAAGGCCGCCGCCGAGCGGGGCGAGGCGAAGGCGGCCGAGGCCGGTCGCCCGAGCGAGACGCTGCGCGGGGACGACCGCATCGCCTGGTACGACGCGATGTCGGGCGTGCGCCCGCTCGGCGCCGGGCAACGCGGACCCAAGGCGAAGGGCCGTGACCGGAGCCCGCCGCCTCCGCCCGCGGTGTCGCCGTCGGACCAGGAGGCCCGGGCCCGCCTCGCGGCGCTGGTCGGCGGCGGCGTGCGCTTCGAGCTCGACCGGCGCGACGACGAGGTGCGCGGCTGGCGGGTCGGCGGCTCCCCGAGCGCGGCGGACGCCCTCGCCCGCAAGGGGGTGACCCCGGAGGCGACCCTCGACCTCCACGGCTTCCGGGCCGACGAGGCCGAGACCCGCGTCACCCGCTTCGTGCGCGCCCAGCACCGCCGCGGCGCGCGCCGGCTCTGCCTCGTGCACGGCAAGGGCAACCACTCCGAGGGCGGCGTCGGCGTGCTGCGCGACGTGGTGGTGCACGCGCTGACCGAGGGCGGCGCGGCGCCGGTGGTGCACGCCTTCGCCACCGCCTCCTCCCACCTGGGCGGCACCGGCGCGCTCGTCGTCGAGCTCGTACGGTAGGGAAGTGCGCCGGTGAGGGGCGGCGCTGCTACGTTCGCGCGGATGTGGCGCTGGCTGATGCTCGGAGCGGCGCTGGTCGCCTGCGACGGTGAGCCGGCGGAGGATCCCTGCGAGCGCCGGATCGGTCAGCTCGGGGAGCGGCTCGCGGCGGCGGCGGCGATGGCCGAGCCGAGCGGCGCCCCACCCGACGTCGCCCTCCCTCGCGCCGACGGAGTGCCGCTCGAGACCGCCCTGCCGCTGATCACGGTGACCGAGGACGAGGTCCGCTTCGGCGAGCGCGGGGTCGGCGGCGGCGACGACCTCGAGCGGCTCGCCGAGACCCTCGGCGCCGACCTGCGCTCGCGGGCGCGGGCGCTCCGGGTCGAAGAAGGCGCCGCGTGGGAGGTCGGGCTCTGGGTCGCGCCCGAGGTGCCGGCGCATCGGCTCGCCCAGCTCCTGGCCAGCGCCCCCTCCGAGGCTCGCTTCGTCCTGCTCGTGCGCGGCGACCCGGCGGCTCGCCCCGAGGTCGCGGGCGCCCCGGAGTGGGTGGAGGCGGCGACGCGCGGCGACGCCCACGACGCGGTCGACCGCCGCGACCGGCTCGAGGAGGCCTGGACCCGCGCGACCGAGGGCTGCGACGCCGCCCGCGCGCACCTCCCGCTCCCGGCGCCGTTGCTCCCGGCCGGGCCGCCGCTCGGGCCGCCCTCGACCGCCGCGCTCACCCGCGCCCTCGGCGCGTGCGGCTGCGGCGTCGATCTCGCGGCGATCGAGGCGGTCGCGGTGGAGGCCCTCGTGCCGCTCGAGGGGCCGCTCGCCCGGGCGCGACCGTCGCTCCGCTTCGCCTCGTTGGCCGAGGGCCGTGAGCTCCGCCTCGGCGCCGACGCCACCGCCCTCGACCTCGCCCGCCGGCTCGCCGATCAGGGCGACGGCGTGGTGGTCGTGCGCTCGGACTGACAGCGGGCGAAGCCGATCCGCGGGCGCTCGGCGAGCACCCGGTGGAACTCCCGATCGCGGCGCGGCACCGTCACCGGCGTGAGCTCGGCCAGCGCCGCCCGGGCCGCGGCCGCGCCGCCGAGCATCTCCACGCACTCCGCCCGGAAGGGCCACCGGCCGATCCGCGGCGCGCCACGCCGCGCCTCCTCGTCGGTGAACGACCAGCAGGCCGGGCCGACCCACACCACGCACGGTCCGTCGGGCGGCGGCGCGAGTTGCTCGGCGGTCAGCCGCCGCACCCGGTCGGGCGAGGCGACGAGGTAGTCGGGGAAGTCCGATCGCACCTTGCGCTCTCGCGGCATCTCGCGCGGCGCCACCCGGATCGTCACCGGCGGCGCGGGGGCCTGCCGACGCACCACCGCGCTCGCCTGCGCGTGGAGGTCCGGCGCGCGCAGCGCGGCCAGCCCGGGCGCGGCGAGCGCGAGCAGCGCGATCACCGCCGCCCACGCGGCCCGCTGGGCGATCGGCGTCGCCGGCCAGAGTCGCGGCGCCAGCCCCGCGGTGAGCGCGAAGAGGAAGAACGCCGACTCGGACTGATAGCGGATCAGATCGGTGCGGCACGCGGTGACGAAGAGCGACGGCGGCAGCAGGATCGCGAAGCCGGCCAGCGCGGCGAGCACGGCGCGACGCCGCCCGCTCCGCCAGAGCAGCGCGGCCCCGATCGCCGCGGCCGGGAGCAGGGCGACCGAGGTGAGCTCGGGATCGAGCAGGAGGTTCATGCGCGGCTCGAGCAGCCGCGAGGGGATCGAGACCCCGTGCCGCTCGCCCGCCGATCCCAGCGCCGCCTCGAGCACGGGGCGGTGCTGCCAGAGGGCCCACAGCACCGCGCCGACGGCGCCCAGCGCGGCCGCCAGATCGAGCCCACGCGAGCGCGGCGCGCGATCGGGCGTCGGCTCGGGCCCGGCGACGATCACGAAGACGATCCCGGCGATCGGCAGCGCGGCGGTGATCACCCGCAGCTCCAGCGCGAGCGCCCAGGCGAGCCCGGCCACCAGCACCCCGAGCGCCCGCCCCGATCGGCGCGAGGCCCGCCGGGCGAGCAGGCCCGCGAGCACCCCGAGCAGGAGCAGCGCGCCGGAGATCGGGCGCGGATCCTCCGAGAGCGAGAGCCGCACGTGCGCCGGGTGCAGCGCGAGCGCGAGGGCGGCGATCGCGGGGCCGACCGGGCCGGAGACCAGCTGCGCCGCGACCCGGTGCAGGAGCACGACCGCGAGCGCGCCGAAGAGCGCGGCCAGCGCGAGCGCCGCGTCCGCGCCCAGGCCGAGTGGAAGCAGCGCGGCCCGGAAGAGCCTCGCTTGCGCGCCGCCGTAGGGCATCGCGTCGACGCTGAAGTCCTCGGTCACCAGCCCGCGCAGCTCCGCGATGCCGTGCTCGTTCGCGTGGAGCGGCGCCCAGGTGGGCAGGGCCAGGCGGAGGCCCAGCGCGAGCGCGAAGATCGCGAACAGCGCCACCCGCTCGCGCCCCTCGACCGGCAGGGCGTGCCGCCGCTCGATCGCGATCAGGGCGCCGCCCAGCGTGAGGAGCAGCAGCCACGCCCACCCGTGTCCGGGCGGAGACTCGGCCGGCCGCTCGGGCGGCGCCGGCCCGCCGACCTGCGGCCGCTCGGCCCGCACCGATCCGTCGTCGCGGGCGGACACCCGCTCTCCGAGCGCGCTCGCCGCGGCGCGGGTGCGCGCGTCGGCTCCTCGCGGGATCCACACGCCGAAGCTGGGCGTCTCCGTGACGCGCTCGAGCGGGAAGCGCGCCTCCCGATCGCCGAGGGTGATCGGGCCGCCGCGCGAGAGGCGCACGACGACGCGATCGCCCTCGATGGACGCGCCGCTCACCTCCACGTCGGGCCCGAGCGGGGGCCCGTCGCCGCGGAAGACCAGGGCCCCGACGCGCGCCTCGAGCCCGGGCGGGTAGACGGGGTTCTGCGCCTGCGCGGTCGACGCCCAGAGCAGCCAGCCGCAGCTGGCGAGCGCGAGCGACCAGCGCGGACGGCGACGCACGGGCGGAGGATAGCGTGATAGCTTCGGCCGGTGCTGCGCGCCGTCGCTCTCGCCGCCCTCATCGCCTCGGCCCCGTTGTGCGCGCACGCGCAAGAGACGGCGACGTGCGAGGTCACCCCGAGCGACGCCGAGGTCCGGCAGCGGCTGGCCATCCTCGACCGGGACGTGCGCCGGGAGGAGCCCCCGGTCCGGCGCTGGTGGACCACCTTCGCGGTCCTGCACGGCACCATGGCCACCGGCGCCGCCATCTTCGCGGCCACCGCCGACGACGAGGCGTTCCGCAACGAGATGCTCGTCGGCACGACCAGCTCGGTGCTGGCGATCGGCACGCTGCTGATCTTCACGCCGCCGCTGATGGGCGCGGGCGACACGCTCCGCGGCTACGGGGACGAGACGCCGGCCGAGCGGCTCGCGAAGCTGCGCGCGGCCGAGGACCTCATGCGGCGGGCCGCCAAGGGCGTGGACTTCCTCCGGGGCTGGTTCCCGGCGACGCTGACCCTCGTCTACCTCTCGCTCGCCGCCGGGACGCTCCTGCTCGCCTTCGACCGCCCGCAGGGCAGCTACTCGCACGTCATCGGCGGCTCCATCCTCGGCCTCGGGCGCATCCTCACCCACCCCGCCGGGGCCCGCGACGCCTGGCGCGCCTACCTCGCCCGGTTCCCCGACGCCGCCTGCGAGGAGCCGGTCGCGGTCGCCCCCGGCCCGCGCCTCGGCGTGGGATCCACTCACGGATTGGGCCTCACCCTGTCGTTCTGATTATCCTGAGCGCGTGAGAGCTTCGATCGTCGGCATCGCCTTGCTCGCCGCGTGTGGGGGTCCGCAGGCCCGCTCCGGCCCCCTCGACCCGGGGCTGGTGGACGCGTCGCCCAGCATCGACTGCCTCCCGGATCCCGACGTCGAGCGTGAGGCCCTCACCCAGCGCATGCGCTTCGGCTGGACCCTGGCCGAGGAGTCCTTCTCGGTGCCGCCGCCGGAGCCGCCCACCGATCGCAGCGCCCTGAACCTGGAGACCTGGTCCGAGCAGGTGCTCAGCCCGTGGCTCGCCCGGAAGACTCACACCATCGAGGCGGCGCGGCGCGAGCTGGATCGGGCGGCGGAGGAGAACCACCGCCAGCGCATCATGGGCGGGGCGATCGTCGGCCTCATGTACGAGGACGTGGCCCGGGTGCTGCGGAGCATCCCGCCGCCCGCCGAGCTCGAGGACGAGCCCGACATCCAGGAGCTCTACCAGGACATCCTCCGCAGCCAGGCGCGCCCCTTCCTCGAGCACGCCCGCCGCGCCTACAGCGCCTGCGCCCAGAACGCGGTGCAGCCCGACAGCATGCGGCACTGGTCCCGATTCTGCTCCGGCCGGGAGCGCAACCTGCCCGCCGGGGCGACGGTCCGCGGCCCCGCCAGCGGCGAGACCGAGGTCGAGGTCATCGTCGATTGAGGACCGAATTGGCACTGTCCCCCGGGTCCGGGTTAGGGTCGGCCGATGCTGGACCGTGAGCTCGTCGAGGCGGTGAAGCTCGCTCGCGAGGCGGGCGCCCTCCTCATGGAGGTGTACGGAACCGACTTCGACGTCGACTACAAGGACGGCAGCGACCCCGTCACCGTGGCCGACCAGCGGGCGAACGAGCTGCTCGTGGCCCGTCTGCGGGAGTCCTTCCCCCACGACGGCATCGTCGCCGAGGAGAGCGAGGACAACAGCGACGCCCTGCGCCGCGGCCGCGTCTGGTACGTGGACCCGCTCGACGGCACCAAGGAGTTCGTCGCGAAGAACGGCGAGTTCTCGGTGATGATCGGCCTGGCGATCGACGGGGAGGCCAAGCTCGGCGTGGTCTACAAGCCGGTCGGCGACAAGCTCTACCGCGGGGTGGTCGGCGACAGCGCCTTCCTCGAGCGCGACTCGCGCACCTACGCGCTCAAGGTCACCGACACCTCGAAGCCGAAGGATCTCCGCCTCGTCGTCTCGCGCTCGCACCGCAGCAAGGCCACGAGCGACCTCGTCGAGAAGCTCGGCATCGAGAACGAGATGCGCTCCGGCTCGGTCGGCCTGAAGGTCGGCCTGATCACCGAGCGCGAGGCCGATCTCTACGTGCACCTCTCGGAGCACTCGAGCGCCTGGGACGCCTGCGCGCCCGACGCCATCCTCCGCGCCGCCGGCGGCGAGTTCACCGATCTCGACGGCAAGCCCTTCGAATACGGCGGCGAGGATCTGAAGAACCGCAAGGGCATCCTCGCCTGCAACAACCCCGACACCCTCGAGGCGGTCCTCCCCGCGGTGCGCGAGGTCGCGAAGGCCAAGGGCCTGCTCGAAGGCTGACGAGCGCCTCAGGCCTCGCGTCGTAGCGCGGCCAGGCCCTCGGGGACCGTCGTCACGGGCGCGTAGCCGAGGTCGCGGCGCGCCTTCGAGGTGTCGACGGTCACGGTGCGGGACATCATCGCCGCGGCGAAGCGGGTCAGCGGGGGCGGGGACTCCGCGCGGGCCACGCGCCAGACGCACTCGAGCGCGCTCGCCATCGGGCGGGCCACCGCGCCGGGCAGGCTGCGGTCCGCGAGCGTCACGCCCTGGGTCTCGGCGAGCTCGGAGAGGAACTCCCTCAGGGAGCGCTCGCCGTCGTCGGCCACGAAGTAGGCCTCGCCGCCGCGGCCGTGCGTCAGGGCGAGGCTCACCGCGTGGGCGACGTTCTTCACGTGGGTGGTGGAGGTCCGCGCCGCGCCGCCGTCCAGCCAGGTCCAGGAGTCCTTCATGCGCAGCACCGCGGGGAGCACCGAGGTGTCGCGCGGGCCCCAGACGAAGCGCGGGCGGAGCGAGATCGTGGTGAAGCCCTCGCCGTTCGCCGCCAGCACGCGCCGCTCGGCCTCCGCCTTGGTCTCCGAGTAGAGGAAGCGCTGCCGGGACGGGTAGGGCGCGGTCTCGTCGACGCCCTCGAGCGCGCCGCCGTCGAAGAGCGCGGCCTCGCTGCCGATGTGCACGAAGCGCGTCACGCCGGCGTCGCGCGCCGCGTCGAGGACCCGGGTCGTGCCCTCGACGTTGGCCTCCCAGAACTGCGCGCGGGTGCCCCACTCCTCGGCGCGCGCCGCGCAGTGCACGACCGCGTCGCAGCCCTCGAGGTGACGCGCCTCGACCTCGTCGAGGCTGCAGCGCACCGACGCGGCGCCGAACCCCTCCACCGCGTCCGCGCTCCGCGGAGATCGCGCCATCGCCCTCACCTCGTGACCCTCGGCGACGAGCGCCTCGATGACGTGACCTCCGACGAACCCCGACCCTCCCGTGACGAACACCCGCATGGCTGCCTCCTTCGCGTCCATCCTCGGCCTCGCCCGGTCATCTGTCGCATCGATGGTCGGCATGTCAGCATGCATGAGGTGAATCTCTCGCAGCTCGACCTGAACCTGCTCCTCGCGCTCGACGCGCTGCTGACCGAGCGCAACGTCACCCGCGCCGCGGCGCGTCTCGGGCGCACGCAGCCGGCGACGAGCCACGCGCTCGCGCGGCTGCGGGAGGCGCTGGGCGACCCGATCCTCGTGCGGGAGGGGCGAGGCATGACGCCGACGCCGCGCGCGCTGGCGATGCAGGAGCCGTTGGCGCGCGCGCTGGCCGAGCTGGGCCGCATCCTGAGCGACGAGGGCGCGTTCGACGCGGCCCGGAGCGAGCGGCGGTTCGGGCTGGTGTGCCCCGATCTGCTCGCCGCGTTCCTTCCCGAGCTCCTCGGCGACATGACCCGGGCGGCGCCGCGCGTCTCGCTCGAGGTGCGCGCCCCCTTCGGCGACACCGCGGCCGCGCTCGAGGGCGCCGACCTCGCGCTCGCCCCGGCCACCCTCGACGTCGCCGGGCTGGTGCGTCGCGGCCTCGGCCAGGTCAGCTGGGCGGTGCTCGCGCGGCGCGACCACCCGGGCGTCCGGGCGCGCCTCACCGCCAAGCGCTGGTGCGCCTACCCGCACGTCCAGATCCGCGCTCGGCCTGGCGAGACGCCGAGCTTCGTCGACGTCGCCCTCCAGCAGGCGGGGCTCGAGCGGCGGATCGGGCTGCACGTGCCGAGCTTCCTGGTCGCGCCGGAGGTGGTGTCGCGCACCGACCTCTTCTTCACCGCGCCGGCGGAGCTCGTCCGGCCGCTCGCCGAGCGCCTCGGCCTCGCGATGCATCGTCCGCCGATCGCGATCCCCGACATCCCCGTCGCCGCCTACTGGCCCGAGCGCCTCCACGCCGACGCCGGCCACCGCTGGTTCCGCGACCGCGTCGCCGCCCACGTGCTCGAGGTGCTCACCGCAGCAGGTACAGCAGCCCGCCGAGGGTCAGGAGCGCGAGCAGCCCGCCGATGACGCGTGACTCGAAGGGCGTGAGACCTCGGCGCTCGGCTGGCGGCTCGCCGGTCGGCGCGTGGGTCGGCGCGTCGATCGGCGGCTCGGGGGCGGCGTCGCCGAGCCCGAGGATCACGAGCGGCTCGTCGCTCAGGGTCAGGCAGGTCGGCGCGGTGCGGTAGCCCCCTCCGCGGCCGGCGATCCCGGGCGGCGTGGGCGCGCGATCGATGCGGCCCTCGATCGCGACCCGCTGCCCCTCGCACAGCACCGTCTCCCAGCGCTGCACCCGGAGCCCGACCGAGCCGGCGCCGGGGCCGTCGTCCGCGAGGTGCGCGTACCGATCGATCCACTCGCGCTGACCGGCGAGATCTCCCCCGAGGTGCACGTTGCCGTTCGCCTCGGCGCGGATGGCGCAGAGCAGGGTCGCCACCTTGGCCAGCCGCCGCCGCTCCTGCACGAGCTCGCGGCGGTTGGGATCCTCGCGTAGCCCCTCCTTCAGCTCCCGGATGCGCGCCGCCACCGCGTCGACGTCGGACACGACCTGGTCCAGGAGCGCGGTGCGACGCTCCCCGCGGGCGCCGACCTCGGGCTGCACCGGGGTGACCAGCACCCGCCCGGTCGCGTCCTCGAGCCAGAAGGGCTGCACCCCCCGCTCCAGCACGTCGTCCGACGCGCCCTCGCGCACGTCCCAGTACACGCACTCTCGGTCGCCGAGCGGCGAGCGCAGGGCGACGGACGCCGCGGGCCGGATGACGCCCTCGAACCGGAGGCGGCGACCCGGCTCGGCGTCCGCGATCGAGGTGACGTCCACCCGCCGACTGTCGCCGAACCGACGCGCCAGCGAAAGCTCGAGGGACGGCAAAGTTCACGCGCAGACCGCGATCACGACCTCGACACCCGAGGGAGGTCGCCACGAGCGCCACCTCCTAGGTTCGATCCCGCGGCGGCGGGCGGCCAGCTCGCGCGCAGCGCGAGCGCGAGCCGCAGGGCCCCCGGCGCCCCGCGCCGGGGTCGGGGTCGAGCGGAGCGAGGCCCCGGAGTGGGCAGGGGGGGCCCCGCGGAGCCGGCGCAGCGGCGCGTGCGTAGGGCGCGGATGCGCCCGGAGTCGCGGGGGGGGGTGGGGGGGCGCCGGGGGGGGGGGGGGGGGGCCCCCCCCCCCCCCCCCGCAACGCCCCCCCCACCCGGGGCCCCATCGGGA